>NZ_CAMLDC010000017.1 GCF_946478805.1 uncultured Fluviicola sp. | reverse complement strand
CTTCGCGTCCTTTGTGGTTAAAATGTGTACACCACTTAGGAAATAAAAAGCCTTCGTGCTCTTCGCGTCTTTTGCGGTTAAAATCACCAGAGACTATATAAACAAAAAAAACGGCCATTTTTAGCCGTTTCATTTCCTCATCTTTCAGTAAATTCGAATATAGTCGACTATTTCTGTACCTGAAATTTGAATGTGTAATTGAAGGTGTTTCCGATCAAATTTTGGGGTACTCTGATCTTGATTTGTTGCACTTGTTTTTCGATTGCGGCTTTCATCTCATCAGATGCTGAAGCTATTTCTATTATTTCTATTTGACTTTCTGAAATCACACGCACTTTTACGTAAACCGTAGTTTCGATTCCTTTTGCACGAAGTGACTCCGGATAGGAAATTTTGCGGTGCATGATGCGATCCAATAAATTGTCACCGTTTCCTGCGAAAACGAATGAACCGGTAGTAGTTAAAAATAGTGCGATAAATAGGATTGTTGCTTTCATATCTAAAATTGTTATTGGTTTCCCGTAAGACCAACTCATCCCTGATATGTTACAGCAAGCTATTTTTTTTAATTGTTAAAGAATGTGAAAGCCTCTTCCCCGCTGGGTTTAGGGCTTCTTCAAAGTAGCTTGGCGTTGTTTGATGTCTTCCGGAATTTCTCCGGAAAGCAGCCAGTCTAAATCCACACCATAGTGAATCGCAGCTTGATTCAACAGCCGGTTTGCCTGGATCAGTTCTCCCAATCGTTCCATGTCTGACCTGAAATCTGCCAGGTAATCTTCATGCATGGCTTGAATCAGGATCAGTATTTTGAAAACACGGGCAAGGACATACAAACTGAATTTATGTCCTTTTATTCTTGAATAATTCGCAATTGTCTGGTTGTTTGCATGGATTATTTCGTTGAGCATTAACAGATTGAGGCTGATTTCTCCGAATTTGTCCTTAGTGATCTTCACCTGTTTAGTGATCTCTCCGCTCAAGGAGCGCATATCGGACAGGAGATCGTGATTCGAGAAGCGGTGTTTGCTCATGCTTGCTACGCGTTTTGAAACCATCACCTCCAATTCAGCCCGGCGGCCTTCCACCGTTTGTGTACTGACTAATTCAAAATAAAGCTGGTCTGCTAACGGGACATCTTTCTTCAATAACCTCAAAAGCAATTTATCCTTTTCCTTTACAGGCAAATTGACCAAAGCATCCTTAAACTCTTTTTCAAATATCATGATCGTCTCCGAAATAGTACTGTGTTTGTTCAGGTTGAAATTAAGAATAGAACAGGAACTTACCAAAATTACACGGACCGATTGAAAATAGATGATCGAAATTGGGTTCCTAACTGCTTCTGTTTCAGTTTTGCTTTTATTTTTGTAAGATAAATAATTTAAACCAACACTATTCATTATGAGTAACATTTCATTACCATGTCAGTTGCTGTGTGCATCTGCCTCAGCTTACGCAATCAGTCCTACAGATCCAAGTGGGCAGTACAACCCGCTAGGTTCCGATTCTCCCTTTCAAAATCAATACGATGCTGTCGGTTTTATCGGAGATCCGTATATCGTGACTGCAGACCAAATAGAAGCTGCACTTGTGGGACAAACAGCAAACGGAATTATCGTGGCTTTCCGGGGAACTCTTCCTCCCGCTTTGAATTGGGACTCTTTTTTCGATTGGTTGCAGGATTTCATGGCTCCGACAACCAGCAATATTGAACTTCCGGGAGAGGTGCATGAAGGATTTCTCTTCGCTTTGAACTTGTTAAGAGGTGGAATTGTTGATGCTATCCAGGCACTTGATCCAACTGCTTCGCTCCCGATCTACATTACCGGGCACAGTAAAGGAGGTGGAATTGCCCCGATTGCAGCCATGTATTTTAAGAATGCTTACAGGCTGAATATTACCCAAACGATCACTTTTGCCGGTCCGAATTGTGGAAATACAGATTTTATGAATGTGTACAATGAAACTTTTCCCAATCATGTGCGCTACGAGAACTATTTGGATATTGTACCGCTTTTACCTCCTGATAGTGAATTCATTACTCTTTTGGAAGCCATTCCGGATCTGCCCGTTTCCTTTGTGACTAAGTTGAATGAAATGAAAGCATATGATTACCAGCCGGTAGGAAGTTTGATGTATATTGATTCTTCAGCGGTAGCAAAACCATATAACACCATTGAAGCAGATCTATTGCTTCCTTTGAGAATGGGAGAAATCGTAGAGAAAATTCTGTTTTTTGACTTGTCAGCTATCGGGGATGCACATCATGCGAGCTGCGGATATCGCTATATGCAGGGGACTTGCTCCGGAACAACGATTTGCCCGGTGTAAGGGATTTTCCACTAAGTTGCTAAAAGGCGGTCTGAGAAAACGGATCGTCTTTTTTTGTGGAAAAAACTGAATTTGTAGAATTAAAAATTCCCTATATTTAATATGCACAAATCCATTAAGCTATGCACTCGTATGTGAATCAGGCACGCGGTAACAAAGGTAAATCGACGACAAATACCGGTTCTCGCTCCCGGAAGAAAAGGAATGAGTCACAGGCTTCGTTCAGCGACAATCGGCCGGAAACTGCCCAACTCAAAAAAATACAGGAATTAGCCTCGAATTCAGAAATCGCAAATCCGATCCAGTTTCAACAACCGAAACCTTTGTCGGAAATATTGGATGACCGTGCGAGTAAGAACACACCACATGGACAGGAAACTAAAGCCGAGATAGAGCGGAACGTTGACCCGAATGCGGTGTCACTGAATATTTATCGGCAGGCACGCGATTATGATCTCCATGTGCAACAGATTCCCGGGTTCACCCGGAACCAGATTGCTGCGATTCCGAATGCAATAGCTTTGGTACAAAAAGCGGTCAGACAAGCACAACAATCCGGAAACAATAGCGAAACCTATGAGGCCAGTTATTTCAAACAGGGGTTCGCTAAAATGACCAGGGACAGGAACAATGTAAATGATACGGTAAAATATTTCTACCTGAAGTCACGGAACCGGGCGAAAGCAGAAGAGTACCTGGCTCAGTTGGTTCACCGGGACCAGAATTTCGATTTTGGTTTTGACGGAGATGAAGATGTCCAGTACCAAACTCCGAAAGCGGGATTTTTTGGTCCGGAGCAGACCGACCTGGATATTGGAACCAGTATCGCAAACCAGGTCCTACGGGAAGCATTTCAATCGGAGTCCCAGGAAGAAATATACTTCAGATTGGCAACTGCAATCCGGGAAACGATGAATAGTCCGGATGTCAGCCTCGATCTCGCCTCGCGGATTTTGGAAAACTACCTGAAACCGAAGCTTCTCAATTTTATTTACCAGCTTCCTTTGGTGGAGCAGGAAGACGATGATAACATATGGGATGGCCGAAGCCTGAACGATGGAATCCTGGATGCTGATGGAAATGATTTCGATGAAGAAGATACCTGGATCCGCCCGAAAGTGCGGGATGCATGGACTGAGATTCGCGGGATTGTTTCACCGGCCGTATTGAATCATGCGGGTGAAGTATATGTGCAAGTGGATGGATGGATTACCAGGCCATATCAGAACAGCGGAGTGATCCATTTAGGAAAGTATTCAAGCAGTAAGGGAATGATCATACATGAATTCGGACATCATCTTGAAAATAATTCGGAAGCTCCGTACTGGATCAGGCTGCAACAATTGATGAGGGACAGGTCTCAGGGTAAGGATTTGAAACGTATTTTTCCATTTACGATTCCGTATGTGATTTCCAGGGATGAGATGCGCTATGATACGGATTTACCTGCATCCGGGGAAATGGGAGGTTACTTCGGTTACAATGTGAAATACTATGAATCCGGAAGCACAGAAGTTGTTTCCACTGCATTTGAGGTATTTCACGATCGAAAGAAAGCCTACAATATCGCTATTAAGGATCCGGAAATGTTCCTGGCGGTAATGGGAGTTTTGAGGGGAAGATAAGAAAGCTAAAAATCGAGGATATCCGAATCGATCCTGCGGTCTTTTGCGGGTTCTGTAATCGCTTTTGTAAAGGATTGTGCAATCAGGATGACCTGGCAGACGAGCATCAGGTAAAAACCGCTTAGCATTTCGTCGGGCAGCGGAGCGCCGTGTACATCGGATGTTCCATATATGAGCAATCCAATGGAAATAATAAACACACAGCTCACTAAAATGGCTGTAACCAATGATTTCGGGAAAAAGAAACGAGACAAGACTAAAACAAGTGCCAGTAAGCTATTGGTGAGTGCAAACAAGGAGCCGAAACCATTGAAAACCCAAAATGTCAGTCCAAAATCAGGCGATTCATAAATCGTAACAATAACAAAACTGTCTTTCGGAATAATTCCCTCTACTCTCGGACCTTCATAAAATGGCAGGAACATCGAAAGAATGATGACTCCGAAGCAGATTAGTGTGAGGATCTTGGAATTGTTTTTCACGATAAAAGATAGGTCAAAGTCTGTTTTAACACAATTTGATCGTTCCGGATGAAATGAGTGTGTCGCTATGTTTTAAAGAACTAATTTAAGATTTTAAGTGAACAAAGTTTCAGTAAAGACGAACATTCAGTCACTTAATCCTTCGTTTTATTCATTTGGAAGTTTATTCGGATGTATAAATTGGTTCATTTTGAGAACTTTTTGCTTAATTTGCATAAAATTTTCTAAAAATGAGAAAACTACTTATCCTATCTGTTTGTTTCATTTCTGTACTTGCGTGCACGAAAGAAAAGTTTGCAATTAATCACTCTTTCTGGTATAAATCAGCCACTGCAGATGATTTAACTGCATACGGTATAAACGAATTAACCTTGTTCGTAGATGGAACTAAAGTCTCTACAAATGATGCCTATAAATATTACAATTCGGATCCGGGTTGTGGTGTAGGTAATTTCGTTTACACGGATAACATGTTCAAAAGAGAAAATAAGACACATACTTATACGATTTTAGATGAAGGCGATAGCTTGATCTTCACGGGTACGTTTCAGATGAAGCAAAAAACAGGTTGTGAAGCAACTGAATTGATATTCAGCTTCTGATTTGTCCCTTTATTCGTTAATCGGAGTTGTTTCAGTTCCCGATCACGGACCGGTTTACCGGGAAACCGTTGATTTGTCCTTATTTATTGTCGAGCCTTGGAACGCCTGGTCTTCATTGACCTTTTTAATTCCCGTTTTTATTTTTTTGTGGCAACTTCGCGGACGCTATTCCGAATACACCTTCATTGTTTGGTTCTGTTGTCCGCTATTGGTTCTGGGCGGATTCGGAAGTACGTTTTTTCATGCTTTCCGCTCTTCTACCCTGCTCTTACTCATGGATGCCGTTCCAATTGTAATTTTGGTCATTGGAATCAGTATCTGGATGTGGCTGAAAGTTCTCCCAAAAAACATCCAGATTATTTGGGTCTTGTTGATTTTCTTTGGACTGACTTTTTTAGCAACCTTTTTCCTAAGTGGCCAGGATCGCATTTCAGCCGGGTATTTTTTCAGAGGATGGATGCTTCTCCTTCCCTGTTACCTCTTCCTGCGACAAACCAAATTCCAACATGCAACCGGATTGTTCGTTGCAATTGCGTTTTTTGTACTCGCCCTTCTTTTCCGTTTCCTGGATGAGAAAACAGTCATTGACCGGATGCCCTGGGGAACACACTGGTTATGGCATGTCTCAACAGCTTTTGGTGCCTATTTCTTAGGTGAATACCTGATCAAGAGTTATAAAGTGAAAAGTGAAAAGTGAAAAGTGAAAAGTGAAAAGCTTTTTGTTAAGGCTTGATGCAAGTTTCGATTCCAAAAGAACAAATACATCAATACATTTTCACGATAGTTGATTTTAATTACTCTAAATATATATATATTTTCTGCGTCCTCCGCGGTCCTCTGCGGGAAAACTTAATAACCTGGAATTACACACTTTTGAGAAAGGGCGTCTTGACAAATTAATAGGGATACATTAAAAAAGTGAATCAGGAAGATCAAGCATGCATAGAGCATGGGTAGAGTATGGATAGAGCATAGATAGAGTATTAAAATGTTATATTTGTAACACCTGGTTTTACTATCCCGTAGTCCGGAAATCCTGTTTTATCAATTGTAGAAATAATTGAATCACAAAATAACCCGAAATCAGGCTCTGCACACTTCTGTACTCTTTGTCGGGAAAATCAACAATTCATAATCGGATAATTCGACATTATGCTTACTTTTCAATTTTAAATTTTTACTTCTCAATTAAAATGAAGTTCTCCCCAAAAACAGTTGTATTGAAAGACGGACGAACCGTTCTTCTTCGTCATGTGGAAGTTTCGGATGCACCCAAAGTGATCGAATTTGTTCATGGTTTTGTCTATGACGAAGAATTTGTTCCTTTAAGTGAAGGAGAATTCAACCCGACATTGGCTGAAGAAGAACAAGTTTTATCAAACTACATTGAACGATCGAATTCACTGTTCCTGGTGGCAGAATTCGAAGGCAAATTTGTCGGGAATATTAACGTGGATGGAAATCAGCGCAAAATCATGCGCCACACGGCCGTTTTTGGAATGGGAATGCACAAGGAGTGGCAATCCTGTGGACTGGGAACGGCAATTCTGAACGCTGCAATAGATTGGGCTAAGAATGAGTCCGAATTGGAAATCTTGTTCCTTCAGGTGTACGCTGAAAATGAAGCTGGCTTGGCCTTATACCGGAAAATGGGATTTGTTGAGCATGGTCGGATTCCGAATTTTTTCAAGCAGAATGGCCGCTATCACGATGAAATTTCCATGCATCTTCTCCTGAAATAAGTAATTTTCAATAAGTTGCTCCGATATTTGGGTAGTCTTGGAAAATAGGCTACTTTCGTCCCGAGATTACAGCGACATCAAACTAAATTTCTGAGTTAGAATTGCTAAGGGAGTATTGGTAAAACAGGCTCCCTTTTTTCGTGCTTTCATTTTTATTAACAGATAAAGCCCGATTATCTTCTTATATTTAAGAAAGCCAAGGTCAGTTTTATGGAAAATTCACATGTAAATTATCAAAAACGTATTTTCACAATTCTCCTCCTGGTGGTGGTGACTGCTATTGTCTATCTTGGCAGCGGTATTTTGTTCCCGGTTGTTTTGGCTTTTATTTTTGGAGTGCTGATCAGGCCGATCGATTCATTTTTGCAAAAAAAATGGCATTTCCCGAAAATACTTTCCGTCATTATTACCGTGGCGATTGCCGTCGTCATTTTTGCGGGCATCATGTTTTTATTGGGGCTTCAATTGAAAGATTTTTTCAGTGACCTTCCCACCCTGGAGAAGAATATGATGAAGGTCATTCACGATTTGGGCAACTGGATCAATAAGATCTTCGGAGTGACAAATTTCCAGCAGGAGAAGATCGTGAAGGAGAATTTCATGAAGGGCGGGAAATTGGTTTCCATGGAAAGTTTCGGAACCATTACCGGCGCATTGATGAACTTTATCCTGGTTCCGCTTTACCTGTTCCTGTTTTTGTTTTATCGTGAACTCCTTTTGGGATTCCTGATGAAGCTGGTTCCTTCGAAAAGCGCTGAAAGAATGCAGATCGTAGTGAATGACATCAAGGTCATTATCCGTATGTATATTTTAGGTTTGTTACTTGAAATCGCTATCGTAGCGGCTTTAACGACCCTAGGCCTGTGGTTGATCGGTGTGAAATACGCTTTGTTCCTGGGGCTTCTGGTTTCTTTGCTGAATCTGATTCCCTATGTCGGGATTCTCGTTGCCAATTTCTTAAGTTGCCTGATTTCACTCTCCAATAATCCGAACCTGGAACAATCGGTTTTAGGAGTTTTGGCAGTCATCGGTGCGGTGCAACTGATAGATAACAATGTGATCCTGCCTCGGGTTGTGGGTTCCAAAGTGCGCATCAATGCCCTTGCTTCTATTTTGTGTGTGATCATCGGAGGTACGCTGGCCGGAGTTCCCGGGATGTTCCTGGCTATTCCGATTACAGCAATCCTGAAAGTTGTTTTTGATGCAGTTCCAAACCTCGAACCGTATGGCTATCTATTGGGAGATGAATTGCCAAAATCCCTATTCTGGACAAAAAAGAAAGAAATCACCAAACAGATTGTGAAGGAACAGATCAGGAATCCTCGTTCGAAGCCTAAAGCGGAATAAGGTCCTGGAACCAGAATCCATAGCTGATAGGTTCACCGTCCTGATTTTTTGATTCGTAGGTTTTCAGTACTTTCTCTCCGAGTTGAAATTCAACCGGTTTTGAAAAGATCGGACCATCGAACACAAAGGTGTGGAATTCCCCGTTTTCTCCGCATGGATCTACATTTTGTGGCAGGTCCGCAAGAAATTGTCTGTCGATGACTCTTCCAACAAACTCCTCGCCCAGTTTGGATGAATCCACGCAAACCACCACTGTTTTGAATCCCAGATCAATGAATTCGTTCACAAGTTTGGATGTGTCTTCCTTCCAAAGCGGGAAATGTGCGGAAATGCTTACTTCTTCCAGTTTTTGTTCACGGTAAGTTCTTAAATCCTCTAGGAAAATGTCTCCGAAAACACAATCCCGAATTTCTTCCGCTTTCAGTTCCTGGATAGCCGTATTCATCACAGTTTCGTAAGCCTGCATATCGGAACTACTCGGTAATTCAACAGCTTTTGCAGGGATTCCGAGCGATTCGGCTTGGGCAAGTAACAATTCTCGGCGAACTCCATGCATGGAAATCCGATCAGCCTCTTTGTTGAGAGTCGTGAGCAGATAACGAATATCGAAAGTTGGATTTTGAAGAAATCTGTAAAGAGCTAATGTACTGTCTTTACCTCCGCTCCAATTGAAATATGCGGGAATCAAACGTCCCATTCTTCATTCAGGAAAGCAACAATTTTACGCGCTGTCGTATTGAAATAACGCTTCGTACGGTAGCCACCGATCCAGGTGATTCCACGCACGGCATTCGTCAGGAACACTTCGTCTGCGACCAGCAAATTGGATGGCAGGATCGGGCATTCGTATACTTTTAATCCGTTTTTCAATGCCAGGTTGATCACCTGCATGCGCATGGTTCCGGCCAAGCAACCGTCTGAAAGACTTGGTGTATAAAGAACTCCGTTACTGACAACAAAGATGTTGCTGTGTGAACTTTCAAGGATCTGGCCGTTGTCATTCGTGATCAGCATATCGTCCAATCCTTTTTCTTTAGCAGAAATGGCAGCCAGGACATAGAGAAGCCCGTTTTTGGTCTTGTAATTTGAAAGGATATTTTTGGTTTTTCGAATCTCTTGGTAAAGATCCACTTCCAATCCTTTTGCATTCAGACTGAATAGATTATTTTCAATCGGGTAAATTTCAATGAAGTAGCTAACTTCATTTGTATCAGGAAGATAGGTCCCTCCTCCTAAACGATCAATTGAGAGTCTGATTCTGCCACCTTCCGTAATCTTGGATGCTTGGATCAATTCGTCAATTTGTTGTTGGAAGAATTCAGTAGTGTAAAAAGCAGGAAAACGCATTTTCAAAACTTTTGCCGCTTCGGATAAACGCGAAAAATGATGGGCCAGGTTTAATACCTTCCCATTCATTACACGAATACTTTCAAAAAGTCCATCTCCGTAGGTGTAACCTCTGTTTCCAGCAGTAATGGAATATCCCGTGTTACTCAGTATTTTACCATTGTTATTTACGAATAATTCTTGATCGCTCATTTAAAGTAGGTTTTGAAATGCCTTAATCACACCTTCAATATTAGTAATTAAAATGAAAACAACCCCGAAAAGTGCACCGGATATGTGTGCATCATGTGCAATATTTGTCTTTCGGTTTCTATCGGCATAGATTTCGAAGGCAAGGTAAATTAATCCGAACATCCACCCTTTCAGGGGAAAAGGAAACAATAGTAGCCCGATCTGCATGTTGGGGATTAATAGGATCATCGCAAACAAAATGGCGGAAGTAACGCCTGAAAGCCCTAATGATCTGTAGTTCGGATTGTCTTTGTACCGGATGAAAGAGATAGAAGTGGAAGCAAACATAGCCATCAGAACAAAAATCCAGAAGATGATTTCACCGGGCAATGGCCCGTAAAAATCAAACAAATATTCTTCGAAAGGTTTTCCGAAGAAGAAAAGTGTGACCCCGTTAAAAAGCAAGTGACTGAAGTCTCCATGCAGAAAAGCGTGAGTGACAAATCGGTAATATTCCCTTTCATGCTTCACCAGGTAAGGACTGAACAGGTATTTTTCCATGAAATCACGGTTGTTGAAACCGGTAAAAGACATGACTGCCATTGTTCCGAGCAAGATGTATGTTGAATAAATTTGAGGTTCCATATTTGAGGAATAAGTATCTTGCAGTAAAATTGCTCATTATTTTTGATCCTTTTATGAAATTTAGCCGGCTTCTATTACAATTATTCGCACTTGCCCTTACATTCATACTAATCAGATGTTCTTCCGAAATTGATAATCAAGATCCCATTTTTGACCGGAAAGTCTCTTTGAAAAAGCGGATTGCTTTAGCGATAGATGCTGATTTATTAACAAAATTGGAATTCCCGGAATCAATCAAGGATTCAGTCTATGCTTTTTATAAATCACGTGATTTTAAACCGGTTTGGGCAAATGATTCCATGTTGATCAAAAAAGGTGATAAATGGAAGGAATTATTGGATTTTCCATGTGCATTGGGGCTTCCTGATAACCGGCTTTTCAAGTTTAAAACGGATTCGTTGTGTAAAACCTCCATTGTACAGGAGTTCCTGCTTACAGCGCGCTTGGCTCAGCTGCAACAAGATCTGAAAGTGGGCTTCCTGGATACAGCTGTAAAAGCTTACAGACCGATTACGTCTATTGATGTAAAGTCATTGACCCAATCGGTGAAACAAATGGACACGGTTAAAAATTGGGGAGTTTGGCTTTCGAAAATGGGACCTTCACGACCGGAATATCGGGTTCTTGCCAAGGCATTGTTTAATTATGCATCAAAAAAACAGCTTTCGACTATTCACTTTGAAGTCCCGGCTTTAGTGGAAGATTCCATCCGATGCATAGAATTGGCAGAAGAATCCTTGATCGACAAAGGATATTTAGATTCGAAGAAAACGGATGAAGAATCTTTTTGGGATGCAATGGGTCATTTCCAGGAAGATAATGGGCTAAAACCGGATGGGGTGATTGGAATCTATACCCGGAAAGCATTGGATGAATCGGTGCGCTACAAATGTCACCGGGCAATTTTGTCCATGGAACGCTGGAGATGGCGTGCCCCTTTCCCGGAGCGTTATCTGTGGGTGAATATTCCGGAATACAAGTTGCGCCTTTTTTATAATGACAGTTTGCTTTCCGAACACCGGATTGTTGTTGGGAAACCCGAAAATCAGACACCTCAATTGAGTTCCAGTTTGCGTGCGATCATTTCACTGCCCTACTGGACTCAACCACAAACCATTGCAAGTAAGGAGTTTTTACCTGCAATTCAACGTAATTCAAACTACGCGGCAAAAAATCATTACAAAGTGTATCGTGGTGAAACGGAAGTAGATCCGACTACAATCAACTGGAAACGCTACAAGGAAAAGAATTTCCCGTTCAGGGTCAGACAGGAACCTGGCAGCGATAATGCATTGGGCTTGGTGAAGTTTGAGTTCAACAATAAATACGGAGTTTATATTCACGATACGCCTTCCAAAGGATTTTTCAATAAGGATATCCGCGCATATTCCCATGGATGCATGCGTTGCGATATGCCGGATTCATTGGCTCGATTCATTCTTACACGCGATGACAAACAGAAGATGACACGCGATTCTTTGGATACGTTGATCGCCCGGAAGGAACATTTTTCTATTGCTTTGAGAAAACCGATTCCTTTGCAGGTCGATTATATTACAGTTGTCACTAATGAAAAAGGTGGTTTGTTGTTTTTCCCGGATGTCTATGACCGGGATAAGGAATATTTGAAAATGATGAAAATCTATCCGAAGGTGAATTGATAATTGAAAATGAAAAATGAATAAGACGAGATTTGAAATAAGAATCGGATCTAACTTTTCAATTTTACATTCTACATTTTCAATTTAGATTATTTTTGTAAAAATAATCTATTGTATGTCTGTTATCATTGCTCCTTCTATTTTATCATGCGATTTTGGAAACCTGGAACGCGATTTTGAATTGATTAATCAAAGTGAGGCGGATTGGTTTCATGTGGATGTTATGGACGGAGTGTTTGTTCCCAATATCTCTTTTGGTTTTCCGATTATTTCGGCTTTGAAAAAGGTGGCAAAAAAGACCATTGATTGTCATATCATGATTGTAAACCCGGATCAATATGTCACTGATTTCGCGAAAGCGGGAGTCGATATTTTGACCGTTCATTACGAAGCTTGTACTCATTTACATCGGACAATCGGAGCAATTCATGAGGCTGGAATGAAGGCTGGAGTTGCTTTGAATCCACACACACCTGTTTCAGTCCTGGAAAATGTCATTGCAGATTTGGATTTGGTTCTGATCATGTCGGTAAATCCGGGATTCGGTGGGCAGAAATTCATTCACCAGGCAATTGAAAAAGTGAGACAGACCAAGGAATTGATTGTAAAATCAGGATCCAAAGCGATCATTGAAGTGGACGGTGGAGTAAATACCGAAACAGGCAAACTCTTGGTTGAAGCCGGGGCTCAGGCTTTGGTTGCCGGTAGTTTTGTATTCAACAGCCCGGATCCCAAAGCAACGATTTCTTCTTTGAAACAACTGTAAATGCTCGATTTTTTCCAGCAACGGTTTTCCTATATTCATCAGTTGAATTTGAGTTGGATTACTCATCTGACTAAAGACGACCAGGATATTCCTTGGGATATCAAAGTAGCTGTTTCTCAGTTGATCAATTCACAGCACATTGCCGTTGCCGGAATTTTAGACAGTGAAATTGAATCCGATCTGAACGATGTACTTCCTGAAATGTATTGGGATTCTTTGGAACGTGACAACTACAAGCAATGGATGAATGTCTTCCTGCAGTTCAATCAGGGGCTTCAGGATAATGTTGAATGGCTCACCCCGCTCCTATTTAAATCGCTGCATGAAACTGCGCAGTATATCGGACAATTGAAATTACTGATTGCGCAGCATGGATTGGAAGAATTGGATGAAACGCTTTTGAAGGTTGAGTAAAAAATGTTCAAATGTTCAAAATTGATTTTAGATATTCTTTCATTTTGTTGAACTCTTGAACTCTTGAACTCTTGAACTCTTTGAACTTTTTTGAACCTGTTCTTAACTGGAAAAGAAATGTTTAAAGCCTTCTTTGATAGGATATTTCGAAAAAAATAATTTTTGTAAACGCAGTTCTCCAATAAATGACTAATTTTGCAGCGGGGTAAGTCTTTTACGACCAGCTCCCTCTTAATCCTCCAGGACGGGAACGTAGCAAAGGTATGAGGTTGTAGCGGTGCGATAAGAGTAGCTTACCCCTCTTTTTTTGCCCAAAATTTTGGGTTTTCGAAATCATTTATCAACTCTTTCTCTTCATTCTCTTACTTATACTCACCTTTCCTTTTTACCGCAAAGAAGCAAAGGAAAATGTATAAAACTCTGCGCCCTCCGCATCTTAGCGGTAAGAATAAGTTCTGAATGATTATCCGTAAAAGTTTATAAACGCAAAGAAGCAAAGAGCGCAAAGGTGATTTGAATAGACTTGGCATTGTCTGCGATAAAACCGTTTTGTTAACTCTCCTCCTATTTTTATTCACACTAAAACTTTTCTGCGTTCTTCTGCGTCATCTGCGGGAGATAAACAAAAGCTCTGCTGGAGGTGGAGATTATGTGAATAAAAAATTTGTAATTCGTAATTCGCATTCGGAATTACATACTAAATGGGTTTACTTTTGCAAGAAATAAAATAAACATGAAATTTTTCATCGATACTGCAAACCTGAACGACATTCGTGAGGCATATGATCTTGGGATCCTTGACGGCGTAACAACCAATCCGTCTTTAATGGCGAAAGAAGGAATCACAGGTCAAAACAATATTTTGAAACACTACGTGGAAATCTGCAAAATTGTAGACGGACCCGTAAGCGCAGAAGTGATTGCAACTGATTTTGAAGGAATGATCCGTGAAGGAGAAACTTTGGCTGAATTGCACAAGAATATTGTTGTAAAAATACCGATGATTCCGGCAGGAATCAAAGCAATCAAATATTTTTCATCGAAAGGGATCAGAACGAACTGTACCTTGATTTTTAGTGCGGGACAAGCATTGTTGGCAGCTAAAGCCGGTGCCAGCTATATTTCTCCATTCGTTGGTCGTTTGGATGATGTTTCCACGAATGGAATGGATTTGATCCAACAGATTCGAATCATCTTTGATAACTACGGATTTGAAACCGAAATTTTGGCAGCTTCCATCCGTCACCCGATGCATATCATTCAGTGTGCGGAAATCGGTTCGGACGTGATGACAGGACCTTTAAGTGCAATTCTGGCATTGGCGAAACATCCTTTGACAGATAATGGATTGGCACAATTCCTGGCAGATCACGCTAAGGGCAACAAGTAAAAATAGTTCAATAGTTGAAAGGGTTCAAAGAGTTCAAGGGGTTCAATTTTGAACTTTTAACCCTTTGGACCTTTTGAACTTTACAAAGTTCCTAATGAGGAGATCGGAAATTTCGTTTGTCACTGGAATTCTTAGTTTTAACTGGAATTTCTTCCCTTTGGTCAAAAAGTGACCCGCTTCTAAGCGCATTCTGTTATTTTTGCCTTAATATTCTATTTATGAAGAAGCTCATTGCAGTTCTTGCGTTTTTTTCTGTCTTGTTTTCAGCAAATGCTCACGAGTACTATTTTGCTTTCGGTGAGGTGGAATACAATGAATCGACTAGGAAATTGGAGGTTACTTTGGAAGTGAATGCACATGACCTGGAGTTCGATATGAAGAAATCAGGAACCAAGCTAAGTGGTCATATCGAAGAACAGACTCGAAATCCCGACTTCAAAACACAATTGGAAATTTATCTGACCAAGGGATTCAAGATAACAAATGAGGATCTGACCCTTTCACTTTCACTTGTCGGATTTGATGTTTTACCTAATGGATTGCTTTACGCCTATTTGGAAAGTCAACCGGTGGAATTGGATAAGCGATTGTTCTTTACGTTCGATTTATTGATGGATTCCTTCCCCGATCAACAAAACAAGATTACATTTATTCGGAATAAACAAAAACAAACAGCTGTATTTTTGCTCTCCAAACCTACAGAAATGATAACCCTGTAATTATGAAAAAAATCATTGCTCTAACAATTGCGCTTTCAGGATTGAGCGTTTCGGCACAAACCAAATTTGCTCAGTTGGATATTGAATTGCCAACTCCAAATGAATACCGGACTGCTGCGGGAGCTCCGGGTCATGGATATTATCAGCAAAAAGCGGATTACAAGATGAACCTGACTTTGGATGATACCAAACAGACCATTCGTGGGGAAGAGGTGATTACCTATACCAATAATTCCCCGGATGTATTGGAATACTTGTGGTTGCAATTGGATCAGAACATCTTTAAACCTGATTCCGACAGCAAATTGATTGCCGTGGAGAAAATGGAGGATTTTCAATCAATCAAGGACGTAGAACGCAGATTGATGACCTTTGAAGGTGGTTTCAATATTGAAATGGTGGCTACTGTAAATGGTGAAAAAATGCATTATGCTATCAACAAGACCATGATGCGTATCGATCCTGCAAAACCTCTTGGACCGAAACAAAGCATTTCATTCAAAATCAAATGGTGGTATAATATCAATGATCGCATGAAATTCGGTGGAAGATCAGGTTATGAATATTTTGAAAAGGAAGACAATTACCTCTATACAATCGCACAATTCTTTCCAAGAATGTGTGTGTATAACGATGTGGAAGGCTGGCAAAACAAACAATTCTTAGGAAAAGGAGAATTCACGCTTCCTTTTGGTGATTACGATGTTTCGATTACTGTTCCTTCCGATCATATTGTGGCCGGAACAGGTGAATTGCAAAACGGCGCTTCTGTTATGACTGCTGAGCAAAAACAGCGCATGGAGAAGGCGAAAAGTTCAAACTCTCCGGTTTTGATCGTGACACAAGCAGAAGCTGAAAACGCAGAGAAGAATAAAGCTACAAGTACTAAAACCTGGAATTTTAAAGCGAAAAACGTACGTGATTTTGCCTTTGCCACTTCCCGTAAATTTATCTGGGACGCTCAGAATACGGTTGTGAAAGGCAAAAATATCTTGTGTATGTCTTTTTATCCGAAAGAAGGAAATCCATTGTGGGAGCGTTATTCAACCAAATTGGTTGCACATACTATCCAGACTTACTCAAAATACACGATTGATTATCCCTACCCGGTTGCAATTTCTGTTCATTCCAATCAAATCGGGATGGAATACCCGATGATCTGTTTCAATGGCGGAAGACCGAATGAAGACGGAACGTATTCGGAACAAACGAAATACGGAATGTGGGGTGTAATTATTCACGAAGTCGGACACAACTTTTTCCCTATGATCATCAATTCGGATGAACGTCAATGGTCTTGGATGGATGAAGGTTTGAATACCTTCGTTCAATATTTGACAGAACAGGAATGGGAACGCGGTTACCCGTCCAGAAGAGGTCCGGCAGCTATGATTACAGATTATATGCGCGGAGATCAAAAGTTCATCTCTCCTATCATGACAAACTCGGAGTCGATCTGGCAATTTGGGAACAATGCTTACGGAAAACCGGCTACGGCATTGAATATTTTACGTGAAACCGTGATGGGAAGGGAATTGTTCGATTTTGCCTTTAAAACTTATTGTGAGCGATGGAAATTTAAGCACCCAACTCCTGCTGATCTGTTCCGTACCATGGAAGATGCATCAGGTGTGGATTTGGATTGGTTCTGGAGAGGATGGTTCTATTCGACGGAATACGTAGACATTTCATTGGACTATGTGAAAAACTTTCAGTTGAATTCTAATAATCCGGAAGTTGAAAAGGCTGTAAACAAAAAAGAAGCCGACTCAAAACCGCAGTTTATCGGTGATATTCGCAACAAGGAATCTATCAAGCAAACGGTAAACGAAAGAGATACCTTGATTGACGATTTTTACGCGAAACGGGATATTTACAAAGTTGATCGTCTGGATAAAAAGGAATACGACGAATTCCAGGCGAAACTGACTCCGGAACAAAAGAAATTGTTGAATTCCAATAAACAGTTCTATGAATTGGCTTTCACGAATAAAGGTGGTTTGGTAACTCCATTGATTATTCAAGCGAAATTTGAGGATGGTTCTACTGAAGAAATGCGTATTCCGGCTGAGATTTGGAGAATGGATGACCTTACGGTTACGAAAGTGTTGATTTTTGATAAACCGGTAGCTTCATTCCAATTGGACCCGTTCCTGGAAACAGCAGATTGCGATGTAAATAACA
Organism: uncultured Fluviicola sp.; assembly: GCF_946478805.1. The sequence continues at coordinate 84,813 of NZ_CAMLDC010000017.1, read as the reverse complement.
ATTCCTTCCCTCCTGCTTCAAAACCATCGAAATTCCAGTTGTTCCAGCAAAAACAAAGCAACGAAAATCCAATGCAGCGTCAGAAGCGATTGGAAAGCGGGAATTAATCATTTAATCCAAAAACTTGCTCTGGGATGAGAAATGGAATTATTGCGCTGCTTGCATCCACTTTTATGGTAATGGCATTCACTACTTCTGAAAAGAAGGAAGTCGTGAAAGTGAGTGCTTTTCAAAAGGAAATCAAAGCCATTGGATTGGAGTTTAGTATGCCTTCAGGTTATGTGGAATCGGAAGTCACTGAAAATAGAGATTTGCAGTATAGCTTTGCGATGAAGAATAAAACCGCAGATTTTGAAGTGCGTTATTCGGTTTGGTCATTGAAACCTGAATTGGAACAGTATGAAAAATGCCAAAAAGATCCGAATTGTCTGATGGTACATCCGAATAAAACCTATACCGGACGAATTCAGGCAAATGTCCTGAATATGACCGGTGGACAGGATTGGGATATCGGAGCTTTTCCTGATCAAGCAGTGAAAAGGGAATTCAATGCAGATAACGGTGGTTCTTCTTTTTTTGAATTCAATTGTGAATTTGGCAAAGGATACAAATACGGTCAGATGATTTACCTGCACAAAGACAATGTTGCGGATGTGATCATCACTTACATGAGTAACGACAAAGACTCACATTCTGACTTAATGGAAGCTCCGTTCCATGCACTTACCTTTAAAAACTGAAACATTTAGCGATTCTCCATCCGCAACAAGCCTCATCCCATTTTCGATTTTAATTCTGATTGAAGGTATTTTGGTTGTTCTATGGAAATTGAACGGAATAAGCAACAATTGAATTTGTAATTTCGTTGTGTGATAAATTCCATCAAATGAAGAAATTTCTATTTTTGATTATGATCATTTCTTTTCAAGGTAAATCTCAAGATTCCTTGAAAACAGAACTTCAGATGATTCTTTTGAATTCGATGGATAGTTCCTTCGTAGCGTATGTATTCACTTCTATGGATGATTTCAAATCAGATTCCTCTTTTATGTTTCTCAAGCAAATAAGTTTAGATTCACTGAAATCACATGTATACAAATACGAATATCTAACACCTTTTGAAGCACCTATTACAACAATGAAAAATTTTTATGATTTTCCTGAAATAAAATTCATTTCGTGCGATGAGCTTGTACCATTCCTCAAATACACTAATATCAGATTTATAATTCCTGAATATGGATACGCAAACTCTCCTTTAACTAAGGAACATGAAATAAATGAAAAGTATGGGATAGTAAATTGGAATTTGGGATGTGTTTATCAATCTTCAACGGAAGGGTATCTTCAATCTGTTTATCGCTTACTTGATTTGAAGAATGGACTGGGCTGGCGCGAAAAGTATAAAGATGAACTACACCAATTAATTAGAAAAGATGAAAACAATCCTGGCCATCATCGGAAGCGCAAGTGAAAACTCCACCAATCAACGGCTGGTTGAGTTCCTTGCCTCGCAAACTAAAAACGATCTGCGTTGGGTCATTTTCAATGAATTGAAATCCCTTCCTCATTTTGATCCGGAGTTATCTGTCAATAATCCTCCGGAAGAAGTACTTGCTTTCAGGAAGCAGGTTGAACAGGCAGACGGTATTGTCATCTGTACGCCGGAATATGTATTCAGCATCCCTTCCGGATTGAAAAATGCGCTTGAATGGTGCGTTTCAACTACGGTGTTCTCGGATAAACCGACTGGATTGATTACTGCATCCGCTCAAGGTGAAAAAGGACACGAGGAATTGCAGTTGATCATGCGTACACTTATGGCAAACTTCACAAGTGAGACTACTTTGCTTATTTCAGGGATAAAAAGTAAGGTTTCTGCATCCGGACAACTCACTGATTCCAAAACCGAGTCTGAATTGGAGCGATTTATGAAATCTTTTTCGAGTTTGATTGGTGAAATGTAAACAATTGATTATCTGCATATTTTCTTTCGGAGAAATCGTGAATAAATGAAAATCAGAACTGCTTTTTAACGAAAAATTCAACAAGCAGAATCCATCCGGATTTCTGGATCTCTCACATCTTATATAATTCAAAAATTAGTCCAAAATTTTATTTTTTCCTCTTTTTAAAAGAAAGTAAACATTGCTCAAATGTATTTTCTCAAGTCTAAATCGATTTTATGCTCTGGTTGATTCCTTGAAAATTAATATTGCTTTCAATTCCCCGAAAAACTTAAAGCATTGTTATTGTTGGCTTTAAAGCTTAAAAATCAGTTGATTGTAACTTTACTTCGGTTTCGAAACCATTATTCACTTTAATAAATTCGATTATGAAGAAAAGAAACAACACAATCAAACAACTGGTTGCAACAAGCGCAATCGCATTCATGGGATTTGTCGCAAATGGACAACTATTGGAAACAATGGGAACCGCAGGAAGTGGAACTCAAACAATTGCAGCAAGGGAAACTGCCGGAAATTTTGACCTGGTAGCTCTTACCTATACGGGATCCGCGGATATGAGAACTACTACTCCATCAACGGGTTATGCCGGTGCTTCCGGAGGTTTCAACACATTGATCCAGGCTCAGGAGGATTTTGAAATGCAGGGAATCAATGCTGCTACTTGTACAACATCCGATTCAATCCGTTTCGGGGTATTCAAATCAACGAATGCTTCTAACGGGATTGATTTTTTAGTACTGGAATACAGTAATGACAACGGATTTTCTTGGAGTTCAATGAGCTTCCCGGCATTGCCAACTGGAACAGGAACTTCAAAATGGTACAAAGTAAGAGCAGCATTGCCTGCAGGAGCTCTTGTATCTAATTTGCGTATTCGTTTCCGCAATGCATTGGTTGGAACTTCAAGCTCCAATCCGCAATTTAGAGTAGATGATATCTCAACGACATGCGGTTCGACCGTTTCTTGTGGAGAGCAAACTGCAACAATCGCAGTTACAGGATCGACAATTTTGTGTGCAGGAAGTACAATGCCTCAATTGACTGTTACTACAGATATTGAAAACCCTTTCTACCAATGGTTCAATCAAGATGGGACAATTGCAGGTGCTGATTCAGATGTTCTGACTACAACCGGATCGGGAACTTATTACGTAGTAGTGAGTAGCGAAGATGGTTGTGAGGCAACTTCTAAAAAAGAATATGTGCTGGTTTACCCGGTAGCTCAATTCTGTCAACCAAGATCAATCCAGGGGTGTCCGGAAGACATGGTTCAATCATGCGTTTCTGTACAGGCAAAAGATCTTATTTTCTCTCAGTATGTTGAAGGAACAGGATTCAACAAATATGTAGAGATCTTTAACGGTACTTGTGCGGATGTGGATTTATCAGGATACGAATTGAGAGCTTACCACAACGGAGCTTCTTTATCCGGTTTACCTACGTTTACAATTCCACTTTCAGGAACCTTGGTTAATGGTGATGTTTTTGTAGTTGCGCATGATTCTGCAACTGTGTGGAGCGGTGTTCCTGATTTGTATTCACAGTTCTTACAATTCAACGGAGATGATGCATTGGTATTGTACAAATTGAGTACAAACAGCGCAGTGGATATTTTTGGTTCAATTGGAAATGATCCGGGATCAGCATGGAGAGATTCAACAGCATTGAGCCCAACTTTCAAATGGTCAACTGAAAACAAGACCTTGGTAAGAAAAGCATGTGTTTACTCCGGAATTACTGTAAATCCTGATTTGGCTGGAATCTATGGTTTCCCAACTTTATTTACCGAATGGGATACATTGACAACGAATGATGTAACTGGTTTAGGATCTCACGCTATCGGTGCTTCTGCATACAATTTCAGTGTTACAACCGGGGATGCAACGGTATCATCGACTACAGGTAATTGTGCAACAATTGAAATCGGAACCGTAAACTCGGTGGTTACTGTAACAGGTACTTTCTGTGGATTCAACAGCTGTGGCGGTAGCACTACTTTTGCTGCAAATGTAGCAGTAGACGGATGTGATAAAGGTCGCAGCGCTTTGACAACTTCCGGGAATTCACAACTTGAATTGTTCCCTAACCCTACAAATGGATTGGCAACTGTAACGTTTACAACAAATTCAGATGAAAATGTATCTGTAACCGTATTCGACCTTTCTGGTAAAGAGCGAATGGTTCTTGTTAACGAATATGTGGCAAAAGGAACTCACCGTTTACAAGCTGATTTATCAAAATTGGCAGCTGGAACATATATCATCCGCATTGCTTCTGCTTCTGAAAACCAAACACTTCGTGTGATTAAAACAGAAAAATAGTTACCAATAATTTTTTAGTTACTACTCGAAAGAGTCCTTCTGTATTGGCAGAGGGACTCTTTTAAATGTTTATTTAAGCTCTTTAAAATGAAAAAAAAACACGTGATTTTAATACTGCTCCTTTCCGTTTTTGGAATGAGCATTAATCATCTGAAAGCACAAACACTCTTTAATCCCAATACGTATTCAGGTTGGGTATCAACTCCCACCAATTCTTTTGCTACCATACCAACAGCTCCGGGAGTAACATTTACACAAATTACCCGTGGACCAGGAAATACCTTTTCAACGGCTGCAGACGGAATAAATTCAAGTAAATGGAATAACCCGTCAGCAAATACTGCAATTACAGCGAATCAATACCTTACTTTTTCTGTTAGTGCGAATAGCGCTACGACATTCGAAATCGATAGTTTATCAATCGTTCTTGGAAGATCGAATACCGGACCTGATTCCTGTATTCTTCAATATAGATCAATAAATACGGGCAACAGCTTTGTTTCTGTTGTATCCGGAGTGCGGGTTATTTTAGCTCCTTCCGTTAGCCCGACAACCATTATATCACTTGTTCCTGCTTCACCTATTTTAGCTTCTGTTAATGATACAATTGTTTTTCGTTTGGTAGCGTGGCATGCCAGCAGTACATTGGGAACGATGAAAATGATGAATAACTCAACTGTTTATGGGAAGGCGACAGCAGTAATTACAAATTCAATTACTGCTCCTGTAGTGCAAACAAGCAATGCGAGTTGTGTTTCTTCAATCCAAGGCGACAGCGTCCAGATCACTTTTAATTCCATTGGTGTTTTTAATACAGGAAATGCTTATTCACTTGAATTATCTGACGCTTTTGGAAGCTTCTCGACACCACAGGTTATCGGGATCTTGAACAGTAGTTTGAATACGGGAACCATTAATGGATTCATTCCGGCTGCTACAGCGAGTGCGAATTATCAATTACGCATCCGATCAAGTGATCCGATAGTAAACGGTTTGGATACAACTCATTTGATGGTTTATCCGGGAATGATGCTGAGTGCTTCTATTCTTCAACCCAATTGTCCTGACAGCACCGGAGAAATCAATCTGACACTAACCGGAGGTTCCGGAACACTTCAATACATTTGGTCGAATGGCGAATCCACGCAAGACCTGGAAAACCTAGCCGGGGGAGTTTATTCCGTAAGCGTAACAGACGTTGCGGGCTGCTCGGCGGATTCTTCCTTTAACATTCAAACGATTCAGGGTTTCCAGGTAACGGATTCCATTTCCCCCGTTTCTTGTTCTTTGGAATCTACAGGGATGATCGAATTAACAGTTGCAGGTGCTACGGCCCCCTACTCCATTTCCTGGAGCGGGAATGGAATCAGTCAAACGGGATTGTCGGCAAACAACCTTTTAGCCGGAACTTATTCAATGAGTATTACAGATGCCAACAATTGTCCATACAGTAATACGTATGTAGTAAATGAACCTGCTGCGATCACGGTTTCCGATTCGATAGTGAATGTGGTCTGTCACGACGAATCCAATGGAATCATCTATACTTCAGTAAGCGGAGGAACCGCCCCGTATATTATTACTTGGACCGGAAACGGTATCAATCAGACCGGTTTACTGGCTTCCAACCTGTCAGCGGGCGATTATGATATGCTGGTGATGGATTCGCATAATTGTATGTATAGCGCTCAGTATTCCGTTATCCAACCACTTCCGATTAATGTTTCTGCCACAATTCTACCTGCTACGTGTTCTTCTTGCAATGGAAGTATCACTTTAAGTGTGAATGGTGGAATTGCTCCCTATTCATTTGACTGGGATAATAATTCAACCCTGCAAACCATTTCCGCATCAGCCGGAAATTATTGTGTGACAATTTCAGATATGAATGCATGCGAATCAGATACGTGTTTCAGTATTTCATCTACCGCAGGACTGGAAGATGAAACAGCTGATTCCGGGATTCACGTTTTCCCGAACCCATCATCGGATGTTTTCCAGTTTATTTTTCCTGAGACATTGGACGGAATGCGGAAAAAGTTGACGATCCTTAACTCTATGGGAGAAATAGTCTTTGAAAAAATGATTGATTCTACTGTTGGGCAGGAATCTGTTCAGGCTCAATCCTGGACTCGCGGAGTGTACATTTATCAGATACATAGCGAAAACAATGAAATGAAAACAGGTAAGATCAACCTTGTTAACTGATCTGAATATTATCCATTGAATGAAAAGGTTGTTTGCAGATGCAGACAACCTTTTTCGTTGGGGGAATTGGCAAAGAACGACTTAAGGATTCGGTTAAAATGAGTTAATTTCAGTCATTCTTTTTCAACAATTCGAATGGACTCATACTTAGTTCCGACGAAATGGATATATTCGTTCAATGAAACCGTGTTGCCTGGTCATAACTTTTTTACTTATGAGTGTGTTTTCTTTTGGTAGAGACATTGTTTACCTTCAAACCGGATCACAAGCCAAAAGTGATCGTGAAGCAATTGTGATTCTTGCAGGTTTGGGTTCCAAAGTCCATAACGAACGGAAGATAGCGCAATACTTCAGGGACAAAGGATACGACATTTATCAACCATCTTATATTTACAGGAAAGGAATCGATAAGGGTGTGGATAAATTGGAACGGTTCTCCAAAAAACACGAATTGGGTTCGTATAAAAAAGTCCATTTTTTCTGTTATATCATTGGTGGCTGGACATTTAATCGTTGGTACACCAAATCAGGTCTGAAAAACATTGAAACAGTTATTTACGATAGAAGTCCCTTGCAGGAACGCGCTCCTTATGTGTTGATGAAAGACAGTAAACTCATTGCTTATTTGGTGATTGGAAAAGTAAATCGCGAATTGGCAACAACCCCTTATTCCCCGTTGACTAATTTCAAAGGGAAAATTGGTTTATTGATTGAAACTGTTCCAACGAAATTGATTCTGAGACACCGAAAAACAGCGGCTTCTCTTGGGCCTATCCAATGGAATGTCGATTCCCTGAACCAGGTACATACTGATTATTCTTATATTCCGGTGAATCACGATGAGATGTATACGAATATTGAAAAAGCAGGCCCATTGGTTTTGGGTTTAATCGAACGGGGAGATTTCGGGAAATCCGTAAACCACATCGCACCAACAACTGACCCACTCATTTAGAAATAGCCGATGATCTCAATCTACAACATAAAACCCAAATTTCAACAACTCTTGCGCCCCATTTTGGTAAAGCTTCACGGAATGGGTGTGACTGCTAATGGAATCACTTGGTCGGCAATCTTGCTTTCATTTTGTATAGGTGGATTGTTTTATTGGAAACCATCCGGTTTTATGCTGATTGTTCTTCCGGTTTCCTTATTGATAAGAATGGCTCTGAATGCATTGGATGGAATGATGGCGCGTACTTATAACATGCAAAGCAAGAAAGGTGAACTGTTGAACGAATTGGGAGATGTTTTGGCGGATGTAGCCATGTTCTTGCCCTTGGTTCTTCTTCCCGGATTGCATCCCTTGGTTTTATTTGCATTTGTAATTCTGGGAGTTATCAATGAATTTACCGGGGTTTTGGCAAAAGCCGTCAATGGTGAACGGCGATATGACGGACCGATGGGGAAAAGTGACCGTGCTTTGCTGGTAGGGATCATCCTGCTTCTACTCTATTTTTTTCCGGAAGTAAAAGTTGCCCTCAATATTGTTTTCGGGGTTGGCATCCTGTTATTGGTTATCAGTACTGCAATCCGAATTAAAAAGACACTTCAATGATTCTAGCATTTGATTTAATAGCTTTTGTAGAGAATAAGGAAACACTGATCGTAATCAGTCTGATCTTTGGAATTCTCGTTTTTGCCACGCTCCTGTTCTGGATTTTAGGAATGGTGAAACCGAATATGAACCTCGCAGAATTGAAAATGCGTACCAAATCCTGGTGGATGATGGCAACTATTTTCGTTGTTGCGACTGTTCTTGATCCAATTATTTCTTTTGTGGCAATCGGATTGCTTTCGTTTATGGCGCTACGTGAAATTGCTTCCATCAGTAAGAATGTCCGGGAGGAAGACCGGAAAATACTGATATGGTGTTATTTGGCCATTCCAGTTCAATACCTCTTTGCCTATTACAAACATTATGGTTTATTCCTGACTTTCATTCCCATTTTCATGCATTTATGGATTCCGTTTATGCTTGTCATACGTGGCGTGACGGAAAACATAGGTCGCTCCATGTCCGTATTGCCAACCCAATTGATGCTGACTGTTTTTGGTGTAAGTCACTTAGCATTTCTATTGAGTTTGCCTGAATTGGAAGGATTCAAGGCCGGTGGACGCGGATTGTTATTATTCGTCGTTTTCATTACTGAAATGAACGACGTGTTCCAGTTTACCTGGGGAAAGATCTTCGGTCGTTATAAGATCATCCCGAAAATCAGCCCGAACAAAACTTGGGAAGGATTTATCGGGGGAATTATCACTACAACGGTTGTGGGTTATTTCTTACGTTTCCTCACTCCTTTTTCAGGAATGGAAGCCATCTTGATTTGCTTGTCGGTTGCAATTACCGGGTTTATCGGCGATGTAGTGGTTTCTGCCATCAAACGGGATGTAGGAATGAAAGATACCGGGAACACAATTCCCGGTCACGGCGGGATCCTGGATCGGATTGATTCGTTGGCACTGACAGCTCCGGTATTTTTCCATATTGTCTATAATTTGTATTATCTCAAGTGAAAAAAGCGACCTTATTTATTGTTTATTCGGTTATCATGCGGTCGGCGCTCAAACTTTTTTCGGGCACGAAATTGATCCATAAGGAAAACCTGGTCTACAGAGGTCCGTGTATCATTGTTGGAAATCACAACTCACACCTGGATACGATTTCGATCATGGCTCATTTGCCATTGAGACAATTAGCTAAAACACATCCGATTGCTGCCGGAGATTACTTTGGGAAATCGCCTTTCAAAGCTGCATTAACGCGTTTTTTCGTCAATGCGATCCTGATTCCCCGTTCCAGGCCAAAAGAAGGAGAAACGGGACCTGATCCGATCCGGATGATGGTTGAAGTACTTGAAAAAGGAGATTCCTTATTGCTCTTTCCGGAAGGTTCCCGCGGTGAACCCGAAAAATTCCAGAAGTTCAAACGAGGAGTGGGTTTGGTATTGGAGCAGTGTCCGGACGTTCCCTTCATCCCGATATACATGAAAGGATTGGGGAAGATTCTTCCGAAAGGAGATCCTGTTCCGGTTCCTTTTGACAGTTATATGCGGATTGGAGCTCCGATTTTCCCTAAAGGAAGAACCGCGGAAGAAATTGTAAACGAAGTGGAATTCCAGATCTACGAGCTGAAAAAAGAATTCGACTAAGGCAATTGAGAATTGAGAATTTGAAAATTGAAAAGTTTTTGAATATTCTCCGCCTTTTCAATTCTCAATTATACATTTTCAATTATTTGCGTATCAGTTTAATCAACGTAATCTCCGGATAGATCCCTACTCTGCCGGGAAACCCTAAATAACCGAATCCACGGTTGACATAGAGAAATTGCTTTCCTACATGATATAATCCGGCCCATTTTTTATAACGTAAGGAAACCGGGCTCCATTTGATTCCGAAACGTTCGATTCCAAACTGCATACCATGCGTATGTCCGGACAAGGTCAGGTCGATATCTGTTTTTGATACGACTTGTTCGTCAAAATGACTTGGGTCGTGTGAAAGCAATAATTTAAATGAATCGGCAGGTACCGGTTCCAGGGTTTCTTCCAATTTACCACTTTGCCTGAATGGAGCTGTTCCCCAGTTCTCTACTCCGAGTAACCAAAATCCGGGTTTCAACTCAACCGCTTCATTCAGCAAGGGAGTGAATCCTATTTCCTTGTGAATTGCTATCAACTTGGTCAGGTTGTCGTTTTTGGTTTCTTCTTTTTCCCATGGAACATAGTCTCCGTAATCGTGGTTCCCCAAAATACTGTATTTCCCTTTTTTTGCTTGGATTTTGGAGAAAACAGCTTCCCATCCCAACATTTCTTCCGCAATATTGTTGACCAGATCACCTGTAAAGAATACGAAATCAGCTTCCAATTGATTGATTTGTTGAATCGCTTTCTCTACTTTATCGTATTTATTGAAAAAACTTCCCACATGGATATCACTGATCTGGACAATTCTCAATCCGTCAGAATCTGCAGGTAAATTTTCAAAAGGCAATTCGACGGTATGTGTTTTCCAATTCCATCTCCCCCAAATAATTCCTGCAAGAATAGCGAAAAACATCGCGATTGTGATTCCAAAACCAATGTACTCGATCCAGGCAATACCGGTGATCAGGTAAATGATCCCGAAAAGGAAAAATCCCAAAGCCGGAACACCTGATGTGATCATAACACCAAAAGCATTAAACCCCCTTCTGTAATCTGCCGTTTTCCGGTTTCGGAAGGTGCGCATCATGATCATCATGCTTCCGAAGAACAAAAGCAGTTGAAGTATGCCGAGTACAATAAAGAAAGGATGTTGAAGTTCGAAAAGTGAGTAAGAAAACGTAGCCTCGGCTAAAAGAATGAGTAAGAGAATGATTCCAAACATAAAGTTATTTTTAAAGAGGGTAAAAGTAGATGGTGCTGAGCGACTCTTTAGCCAATGTTCGTTAAAATCGGTGAAATAATCGGCGAAATATTCATCAACATGAAGTTGTTAAAAATTAATGCACTTACTGAATCGATTTTTTGGCTATTTTGGTGAAAAATAATCGCTATGAGTAGAAATTTGTACATTGTCCCGCATGATTTGACTGAGGTCGGAAACACTGCTTTGGACTATGCCTTATTCCTTGGTAGACACGTAAGAACGGATATCATGCTGTTGCATTTGGTCGACAATAAATCCAAAATTGCCGCTATTGAAGCAAAATTATGGGATATTGTTAAATCCAAAGTGATTGCTGAGAGTGTGGAGATGTTCGTATTGGTTGCTGTTGGCGATATATTTAGCGATATCAGTAAGATTGCAAACAGGGAACATGCCCAATTAATCCTGATGGGGACTCATGGAGCGAAAGGTTTCCAGAAATTGACCGGAAGTTTTGCGATGAAAGTCATTACCAGCTGTGATGTTCCTTTTATCATTGTACAGAAAGAAACGAAACACCAGGAGATCAAGAATATCGTTGTTCCAATCGATTTATCGAAAGAAAGTCTCCAAATTGTAAGTTCTGCAGGAGATTTGGCGCGAATTTTTGATGCAACGGTTCACGTAATTGGAGAAAAACACACGGATGAAGGCTTGTCACAACAAACCAAAAACCGTGTCTTGCTGATTCGCAACAAATACGATGAGAAAGGAGCGAAATGTGAAGTGAACTTGCTTCCTTCAAGTGGAAGTTATTCGAAAAAAGTGATGGGATATGTGAAAGAAAAAAACATTGACCTGATCGCACTGGCTTATCACTCAGAGAGTTTACTTCCTCAATTTGATAATTTTGCCCAGTCTTTGATCACGAATGATCTGAAGCTTCCTTGTATGATTATCGCTGCGAAACAATCCGGTAATCTCTATTTCTAATTTGTAATTCGCAATTCGCAATTCTTTTGGCTACCTTTGTTCCGTGGAATTAGGAGTTTATAATGAATTGCGCCTCGACCGTTTTACGGCTCCGGGAGCTTATTTGGAAGATGAAGATGGTAACGATGTATTGTTACCAACGAAATATGTTGATCCGTCTTTTCAGATAGACGACATGATCAAAGTGTTTTTGTACAAGGATTCGGAAGGAAGAATCATTGCTACAACGCTTACTCCTAAAGTCCTTGTAAATCAGTTTGCCTTCCTGAAGATTGCAGAAGTTAACCAATATGGTGCTTTTGCGGAATGGGGAGTGGAAAAACACTTGCTGATTCCTTTTCGCGAGCAACCGAAAGACTTGGAAGAAGGAAAACATTACTTTATCTACATGTATATTGATGAGGCGACTGAGCGGCTTGTTGGGACATCGCGCATTGGAATGTACATGGATACGGTGCAGAATGATGAGTTACAGGCAGATGACGAAGTGGATCTGATGGTCTGGGAATTTACAGATCTTGGTTTAAAGGTAATTGTCAATAACCGCTTCCATGGATTGATCTTCAAAAATGAATTGCATCGTAGAGTACGCATGGGTGAAACCCTGAAGGGATATGTAAAGACTGTCAGACCTGACGGAAGGTTGGATATCGTTTTAGAGAGAGCGGGTTACGACAAGATCGACACACACGCACAAAAGTTACTGACGATGCTTGAGAATAACGAAGGATTCCTGGATTTGACAGATAAATCCGATCCTGAAGAAATCCAATACAGAACCGGCTGGTCGAAAAAAGTATTCAAACAAGTCGTTGGAAACCTTTACAAGCAAAGACTGATCAGTCTTCATGAGAATGGGATCACATTAGTTGAAAATTGAAAATGGTATAATTGAAAAGGAGGAAAATGATCTCCTCCATTATAATTTGATTCAAATCTTGTCAATTATCCATTTTCAATTATATCGAGAATAATTCTTTGAATTTTATCGCCTGTCTTCTCGAAATTTCTATCTTCTCACCTTCACGGATTTCCTCTCCGGTAGCGGTTTTGATGATCAATGGTTTCAATTCCACTTGTAAACCGCCGTTAAACCAGTTTTCCACCTTTTGAATCCAGTTCAGATTGATAATATATTTTCTATTCGCTCTGAAAAAATGTTGCGGTTCCAGGCGTTCTTCCAAGCTGTTTAAGGATCTTAAAATCAAGGGCCTACTCTTTTCAAAGTAAACTTTCACATAATTTCCATCGCTTTCAAACATGCGTACCTTGTCCAACGAGACGTAGAAGCATTTCTCGCCATCCTTTATGAAGATGGAGTCGGAAATTGTCAATGGACGTGAAGAACGGTCAATCTTTGGAGCCTTGGCTGTGGATTGGAAATCGGCTTCGGAATTATTGAGTAATTTTTTTACCGTCTCATCCAAACGCGCCGGATCAACTGGTTTCAATAAGTAATCCAATGCATTCACCTCGAAAGCTTTCAAGGCAAAATCGTCAAAAGCAGTAACGAAAACAACCTGCGGAATTTCATCCAGTTTCTTTAACATATCGAATCCGGTCATTCCTGGCATCTGTATATCCAGGAAAATCAAATCCGGTTTCAACATTTTGATCTTTTCAATGGCTTCTTCCGGATTCTTCGCCTCGTCGATGATTTCAATTTCGTGATAATCTTTCAAGAGTTTCTTTAACTCTTCGCGCGCAAGTCTCTCATCATCAATTATTATAGTTCTCATATTTCTTTAATTTCAATGATTGCAATAACAGTTTTAGGGGTGTTCTGTTTTAATTCAAAATGTGCTTTTCCTTTGTATTGAAGCTCCAATCTTCTAAGTGTGTTGGAAATTCCTATTCCCATTGAATCCTTTCGGGAAGAACGTAAATTTCCATTGTTCTCCACTTCCAGGATGATGGATTCGGGTTTTCTCCTGGTCCGGATCCAGACAGTTCCACCCTCAATTAATTGTGAAACTCCATGTTTTAATGCATTTTCCACTAAAGTTTGAAGAATGAATGGCGGAATCAGGAAGTGCATGACTTCAGGATCCAATTCCTGGACAATCTCCAGGCGTTCTTCAAAGCGGACTTTTTCCAGGTCGAGGTAATCCTGGACAATAGATAATTCCTCCTCCATTGGAACCAGTTGCTCACTTCCGACGATCAATGATTTTCGCAACAGGTTGGAGAGCTTGGTAATGTTTTCCTGTGCGCGGTAAGGCTCGATATCAATCAGTGCGCGGATCGAATTCAGGGAATTGAACAAGAAGTGTGGATTCAACTGGGAACGCAGATTCTTCAATTCAATCTCATTGTGGCTTGCAGTTAATTGCAAGTTGCTCACCTCCTGCTCTCTTGAACGTTGGAAAAAGTGAAAGGTAAAATAAACGCTGTTCCATAATACAAAGAAGATCAAGGTTGATGCAACATTCAATGAAAATTCAACAATGGAAAAGCTGAATGGAGTTCTTGAAACGAAATGAGAAACAAGCATGTTTAAAAGCGACATAATTGCTGCAACGATGATGGAAGTGATCAAAACCCTCGGAATCAGGCTCGATAAACGTAAGTTTAGCCAGCCCATTGCAATGAAAAAATAACGCATCAAATGAGTCAATGCGATTCCCAACACGAAGAAACAACCGGTAGAAATGACAATCGTTTTCAGATCGATACTTTGATTTGAAAAAGTGGATGCAGAAAAGATAAGCAAGGAAAGTAAAGCCCATCCTCCTATTTGTGCCATCCAATATGTTCTTCTTGCTTTAAACATAAACCAAAGTTAAATGAAATCTCAAGCGAAACACACGAGTTTGGACTAAACGGCATTTTAAGTGGTTAATTGGATGTATTTCGTGAAGACAGACTATTTCGGTCTGAAAATTGTAAATTCGTTTTCGATGAATCGCTTCTTGTTTTTAATCCTCTTACTTCCGATCCCGGCATTTGGCCAAAATCGCTGGAAACCCGGCGCGGGAATAAAAGCAACCGTATTGATTGCGTTCGGTTCTCATCAGAATTCAATGGGGTTCAAATTCGATTCGTATGTTGGTAATGATTTTGTGCAACTGAATGCAGGAATCACAACCCGTTATTTCCTGACGAACCTGGGGAATCGCTCCCATTTCGGTGAAATCCGGTTAAGTACCGGTGGTGTTTTGATGTGTGGAAAAGGAAGAAATCCCTTGAATATGGATTGGGATGGTCCTTTGCATCAATCCAAATCGGAATATTCAATTGGTTATGCCCATTATTGGTACTTGGATCGTGTAGGAACTTCTCAACGCTCAGGTGCCTGGAATATCGGGATTCAACGGGTGGATATCCTCCTGGAAAACGATGTGTTCGGTGGACAGGCCAGGGATCGTTTTCGCACGGGGAGCCTGGTTTTCTCTTATCGCGACAGTTTGTACAAAGCCAGTTTAGGTTTGACTATCTGGACTGGTGAATCCGGTGAGACGCATTGGGATAGGAATCCGCTTCCCGGAGCACCTAACGGTTACAGGGATTTAACCCAAAAGCCTTATGGTAAACTGAATCACGGAATTTTATACGGGGAATTCAAACATCGCTTTGTGGGAGTTCAAACTGCCGGGACAAGAATTGGATGGGATAGCGAGCAAATCAGGCATGTTTTTCAGAATAAACTCAGTCATGATCTGGTGCTTTTTCCAAAGAAAATGATTCGCAGAACACCGCATTATCCCCGTTTAGACGAAGCAGGAAACAATGTATTTACCCGGAAAGCAGCCAGGAAACCGCGGTTTTATTTTCAAACCTTCCTGAATGATGGGCTGCCATACTAATTACGAATTAATCAGGAATTAGTTGATACCATTCACCGATGTTTTCTTCACTTCCAAATGAATAAATGTACTCTTCACCTTTATTTCTGAAAAAGCATTCCAAAACATGCTCGTATATTCATTTATTTGATGTAATTTTGCGCCCCGTAGTTACAATTTTTATATATGTCCAATTCAACAAAATACGTATTTGTAACCGGGGGGGTAACATCATCCTTGGGTAAAGGAATTATCTCAGCTTCACTGGCAAAATTGCTTCAGGCACGCGGTTACTCTACGACAATCCAAAAATTAGATCCTTACATCAACATCGATCCGGGAACATTGAATCCATATGAGCATGGAGAATGTTTCGTAACAGACGATGGAGCTGAAACAGATTTGGACTTAGGTCATTACGAACGTTTCCTGAATGTTCCTACTTCACAAGCCAACAATGTAACTACCGGAAGAATCTACCAAAACGTGATTGAAAAAGAACGTAAAGGAGAATATTTAGGGAAAACTGTTCAGATTATCCCTCACATCACAGACGAAATCAAAGAACGCATTCAGATCTTGGGTAAAACCGGGAAATTTGATATCGTCATTACTGAAATCGGTGGTACTGTCGGTGACATTGAATCACTTCCATTTGTGGAAGCTGTACGTCAGATGATGTGGGAATTTGAAAACGACTGTTTGGTTATTCACCTGACATTGATCCCTTATTTGTCTGCTGCAGGCGAATTAAAAACAAAACCGACACAGCACTCCGTAAAGCAATTGCTTGAATTGGGTGTTCAACCGGATATCCTATGTTGTAGAACCGAACATGAACTGGATTTGACGATTCGTAAAAAGATCGCGAAATTCTGTAATGTGAGCATGAATGCGGTGATCGAATCGCGTGATGCAGAATCGATCTATGACGTTCCTCTTTTGATGCAAGCGGAAGAATTGGACAAGGTAGCTTTGGAAAAACTGGGACTGCCTTCAAAAAATTCTCCGGATCTGGTTAAATGGAAAGAGTTCCTGACCCGATTAAAAAATCCGATACAGGAAGTGAATATCGGTTTGGTAGGTAAATATGTTGAATTGAAAGATTCATACAAATCGATTTCTGAGGCGTTTATTCACGGTGGCGTTGCAAATGAAGCGCGCGTGAATGTGAAATGGATTCACTCCGAATCACTGACAAAACAAAATATTGAAGCCGAGTTGGGTGGATTAGATGGGATTTTGGTAGCACCTGGGTTCGGTTCTCGTGGGATTAGCGGTAAAATTGAGGCGGTGCGTTTTGCACGGGAAAACAAAGTTCCATTCTTTGGGATTTGTTTGGGAATGCAATGTGCAGTAATTGAATTTGCACGTCACGTCTTGAAATATGAGGATGCACACACGACCGAAATTGCAGAAGACTCGAAATATCCTGTGATTTCCATGATGGCAGAACAAAAAAGCATTTCAAATATGGGAGGAACCATGCGTTTGGGAGCTTATAAGTGTCAATTGAAACCGGACACACAGGTTTCTTCTGCCTATAACACAGAATCAATTGAAGAAAGACACCGTCACCGGTACGAGTTTAATAATGAATACCTGGAGGCTTTCGAGAAAGCAGGAATGATTGCTACAGGGAAAAATCCGGAAACGGGACTGGTTGAAGTGGTTGAAATCCCGGATCATCCTTGGTTCGTTGGTGCACAATACCATCCTGAATACAAGAGTACCGTGGATAATCCACATCCTTTATTTGTTGCTTTTGTGAAAGCGGCAATAAATAACAAAAAATAGGAGAGAAAGCACTGCTTTCGATAAAATATCCGCAGTAGTGGATAGAAATAATAAACAAAAACTGAAAAAATGCTTTTGAATCTGATTGATTCAAAGCAGACAAATAAATAAACACGAATGGATAGGAATACAGTTATTGGTCTTACGCTTATTGGTGCCTTATTGGTAGTGTTCACTTACATGAGCCAACCAAGTGATAAGGAAAAGAAAGCCACGCAAAAAGAGCAGAAAGAATTAGCCGAGCAAGCGAAAAAAGATGCCGATTCAACAGAAAAAGCAGAGAAAAACAAACCGAAGCTTGTTGCTAAGAAGGATAAGGATGGAAATCAAATCAAGGACGACAAAGGGAATTTAGTTTATTTGAATGAAACAACTAAAAAAGATACTACTGTTGCTCCTCGTGTAAAGGCTCCTACCAAAGTCATTGCAAAAGGTGAAATTGTTCGCCTGGAATCTGAGAAACTGATAGTGGATTTCTCTACTAAAGGTGGGATTGTTTCAGCTGTTCAATTGAAAGAATACGAATCTTACCTGAACTTTGCGAAGAAAGACGGAAAGATCACACCACTTTATTTGTTCAAGGATGGAGATCAGACGAATCAGTTGATTTTTAATATTTCCGGAAACAAATATGCAACCGGGGACAAACAATTTGAAATTGTTTCGAAAACCAAGCACAAAGTTGTTTTCAAACACGATGTGGCTGACGGATCGATCATTTACACTTACAATCTGAAAGGTGGTTACGACTTGGGATACACCATCGAATTGAAAGATTTGAACGGAAAAGTGTTACCGAATTCAGTGATGTTGGATTGGCAAATGGAAATGCTTCGTTCAGAGAGATTGCTTTCGGAGCAACGCAAGGTTTCCACGATTTGTTATGAATCGACTGACGGGAAATTGGATTGGAACAGTGAAGTTGCTGAAAGCTATAAAACTGCGGAAACAGATATGAAATGGGTGGCTTACAAACAAAGCTACTTCTCCTCTATCCTGGATGCTGATAATGGATTCAAAGCGAAAGGAACGAAATTCACTTCGACTAATTACAAGGAAGGTTCAAAGGAATTCTTCACTCACATTCGGAAATACCGTTCAAAGCTGAATTTGGGGATGCAGTCTGTGAAAGATGGAAAGGCTAGCTTCTCCTGGTATTTCGGACCGAATGATTACCATGTTTTAGCATCTTATGATAAGGATTATGATGATATCCTGAATTTAGGATGGGGACTTTTCCGTTGGATTAACTTATATGCTGTACAACCGGTATTCACATTCTTCATGAATCTGGGAATCAATGCAGGATTGGCAATTTTGTTATTGACTATTATCCTGAAATTGGTATTGATGCCGGTTCAGTGGAAAATGTTCGTTTCATCCGCTAAGATGAAGATCCTGAAACCTCAAATCGATGAGATCAATGCAAAATATCCGAAGAAAGAAGATGCTATGAAAAAGCAGATGGATATGATGGCACTTTATCGCGCTTCGGGAGCCTCTCCTCTGGCCGGTTGTGTACCGATGCTCTTCCAGATGCCGATCTTATTGGCTGTCTTCCGTTTCTTCCCTGCCACATTCAGTTTGAGACAACGAGGATTCCTTTGGGCAGAAGATTTGTCTTCATTCGATTCCATTTGGGATTTCGGAACGTACCTTCCATTATATGGTAATCACGTTTCATTATTCACCTTGTTGATGGCTGTGACAACGTTGGCTTATACGCATCTGAATTCGTCAAACATGACGCAACAGCAACAACCCGGAATGCCGAACATGAAAATCATCATGTACATGTTCCCGATAATGATGATCTTCTTCTTCAACAACTATTCTTCAGGTTTGAGTTACTACTATTTCATCTCCACATTGATGACAATCATCCTGATGTTCGTTATCAAGAAATTCTTTGTGGATGAAGAGAAGTTAAAAGCTAAAATGGCTGCTGCTCAAACAAATTCAGCGAAGAAGGGTGCTGAACCGAAAAAGAAGTCGAGCTTCATGCAACGCCTGGATGACGCACAGCGCCAACAACAGGAAAGAGCAAAAAACAAGCAAAAAAAGTAAATAAGAATTAAAATAAAAAAAGGCGATCCGTACATATGGGATCGCCTTTTTTGTTTCTATAAATCAGACTTGCCTGTTATCTTCCTCTGCCACGACCGCCTCCCCCGTTTCCAGGTCTGACAACCGGTCTGTTTTGAGGCATTTGTCGGGCCGGTTGAGTTTGTCTTTGAGGTTGCGGATTGACACGCTGAGGACTTCTCTCTATCGGTCTTTGCTGTGGAGCTGTTGTCGGATTTCTTCTAGCGGGCTCTACCGTTCGAGTATTTCCATTGTTATTATTCTTGTCAGTTCCACCATTATTGATCGTTCCCCTATTATTGGAGTTGATTGGTCTTGGAGCTTCCTGCCCTGAGTTAATGACTCTTGGTTGAGTTGTAGGACGCGTTGTTTCTATTTTTGTTCCGTCAGTTCTCCCTGTACTTTTCACAGCATTTCCGACTTTTCCATTTGTCGGTTCTACTCGACCTTTAGATTCGTTTGCAGATTGGTTATTCACCGATCGCGTCTTATATGCAGCTTGTTGCGGAGCATAACGCGTTCTTACGGACGGACTGCTTGATCTGTTGTTCAGGTAAATCCGGTGAGCATTCGGAACATGATAAACCGTTGTGTATTGACACCAACCGTGATAATAATACATACGATCATAATAAACATAATAGTAGACCGGTCTCCAAGGATTCCACCAGGATGGATAATAGTCCCAATAATATGGCGAATACCAAGGATCATAATAGGGATCATACATGTATTGAACACAAGGCCAATACCAGACATTCACAAATACAATTACTGTTGGAGATGTGAGTATTGATGGTCCGGTCGTTTTTTTAATTTCCTTCTCATCAATCGGTTCCATGATTTTTTCCTCACCATATAAGGTCGCATCACCGATAATCTGTAATTGTGCTTCAGAATCGCCGCGTTTCTCTATTACGATAGCCGCAACATCCTGTGTTTCTGTTTTATTGATTGGAATTTGCAACAAAATAGCGTGATTACTTCCGTCTTTTTTGTCTACTACACGGATGTAATCGATTTTGTAATTTCCATCCAAATCTAAATTATTGACTCCGTTCGACTCGGTGTTGAGTTTCTTTTCGAAGTCCGGAAGATCTTTGGATTGTTTAAAAAGATTCAATGCTGCCTGCAGATCAAAATTGTCTCCAGGCATTCCTGTACTGTCACTTTCCTGAGCGAATGTGTTGAATGATAACCCGGTTATCATGATCAACCCCAAATAAACTAATCGTTTCATGACTTTAGTTTTCTTTAAGTTACCAAAAACCATACGAGGATTTGTTTTGCCGGAGCTAAAAAAAGTTAATACAGGATGTTCATTGTCCTGTTCGATGTCTTATTATTTTACAAGATCACGCAATTTGATAAAGTCCTGGATCTTATCATTTTCTATTAAAACTGCCAGGTTGTACTGGCTCAATTTCCATTCCTTCCCCACTTTCATCAAAACTCCGCTTCCCCGGCAATCTTTCATCCAGGTATTGATTTTTTCATCAAACCAGGCAAATTTACCGTCCTTGGAAACTTCAATGTGACGCTCAATCTTCCGGAAATCCCAGCCTTTTCCCCGGTCGAAGTAAGGTTTGCAAAACCCTCCGAATTGTTCCTTGTTCCAACGTTCTGCCGGATCAGTACCTAAGAAAATGAAGTTATCTGCCATAAATGCGAAGTAGTTGGTGTAATTCGCTTCAGCAGCGGCTTTGTGCCAGCTGTCAATCAATTGATCAATTTGTTCCGTTTCATTTGGTTTTGGATTTGTAAATCCGGTAATGAAGCCGAATCCGATTAAAAGTACCGGAATAAGTTTTAGTGTTTTCATAAGCGATAAAAAAAATACCGTCTAAACCTTAGCTTAGACGGTATTACTATAAAATTTGCAACAAATTACTTTTTAACTTTTGCCTGGCACATTTTTACTGCAGCTGAGATGTCAATTATCCCACCTGTTGTAGAAAGTGAACCGAAGTCAATAGATGTTCCTGTTCCCGGAGAAGGGATCATTGTTCCTTTGTATTGTTTAGCAGAAGCTAGCATGATATCCTTGATTTCCTTCATTGTCAATGACGGGAAGTAAGATTTCAACAAAGCAGCAACCCCTGAAACCATCGGAGCAGCCATTGATGTACCTTGAAGGATTTTGTAATCACTTTGAGGAACGGTATTGTAGATTTCATATCCGGGAGCGAAAATATTCACCTGACGGGAACTGAAATTGGAGAAATTCGCAGCCAGGTTCTTTTTATCACGTGTCGATGCACCGATACACAAATACATATCCAATGGTTTTGTCTGGAAAGAGTACTCATTTGTCGGGAAGTTCGGATTTTCATCCAGGTTTACACCGTCATTACCTGCAGCGTGAACCAATAACACTCCTTTAGCATCAGCATAAAGCATCGCATCATAAACTTCTTTCTGGTGTTTCGAGTAAGCCTTACCGAATGACATGTTGATAACGGAAGCACCGTTGTCAACGGCATAGCGGATTGCCAAAGCAACATCCTTATCCTGCTCATCTCCGTCCGGAACTGCACGTACCGACATCAAACGGATATTTTCAGCAACACCGTCACCACCTAATTCATTGTGTCTTACAGCACCGATAATTCCACCAACGTGTGTACCGTGCAATGCGTCCGGTCCCTCAACATCGCTGTTTCCATAATGAATATCATTGAAATCGTCCGGATCATCTCCGATATTTTGACGGTCGTTATATTCCAGATTCAGCTGGTAGTTCGCAGTTGCATTCAAATGTTGGATTCCTTCTTTGACTGCTTCTTCAGATAATTGACCGTTCGCAATGTATTTACCTAATTGTTTCAATTGAAGATCCTGTGGAGATTCTGCTTTCCAGGCGTCCACGTCTTTCTCCGTGAAGTTCTCACCTAGTTGTTCCACCAGTTTTGCTTTTAACATCGGTAACATCTGCTCCAATTGAGTGTATTGCTCCAGTGCAGAAAGATTCTCCTGACGTTCGGTTTCAATTGATTTCAGAAGCTCTTTGTATTTTGCGTAATCCGCTTTGTCAGCATCGGAAATATCCGATTCTGATTTATCCTTGAATTTTGCATGTAGATCGGCACAAATCCGGGTCTTCTCCAAACGGGCGAAATCCTGGTTTTGACCATCCGGACTACCCAGGAAGTTCCAACCATGAACATCGTCAATGTACCCGTTTTTATCATCATCGATCCCATTATTTGGAATTTCATCTTCATTGGTCCAGATTTTTCCTTGCAAGTCTTTATGTTCGATATCAATTCCTGAATCAATAACAGCAACGATAACGGTTGTTGATTTTTGTTTTTTCAGACTGGAGTAAGCTTTTTCAGTATTCATCCCAGGTGTTGGGCCATTATACCAGTCTTTAATTTCTTCAACTTTCTGACCGTAAATAAAGTTCATTACACCTACGGAAAAAAGGGCGAATGACAATGTGAGGATTCTTTTCTTCATGATTATTAATTCTTTTTTGAGAGGAATACAGTTCCTTTTAAACAAATATCTTAATTTGCAGAAAGATATTCAGAGTATTCTATATTAAAGGTTAAAAAAAATGTTCATAGGAAAACTACTACAACAAGCGGTGAAAGTAAATAAAATATTATTTATAGCAGGATTAATTTTGATTAATTCGGTTCAGGGTTTTGCACAAACGGATAATTTCCGATTCCGGAAACTATTGGAAGAGCAACCCACTGTTCCTACTGCCTTTGCCGTTACAAATTCCGGGAACTTGGATGCCTTGTTGGCTGTAAAGGAGATTTCTGTGAAACAGGTAACGCGTGATTGGATTTACATCCAGGCAAAACCGGTTTGGATTAAAGAAGCAATGGATTCCAAATTGATCAAATCCTTTTACCTGGAGTTTTCTATTCCGAAAGCTTTAAATGATTCCACGCGTGTTACACATTTTGTAAAACCGGTTCATGAAGGATTGGGAGGTTTGCAAACTCCTTTTACAGGAAAAAATGTGATCGTGGCATTTGTTGATGAAGGGTTGGATTACAATCATGGCGATTTCAAGGATATCAACGGAAATACCCGTGTACTCTATTATTGGGATCACAGCCTTCCGGTTGCCGCAAATACTCCCCAACCTTATGGTTATGGTCAATTATGGACCGGAGCCGAGATTCAGGCAGGAACTTGTGGAAGTATGGAAGAGTCTTCTGCTCATGGCACCTCAGTTGCAGGAGCCGGAGTTTCCAGTGGATTGGAAAACGGAAAAGAAACCGGTATGGCTCCTGAGGCCAATATTATCATTATTGAGACGAATTTCAATTTACCGAACTGGACATTAACGGTTGCTGATGCCTGTGATTTTGTATTTAAGAAAGCGGATGAATTAGGACTTCCGGCAGTGGTTAACTTATCTGTCGGTTCATATTTGGGAAGTCATGATGCGACCGACCCTGCAGCTGTTCTGATGGATAATTTACTGGATGAAAAAGACGGTAGAATCATTGTCTGTGCTGCCGGAAATTCAGGTAACTGGGGAAAATACCATGTTCATGGAGACGTGGATGCTGATACTTCATTTGTTTGGGTCCAACCCAATCCCGGAAGTCAACTAGGTCCGAATACGGTTTACCTGGATCTCTGGACAGATCTATCTGATGCTGCATGGAGCTATTCCTGGGCAGCAAACCTGTCGAGTGGAAGTTTCCAACAACGTGCCGAATTGGTTTACCGGGCTGCAAATACGAGCATTGGAACAACTATTAAAGATACCTTGTGGAACGGATCGAACCGAATCGCGACCCTTGAGATCTATCCGGAAATCGTAGGCCCGAATTTGCATTTGGAATTTTACTTCACGAATGTTGATTCTACAAGTTACCTGTACGCATTTAAAACCAAAGGATTGGGGAATTATGATGCTTGGAGTGGTTCGGCAGCAATCGCATTGAATGATATGTTATCAACCGGACTTCCTTCTGCGGCTGTTTATCCGAATATTCAATACTATCATTTGCCTGATTCCTTGCAAACGCTGGTCTCATCATGGAGTTGTTCACCGAAAGTGGTAACAGTAGGAAACATCCGTAATCGTTACGGGCACGTTGATGCAAATGGGAACAATTATTTGCCTAATCCTCCGAATTATACGAATGTGGGGCAATTGACGCCTGCTTCTTCCAAGGGACCGGGTCGTTACGGCAATATTAAACCCGATATCGTTGCTTGCGGTGATGTGACGTTGAGCGCCGGACCCTTCTGGTTGCTGAATGATCCGGGATGGAATGCTTCCAAGGACAGTGACGGACTGCACGTACGAAATGGAGGTACATCCATGGCATCTCCGGCAGTTGCAGGAATCGCAGCTTTATATTTGGAAAAGTGCAGCAAAGGCAATTATCAGAGTTTCCTGGATGGAATTCATTCTACTGCATTTACAGACATCTATACCGGAACAATTCCCAACAATGCTTACGGTTATGGTAAAATTCACGCATTGAACCTGCTGCTGCAATCCAATTTCACCAATACGATTACTGCCGATGCTTTATTTTGTCCTGGTGACAGTGCAGTTTCAACAGCTTCCATTCCCAATTATTCTATAAAATGGATGAATGGGGATACTACGCTTAATTCCGTATTAACTGTTTCAGGAGACGTTTATTTCACGGCATATGATCAGAATGGATGCGTTTCGTTATCAGATACAATTACTGTTTTGGCGCTCTCTGCCCCACCCGCTCCAATGATTTATGTTAACGGAACGTTGCTTTCAACAGATCCTTATCCAAGTTTGCAGTGGTATGAGAATGGAGTTGCAATTCCGGGAGCTACCAATACCAACTATACAATCACTTTACCTACTTCATCAAACTTCACGGTTTCACGGACAAGTATTGATGGATGTGAGGTTTTTTCACAACCTTACAATCCTTCGTTAGGAATTGATGAATTGGCAGAACAAATTAAAGTTTATCCAAATCCGACACTCGGTAGCCTCTCAATAGATTCATCCATCCCATTGAAAGACATTCAAGTTATTGATGTTCAGGGAAGAACGGTAAAAGTAATGGCTGACGGGAAACATGAATTTTCAATTTCAGAATTGAAAAACGGGACCTATTATTTAATTATTCACACAGATGTTCAATACTTTCAGGTTAAAATTGTGAAGAATTAAAAAGAAGCAGTATTTTTGGATGCAAATAATTAATCGAATGAATTTAACAGGTATCATTGCTATTTCGGGAAAACCAGGACTTTATAAAGTTTTGGCACAAGGTAAAAACAACATCATTGTAGAATCTCTAGAAGACAAAAAACGCGTTCCGGCGTATGCTTCGGACAGAATTTCAGCTTTGGATGATATTTCTATCTATACCTATGATGAAGACAAACCGTTAAGAGAAATCTTCACTTCGATTTATGAAAAGGAAAAAGGGAAAGAAACCATTTCTCATAAAGAAGATCAGAATAAGTTGAAAGCATATTTGATTGAAGTATTGCCAAATTTCGACCAGGAGCGTGTTTATGCTTCCGATATCAAGAAAATTTTCCAGTGGTACAACTTATTGTTCAAAGCCGGGGCATTGATCCTTGAAGAAGAAATGAAAGAAGATGCTGCAGTTACTGAAGCTCCCAAAGCTAAAAAAACTGCCAAAGCAAAAGAAACAGATGCTCCTGCTGATGAAGCAAAAGCAAAAACACCTGCTAAAAAAGCTCCTGCGAAGAAAGCTGCTACAGCTACCAAGTCAGCAACCGCGGCTAAAGCTCCTGCTGCAGCGAAAGGTCCTGCGAAGGCTGCCGGTAAAACAACCAGTGCTAAGAAAGTGGCTGCTCCTAAAACAGGTTCATCAAGAGGTAAATAATAATTACATAATATTTCTTAATAAGTGGGGGCGCGATTAATCGCGCCCCCACTTATTTTATTCCTTTTTTTATTTTTGTGTTATGAGAAAATTTGTTTCGCCCGACTTCACCTGTGAAAGTTGGAAATCAGTGGAAGGATACCTTTTGGACCTTCAGAACAGGGATATTTCTTCAAAGACATCATTCATACAATGGTTATCTGATAAAAGTGAATTGGAAGCTGTTCTGGAAGAGAACATGGCCTGGCGTTATATTCGTATGACAATTAATACCCTGGATGAAAAGTTGACGGAGTCATATCAGTTTTTCGTGACTGAAATACAGCCTAACCTCGCTCCTTTCGAAGATTCTTTGAATCAAAAGATGATGGCTTCTCCATTTGTAAAAGAATTAGCTGCAGATAAGGCATACTCAATCTATTTCAGAGGAGTTCAATCAGCATTGGAATTATTCCGTGAGGAGAATATCGCACTGGAAACGGAATTAAGTACTTTGAGCCAGCAATTCGGAGCCATTTCAGGTAAACAGATGATTACTTATCAGGGAAAAGAATTGACGATGCCCCAGGCGGCAAACTTTTTAAAAGATCCGGACGAAACAGTTCGCAAAGAAGTTTACGAGTTGATAACGAACCGCAGATTGCAGGATCGCGGAGCATTGGACGATTTATTCAATCTGCTGATCCAGTTGCGCAATAAAGTAGCAAAGAATGCAGATTGTGCAGATTACCGCGAATACAAATTCAAAGCACTGGGAAGATTTGATTATACTGTCGAAGATTGCCTGGCTTTTCACGATGCAATTGAAAAATTGATTGTTCCCATTGTGAAGCAATTAAACCTGAAGAAACTGGAGAAACTAGGTAAACCGAAATTGAAACCTTGGGATACGGAAGTGGATCCGGATGGATTGGCTCCTTTGAAACCTTTCACCAACGGATCGGAATTATTGGATAAATCAATCACTGTTTTTGAAAAACTGGATAGTTATTTTGGCGATTGCCTGAAAACCATGAAAACAGGAGGATTCCTGGATTTGGATTCAAAAGTTGGTAAAGCTCCGGGAGGATACAACTACCCGCTCTATGAATCCGGGATTCCATTTATTTTCATGAATGCGGCCGGTGCTCAACGGGATCTCACAACCATGGTTCACGAAGGAGGACATGCAGTTCACTCGTTCTTAAGCCGTGATTTGGAATTGACAGGATTCAAATCCTTGCCATCCGAGGTTGCCGAGTTGGCTTCCATGTCTATGGAGTTGCTGACTATGGAATTATGGGCGGAGTTTTATTCAAATGAAAATGATCTGAGACGCGCCAAATTGGAGCAATTGGAATCAGTGGTTAAAGTACTGCCCTGGATTGCACAGATAGATGCGTTCCAACATTGGATTTATACACATCCGACTCATTCTGTGGAAGAAAGAACCGGAGAATGGTTAAGGTTGAGTAAGCGTTTCGGTACCGGTTTAGTGGATTATGATGGTTATGAAGCTGTATTGGAAAGTTCGTGGCAGAAACAATTGCATTTATTCGAAGTTCCTTTCTATTACATTGAATATGGAATAGCACAGTTGGGTGCTTTGGGTGTATGGAACAATTATAAGAAGAATCCTTCGAAAGCATTGACAGACTATAAAAACGCACTGTCTTTGGGTTACACGAAATCCATTCCGGAGATTTATGAAACAGCAGGACTGAAATTTGATTTCTCTCAAGCTGCTTTGGAAGATATCAGTAAAAACCTGATGGATTCGATCAATGAATTGAATTAATCGCACAAAAACAGTAGGCACGCAATGCGTTGCGTGCCTACTGTTTTTTAACCGGAGTATTTGAAAAACGATAAAGAATCGTTTTCAACCATTTTCCGATAGGTTTTTCAACCCATTTAGTAATTCCTGTTGCAATTAAAATACATACCGGTAATGCAATAAGGAAAGCGGCAACGTAATAATTCATTCCCAACTTCATTAAATTGGGGATCAGGAAGTAGATGGAGAAATACTGGTGGATCAAGTACAATGCGAAAGATATTTTCCCTAAAAACAAGGTGGCTCGATTCACAATGAATCTCAATTTTCCAAATACAAAAAGAAAGAACAATGCAAAGTAAATTGCCAACACTGCTTTGTATTCCGGATGCGAAATGTAATAATTTGCCCTTCCCACTTTCGTAAATAATAATACTTGCAGAAGGTAGCAGCCAATGATCAACCCCACATTCAATAGCATACGCTTTTCCTTCGTAAATAACCGGTAAAAAAGAATTCCCGAAACGAACAAGGGTAAGGATTGTGCTAAAGGAAAGTTCTTGAAATACGCCATGGAAAAAGGTTGGAACCAATGAAATTCTGTCAGGACAGTTCCGAGAAGAATGAGAGGAAGCAGGATTGCTACAGCACTCTTTAATGATTTTGTCAGGAATAAATAACCCATCACCATGTAAAAGAGCATTTCTATGATCATTGTCCAATAAGGTCCATCCAGGTCTTTTACGCCAAAGTAGTATTGGAACATTGTCAAATTGTAGAAAAAATCACTTGTTGGTAACGGATTTTGAGGTTCGAAACCAAAGAAAAGCTTATTAATGCAAATGATTATAAAGGTGAATATTACGGAAGTCCAATAAGTTGGATAAAGCCTGCTAAAGCGGTTAATAACAAATTGGTAACCGAATTGAATCCGCTCCAAACTCATGGTGATCACGAATCCGCTAATGATAAAGAACAAATCGACTCCTGTTACACCAAATTTGGTAAAAGTCAGCAAATCTTTCTGCAATAAGGAAAAATGGAAAACAAGTACAACAAGCGCTGCAATTCCTCTTAAGGAATCAAGTTCCTGAATGCGGCTAACAGAGCCATCATCCTCTTTGATGGAAGAATCCGCAATCATACTTAAAGATCAACTATTGGTTTTAGGCTCCGATAACTCTTCTCAAATCACTGATTTGTGATTCCCAAAGCCGGACAATTTCATCTCTTTCGGTTTTTTCAGCAAAATCGGAAACCGTCAGAATAACCACTTTTGTCATGGGATCGATGGTGTATTTCATTTCGAAGAATGTTTCCAAATCATCCTCTTCGTCATTCAACCACTGCCATTTAATGTATTCTCCCGCTTTTTTTGAAATTAATCGCGCTTGTTCCTCACTTCCATCCCAATGAAAGGTGTACATATCATCTTTTACAATAACGTCATCAGCAAACCATTCGCTCAATCCATCAGGTGTAGACAATAATTTATCCAGTACCCGTGGAGAGGTTCTCAATACATATTCTAATTCGAATTGTTCCTTTTTTGTCATAGTAGTTTAATAATGTTAACTTCGCGCCGAAAAATCATTTTCGAAATATACACATTTCTTTTCATGGCATTAGTACATTCATTTGAAAAAAACGGAAACAAACTCTTCAAGTACAGAGGACAAATTCCGATTATTTTATTCGTTTTAGCTGTTCCTGTAATCTATTTTACAGATGTTCAATGTATTATGGATGATTCCCGCTGGTATTACATCTGTACAGGTGTGGCAATTGCCATGTCAATTTTAGGACAGGTAATCCGCGCTATAGCTATCGGAACGAGTAACAAGAACACTTCCGGCAGAAATACACAGGAGCAGGTAGCTGAGGCGTTGAATACGAAAGGAATCTATTCCACGGTTCGTCACCCACTCTATCTGGGAAACTACTTCATGTGGATTGGGATCGTATGTTTCACATTCAATATCTACTTCATTGTTATTGTGAGTCTGTTGTTTTGGATTTATTACGAGCGGATCATGTTTGCAGAAGAACGTTTCCTGGAGCGTAAATTCGGTGACAGCTATGTGAATTGGTCGAATACGGTTCCGGCATTTTGGCCAAGTATGAAAAATTACATCAAAGGTCAGATCCCTTTTTCAATGAAAACGATTTTACGTCGGGAGTATTCGGGGATTTCCGCAACTGTTCTGGGGTTCGTTTTCGTAGCGGGATTGCGTGAATTTTTCATGACAAAAACAATCGCCTGTCCACTTTGTTATGTTTATTGGATTGCCGGATCTTTGCTATTTAGCTTGATTTTCAAGTTACTAAAGCACAAGACGAAAGTTTTATACGAAGAAGACCGTTCTTAGTCTTGCATAGAAGAAAAAAGTAACTATATTTGCACCGCCTTTCAGGGAAACGAAAGGATTATGGCGAGATAGCTCAGTTGGTTAGAGCGCAGGATTCATAACCCTGAGGTCCGGAGTTCAACTCTCCGTCTCGCTACAAAAAGCTCAGTATAATGCTGAGCTTTTTTATTTTATGTCTCCCGCAGAATTGCATTACAAAGTAAATGACAATTTTAAATTTAGTATTGTTGATAATTGAAATAAAATTTGACAACACAAGTGAAATGAATTGTTAAGTTTACTTTTCTAAATTCATTGATATTCAGAAACTACTCATGGAAATTCTTGCAATCATTGTCGCAATTATATTTGGTATACCAGCTTATTTCTTCCTGTTTCAAAAAAAGAAAACAAAGTTGTTTTTTATTAAAGACAAACAAATCAATCTACAGGATGATTTGCTTAAAAATTTTGATAAACTTTCAATTAAATATAACGATGTAGAAATAAATGACAAAGTCACTTTTGTCAAAGGACACATTTTATGCACTGGTGATAAGGATATTAATGAAAAAACCAATAAAATTGAAATATCGGCAAACGATATATCATGGTTAGATTTTAAAATCACAAATGCAAGTAGAGACTTAGAAGTAAAGTCCATACTAGCGAACGAAAAAGTTTTAATTGAGTTTGGACTTCTAAAAAGTGGTGAATCTTTTGAATTTGAGGGTATAATAAACAATAACAACTTAAACAAAAGTGAAGAGAAAGGCATTAAATTAAACTTCTTCCATCGGATTCCAAACTTACAAAAGATAAGGGAACTTGATAAATCAAAAACTAAGAAAATATTTGAAGGTTTTGTTATAGGCTTAGCGTTTTTATTGTTTGGGTGTTATGTAATAAGGGAAACTTTAGAAATAATGCCATATGACATTGAATCATTTAATTCAAAGACGGGTGAGCAAATTTCAAATGCTAATATTATCTACTCTGATTCTTTTCACAACACATTAAAAAAATTAAATGATGATTATTTAGGTTACGAATTATTTTTTACGAGATCTAAAAATTATGAATTAAGTTATGAGGACTATAAGGGTAGTGAAAAGAAACTTGTTACTGTATATTTTAAAAGACTAAAAAATCCAAATTTTTACGCTTTATTTATCCCAATTATACTTATACCAATTGGAATAATTCGAATCGTAAATTATTTTAAACTCTTAAATCAAAAAAGCTATCTAAAATTTTTGAATAATGCTGTTTCTAAAAAGTAGCCGCTTTATTCCTTCACCACTAAATCATATTTCGAAAGCAAGCCGATTAATCCATTGGATGAAAAAACCGTTTTCTTCATCCTGTTTCGCTCCGGATTTATTTCAAAATTGACAGATGTGCTGAAATCTACCTTGTCCAGGATGCTTCTGTCAAAGATAGAGCGAGTCAGATCGCAATTTTTAAAGATTGCCTGTGTCAGGTTAACTTCAGAGAAATCCACTTCCTTTAGAATGCAGTTAGTAAAGACCGCCTGCTTCATGCTTTTGGAATGGAAGGTTGCGTAATCCAGGGTGCAATCTGTAAATTGGACGGTGAACAGGAAATCGTTACACGCACTGAAGTCCACTCCTACTATCTTGCAATCCCTGAAATGCGCATTCTTCAAATCTGCAAATTTCAGGATGGTCAGCGAAAAGTTACAGCCGACAAATTCACAATCCACGAAATCAATGTTACTGAAGTTACTTTTCTTGAAATCGCATTCCACAAATACACAGTTGCTGAATTCATTATTAATGAGTTGCTTGTTGATGTAGTTGACTTTGTTGAATGTTTTTCCGTGGTGGAGTTTGTTGCTCATGCTGCTTCTTGGATTCGAACAAATCTAAGGAGTTGTTAGCAATTTTGCTAATTTGCTAAATTACGAGTCTATCAGTTTCTTCAAGGAAACTGGTTTCATTAAGTATATTAGTGTCTTTTTGAAACTAATCCGACTTACCTTTGTCGAAAACACAGAAATAATGAACTTAATAGACACATTGAATTGGCGATACGCGGCGAAACGCATGACATCTGAAAAAGTATCGGACGAAAAAGTAACTGAAATACTGGAAGCGATCAACCTGACTGCAACGTCTGCCGGGATCCAACCATTCCGGGTTATAGCGATTTCAAATCCGGAGATCAAACAACGGTTACAAGCAGCTTCATTTAATCCGCAGGTGGGCGAATCTTCTCACTTACTGGTATTTGCTTCTTATACGCATGTTTCACAAACACACATTGATGAATACATGGCATTGGTTGCTAACACACGAAATATCCCCTTGGAAAGTTTAAACGAATTCAAGGCAAAACTTTCAGCTTTTGTTAGTATGCCCGAAGAATTCGTGAAGACCTGGGCAGCAAAACAGGCGTATATCGCTCTGGGAACTGCGATCGTGGCTGCAGCGAATTTAAAAGTGGACAGCACTCCGATGGAAGGGTTTGATAATGCCGCTTTTGATGAGATTTTAGGATTGAAAGAAAAAGGATTGCAATCTGCTGTGATTCTTGCTTTGGGTTACCGTAATGAAGAAATGGATCCTTATGCAAAGGCGAAAAAAGTACGGATTCCTTTAGATGAATTGACTATTACTTTGAACTAGCCATCAATAACCAACGAAAACGAAGGAGTCTGTTGTGGCACGACAGACTCTTTTTATTGCTAAAAAAAGGGGACGTAGAGATTCGCATTGGGTTTCAGGTAAATGAATCCCTTTCCCAAATCCAAAACGACATTGAATCTTTTTAAGAAATTATTCCCAAAGAATCCGGCCATATCTTCCGTTGCATCTATGCCTTCCTTTGCGTTGGATAAGTTCATCGGGATACGATAGAATACTTTCTTGCCTACTTGAAGTTCCGGGGCTTCTACAATCGACATTTCGTAAGTCGACCCGTCCGAACCTTGAAAAACAGACGACGCAATCTGTTGCGTTTTTTGTTTAAACTCATTCTTGGCTCCATAAGGTGAAGCAATCGTTAATGCATCGTCTGCTCCGCTATCCAAGCCGAACAATCCGCTGTACCTTTTTCCTTGAATGACCAAGTTGCACTTGATGGACGGATAACTCGCAACATAGTGAATCCTGATTTTATCGTAAGAGCGCAAATCGGTTTTGAAGTGATCTTTTTTTGAAAATTTCAGATTTTTCCGATCGTAGTTGATTTCAATGATGTAATTCTTCATGAGGTCAGTCCCAAAAACACCATCCAAACTGTTTGTTCCAAAAGAAATTAAGGTGAATGGAATATCTGTTTGTTCCAATCCATCGAAAACAACCCTGTTTCCAGTACTTTGAAACACCGTGTCGCTTCCATTGGAGCCACGATTAACGGATTTTCCATCGATTTTCAAGTGGAGTTGTTTATCTGAATCACTGTTGATCACGGAACCATCTGCACCCGTGTCAAACAGGAATCGCACACTATCGGTCTCATTCACTTTGCAATAGATGTAAATGCAATTGTTTTCCAGTTGAAAGGGTATTTCCCAAGAACTTTTCCCTTGTGAGAAGGAATAGAATTGGAGCATCGATAAAGCTATCGCGAAAGCAATTTTCATGAAGAGATGGATTAGGGGAATTGGCTTATTGGTGTTGTTTGATGATCTGAGCCAATTGATTTGCCTGTACCACACCGGATTGCCTCCAAACCGGCTTCCCTTTTTTGAACAGGATCAATGTCGGGATACTTTTTATCTGATACTTGCTTGCCGCATGGGGATTTTTATCCACGTCTACCTTCAGAACAGAAGCGGAACTGCCTAATTTGGACTTCAAATCCTCCAGGATAGGCTTCATGGTTTTGCATGGGCCACACCATTCTGCGAAAAAGTCAACCAGAACAGGTTTGTCGGAGTTTATTATTTCAGAAAAAGATGCCATAACTTTTGTGCTTATTTTTCAAAGTTAGAAATTCACTTAGGGATTTACTCTTTTGTTTTTGCAATAATTGTTAACGTGAACATTGTTTTACTTTCGAATCTTTTGTTGAAGACTCGTCCATCCTCCTCCATTGTGTACTTCCCGGTAACCTTTTGAAGTTAGGATACTCTTGGCTGATGCACTCCTCATTCCGGAAGCGCAACAAGTAATAATGGGCTTATCTTTTCTGATTTTGGCCAGGTTCTCTGAAATGTTGGATAATGGAATGTTTAAAGATCCTTTAATATGTCCGCTGTTAAATTCGGACGGTGTTCTTACATCTATGATCTGGGCTCCTTTGTTCATTAATTCATTGAAATCCACTTTTGAACCGATTCCGAATAAGTTCTTTAATCCTTGTATCATATTTTCTTATTTTAGCTATTCACATCTAAATCCATCCAACTTCCCCCATCGGAACAATTTATTCCTTGGTTTTGAAGAAATTGAGTTGCTTGTGCACTCCTGTTCCCACTTGCACAGCACAGAATAATTGGCTGTGAAAATTGTCTTATTTCATCCAGTCTATCGGGAATTTCCTGTAAAGGAATCAGGATGCTACCTGCCACATGTCCGCCAAGGTATTCCTGGTAAGAGCGAACATCAATAATCGTCCCTTCCATTTTTATTCTTTTTTAGATTTGACATTAAAACTACTTAAGAGTAGAAATCCCATCATAGAGCCATATAGGATACTGTTTACCGGTTTTGATGTGATTGGACAGGAGCCGCTGGAACAGCCTATAAAATGATAATAGGCATATCCTCCGACTCCACCGAGTATCACTCCTATAAGTCCTAGTCGATAATTTTTTAAAAATCGCTTCATTTGCTTTTCTTCCTGGTAGATATTCCAAGTAAGCTATACAGTGGACAAAAACCGATGAGACTGGTTAATGTGAAGATTACCGCTACAACCAATGCAATTATAGCAAGTGTTCCGGTAAGATGACCGGAAAAATAAAGCGTTACTATCACCAGGGAAAGTAAAATCCGGATAACTCTGTCAATTGTGTGCATATTCATTTTCATAGTCACTTGTTTTTTACAAAGTTGGAACAATGAAAATTAGTAAACAGTGACTAAAGTCACAATTCGGTTAATAATTTGATTTAATTGCGAAATAGAAATGGTTTTCAGGATAAAACTTTTCCGGGAAGGAGATTTCATCAGTTATTGATACTGTCTGAATAGTCCGAATTACAATATCCTGACTGTATAATTCACCTGGAGAACTCCGAAACCTTGTTAGGCAGTTAAGTCGGTACTTAAGCCCTCTTCCCGTCTCTTGACTTTCTTTTGGGCAGGAGTCGGATCCTTGATCCAGGAATTGTCGTATTTGACCAACAGGTCGGAAGTTCTCAGTTCATCCGCTCCGATTTTACCATCCATGTACCTGGAAAGCAGTTTAAACCGTTTCTTGTCTTCCTTTTGTAGTACAAGCAAGGTTGTGTTGATCGACGATTTGATGGCAATCGGAATTCCTCCGCCCAGATCAGCCCAGTGACCACTCAGGAACAGGTTTTCAACAGGCGTGATATAAGAAGCTACTTTTCCCTGGTAATTTTCCTTACCTGGTTTTTGTGCCATCATCGTTCCATTCTTATTTCCTGTATAGCGGAAATGCGTGATCGGAGTTGCAACATCACAATACAGGATGTGTTTTCGCAGGTTCGGGATCAACTTCTCTTCCACCCGGTCAATCAGTATATTAGCATATTCATCCTTGATACGGTTGTATTCCTCTCCACGAATGTAATCTCCGTTCTCATCGATTTCGCATCCCCAGAAATTGTTGTTTTCCATCCAGGCGGGAATGAATAAGGTGATTGTTCCGTGTTCCGGAAGGGATAATGATTTGTCACGCACCGTTGAAGCAAGGATGTGAATCCCGCTCAAATGTGGATCTCCCTGACCTAAATCGTCACGTCCGACAGAGGTGTCGGCTAAAAAGATAATTTCCTCGCCCAAACCCAATTCTTCTGAAGGACAATCAATCCCAAGTGCGATCGTAATTGCTGAAGCGTATAGCGGTGCTCCTTTCAAACGGTCCTTCATCTTATCGGGAATGTTTTTTTGTGGAAGCATTTTCTCAAACAAGGTTTCCGCATCACAAGCTGCAACGACGTATTTACTTGAAACAGTGTGTTCCGTTCCTCTATGATCGAATTTCACACCTTTTGCTACATTATTTTCCACCAAAACTTCTGTAACCCTGGATTTGAAGAAAATCTCCCCGCCCATCTTTTCCGTTGTGTACATCAACCATTCGGGAAAACTCTGACTTCCCCCATCCGGTGGTAGTTGGAAATCCTTGATATATGCCCAGGAAATCGGAATCAAGCAAGAAAGCACGTCCGGTTCCGAACAGAATACACGATGCAGCTTTTCGTCGGTAAAATACCGATCCAACCCTTTTTTTAATTTTTCTTCACCGGTATAGCGTACATGTGGAATGAAAGGCAAAGCGAATCCCAGCATTCTCAATCCATGAATCGGGTATTCGTACCAAGTCATGGAATTCATAGTGCGGCTTAAGTTTGCATACCGTTCAAACGATTTCCCTATGCGTTTTGCATCCCTGAAAAAACGGATAATCCCTTTCTTTTCATGGGGAAACTCCTTGATCCATTGCTCTTTCAGTTCATCCGGATTATTGGTCACCATGTAATCGAAATCGTCACTCACAAAGCGGCGGATATTCTTTTGATCCTTGCATTTGGGGTAATCATCCCCTATGATCTTGAAAATCTTGGTTACCAATCCATTCGGGCCGCAATTGTTAAGCCAGTGAATGGCGGAATCGAAGCGGAAATCATGACGTCGAAATCCTGCCAGGTAACCACCCGGACGATTGTCCATTTCAATAACACAACAGGAAATACCGGCTTTACTGAATAGAGCCGCAGAGGTTAGTCCACTAACTCCACCACCGATAATGACAACATCGTAGTGTTGTTTAGGGTTGATTCCTCTCATCGCTTAAGTTAAGAACCTGCAAGTTAGGAAGAATTGAGCAAATGAGGATTAAAAGCAAATGTTTTAGTTGATGAAATTCGAAGAATCCAATGTTTTCATATTCCTTTGATTACGCAGATTTAGGCAGAACGTAATTTCCACCTACAAAAAAATGGCATAAAAGTGTATTGCAGTCAAAAACTCTGCGGGGAAAACCTTACTTCTGGTGTAAACATAAACTGTTTCCGTCAATATCCTTCAACCACGCAAATTTACCCCAAGGAGTTTCGTGCATGTTCTCAACCTTGATATCTTTTAATTTTAGCTCCTCCATTTTTTCAGCGATATCCTCCGTTTCAATAATGATCCCGTGAAATTTCGCCAAGGAAATTGTTATATCTGAGCCTGGTAAACCCAATTGGATCCACGTTTCTCCATGTTCGGAAGGCGCTTCCATAATCAGTTCGAAGCCCAATTTCAGATAGAACTCCTTTGCTTTTTGCTGATCCGCAACCGGGATCATGATGATTTCGAGATGTTTCATGTAAAAATAAAAAATTAGTCTGTACCTTAAAGTTTCTAAACAAATCAATTTTAATAAGCACATGAAAAATTATGTAAACAATCCAATAGTTCAATTATTACATAATACATTTAGCAAAAGTGCTCAAGTTGATATTGAAAATCATTACCTCAAAAATATGGAAACTATAGCAAAATGGACTTGTTATAGTGACTATTGTTTAAATAATAAACAAAAACCAAATGATGTTATCACTTTTACTTTGGTCCCTTATATACACGATTTTAATAGTTTGTCTGAATTAATTAAAATCATTGCTAAAAAGGATATTAAGAGTTCGAAGACAGTTAATATCGATTTTATTCACTTTTTAACTAACTATCCTTTACTAAACATTTCTTTTGTTTTAAAAAATCGAAGAAAACTATCTTCTCAGCATGAGGATTACAAAACAACCCTTTTAAATTCTTTTCAAGCTCTTATAGATTTGAATTTGGCTCGGAAAAAGAACTTTCCTGAGCATAGCAAACATTATGAGAAACTTACAAAGAAATATAAATGTGTTTTAGAGCAAATAAAAATTGATAAAAAGGTCAATCTAATAGCTGACATGTCATTAATTACTATGTTAGGTGCTTATGTTTCAGCTGTTATTGTAGAGAAGTGTAAACCAACTCTATTTGGTTGGTTTTCCGATCGAGATGCCATAAATGATATTTGTGACGGAGTTTCCTCTAGTTTATTTTATTCTAATTTATGGGAACTGACTGAATTTGATGGAAAGTTTGCATATACTTTAGCCAAAAGTACCAGTGATCCATTTTTTGACGAATTCATTCGCATCCCAGATTATATAGCTGGTACGTTAGCGGATCTTGATTTTGATGAGATGGCTTTCTCAAAAGATAAATTCAAAAACATATTCATCAATTATATGGCAGAGAATAATCATAACAACTTTATTTTTGAAATAGATTTTAATAAGGATGGGAATTTGTCTTGCCAAAGATTTAAAATTAATAAATCTAATATCTGAATCTCATATCCTTTCGATACTTCCAAGAAAACAACTTCAATTTAAAACTAAAAATACGTGCCATTTGTGGCCTCTGCGGGAGAAAAGAAAGGGTTTAGCGAGATTTTTTAGTTATCTCTCTGAATTCTCTTTAATATGCTCCAAAACGCGGTTATGTATCGAATGCACAATGTAATTACTCCACAGTTTCCAGTAGAATTCAGGTTTGATGCGGTGGTAATACCAGGTTGTTCCCTCCAAACGCGTTTTTCCATTCGGAAGTGCAATCAATTTGAATTGTCCTTTCTTCGAAACAAAGTAATCGTGCAGGTGAGGTGCATCGATATCCCAAAAACTGACCTCTTTCATTGGAGCCGGTTGTTCCAACACATCAAAAGCCAATAATTTCGGTTCATTCCAAACCGTTATAGGTTCCACAAAGCTTCCGGTGGTAAAGTTGCAATAACGGATTGCACCTACTCCGTTTCCATTGATTTTCGCATTGATCGGATAAGCAATTCCTGTTTTGAAAAGAAATTCGGTCGGTTCTTTTAACTGCGGAAATTCAACAACATTTTCCCAAACAACTTCAGGACTGGCATCTATATCAATAAAGGTGGTGACAGAAGTTACGGAAGGAGCAATATCTTTTTCAACGAA
This sequence comes from uncultured Fluviicola sp., assembly GCF_946478805.1. Next base: position 45,231 of record NZ_CAMLDC010000017.1, on the reverse strand, counting down.
ACCGAAAATCGGGATAATGAAAAACAAGGCAATCACAGTTGGCGCGCCTCCTTTTGGCCGTTTATTTATAATGATGCAACCGAAAAAAGAACCGATCCAGACACCTAACAACAGGAATGGCAGAGCCATGGCAATACAAATAATCCCTTCCAATGCAAAGCACAGCAAAACAAGGAGAAAAAACAGTAATGTTAAAGCAGCCAGGTTAAATGCAGCGCCGTAAGTCATATTCTTTTTACTTCCATAAATGACTACCGGACAAATCCCCATAAAGATGGGAGTGATTACAAACATGGACAGGCCGTATTCTCCCAACGCGTAAACCCCGATAGTGGTTAATAAGTATGAAAGAAAAACGGTCAAAGCAATTGCGATGAATTTTCTTCTTTTATCATTTTCAGGAGTTATCCAGGATAGTATCTTACTCATAACTAATTTTCTTAATCAAGGATTAATTCGATTTAAATTGATCGAACCACTTCCAGTATTTGTCTTTATAAATCTCGTAACTTATTTCGAAATGTCCTGAATACTTCTCTTGAATAGCATGAAGCACTTTTGATGGCCGGCGGAATTCCCTGCACGCAAAGAAAATTTCCCGTTCGCCATCTGCCGTTTGCCGACCTAAATTCAAATATCCTTCGTTATCTTTTAACTGTTGCATGATTTCGTCTTCAATTCGATTCATCAGTTCATAATCAGAGTTATCGGGCATCCCATTATCTTCAGATCCTTCATATTTGGTCCTGAAAATAACAAGCCATGGATGTGACGCTTTTGCATCCCAATCCAATAAAGTGGTATTCATAATAACAATCAATGGATTTCCATTCTCGAGTGTAGCTTCAAATGTGGAATACAAATCTTTTTCCGTATCGTGCCGCAACCCATCATATTTCTCAACGAATTCTTTTTGACGCCAGGTTAAATAGGATTTTAATTTGGTGATGGGAATGATTTCATCGCCCGCTTCTCTCCTGCTGATAACCGAAAGGTTGTCAATATTCATTAACGAATCCAGTTCACCCAGGTAATTATCCAGAAAGATATAGATTCCATTACGAACGGTATCTGCATTTAAATCAGTTAATCCATCATAAATGATACTGATGTCAATTTCGTCCGGATATCCTTCCAATTGATTGACACAAAAATGAATATTTTGATGATTAAACTCGTATTTGCCCATCGTAATGATGAATTTTTCGTCGTTATCGGGTTGTTTTAACGCTGTAAATTTCCATCCGTCTATTTTAGGGGCGGAAGCGATCAATTCTTCTACAAAAACGATATTCCGGACATCGCCATCTGCAGTTATTATCAATTCTGCAGTTTGTGAATCAAACATTCCTGCCAACAAATAATAACCCTCCTTCAGTTCATCCAATCTGGAGCTTATCCGGTTAAAAAAGTCAGCTTCCATATCCGATTTTTTATTATTCAGGACATTGAAGAAGGTTTTTTCATTTTGTTGAAACCAAGTCCAGAATTCGGAATCGGATGTAATGGGCAGGTGTTTACTCCCAAAGATTTTATTAAATAAACTCATTCGAAAACTGAATTAGAGATTTACATTTCTTCATCAACAAAATTCCGGAAGAATTAAAACTGCCCGCTATAGAATTTATTCGCTTCTGTAATCTCCATTTGGTTTTCGTTGAACCATTTGCCGAAGGCTTCAAATTTCTCCTTGTTCGCATCATACCATTTTTGAAAACCGGCTTCGTCACCTTCCATGAGAATCCAATGATTGTATGCCTCCAAATGTCCCGCATCTTTCACTTTTTTCTGATAAGTGAATAAAACGGTCGGATAATTCTTCTCATTTTCACTGCCGATATAGTTATCCAAAAAGGATGTCCGGATCTCATTCAAAGAAGTGAGGTTGATTGATTTAACCGGAATTAAAGCCATCATCAAGGTCGGTTCGTAAAATCCGATTCCATAGGGCAATTTCAACTTGCCGGGATCACTCAAATCCGAGATATTGATAGTTGCATTTTTACTAAAACTAACGGAGAAAGAACTGTCGCTCGTAAAGGTGATCTGACTTTTATACGTATCAAAAAGCAGTTGACTGATTTCTGCCGTACGCTTGCTGTTGCGCTCCAGGTTCATGAAGATTTCGCCGTAAATCATTCCCCAAACTTCTTCCGAAGAACCACAATAAATACGTGCCGCACGGTAATAATTGGAAGGAAATGCAGGGTCTACTTCTATTCCCTTTTCATAGAAAGGAAGGGCTTTCCCGTATTCTTTTTTCGCCCAGAATACATTTCCTTTCTCAAGGTAAATGGAACCGGAATTCGGGAAAATTTTCAATCCGTCATCATAAGCGGCAAGTGCTTTTTCAGGATCACCCGAAACATCGTAACTATTTCCAAGTAATTGGTATAATTGTTCTGTTACGTTTTTATGTTTTCTATTCTTTTCAAGGACACTGATAGCCTTCTTATAATCCGCCTTGGCATAATAAGCATACGCCATTTCATAAGGGTAATCAAAACGCTCGGGATCCAGTTTTTCAGCTTCTTTCAAAAGCTTGATGCTTTCATCAAATTCGCCTTTGTCCATCAGTTTAATGGCTTCCATTCCTTTTGAAAGGGCTTTTTCCTGGTTGGTTTGTGCGAATACACCTTGATTTACGGCAAAAAACAGCAATAAACCAATCAATTTGATTTTTTTAGTCATGGTTGAAAATTATTTGCCTGCAATTTAAGCAGTAAAAATCAAATACGGATTATCACAATAGAATTAAATCTCATCAGTAAGCCCTTTAAAAATTCGGATTACTCGTGAATACATTGTGGGAAAAAATCAAGGTCTTATTCTTGGGATCTCGACATTCCCAAATATCACCAAGAGCTGGAGTACTATTATCATCAAGAATAACAACGGTTTTTAATTTTCGTTTCGAATCATTCTGAAATATAAGTAAATGCCCTTCTGATGCACAATGAGTTAATCTATTCCAAAGCATCTTCTGATGTTCTACTTTAAAGCTTGAAAATGGATCCGTCAGATTGATGGAATCTTTAGCTTGAGCAAATTCATCAAAAAGTCCAGCTAATAACTCGTTTTTCAAGTCTAAAAATTCAGGTTTTCCAACATAAACGTCATACTCATTAGAATAAAAATGAAAAAAGGTTTGTTCCTGCCATTCCAGTTTAACAGTAATTTCTTTTTCTGTTTGGCAAAGGATAGAAGATGAAGTGAACAGCATCACAACTAAAAAAAAGGTAGCGCTCTTTTTCATAATTTCAGGAATTAAATTGTCTCAAATGATGGTCAGTGTGTTTATAGGCCATAAATCCAATTTGTTCTTTCGACATCTTCCCGAAAAAATCATGGATGAATGTCGGATTTGAATAGTTCTCATAAGCTTTGATAAGCTCGATCCATTCGTTCTTTTTTGTTTCAATATCTCCTTTTGTTTCTTTTATCTTGAATTGGGGGGACGTGGGAACACCTTTATCGAACGGTTTGTCATCCTTGACCATTCGCTTCAGCGCCATTCTACCGAATACTGTTCCAATAAACACTTGTTTGTATGACGGATTGTCTTTGCCCTGAATCCATTTTTCCCAAGAAGTGCAATGTTCGAGCATCTGAGAGAGATTCATTTTTCCCCATTGGGACTGAGCCCGTTTGTCCAAATGAGTAATACGATTGATAAGTTCTTCCCGCGTTGGTTCGTGAAATATGGTTTTCATAAGTGTGTTTTCTTCAATATATCCTAACTAAGATATTTATTTTTTGGATAAATGAAAAGAATATGTTGTTAAGAAAAATACTTCTTGTTATATTTGAAGAAACTCACTTAAATCATCTCCATGAATAAAATTGTTACACTTATACTGACTCTGTCGATCCTGCAGCTTACGGCACAAGGTACTTACAGACTTACCTTTCAATTTAACAACACTTCCTGCCTTATCAGCTCAGACGGAATCTTTTTTAAGGATCAGGCTAATGGACTAGCAACATACAGAGTTCCCAAAAACGGACAGGTGACGTCGATCTATCAGATGTCTTTTTCCGCATCAGCGAAAGATCAGAATAACCAGGATCACTTTTCCGTTACCACTTATGATTCGTCCGATTTCAGATGTGGTCCTTTAGCTGCTGACTACTCTGACTCTAATTATATCAATAAATTCGGGAATATCATGTGGACTATGACGCAAAGTCAGATCGATCTGCATATCCAAAATTGGAACACCGGTTCATATGTAGTACCGCCAACTATTGCACAATGGCCCGGAAACGGTATTGTTTCAAATGGAATGGCAACCCAGCTTGCACCTTACACGGATGTGAATGGAAATGGGACCTACGATCCGGTAAATGGTGACTATCCGAATATTTTGGGCGATATAGCGGTTTTCATGATGATGAATGATCAGAATAATTCCAAATTCCCGGCTACTTCACCCTTGAATATGGAATTGCACTTCATGTTCTATCAGTATGCAACAAACAATGCCTTGAATAACACCACTTTTGTAAATGTGAAAGCATATAACAGAAGTAATCAAACATTCACCGATCTTAAATTCAATGTTTTTACTGATTTTGATTTGGGAAATTACACCGACGATTTTGGTGGAACGGATTTAGCCAGAAACCTTGCCTACGTTTACAATGGAGATAATACGGATGAGAATATCAATGGTTTTACAGGGTTTGGAGCGAATCCTCCCGCTATCGGACTTTTGTCTTTGAATCATCCCCTGATTACTTCCGTTTTCCCGGATAGTATTCCACATCCCAACAATGAATTTTTGAATGTGATCAATGGAAAACAAGCTGATGGAAGTGTGTTTATGAATACTGGAACTCCAACAGTGCTTCAGTACACGGACACTTTGAGCACGGGATACAATGAATTGGCATTAAATCACGCTCCAAGCGACCGACGCAATTTTTCAACGATCTCCTTGGGAACGTTTGCTCCGAATTCTTTGAAATGTATGGACTTTGCATGGGTGTATGCCCGTAAAATGACGGGAACATCTTTACTGAAAAGTGTGGATAGTTTGATGAAAGTTGCTGATTTTATCCAGGATTTTTATGACAACACAAATTATTGCACTGACGGAATGCTTCAAACTACACAACTGGAATTAACACAATTCAATCTTTACCCCAATCCCTCTAATGGAATGGTTACATGCACTGCCGATCAGAACCTGGAGTCTGTGGAAGTATGGAATATGGAAGGAAGACTGATCTGTAAAGTCCAGGCTCACGAAAAAGAGATGAATCTGGATCTGAGTCAGCTGACAGCAGGAGCTTACCTGATCAAACTCCTGACAGGAAGCGAGACGAAAACAATGCCTTTTCTTAAACACTGATTATTCCAGGAGAGCCCTGTGATCCGTAACTTTTAAATGTGGTTCCACTTTCCAGAAGGTATTCCAATGGTGAGCGGTTCCACTCCATTTTTCGGTCTGTTTAAACTTCCCGATATTATCGTCGTAAAAGTAATGTGTCCCCCAGATATTGGTGAACTCCAGCTTCCATTCGCACCGGTGTTCCGAAAGAATCTTCCGCCCATAGGTGAAACCTCCGAAAATGGCGGTTTTCATCATGGTTCCGGAAAAGAAAACTTCATCCAGGTCTTTGGGGGTTTTGTGATTGTGCCGGTAATAGTCAAACACTTCTGAAACAATGATTTTCGCCTGTCTTTTGGTTGAATAATCTTCCATCAATAAGAACAGGGAAATACTCGAAAGGATTGCGACAATGGGGGAAAGCTTCGTTTTTTTTCGTGTTACTTCCCATACAAATAGCCCGATGGAAATTGAAAGCAGGATCAACCCGAATGAGGGATTGTAATAATAGATCACCAGTGAAAGAACGAATAATAGAATGTTCTGTTGAATTAGATACCTCATAAGCAGCATTTTTCGTTAGTGGAGTATCTAATATATTCATTTTAAGATAGGAAACAAAAAAATCGCCGGAATAATTTCCCGACGATTTCAATTTATTTAGATAATTACCTAAGAGCAAACAGATTTTTTAGATCTTCTTTACGCTTTTAGCTCCTTTGCAGTTAAATGAATGAAGTCATTAAGCTTTCACTGTGTCTCCGTGCCCTTTCAACACTGATTCATATAATTCCTCATACAAAGGCAATACCCGCGATAAATCAAAAGTCTTAGCCTGTTCCAAAGCATTTTTACGGAATAACTGGTGTGTTTCCTTGTCCTCTAAAATACGGAGCGCATTTTCTGCCATGGAGTCCACATCGCCTACATCGGATGTAAACCCGGAATAGCCATCAATGTTCACTTCCGGAATTCCCCCTGTGTTTGACGAGACAACCGGAACTCCTTCTGCCATAGCTTCCAAAGCAGCCAAACCGAAGCTTTCTGTTTCGGAGGGTAAGAGGAATAAGTCGCTCAATTCCAGGATCGGACCTGTTTCGCGCACTTTTCCAATAAAGATAATTTGGTGACAAATTCCTAAGTCACGAGCCAGGCGCTCTACAATTGCGCGATCCGGACCATCTCCTGCCAACAACAGTTTCGCGGGAAGTTTTTCCTGGACCTTCTGAAAAATGCGGACCACATCGGTGATACGTTTTACCGGGCGGAAATTGGAGATATGACACAGGATCAATTCGTCATCCTTGGCATAATGTCTTCGTTTTTCCATATTGATCACCGGCAATTCTGCTTTCGGTTGAATGAAATTCGGAATGACGTGAATCTTGCGTTTCGTTTCGAAATGTGTATAGGTGTCTTTCATTAAACTCTCTGAAACGGCTGTAACCGCATCTGAAGCGTTGATGCAGAATGAAATGACCGGTTCAAAGGAAGGGTCTTTTCCTACGAGTGTGATATCCGTTCCGTGAAGTGTTGTAATAAATGGAATGTTGATTCCCTGTGCTTTCAAAATTTGCTGAGCCATAAACGCCGCAGAAGCATGAGGAATGGCGTAATGCACATGCAATAGGTCCAAACCTTCGTATTTCACTACATCCACCACTTTGCTTGCCAATTCGGTTTCGTAAGGTTGGTATTCGAAAAGCGGATAGTCTGAAAGTTGTACTTCGTGATAAAAAATGTTTTCACGAAAGCTTCCCAAACGAACGGGTTGCGAATACGTGATAAAATGGACCAGATGTCCTTTCTGGGCTAAGGCCTTGCCCAACTCCGTGGCTACTACACCACTCCCGCCAAATGTGGGATACAATACGATTCCGATTTTCATGTTTGTCTGTCTGTGTTATTTCTGGCGTGCTTCAAAAAGTGCTTCGTAGATTACTCGTTGAATCTCCGTTCGCACGCTCATTTTTGTTATTTTCCAATTGTCTGCGTCCGGGTAAACACGGTTCGATAGGAACACGAAATTCACCTTGTTTTCCGGGTCTGCCCATGTGATGGTCCCTGTAAATCCGGAATGTCCGAAAGTTGAAGGGGAAACCAGGTCACATGTCGGACCGTTCTTAATACTTACTGTAGGTTTATCAAAACCGATCCCTCTTCTGTTTCCCGGACAAAATTGGCACGATGTGAACTGATCTACAATTTCTTTTTTGATGATCGATTGGTCTCCTATCTGACCTTTGTTCAATAAGAATTGCATCAATGCTGCCAAATCCGTTGCATTGGAAAACAGTCCTGCGTGACCGGCTACTCCGCCCATCATTGCTGCACCCGGGTCATGTACATATCCATGGATCAGTTGCTTGCGGAATTCCTTGTCGAATTCGGTAGGAACGATTCGTTTCTTGTTGAATTTCTTTAACGGTAAATACGTCATTGTTTGCAATCCCAAAGGCTGATAAATTTCCTTGTCAACAAACTCATTCTGTCCCATTCCACTCGTAAGCTCGATGTATTTATTGAAGAAATAATAACTCAGATCGGAATATTCGTACGACTTTTTACCGGTCAAAGGAGTTTCTACAATGATCTTCAGCATGGTTTTCCAATAATCATCCTTGATGAAAATATTATCCGCTACAGCACGATTATAAACTCCTTTATCCGTTGTGCTATAAATAGTTGGGTTCAATTCCCCATTCTCCATTGTGCGCTTGTAAAAAGCAATCCACGGAGTAAGGCCTGCCTGGTGTGTCAACAGGTCGATTGCTTTCAGATCTGCATAAGGAGTTCCCTTTACATATTCCGGAACCAGTTGGTTCAAATCCATTTTTTCATCGAATTTATTCAATGTTTTCAGGCGCATCAAAGCTGTTGTTGACGAAGCTATCTTTGTGATTGAGGCCAGATCATAAATGTGATTATTTGTAATGCTGTCTCCATTTTCATAAATAGTCGTTCCGTACGATTTCTGAATGACCATTTTCCCGTCAATTGCAACCACGATCTGACAACCCGGGAATACTTTGGCCTCAATAGCCCGTGCAACGATTTCGTCTATTTCCTTCAGCTTTTCCCGATTCAATCCCAATTCTTCCGGCGACGAATATTTCAATCTGCCATTGTTTCTCAAATCGATCCCGAATCCCAATTTCCATTTGCCGTTGATTTCCATCGCTAATTTCCCATTGACATCAAAGGCTCCCATGATAGCCTGAGCAGTGCGTTCCTGCGCAGGAGCAGTATTTTCATATGCACAAAGGATGGATTTTACCGGTTTGGGGAATTCAGTTTCATTTTGCAGTGTTAATGGGTTTCCAAATAAAACAACTGTTGCTGACGCATTTTCAGGAATCAGATCCAATACTTGTTTCCAGGCACCAAAACCGTAATTATTGCGCGCCCGCTGACCATCCGAATGGAAATCGATGATGTAGGTCGCGTTCTGATTCAATTTGATCTCTTTCAATCTCTTAACAGCTTCCTCGGGTGTAAAATACTTATAATGAGTTATTTTGGCATAATCATTTAAACGGTCTCTGAAAGCAGCGGTGTGTGTGCCGACAGCAATGCGGATGATTTCTTTATCTAATCTGTCGATTGGTAAATTGTCTTGTTCATTTTTGATGCACAACAAAGCCTTTTCATAGATTTGGTCAATAATCAGTTTGCGCTCAGGTGCGGGATCTTTGCGTTTAATCATCGGTTTATGAATGATTGCCTGGTACTTTGCCTTTAAAACACGTCTGCAGTGCTCATTCACGTCTTCCTTGCTTAACTCCCCGCTCTCAACTTTACTGTAAATCAATTTGATCGCATCCGGAACATTCTCCGGGAACAATAAAATATCGCATCCCGCCAGGTAAGCTTTCGCTACAACTTCCGATTTACCATATTTTTCAGATACCGCTTTCATATTCAAAGCATCTGAAATTACCAATCCTTTGAATCCAAGTTTTTTCCGTAAATAAGTTTCAATGACCGGTTTTGACAAACTGCTCGGAGTTCCGCTCGGATCCAGTGAAGGAACATTCAAATGGGCAACCATGACTGAACGGGTTCCGGCATCAATAGCACTTTTGAATGGCAGAAAGTCCTTTGTCTCGAATTCATTGATGCTGTGAGAAACGGTTGGCAGTTCTTTATGAGAATCTTTGTCCGTATCCCCATGACCGGGAAAATGTTTTACGCAGGAAATAACTCCCGCATCTTCAATTCCTTTCACCATTGCCGCAGTTTGTTTTGAAACCTGTTTCGGGTCGGAACCAAAAGCCCGAAATCCGATCACCGGGTTTTGTGGATTAAGATTCACGTCAGCGACCGGAGAAAAATTCATGTGAATACCAAGCATGTCACATTCAACACCCATCTGATAACCCAAACGCTCCGTCAGGCTCAGGTCATTTGCAGCTCCGACTGTTTGTTGGTATGGGAATCGTGGTTCACCTGAAAGTCGCATTGCCACTCCCCACTCTGCATCCATCCCGATTAATAAGGGGATTTTTGCACTTGCCTGCATTTGCTGGATAGCTTCCTGCAAATTGTCACGCTCACCTTGAAAGAAGATCAACCCACCAATTTTCTGTGTTCTCACCAACTCTTCGGTTTCAGTTAAATGCTCGGCTCCTTTATTTGACCAGCAAGCTACCATGAATGATTGCGCAATACGCTCCTGCATGGACAGTTTTGCCATTTCAGAACTCACCCATTGGTCTTCGTCCGTTGTAACACTCGTTTTGTGTTTTATGACCTGCTTATGACTCGGGGACTTTAAAAGTGCAGAAGTAATCAATCCTGATCCCAGAATGAGGAGAGAAATGAAAGTTACTTTACGGAATGTCTTTCTGTTCATAAAACAAAATTACGTTAATTGATCGGACATACGAATGACCGGAAATTAGTTTTCACAATCGAAATGCAAATGTGTCTTAATAATTTGGAATTCGGCATTCGTAATTTGGAATTAAACTGACAGCCTGTCAGCCGGAAAATATTGGAACGAGAATTGTTAAAAAGACAGGAATAAAACTAAGAGATTATCTTAATTTTGTTGGTGTTGCATAAATTGGATCCTTTCATGTCAGATATTATTCGTTTACTTCCCGATCACGTGGCCAACCAGATTGCGGCTGGTGAAGTTGTTCAACGACCGGCTTCAGTGGTTAAGGAGCTCGTGGAGAATAGCATTGACGCGGGTGCAACGAAGATTGAATTGCATATCAAGGATGCAGGTCGCACTTTGATTCAGATTATCGACAATGGAAAAGGGATGTCGCCCCTGGATGCACGGATGTGTTTCGAACGGCATGCGACCAGTAAAATTGCAAGTGCGGCGGATTTGTTTGCCTTAAAGACAAAAGGATTCAGAGGGGAAGCTTTGGCTTCCATCGCAGCAATTGCACATGTGACACTTCAAACACGTCGCAGTTCGGATGAGTTGGGTACGAAAATCCTGATTGAAGGAACGGAAGTGATCAACCAGGAACCTGTTCAATGCGCTGTCGGATGTAATTTCGAAATCAAGAACCTGTTCTTTAACGTTCCGGCACGTCGCAATTTCCTGAAATCCGACAATGTAGAGTTCAAACATATCATTGATGAATTTGAACGTGTAGTTCTCCCTCATCATGAAATTGCCTTCCGCTTGGTTCACAACGACCAGGAAATATACAACCTGGCACCAGGACACCTCAGAAAACGGATCGTAGATGTTTTCGGGAAGAAATTCAACGACCATTTGGTTCCGGTAACGGAACAGACGGATATTGTGGAATTGGACGGGTTTGTAGGAAAGCCTGAAGTGGCGAAAAAATCACGTGGAGAACAATTCTTATTTGTGAACAACCGCTTCTTCAAGGATACTTATTTCAATCATGCGATTTCTGCAGCTTTTGAGCATTTGCTTCCTTCCAAATTGTTTCCAAGTTATTTTTTATTCCTGGAAGTGGATCCGAAGCAGATTGACGTGAATGTGCATCCTACCAAGACTGAAATCAAATTCGAAGAAGATAAGGCGATTTACAGCATTATCAGGAGCGCTGTCCGATTAGGCCTGGGGAAATTCAATATTACCCCGACTTTGGATTTTGAGCGTGAAAGCGAGTTTGATTTACCCATGTCAATGATTAATCAAACTCCGGTTGCACCTGAAATTCGGGTGGATAAGACATACAACCCTTTTCATGTCCAAAATACACGTGAAGGGCAATTTTCTGCCAATAATTCCGTTTCCAATGGTGCTTCAGGTACAAAAGACAAATCGTTTTCAAGTGCGTTGAATAAAGCAGGTTTCGGTTCTCAGTTCCAATCCGGCAGCCTGGATGAATTATGGAACTCTGAAGGAGTGAATGAAATCCCTGACAACTATCGGGAGGAAGAAAAACACGCCCGGATAGAATTGGATGTCGAGGAATTGAAGTCAGTTGGGCCATTTATCCTGAAAGGTTCTTTTGTCATTGGTTCAGTTCCTGAAGGATTACTCGTTATTCAATACAGAAGAGCCTACGAACGACTTTTATATGACGACTTGATGCGAGGTTTCTTTGTGAATCCGCTGGCATCTCAACAATTGATTTTCCCGATGGAAAAACAAATGTCGAAACAAGAACAACTGGCCTGGAACGAACACGAGAAAACACTTTCCCGGATCGGGTTCAATTGGTCTTGGGTAGAACAGGAATTACACATTGACGGAATTCCGCAAATCCTGGATGAATCGACTGTTTTGTCCTGTGTGGATAAAATTATCGAGCAATTGCAAATGGGAACCTTGGACAAAGGTGAAATTGCGCACACTGTTTTGGCTCAGATTGCATTTGGTGGCAGCATGTCATTCAAGCTTCAGAATAACCAGGAAGCAATCATTGATTTTGTTACCCGATTGTTCGAAGCGGATGAACACACCTTCTCTCCTTCTGGGAAACGCATTATTGCACAAATTACGAATGAACAATTAATTCAACTGTTTTAAGATGTTTGGAAATATACAGCCCGTAACCAAGAATTTATTATTGCTGAATATAGCGATGTTCCTGTTAACCATGTTCTTTAATTATCAAGGACAAGGTATCGATCTGGGAAGTTTGCTTGGAGCCCATTACTTTGGGACTCCATTATTTCAACCGTATCAAGTGGTTTCTCATTTTTTTATGCATGGAGGATTCTTCCATATCCTCATGAATATGTATGTTTTAGTAATCTTCGGGAGTTTTTTAGAGCGTTTATGGGGGCCGAAACGATTCTTTGTTTTTTATGTTGCATCTGCTTTGGGGGCTTTTGCTCTTTACAGCGGAGTAGGATTCTTTGATATTATCCAATTAAAACAAAACATTGGAAATTCGTACGCTATTGCGGATATAAATGGATTGTTCAAGGAGTTCGGAGACGTTACAAACTTGCAATACAATGAGATAATTAATAAATATCATCTGAATGACTTTCAAATTGGGGCATTGCAAGAATATTACTGGAAGTCAAAAATACCGATGGTTGGTGCTTCCGGTGCTATTTTCGGAGTAATGGCTGCATTTGCAATTTTATTCCCAAATACGGAGTTAATGCTAATTTTCCCTCCCATTCCGATCAAAGCAAAGTGGTTGATTGGAGGATATTTCGTGTTTGAATTATACAATAGTTTTCAAAACAATGTGGGTGATAATGTAGCTCATTTGGCACATGTGGGCGGGGCAATTGTAGGAGCGATCCTCGTTTTAATTTGGCGTAGAACAGGTAAAAATTTTTATTAGGATGCAGAACGACAGAACATTATCGGAGGAACTGAAGTTCCAATTCCGTTTCGGCGGAATGCACATCAAATTGATCTTTGTCAATTCACTGGTTTTTCTTGCCATGTTGTTCCTGGGAATGGCATGGAATGTTTCCCAGAGTACATGGATTAATTGGGTACGGATCAAATTGTTTACACTTCAAACCAACCTAGGCGACTTTATTAAAGCTCCATTCGGTTTAGTGACAAGCATTTTTACACATTTTGATTTTTTCCACTTCCTGTTCAACATGCTCTTCCTCTATTTTTCAGGAAGTTTGTTTCGACGTTTCTTTTCGGATAGAAGAATGTTGCATGTGTACATTGTCGGGGGAATTGTCGGCGGAATTTGCGAGCTTATTGCAAATCAATTTCTTGGAAAAGGCACTATCGTACTGGGAGCTTCCGGATCCATCATGGCGTTGTTTATTGCGATTTCGGTATATAAGCCCAACATAACAATCAATTTGTTTGGAATATTTCCATTGAAAATTTATGTTCTTGCATTGATCTATGTGGTCAGTGATATCGCACAGACATTACATAGTGATGGAACAGCTCACTTCGCTCATTTGGGTGGTGCTTTAATCGGTTTTCTTTCTGTTCAGAATATGCATTCATCATCCAATATTATCAATTGGACAGAATCTGTACAGCAGCGAATTTTAGGTTTTTTCAGTGGCAGAAAACGAAAAGGCCCGAAATTGAAAGCTCAGAAAGGTGGACGTGTGGTAAAAACAGATGAAGAATATAACATGGATTCTAAAGCAAAGCAAGCCAAAATTGACAAAATTTTGGATAAAATTTCAAAATCCGGTTACGAATCCCTGACGAAAGCAGAAAAAGACTTCCTATTTTCACAGAGTAATAAATAAGTTGAATTGGTTTAAAAAGATAGCGCGATTTTCCACTGTGATAAAGATTATCTCTATCACAATAATCTGCTGCCTTCTATTAGCCTACATGGCTCCATATGTACATCCGCGAACAATACGGATTTTGCCATTCTTCGGATTGATGTACCCAATTTTCATTTGTTTTGCGCTTATCTTATTGATTTATTGGGCGGTTGCGCGATCAAGATGGTTTTTCTATATCCTGGTAGCTATCCTTTTTGGAGGAAACCTCCATTTCAGAACACTTTCAATCGATTTTTCGGATGATAAACCCGAAACGGAAGACGCTTCCTGGAGTGTGATGAGCTATAACGTCCGGTTATTTGATGTGTACAATTCTTCCATAGCGGACCGGGATAAATCGCGTGATAGTATTGTAAGCTATATCCAACGGATAAACCCGGATGTGGTCTGTTTCCAGGAATTCTTTCACCAGGATAAACCTTCTGCTTTTTCCACACGGGATACGCTGATTGAACTGATGAATTACAAATATTATCACGAACGGTATTCCCATCGAATTCGCGACCGACAGAACTTTGGAATTTGCATGTTGTCAAAATATCCGATCATTGCCAAGGGAGATGTAATGTTTGAGAATTTCAAGACAACGGATAATTACTGTATTTATGCTGATGTAGTGAAAGGAGCGGATACCATCCGTTTTTATGATATCCATTTGCAATCCATCAAATTACAACAGGAAGATTATGAGTTATTTGGAGAAAAGAACAAACAAGCGGGCGGAAAGAAATCAACTGTACGATTATTGATCGATAAACTCCGTATTGCTTATCCTGCAAGAGCTAAACAAGCTGAGACTGTTATGGAGCATATGAAAACTTCGCCCTATCCTGTTGTTGTTTGCGGGGACTTCAATGACACTCCGATGTCGTATGTCTACAATCAATTCAACACAGACCTGGTTGATTCCTATCGGGAAACGACCACGGGGATAGGTGTTACATACGTGGGACGGGTTCCTGCGGGGAGAATTGACTATATTTTTCACTCGGGAGATTTGGCTGCATACGACTTTGGTATTCAAACTGCTGCTTTTTCCGACCACCGGGCTGTTCATTGCAAGATTTATAAAAAATCGCTTTAAAGTATTTTGTTTAATTCGGATTGTTTGAATTATTCGTTTATATTTAATCCATGAAGCATTCGACAAATAATCTTTTATCGGTATTCGTACTACTATTACTACTTTTAGCATCGTGTTCAACGGATGTAAAAGAGACTGAAAATATTCCTGCAGTAAAAGAGATTTCTGTTACAGGCAGATGGGTTTTAATCAGGTCGGAAGATTCGGATTCCCGAAAAACAGATCACCAGCATCAACCATCCGATGTCGTCTTGAATTTCAAAAAGAACGGTTTTTTCATCATTTACGATACGCTGGTTGATCCCAAATGGCGTAAAAAAGGACTTCCGTTGATTGAGAAAAGAACGTCCGGACAATGGAAATTGGAAGATTCCCTTCTAACAATGATTCATGACGATAAGGATACTTCTTTCAGTGAGGAATTCAAAATCGTACGTTGTGACGGAAAAGAATTGATTACGGAACGTTCAAACAAGAGAACAACTGTCTACAGAACTTACGGTAAACGTTAAGTTTAAAAGCTCAACACAAAATTTTCGAAAAAAAGAAACCCACACAGCGTCCCGCCGTAACGGGAAAATTCTGAACGCCTCAGAAAGCACGATTTGGTTCGCTGTTTTTCTTTGTAATCTGCCGTTCATCAAATGATGAAACCCAAAGGTTGCAGCCCGCCATTGAAAAATCAAGACTCCCCGTTCGCAAAAAAAATGTTAGACGTCAACAATCTCCACTGCATGGGTTTTGCCTGAAATTAATCCGGCTGCCATTTACACTCCGTCTTAGACGGACGAATGACTTCATAAAGATACAAAATCTGCTTACAATTAGCTACTATTACGTACCTGCAACAGGTAATTTAACAGATAATGAAATGAATTTCAAAAGCGAGTAAGCACAGCTGAAGTGGTTTTTGTTAAATTACTGTACTTTTGTATCAAAATTGTTAAAATGGAAAAGATTGGGATTATCGGATGTGGAAACTTGGGATTGTCATTATTGAAAGGGTTTCGCAAACAATACCCCAATGCCCGGCTTTATGGTACCAGGAGAAACTTTTCCGGACTAATTCATTTGGAAGACGAAAAAACGCATTTTACATCGGATAACCGGGAAGTGATCGCTCAATGTGATTATTTGATCATTGCATTGAAGCCGTATACCATCCTTTCATTCCTGGAAGAGCACAAATCATTCATTGAGCCAGGAAGGCATACTATTATCAGCGTTGCGACGGGCATTACCCTCGATGAAATCAAAACAGTTTTGGAACTGGATGAAATTTCACTATACCGCGGAATGCCGAATACAGCTGCGGACGTCCAGGAAAGTATGACCGCACTTAGTGGATTGGAGGATCCCTTGAATCGCAAGCAGCAAGTGAGCGAGTTATTCAACGCGATTGGAGAGACTGTCTGGATTGATGAGCAGTTGATGGAATCTGCGACAATTTTAGGGGCTTGCGGAATTGCATACGTGCTTCGGTTTATTCGCGCAATGATCCAGGGAGGAATTGAAGTAGGTTTTGACGCGAAAACAGCGAATAAGATTGTGAGTCAGACCGTAAAAGGTGCGGCCCAATTATTAATCCAGAATGGATTGCATCCGGAAGAAGAAATAGACAAAGTGACCACTCCGAAAGGATGTACGATAGTTGGCTTGAATGAAATGGAACACAGCGGATTCAGTTCGGCATTGATCAAAGGAATTGTAACGAGTTATCAGAAGATTGAGCGTTAGAATTGGCTTTATGAAAGAGGTTTGAGATGTCGGTAGTAATTTTGCTAATTTGCTTAATCACTTTCAAATTTAGTTGGACGTAATATTGCGGAATTACATCAAGGTCATTTAGAAACTTGTACCTTTGTCGAATGAGTAAACTCCCCCAATCCAATTTCTCTCTTGAAAAACTAGGCATCACGGCTTTGAATGAGATGCAGCAGGAAATGCTTCAATCTTCCGGGACGAATAATGAAATCATTTTACATGCACCAACGGGTTCGGGTAAAACGGTTGCTTTCCTCCTGACCGCTTTAGGGAAATTGAACAAGGATCAATCTTCCGTTCAATTATTGATCATCTCACCTACCCGTGAGCTTTCCATTCAAATTGAAGAGGTATTCAAGAAGTTGGGCACCGGATTTAAAGTGAATACTTGTTATGGAGGTCATTCTATGCGCGTGGAAGAAAACAATTTGTCAGTTCCCCCTGCAGTATTGATCGGTACTCCGGGTCGTTTGGCTGATCACGTGCGTAGAAAGAATATCGATCTGTCGGAAGTCCATACAATGGTTCTGGATGAGTTTGACAAATCCTTGCAAATGGGATTCGAGTCGGATATGACAGAAATTATTCAGGAATTGAGTTCTCTTCAGAACAAATACCTGGTTTCAGCAACCAAACTGGAATCGATTCCTGCATTTACACAAATCCGTAAACCTGTAACAATTGATTTCCTGGTTGAAAAAAGTCACCGGATCAATTATTTCGGGGTGCAAATGACTGATGATAAATTGGGGTTATTGCTTGAATTACTGTGCAATCTTCCTGAAGGCAAAACAATTATTTTTTGTAATCACAGGGAACCTGTTGTCGAGATTACCGATTTCTTAAAGGAAAATGGTGTTCTTGCTGTGGCGTATCATGGAGGAATGGAACAGGATGATCGTGAGCGTGCATTGATCCGTTTCAGAAATGGAAGTTCCGACTTCTTAGTGTCGACCGATCTGGCTGCCAGGGGCTTGGATATTCCTGCTGTAGAACACGTGATCCATTATCAATTGCCATTGAAGGAAGCGGAATTCATTCATAGAAGTGGCAGAACCGGTCGACAAGATGCGGATGGAGTTGTTTTCATGTTCCTGGATTCCAACAAAAGTGTTCCTGAATTTATCCCTGAACACTATAATTACGATGTGATCCCCAACGAACCACTTCCCGAGCCACCGAAATGGAAAACCATTTACATCAGTGCCGGGAAGAAAGATAAGGTGAACAAGATCGATATCGTTGGCTTCCTTCACAAAATGGGCGGATTAAAACAAGATGAGATCGGATTGATTACCGTGATGGATTACAGTTCTTTTGCAGCAATCAGCAGTGATGTGGCGGAAGATGTTGTCCCTGAATTGCGAGATCAAAAAATCAAGGGTAAGAAACAAAAAATTGGCTTCGCGCGGTAATTCCTGATTCAATTAGCGCTTAGGCCAATTGAGGGAATCTCTTCATTGTTTCAATAATTATTTCCGGTGTCGGATTCGCCAATTTGCGTTTCTCCGTATCAATCCAAGCTCCATCTATGGTGATTGTAGCGCACAACTCGCCTCTTTGATTTGTCAATACGTGTTGCATCGTCCAGCGGGATCCGTCTTCTGCGATGGATTTAATCGCAAGGCTTATCGTTACCTCGTCATGCATATGGATCTCTTTCCGGAAAACACACTCTTCTCGAAATAAGATCGGCCCGAAATGATTTTCCTGCATCACTTTTAATGACAACCCCAAACCGTTTAATACTTCTACGCGCTGTTGCGCTCCCCAATCGTAGTAAGCACTGTGTCTGACGTGGTAATTCGGATCAAGGTCCGACCAACGGATGGATACGGTTTTGCTAAATAACTCCATGCTTTTTTTGGGTAAAAATACGAAATATTTATGCGTGCAGAGTATTTAAGCTTTTCTGAATTGCTTAAATCGAACAGTTATTTTTGCCTTTGACGTTTGCCGGCATCAAAAGCTAGGGCTTTTTCTTATTTTTGTTCCTCATCAAAATGAACTGACGATTTTACCGTTAGTAAAACTGATTAAATTGCGCTAATGAAAAAAGTCTTAGGGATTTCTGCTTTCTATCACGATTCGGCTGCGGCCTTGGTTATTGGAGGTCGGATTATTGCCGCAGCGCAGGAAGAGCGATTTACACGCGATAAACACACTCCGGATTTTCCCGTTGAAGCAGTTAAATACTGCCTGGAAGAAGCAGGATTGGAACTGGATGATTTGGATGCCATTGTTTTTTACGATAAACCATTACTTAAATTCGAACGTTTACTTCAAACCTATTACTCTTTTTCCCCAAAAGGATTGATTTCATTCCTGAAAGCTATTCCGGTTTGGATCAATGAGAAAATGTTCCTGAAGAAAATGATTCATGAAGGTCTGAAGGAAGTTGGATCATACGATAAGAAGAAGGTGACGCTGCTTTTTCCCGAACATCATTTATCACATGCTGCCAGTGCCTTCTACCCTTCCGCTTTTAAGGAATCTGCCATTCTGACAATCGACGGAGTTGGAGAATGGTGTACGGCTTCCATAGGCTTAGGAAGTGGTGAAAAAATTGAATTGAAGCGCGAAATGGAGTTCCCGCATTCCGTCGGATTGCTCTATAGCGCTTTCACCTATTACCTTGGTTTTACAGTCAATTCGGGGGAATATAAACTGATGGGACTTGCTCCGTATGGAAATGAACACGCCGATCAGACAAAAGAATTCATTTCAAAGATAAAATCGGAATTGGTTGATATTAAGGAAGATGGTTCGATCTGGTTAAACCAAAAGTACTTCAATTATGCAACCGGGCTCCGTATGGTTCACGACAATAAATGGAAGGAATTGTTCGGAGTGGCTCGCCGGGAAGGTGAAACGGAATTAGAGCAAGTTCATTGTAACCTGGCAATTGCAATCCAAAAAGTGACGGAAGAAATTGTGATTAAAATGGCTAAGGAAGCCAAACGTATTACCAATTCCGATTACTTGTGCATGGCAGGTGGAGTTGCGCTTAATTGTGTTGCAAACGGTAAGTTGCTGGAAGAGAATATTTTCAAGGAAATCTACATCCAAGCCGCTTCCGGTGATGCAGGTGGAGCTTTGGGAGCAGCATTGGCAGTTTCCCACATGTATTTCGAAGAAGAACGTGTTATTGATTATGGCTACGACCAGATGAGCGGAACTTATTTAGGCCCCGATTATTCCGAGAAAGAAATTCAATCCATGAATAAGCGGACGAATGCAGTTTATAAAAAGTATGCTGATTTCAATGAACTGACTTCTTTCATCGCAGCCAAACTAGCTGAAGGAAACGTGGTAGGTTGGTTCCAGGGAAGAATGGAATTCGGTCCTCGTGCATTGGGAAACAGAAGTATCCTGGGAGATGCCCGGAATCCTGAAATGCAGAAAAAGCTGAATTTGAAAATTAAGTACCGTGAAGGTTTCAGACCTTTTGCTCCTTCAGTCCTGGCCGAAGATGCACGCGAATATTTCGATTTGAAAGCCGATTCTCCGTACATGTTGGTTGTTGCACCTGTAAAGGAGAGCAGAAGATTAAAACTACCGGATAATTACAACAACTTACCCCTTTGGGAGCGTTTGTATCATCAACGGAGTGATTTGCAATCGATCACTCACCTCGATTTTTCTGCACGCGTTCAATCGGTTTATAAAGAAACAAATCCGAGATACCACGCATTGATCCAGGAATTTAAAAACCAGACTTCTTACGGATTGGTGGTGAATACAAGTTTCAATGTGAGAGGAGAACCGATTGTCTGCACTCCTTACGATGCATTCAGATGCTTCATGAGTACCGAAATGGACTATTTGGTGATCGGAGACTTTGTTTACACTAAAACAGAACAACTTAATTGGGAGAATAAGGAAAAATGGATGGTGAAATTTAAAATGGATTAACCTCAATGATCAATAAATTCAAATCTTTCTTCAAAGCGAATAAAAGGACTTTTATTGTCCTGATTCTGGCATTGGTCAGTTTGTTTTGTTTCAATGTAACAAAAAACGGAATCGGCACAGAGATTTTCGGTTGGCTGAGATTATGGAAATACCTTACTCTCCTGGTAATCCTTACTACATTCTACCTTTTATTTCTGAAAGGTAAACGGGTAATTCTTGCAAATCTGACTTTGGTTGCGCTTTTACTCCTTCTTGTTGAAACAACGCTTTTCTTTGTTTTGGGAATGCCATCTGCATTCAAAAAAGATTTCAGAATCCCCGATTTTCCGGAAAGCCATATGATACGACAAGTCGGAGCAATGTATTATCCGGATAGTATCTATCGCGATGTGAAAGTGATCGGGAATAATGATACGGTTTTTGATGTGCATTATTCGATCGACCATATGAACAAGCGGATCACTCCTGATTTTGATTCCAGCAAGACGGATTATGCTATCTTTTTCGGTTGTTCGATTGGTTTTGGTTTCGGGTTGGAAGACAATCAGACCTTGCCTTACCAGGTTCAGCAACAATCTCCGAATACCAATTCCTATAACTTCTGTATTTCTGCTACCGGAACCAATCACATGTTGGCTGAATTGCAATACCGCGATCTATCGAAGCAAGTAGCTGAAAAGGATGGTTGCGGATATTATATCTTTTTCTGGGATCATATCTATAGAGCTATTGGAACAATGCACCGCTATACGGAATGGCTTCATTTAGGTCCATATTACGAAATGAAAGACAAGAAATTGGTCCGGAATAAATTGTTTAAAGATGGAAGGCCGTTTATTTCCAGTTGCTATGAGCGTTTGTACCAAACCAATATCGTGAAGTATTTCAAAACTGATTTACCTTTAAAATTGAATGAAAGACATTTCGATTTGGTTTCGGAAATGGTTCTGGAATCCAAAAAAGTTTATGAAAAGCAGTTTGGAAACGACAAGTTCTACCTTGTTTTCTATCCGAACTACGTGACATATACTCCGGAGGAAATGCGGATTTTTAAATCGTTTTTGACAAAGAAGAAGATTAAGTTTATAGATTTGTCGAAAGTTATCATCTATCAGGGGAAATACACATTAGGCGGTGACTCGCATCCGAATGCGGAAACAAATAAATTGATTGCAAACATCCTTCTTCAAAGAGTGAAGAAACAACAGTTGAACTAAATGGAATTTTTACGCGACTTATGGCGCTTTATGAAAGAGCGAAAGAAATTTTGGTTAGCACCGGTAATCATCATCCTGCTTTTAATCGGCGTGTTGATCGTATTTGGTGGTTCCAGCGCCCTTGCACCATTTATCTATTCCTTGTTCTAAGTTTGAATTCATGAGCGCTCCAAAACAAAAAGCTTCCAATCCGGCTAAAACAGTCCTGACAATCGTTGTCGGATTTATCCTGGTTTACCTGATCACGAAAATGAAATGGAGCTTGTCAGTCGCGTTTTTTGTTGGCTTAGCTGGAGTATTATCTAATTTTATTGCCAAACAGATCGATTTTGTGTGGATGAAGTTGACACTTATTCTGAGTTACATCGTTCCGAATATTGTTTTGAGTATCATTTTCTACCTTTTCCTCTTCCCTATTGCATTACTCACCAGGCTTTTCGGAAAGAAAGATCCGATGAATCTGAAAAACACCGCTTCCAGCCTCTTTAAAAGCAACAATACAGTTTTTGACAAGGCTTATTTTGAGAAGCATTGGTAGTTTTAATTACCAATACAATTTAAAACCACTCAGTAAATCCTTTAAAGGTTTCCGTACTCTCCCATTTTTTTTGGTCATTGAGTATAAATAGCTGACCATTTATTCTTTTCATCTTTAGTCTTTTTAAATCACAAACCTTATCCGAATAATTTAGATCAGAGTAATTAAGGAAATGAACTGGAAACAGCACCTTGACTAAGATTTGATTCTTAGGATTCGGATAGTTACTGAGGTAGATTGGTTGTAATTGATTTGTCAAATTATCCAATGAAATGATTTCCAGACAAGTAGAGGTATCCCTGAATTTGTTTAACTCAATCTTCGAAAAGATTAATCCAGAATCAATAGTTTGACCATTTTGAATTGTTTTCCAATAAGACTCTGACCAAAAACGGGATGAATCATTAACGATTAAAACCTTAGGAAGCATAAAAAGAGAATCATAACCTGAAAAATGTACTTTTCCATAACTAATGCTGTTGATTGGTTCAAAATCTTTTGATTTCACTTTCTGAAAGACCAATTCACCGTTAGCCTGTTCTTTATAATTTAACTGAACCATGCTTTGATGAGCTTCACATCCTGAAATACAAAAAGCTACAGAATCAGAAACAACATGTAGAAATGTTCCGCACCAGGATTCTTTAAACAGCCTAATGGAGTCGTCTTTCCTTTGTCCAAAGAGTGAAGTACAAATGGATAAACTAATGATTGTAAACACAAAGTTGCTTGATTTCATTTTGTCTTTGATTTGAAGTGAAAATACAGATTCTATTTCTAAATCTTTATCCAAGTTATGATTACTTTGAATGGAGTCAGTATTTTATCATTCCTAATAGGAATCACTCCTTCATCCTTCCACTCAAAACACTTAGAATCTCATTCAAACCTACTTCCTTCGCTCTCAGCAGGACCAAATAATGAAATAACAAGTCGGCTGCCTCCTCCTTGAACAATTCCGGCTCGTTTCGCATGGCTTCGATCACGATTTCCACACCTTCCTCTCCTACTTTTTGAGCTATTTTAGGCAGGCCTTTCTCAATAAGTGATTGAATGTATGATCCTTCCTTTGGTACTAAAAAGCGTTCATTAATCGTATTTATGAGTTTACTTAAAGTATCCATTGAACCGGATTTTACTTCTCCGAAACAAGAAATGCTTCCCGTGTGGCAAGTTGCTCCTTTCGCTTTCGCCTGGATGAGCAACGAATCTTCATCGCAATCTAATGACCAGCTGATCAGCTCCAGGTAATTTCCGGAAGTTGCTCCTTTCACCCAGATTTCATTCCTGGATCTCGAAAAGAAGGTTACTAATTGTGTCTCCAGCGTTTGGTTGAAGGATGCTTCATTCATATAACCCAGCATCAAAACTTTTTTGGTTGTCGAATCTTGAATAATTGCCGGAATTAATCCCTTGTTGTCGTATTTCATAATCTAATTCGTGTCGTTTTACTTAATTCATTTTTTAATTCCGGAATCGCAATTTCCCTGAAATGGAAGATACTCGCGGCCAATCCTCCGGTGACATTGGTTTGTGTGAACAGTTCCTCAAAATCACGCACAGTACCGGCTCCACCCGAAGCAATGATCGGAACGGAAACAAGCTGCTCAACCTTTTTATAAAAATCCAATGCAAAACCTTTCTTCGTCCCGTCACCATCCATGGAAGTTATCAGCAATTCTCCTGCTCCCAATGAAACAGCTTGTTCAATCCATCCCAAGGCATCCATCCCGGTATCCCGCTTTCCTCCGTGCGTATGAACTGTCCAGTTTGTTCCTATATTGCGAATATCAATTGCTACAACGACACACTGTTTCCCGAATTCGTTCGCCAGTTCCGTAATTAATCCGGGACGTTTTACTGCGGAAGAATTCACTGAAATCTTATCTGCTCCACTTCGCAACAATTCCTTTGCTGTTTCAACAGATGATATTCCTCCTCCAACTGTAAAAGGAATGTTCACTTGGGTTGCAACAGCTTCTACAATCGGAACAAAAGCAGTCCGTTCCTCATTTGTGGCCGAAATATCCAATAAAACCAATTCGTCGGCTCCTTGTTCCGCATAAAACTTCGCCAATTGAACCGGATCTCCCGCGTCTCGGATCGATTCGAAGTTGATCCCCTTTACCGTTCTTCCGTTTTGAACATCCAAACAGGGAATGATTCGTTTATAAACCTGCATCGTTAAAATCTTTTAGTTCGTTTAAGGTGATCTTTCTGTCGAGCAAAGCTTTACCGATAACACAGCCGTAACACCCTGCTTTCCGTAGCTCTTCCAGGTTTGACATTGATTCTACTCCACCACTTGCAATCCAGCGTTGACTAGGGTACTTTTCAATGAGTTCTTTATACAAATCTGTATTCGGCCCGTTCCCGGTTCCATCCTTGCGGATATCGGTTGTAAGAATCGTTAGTTTCTGGAATTGTTTAAAAGGATTCATCACTTCTTCCAATCTCATTCCGGAGGAATCCTGCCAGCCATTGATCTTCAAATGAACTCCATCTGTATCAAGGGCAAGAATGAAACGTTCAGTTCCAAACGATTTGATCCAGGAGACAACCTTTTCCGGTTCTTTTACACACAAACTTCCGATCACTACTTGGTTTGCTCCCGATCTCAGTAATTGTTCAATATCTTCTTCGGATTTGATTCCTCCTCCGAAGTCCACTTTCAAGTTGGTTTGAGAAACAATTTCGCCCATGATTTCCCGGTGAACCAATCGCCCGGTTTTCGCACCTGAAAGATCCACCAAATGCAGGTGTTCAAGTCCGCTTTGAGCGATTTTTAGTGCATATTCAATTGGATTCAACGAATAGGCTGTTTGCTTTTGATAGTCGCCCTGAAACAAGCGAACTACCTGATTATCGATTAAATCGATTGCGGGTATTGCAATCATAATACTAAAAATTGAGTTAATAAATCTTCTCCGGCTTTCCCGCTTTTTTCAGGGTGAAATTGTACGCCATAGAAATTGTCTTTCTTCAATGCAGCAGAAAACAGAGTCGGATAGGAAGCAGTTCCCCAAGTATCTTTACAAATTTCAGCTACGTAACTGTGAACGAAATAGTATGCTTCGATTTTTCCATCTATTTGAACGTCATTCCATCCCATGTGAGGAACGGGGTAACTCAAGTTTTCCTTCTCAAAACTCCCGCAATCATTAACGGTTCGCCATTTGGCAAATTGGCAAATTTGCGAATTTGCCAATTGAGGTTTGACTGACTTAATTTGAGTTTGAAAAATTCCCAATCCGTTCAGATTCCCTTCTTCATTCCATCCACACAGCAATTGCATCCCCAAACAGATTCCCAATACCGGTTGCGTCAAAGTTGGAATGACTTGATCCAATCCATTTTCCCGCAATTGATTCATGGCACTTTTTGCATGACCAACTCCCGGGAAAATAACGTGTGTAGCTGACCGGATTTCCTGTTCATTATTCGTCAGGATCACTTCATGTCCTAACCGTCTAAAAGCTTGCTGAACGGAAAATAGATTTCCAGCACCGTAGTCAATAACTGCTATCTTCATTACAATTCATTTTTAGTTGTAGGGAGAATATCCAGGTTCCCGGATCTTCGTTTAGCCATCAAAACGGCTTTCGCAAAAGCTTTGAAAACGGATTCAATTTTGTGATGTTCATTTTCACCTATTGCTTGAATATAGATATTGCAACGTGCTGTAAAACAGAATGATTTAAAAAAGTGTTTAACCATTTCTGTCGGCATCTTTCCTATATATTCCCGTTTTAATTCCACGTCCCAGATCAGTTCCGGCCGACCTCCGAAGTCAATAGCACAAGTTGCATAGCAATCATCCATCGGCAAACAAAATCCATAGCGTTCAATTCCCCGTTTGGAACTCAAAACCTGGTCGATTGCCTGACCTAGAGTCAGGGCTGTATCTTCAATGGTGTGGTGTTCATCGATGTGTAAATCTCCACGCGTAGTCAATTCTAGGTCCAATTGACCGTGACGCGCAAGTTGATCCAACATGTGATCGAAAAAATCAATCTCTGTGTTGATCTTCGAAACTCCTGTCCCGTCCAGATCCAGTATGACCGAACAATCCGTCTCGGCGGTAGTTCTCCGGATGGTTGCTTTCCTGACTCCTAAACGGAGATCTGCAATCAAATCAGACCAATTCGTTACTTTGCGTTGGATTTCCTTTTCGAGCTCCTGCTCAGAGAACTGCAGTTCACTCCCCACTTCAATGGCTTGTGTCTGAATTAAGAACGCTTTACAGCCCAAGTTTTTTGCCAATTCGACATCCGTCCAGCGATCGCCAATTACGAACGAGTTTTCCAAATCGTATTCCCCGGATAAATACTTAGTAAGCATCCCGATTCGCGGCTTCCGATTGGGTGAATTTTCTTCCGGAAAAGAGTGGTCGATACATTCTTCCAGAAAAGTAATCCCTTCGCTTTCCAGGATATCCAGCATCAGTTGGTGTGGTCCGATGAAATTTTCGTATGGATAGGCTTCAGTACCCAATCCGTCTTGGTTCGTAACCAGAACCAACGCGTATTCATTCCATGAAACAATTGTTTTCAAGGCAGAAATCACCCCTTCTAAAAATTTCAGTTTAACATAAGAATCAACCTGGTAATCGATTGGCTCCTTGATGATTGTCCCGTCCCGGTCAATAAAAATTAGTTTCTTTTTCATAAATTCTGCATGATTTGAATGAATTGATTGTTTTCGATTTTCGACCCGATGCTTACCCGTAAAGTTTCCGAACAGTTGAATTGACTGCTTCTATCCCTTACCACTACTCCGTTTTCAATGAGCTTCTTGTAACCATCGGAAGCATTTGGAATGCGGAAAAGGATGAAGTTAGCTTCGGATGGAAAGACTTCCGTAACCAGTGGGTGTGATTTCAGAAAATCATTCACACGTTCCCGTTCACGGACAATTTCAGTTCTTATCTCATTCCAGGGATTCACTTTCAGCTCTCTGATAGCGGTTTCCTGGACCAAAGAACTTAAATTATAGGGTGCTTTTATCCGGTTCAAGGCGGTAATCCATTCCGGTGAAGCAATGGCCATCCCGATTCGTAAACCTGCCATTCCGTAAGCCTTGGAAAGCGTCTGAACCACAATCAAATTAGAGTGATTATTCACTTCGGCTGCTAAAGAATGTGCAGGGCAGAAATCAATGTAGGCTTCATCAACAATAACTAATCCCTCAAATTTCCGGAGAATTTCGAGCAAACGGTCCTTCGGAATTACATTTCCTGTAGGATTATTCGGATTACATAGAACCAATAATTGGGAACCTTGCGCTTTGGTAAGGATATCGGAATCGGCAACCCGGAAGTTTCGATCCAGGTCGATTGTTTTAGTTCTTAATCCATTTACTTCTGCAAGCACCGAGTACATTCCATAAGAAGGATTCAGGTAAGCCACTGAATCTAAAAATGGCGTTGTCGTCAAACGAAAGATCAGGTCCAATACTTCATCGGATCCATTTCCTAAAAATAAATTTTCAATGGGGATATTCTTTACCTCTGAAACAGCCATTTTCAACTCGTGTTGCAAAGGATCCGGATACCGGTTATAAGCCGTCGCCAGTCCGTTTTCATTGGCATCCAGGAAAACCTCACTTTTTCCCTTAAATTCATTCCGGGCAGAGCCATAGGTTTTAGAATCCCGTAGATCCTTCCGTATAAACCGCTTTATATCAGTTAGTCTTTCCTGCTGAAATTCGCTTTGCTCCGATAACCGGACTTTTATTGCATTGGCATGTCCTTGTAGCTCCTCAGCCTCAGCCATGGTAATGACTGTCTGCCCCAGGTTTCGCAATCCTTCGTCGCTGACTTTTTGATAGGTTATTTTCTTCACAAAAGAATCCAGGGAAACACCACTGTAAGCACGCGCAAATCCGGAAGTCGGCAAGGTATGATTCGTTCCAGACGCATAATCTCCAAAGCTTTCTGCCGTATTTTTCCCGATGAAAACACTCCCCGCATTGGTCACTTGCTGCACAATCAGCTCTTCATACTTCCCCATAACGATCAAGTGTTCGGGAGTATAGGAATTGATTATTTCCGGCCATTTTTCAGCTTTAATAACGATTACAGTACTTGAGTTCAATGCCTCCCGGGCAATTCCACTTCTTGGAAGTGCCTCCAACTGTTTTTGAACTTCTTGCAGGACTTCTGATGCATAACGTTCATCATCTGTAAGAAAAACGACCTGTGAATCAGTTCCATGTTCTGCTTGGGCCAATAAATCAGCTGCGACAAAAGAAGCTGGAATGGAATCATCTGCTGCGACAAGTACTTCCGAGGGGCCTGCCGGGATATCAATGGCAATTCCCAAGCGCTGAGCATAAGCCTTTGCTGCAGTTACGTATTGATTCCCAGGGCCAAAGATTTTATCCGCCTTTGGAATCGTTTCCGTTCCCAAACTCATTGCTGCAATTGCCTGAGCTCCGCCAATTTTATAAACCCGGTCAATTCCGGCTGTTTTAGCCGCAAACAAAATGGCAGGATGGATCTTACCTTGCTTATCCGGTGGTGTACACAAATAACGAACCGGGTTTTCGGCAATTCCGGATGGAATACCGAGCATCAACACCGTTGAAAACAAGGGGGCTGTTCCTCCCGGAACATATAACCCGACAGTTTGAATGGGAACCGATTTTCGCCAACAAATCACTCCCGGAGTTGTTTCCACTTCAACTCCCCTGTTTTCCTGTGACCGGTGGAAACGTCCGATGTTTTGAGCAGCAATCCCAATAGCCGTTTTCAGTTCGGGTGAAATCGCTTGTTCAGCTTCCGTAAATTCTATTTCTGAAACTAAAAAATCGGTGATTTCAACTCTGTCAAATTGAAGTGTAAATGCTTTTAAAGCCTGATCTCCGCTCTTTTTAACCGAGGAAAACACCTCCGAAATCAATGTGTCGAGATTGCCGGATTCCAATTCCGGACGGGTCAATGCCGTTGCCAACTTACTTTTTGATGGATTGATTAATGTCTTCATGACTAAGAAACCATTTTTTCGATTGGACAAACCAAAATTCCTTCGGCACCTGCCGTTTTCAATCGCTGTACGACCGACCATACCTCTTTTTGTTTCACAACAGAGTGTACACTTACCCAATTTTCAATTGCAAGAGGTAAAATTGTGGGACTCTTCATTCCCGGAAGAATGGTGCAGATTGTTTCTAATTGATCCATCGGCGCATTCAATAAGATGTATTTATTCTCATTTGCTGCCAAAACAGATTGGATGCGGAAAACCAATTGATCAAGCAAAGTCTGCTTTTCCTTATCGAAATCCCTGCCTTTGATCAGAACGGCTTCGGAATACAGAAAGGGAAATACTTCCCGCAAATTATTCTGGAACAAAGTGTTTCCTGTTGAAACAATATCTGCAATTGCATCTGCCAAATTTAATGCCGGAGCTATTTCCACCGATCCGGAAATCGTGTGAATATCAGCTGTCACTCCTTCTTTTTGCAAGTATTTCCGAACCGAATTCGGATAAGAAGTGGCAATCCGTTTTCCTTGCAAATCTTGTGCGGTTTGAATGGATGAAGTCTTGGGAGCAGCAAAAGACAACCTGCATTTCGAGAAATTAAGGGTTTGAACGATTTCCACAGGAGTTTCATCTTCTTCCAAAAGATTTGACCCAACAATTCCCAAGTCCACTACTCCATCCGCTACATATTGTGGGATGTCACTGTTGCGTAAAAACAAGAGTTCTGCCGGGTAATCGGAAGTGGTCACTTTGAGCTGACCTTCCCGATAATCGACTTTAAGACCACATTCTTTCAGGAGTTCTAAAGATCCTTCCTGGAGTCGACCTGATTTTTGCAAAGCAATAATTAAACGTTTCATGTTTTAAATTAGAGCCTGGCCTTCAAAGGAGTGTTGGAACAAAAAGACAACAAAAAACCCGCTTGAAAGCCAAGCGGGTTAAAGAGTTATAAGGATACAATCATCTCACCAAAGCGCCTAGCTGAGCAAACAATGATGATGTTGATGTAACGTTGTCATTTTCATGGTACAAATGTAGGGCAATTATTTAGAAAACAATCAATTTGATAAAAAATCTGATTCGGGAAGGCATTTCCATTCCTGGATTTACATGCTTATCAAGTCAGATTTTACTTACTTAAAGATAGATTTGGATAGATTCGTTTTAAACTTGTTACGGAACTTTGCTTCAACTTAAAAACAGATAAAATGAACAAAATATTAGTGACAGGAGCAACAGGAATTTTAGGTCGCGCGGTAATTGAGACATTGACAAGAGGAATCTCTCCGCGGCAGATTCATGTACTTTCCCGTAACAAGGAAAAACTGTTTGAAATGCAATCCAAAGGATTCGAGGCTTTTCTGGGAGATTATGATGATGTTGACTCGCTTGAACAGGCCATGATTGGAGTGGAAACCGTTTTGCTGATCTCAGCAGGCGACGAAGGTGACCGGATGAAACAGCATCAAAACGTGGTTGATGTTGCAAAAAAAGTCGGTGTGCAGAACATGGCATATACCAGCAGGTGCTTGCGTGATAGGACGACATTGGTAAATACCTTGATGCAAGATCATTTCAATACGGAAGATTACATCATCGAAAGTGGATTGAATTACACGATTTTCCGAAACATTCTCTACATGGATGTCATCCCGCTGTTTGTCGGCAGCCAAGTGTTTGAAACAGGGATCTTTCAGCCTGCAGGTGATGGGAAAGTATCTTTTGCCCTACGCAAGGAAATGGGCGAAGCAATGGCGAATGTGCTGCTGGACGAGCCCTTTCAAAACAGAATTTATCGATTTACAGGAAATGAAGCCTATTCATTTTATGATGTCGCGACAATTCTAAGTGAATTATCCGGAAAAGAAGTGAAGTACACTCCTGTTGAATCTGCTGACTTTGAAAGAATGATGCTCGGAAAAGGATTGCCTGTCTCGATGGTAAAGAAGATAATTGATTTCAATACCGACATCAAAAACAACCAGGAAGCAGAAGTGACAGCTGATCTGGAAAATAAGTTGGGACGCAAACCGGCTTCGTTGAAAGAAGGATTGAAACGGTTATTCGATTTATAATCCATAACTTTAAAGTATGAATGTAGCGGCCCCATATCCCATAAAGACCATTGCGGAATACCACCGTGTGATGGGATTACCAAAACCGGAACACCCCTTGGTTACTGTAGTGCGATTTGAAGACATCAAACACAATCCTGGAAATTGTCCGGGCAGCATCATCCATAGTTTTTATTCCATTGCACTGAAGAAGGATTTTCATGCAAAAATGCGATACGGACAAGAGGATTTTGATTTTGATGAGGGAGTGATGCATTTCATGGCGCCCAAGCAGGTTCTATCCATTCAACTCCTGACAGAAGAAGAATTGAAACATTCGGGGTGGTTATTATTGATTCATCCCGACTTCCTATGGAATACGACTCTCTCAAAAAAAATAAAAACGTATGAATTTTTCAATTATAAGGTGAACGAAGCATTGCATCTTTCAGACAAGGAAGAAGCCCTGGTCACAGGTATTATCGGGCAGATAGTGGATGAGTATCATGCAGCTATCGATACCTTCAGTCAGGAAGTGATCATAGCACAGATTGAATTGCTCCTCACCTATTCGGAACGATTCTATCAACGTCAGTTCATTACCAGGAAGATAGCGAATCACCGAATTTTGAATCAATTAGAAACGTTCTTGATGGATTATTTTGAAAGTGACAATTTGGCAAACAATGGAATTCCGACCGTTCAATTCATCGCAGAAAACCTGAATATTTCACCTAATTATCTCAGTCGTTTGCTTCAATTACTCACCGGACAAAGTACCAAGCAATTCGTTCACGATAAGTTGATCGATCTGGCTAAGGAAAAACTCTCATCCACCAGTTTGTCCGTAAACGAAATTGCCTATCATCTTGGTTTCGGGCATCCGCAATCGTTCAATAAATTATTCAAAAGTAAAACCAACCTCTCTCCTCTCGAATTCAGGCAGTCTTTCAGTTAGCCGATTGTATTCACAAAAAAAATCCTGATTCGTCTTGACAAACCAGGATTCCTTTTCAATTATTTTGGATTACTCAATCGTAATACAACCATCTTTGATAATGATTTTTGAGCTGTCTTTCACTTTTACCCAACCACATTCGGTTTTGATTTCAACTTCCGAAGCACTAGTCTGAACAGATGCAGAACCTGTTGTAGAACCACTGAATTCAATTTTCTGAGTAGATCCGTTTGATCTTACTTCCATTGTGTACTTTTCAGAATCCTTGTTGTAGTAACGAATTGTGAACGCACCAGCCACATTTGCCAAAAGCAAAAATGCAACTGATAAAAATGCCATTTTCAATTTCATGTTTTTATAAGTTTTAGTTAATAGTGAAGTAAATGTAGTGAATTTATACCATCAGTGCTTAAATTATTAATTAACAATCTGTTGCCATTTTTATTAATAGTAATTGGCAATTCCTCTTTGTCTGCAGTCTTTTCCTATCTTTAATTCATGAATCGATCGAAAATACTTTACAGCTTTCTTCTTGCAATTACTTTCATTTCGTGCACAAAAGGAAAGCTATTAAAGGTTCCGCAAATATCCACTGATTTCATTCAGGAAAACACTGTGGAATTAGAAAGTGATTTTTTCTTAATTGGACCAAGTATTGATTCGGTAAATACTGAACTCAGAGTTGGATGTGATTGCTGTGCAAGTGATTTGATCTTTGCGAATGACTCTTCTTTTTTATACATAGAACTTTGTCTGGGCGGAGATGTTTACATCAAAGGCGACTACCTCGTGTTTGGAGATCTTCTAATCCTTCACACTGATAAGGAAATAGTTTCATCCGATTCACCAATAGATACTCCCGGCGTTGATTTACCTACAACATATGAACTGATTCAGCAGGAACCGATTTATCTCACTTATCGGATTTCAAACCTGAAAGGAACGCAAGTGATTACTTACAGTAAAGGCAAGTATAGAGAATATGGGATGCCGGTTTATTCAGGCTCAACAAACCATTTCTTCAGAGAATTACGCAAGGAGAAAGTTCTAAGAAACTATTTGGATTCAGAATAGATTAACTTTATCAACTAAAACAATTAGGATGTCAGAATTCATCACTTATGAAAAGTTTGCCATCGTTCCCGAATTGAAAGAACTGGTTGAGCTATTGGAAGCAAATAACCTTCCTTATGAACTGGAAGATGATGTGCAGTTAGTGGATGCAGATTTTGCAAATCCGAAACATCACCGCGATTACCGGATCAAATTGAAATCAGAGGATTTTGAACGTGCAAATGAATTGCGGAATAAAGCTGCTCTTGCCGAATTGGATGAAGTGGATGCCGATTATTATCTTTTTGATTTCACGGACGAGGAATTAAGGGATCTCATTGCAAAGCAAGATGAATGGAGCCCCTTAGATTTCCAATTGGCTCAAAAGATTTTGAAGGACCGTGGGATAGAAATCAGTTCTCAGAAGATTAATGAACTGAAAGAAGAACGGATCCATGAATTGGCAGAACCTGAAAAACACAATATTGGAGGGATAGTTGCCGGCTACATTTTCATCATCTTAGGTGGCATAATCAGTTTTATCATCGGGGGATATTTAACCATGCTGATTATTTTGATCGGGCTTATTATTGGGGGGTACATCGTTTCAAGTAAGAAAACCCTTCCAAACGGGCAACAGATACACACGTATATCGATTCTGATAGAACTCATGGTAAAAGCATCCTGATTATTGGAATCCCTGTTCTTATTATCGTAGTATTATTTCGACTATTCAGTACATTGGAATTATTTTCGCATTGATAATATTCCCGCAAAGTAACGAATCAGACCTATCGCTTTACTTTAAATTCTTGTTTCAATTTTCGCAATTTCACAACACGAAATCGGTTATATGGTTTCTTCCGAATGATCCAAACAAGATTGAAAACGATCATGATAATCCAGAGAATAATCATCATTTGAATTCAATCTAACCTTTCATCAATCTCGCTGCATCCGGTGCGAAATAAGTCAAAATCCCGTCTGCTCCTGCTCTGCGAATACTTAACAACATTTCCATTACTGCCCTGTCGTAATCCAACCACCCGTTTTTTGCTGCTGCATAAACCATCGCGCATTCTCCACTGACATTATAAGCTGTGATCGGTGTTGCGAAATTTTCTTTCAACAGATGAATGATATCCAGGTAGCATAAAGCCGGTTTCACCATGATAAAATCTGCTCCTTCGGCAATATCCAACTCAGCCTCAATTAAAGCTTCCCGCTTGTTTGCAGGATTCATCTGGTAGGTTTTCTTGTCTCCACTTTTCGGTGCGGAATTCAATGCATCCCGGAAAGGTCCGTAAAATGCACTTGCATATTTTGCAGTATAAGACATAATCGAAACATCCTGGAAACCTGCCCCGTCCAATTCATCGCGGATAAATCCTACTCGTCCGTCCATCATATCAGAAGGTCCGATAATATCGATTCCGGCCTGTGCTTGTGCAACAGACATTCTACCCAGGATCTCCAATGTCGGATCATTCACAATTTTCCCGTCTATTACCAATCCATCATGTCCATCCGAAGAATAAGGATCTAATGCCACGTCCGACATCAATACCGCCTCAGGAAATTTTTCTTTCAAAGTACGAATGATGTGCAAGTAGAAATTTTCATCCGCATAGCTGTAACTTCCAACCTGGTCTTTCAAATGCTCATCTACAGCCGGAAATAAATCAAAAGTTTTGATTCCGAAATCCATCCATTTTTCAAACTCGGGCAATAGCTTGTCAATACTCCAACGATAATTTCCGGGTAAGGAAGAAACTTCTTCCCGGATATTTTTTCCATCTTTTAAAAAGAGTGGGTAAATCAAGTGTTGAGGTCCCAATTGGGTTTCTTCAACCATTGCTCTTATTGCTGCACTTTTGCGATTTCTTCGTGGACGAATATTCATGGAAATGATTTTTACAAATTTAATTAGAATCTAGAACTATTCGTTCAAATCATCGTTTTAAACAATTCTCCGTCAGAATTATCAACAAGAAAGTTCAATTAACATTTTTTTGTATATTTTCGTCAATACATAACGAAGAAACGATGCGACTTATGAATAAGCTATTAACTACTTTCGCAATAAGTACAGGAATTGTACTTATGATTAGCTCCTGTGGTACGGAGGAGGAAAAAAAGCCGGAAATAAGTAAGGAGGTGATTGACCCCAACAGCTCCCTGAATGCGAAGTTTGATGATAAGATCTTCAGCATCCCGTCTCCTATGCAGATGGCGATGTTACTGGAAGAGTCAAAATCGCCCTACAATGAACTTTTATTGAGTGATCTGGATCGCGTTGGTGATTATACATCGGAGTATAAGAAAGCACTTAACCTGGGAGTTTATGGAACTGACTTGGGATATGTTTCCATCTATAAACAAAACAGTATTGCTTTAAAATACCTTTCGACAATTGAAAAATTGACCAGTAAATTGGGATTGGAAGGAGCTTTTGACAAGGACTTCATGTCCCGTTTCGAACGAAATTCCACAAACAAGGATTCCATGATGGTCATTGTTTCGGATGCATTTAAAAAATCTGATAACTTCTTGAAATCGAACAATAGAAAAAGTGTTTCGGCATTGATCCTTGTAGGTGGTTGGATTGAATCCATGTATTTGGCTTGTAATATCAATAAAGAACATGCAAACCAGAAGATTTTGGATCGTATCGCCGAACAGACAGAAACGCTGAACACCATTATTGAATTGCTTACAGACTACAATAAAAAAGGTGAATGGGATGAATTGATTACCGATATGGAAGGTTTGAAATTCTATTTCGATCAGATCACGATTGAATACGAGTTCATGGAGCCAATTACAAATGCACAAACAAAAACAACTACTCTCAGACATAAGACGGTTGTATCCGTTGACTCGAACACCTTGAATTTTATTAATCAGAAAATCGAATCAATTCGAGGAAAAGTAATCGAATAAACCCTACTCATTATGAAAAAGTTAGCACTATATAGCATTTTTACTTTATTCGTTGGATTTGGAGTAAAAGCACAGGATTGCGAAACCTTGGTGAAGGATTGCGAAGAAATTCTGAAAGGAAAACAGAAGAACTTTGTTTCCGACGGACAGGTTTATACCGCATTTTTAGACCGGGAAAAAGCAGAATTCAAGACTACTTTCTTCGGTGGTACCACCTACCGAATTGCCGCTACCGCAGGAACAGATGACGAATATGTCATCTTTACGGTGAAAGACCTTCAGGGCAATTTGTTGTTCTCCAATAGAAAGTACAAAAACTCAAACTATTGGGATTTTAAAGTTCCCAGAACGATTCCAGTTATTATTGAAACGGAATTGGACATGGATAAGAAAATCACAGGCTGTGCCGTAATGATGATCGGATTCAAGAGATAATTAATACTAAATAAATTCCAGAAAAGCATGAGTGAACGCATACTCCGCGCTCTAATGCAGTTATTCGCGATTATCGCGAAGGTTGATGAAGTAACAGACCCAACAAGTGAAGCCATTGAAAGTTCCAATGGCAGACGGATTGTAGAAGCATTCTTACGGACAGAATTAAATGATGAATTACTACAAAAGTATATTCAATTGTTTGATGAGTTTTTATTGGTTCACCATTCAGGATCCAGTAAAAAAGACGGTCAACGCAAGAGAACATCCGTAAACTCGGTAAAGGTTTTAAGAATCTGCTCCCAGATCAATGAAGAACTTACCCAGCGACAAAAAATGATCGTGTTGTTGCGTATTTTCGACTTTATCCACGCAAACGACCAGGTACACGAACAGGAACAGGAATTTGTTCATACCGTTTCAGAATCATTCAACATTGCTGATTTTGAGTACCAACAGTTAAAATCCTTCGTGGAAGCCAAGAGCGAAACGATCCTTGACGATGAACACTTCATGTACATCACCGAGAAACCGATAGAGCTTGCTCACGCCAAACTGATAAAATTGGATGGTTTGGAAGGATCTATCTCGGTTATCCGGGTGGAAAGTGTCAACATCTTATTCTTTAAGTATTTCGGACATGACGAGTTGATTTTGAATGGACAGATCGTTTCCAATGAAAGAAGACATATATTAAATCAGGGATCCGCCCTACGAACCAATAAATCCGCACCGATTTATTACAGTGATGTAATCTCGAGATTCCTGAACGATGCAAATCAGGAAAAGATCACTTTCAAAGTCGATCACTTACAATTCCACTTCAATAGTGGCAAGATCGGTCTGCACGAAATCAATTTTATTGAACAATCCGGTAAATTGCTAGGTGTAATGGGTGGTTCGGGAGCTGGGAAATCCACATTCCTGAATGTACTGAATGGAAACTATGCCCCTTCTCATGGCGCAGTCACAATCAATGGTGTGGATTTGCATCGCGAGAAATCAAAATTGGAAGGAGTTATCGGTTTCGTTTCACAGGATGATTTGCTGATTGAAGAATTGACAGTGTTTCAAAACCTGTACTTCAATGCCAAATTGTGTTTCAACGACTTATCTGAATCTCAATTAAAGAAAAAAGTGCTGGACCTGCTTTCCGATATCGGTTTGGGAGATGCGAAACACCTGAAAGTGGGAAGTCCGTTGGAAAAAACAATTTCCGGTGGACAACGTAAGCGGTTGAATATAGCACTCGAATTGATCCGTGAACCGGCAGTTATGTTTGTGGACGAACCGACATCCGGGCTTTCTTCACGCGATTCTGAAAATATCATGGATATGCTCAAAGAACTTTCTTTAAAAGGAAAGTTGATTTTTGTTGTGATCCACCAACCTTCTTCTGAGATTTTCAAGATGTTTGACAAGCTTCTGATCTTGGATCAGGGAGGTTACCCGATTTTTGATGGAAACCCGATTGATGCGGTTGTTTACTTTAAAACACATGTTCATCACGTAAATGCAAATGAGCGCGAATGTCCGATTTGTGGTAATGTAAACCCGGAGCAGATTTTCAACATCATTGAATCCAAAGTGGTTGATGAGTACGGAAACCAGACAAAGGTCCGTAAAGTAAGCCCGAGGGAATGGAATGAACGTTACCTGACCAATTCGAAAGGGAATGACATCGCGGAAATTGTGACGCCGATCAAAGGGACTTCCCGCATTGCAAATAAGATCAAACAATTCAAAGTTTTCTTCCTGCGCGATGTTTTGAGTAAATTGGCAAACAAGCAATACATGTTCATCAACATGCTGGAAGCACCTGTTTTGGCAGCGATCCTTTCATTCTTCGTCAAGTTTTTCAATACAGATGGAAAAGGACATGAGGATTACGTGTTTTATGAAAATGAAAACATCCCGCAATACCTCTTTATTTCTGTTGTAGTGGCACTTTTCTTAGGATTGACAGTTGCTGCAGAAGAAATCATCAAGGACAAGAAGATCCTGAAACGGGAAAGTTTCCTGAATCTTTCCTTGGGTTCTTATCTATGGTCGAAAATCCTGATCATGTTTATAGTTTCTGCTATTCAGACAGCATTTTTTGTGTTGATTGGAAACCTGATTCTTGAAATCCATGGCTTGTGGTGGGAATACTGGGTGATTTTATTCTCAACTTCCTGCATGGCCAATGTTCTCGGGCTGAATATTTCCAGCGCATTCAACTCCGCAAAAGTTATTTACATCATTGTTCCTTTGCTGATTATCCCTCAGTTGATCTTTTCCGGGGTGATTGTGAAATTCGATAAGCTCCACCCTATTTTCTCATCGAACAATGAAGTTCCTTGGGTTGGAAATGCAATGGCTTCCCGCTGGGCTTACGAAGCACTTGCAGTGGTTCAGGCAACAGATAACGAACATGAGAGCAGGCAGTTTGCTTTGCATCAAAGCCAGAGTAATGCAAGCTGGAAACGGGACTACTGGATTCCGGAAATGAAAAACCAATTGACTATCCTGGCAGATAAAAAATCATCTTTGGCCGATTTTGAAAAGGCGAAACGCATTTTGACGAATGAAGTTGAAAAAGAAATCTCCAATTGGTCCAATTTGGAATGCAAAGACTGTATTGCAGGATTGAATAAATTGCAAAAAGGAAAATCATCCGTTCAGGAAGTACAATTCAATATCGGTGCTTTCTTGGAAATGATGAAAAAACAATACAATGTAACTTACAATTCTGCTACCGAAGATCTGGATAAATTGGTATTGGCAATGGGAGAGAAAAACTACGAAGCATCCCAGGAAGCATATGTTAATGAAAGTTTACAGGATTTGGTGACCAATCGCTCGGAAGTTCAGAAGATCATTATTACAGATGATGAATTGATTCAAAAGGACGATCCGCTTTATATGGATCAAAAGAATACGCGCTTATTGGATGCACCTTTTTATACCTGCAAGAAGTATTGGTTCGGTATCCCAATGAGTACTTTCCTTGCAAATGTGCTGGTCTTGTGGGGAATGACTGTCCTGATGATTGTTGCCCTTTATTACGATATTCTTCGAAAGTTTTTGGGGATTTTCTCCCGGGTTAAATCGAATAACGCTTAAATAATCGTTTTGAATAATTAATCTTAAACCTAAAACAATGCTTAAGTCACTTTTGACGATTGCACTTCTGCAATTATCCATTTTTAGTTACAGCCAACTTCCCACTTTGGAGTGGCTAAATTCCAGTGAAAATGTTAGTGGCGAACTACTGGCTTCAGATATGAACGGGGATATCTACATGACAGGATCATTTTACGGTTCAAACGATTTTGATCCGGGTCCGGGAAGTGTTATTCTTACGAGTATGGGTGGTTCCAGTAATGCGGATAACTTTCTATGTAAATTTGACAGTAACGGTCATTTCTTGTGGGTAAAGCAATGGAGCTTTGAATCAATTGACGGGGGTTTTTACGAATTGATGCCAGATTCTTCCGCTAACATTTACATGATGGGGAAATTTGGAGGCACTGAAGATTTCGATCCCGGAACCAACGTGTTTAATCTTACCACCACTAGTTCAGATGCAATTTTTCTAATAAAGCTGGATCCTTCTGGTAATTTTCTGGCTGGAAAAAAACTGATGGAAGGTTCTTTAATCTATAATTTCAGCTTGCATGTAATGGCAAATGGTGAAACTACCATTGGAGGGAATTATGGAAATGCAGCTACTTTTATTTCCGGAGAAACTAAAACCGCCTGGGGAAAAGATCATTTCCTCATTGATCTTGATAGCGGACTGAATTATCAATGGTTGAAATCCTGGGGAGGACAGTTTACGGATTATTTTCATGACCACGATCGCGATGCTCAGGGAAACATTTATTTTGCAGGTTCCTTTATTGGCTCCACGGATGTTGACCCGGGAATCGATACACTCCTTTATCCAACGAACGGAAATGAAGATGCTATATTGAGTAAGTTTAATCCTCATGGAGAATTGATTTGGGCAAAAGTAATTGGAGGTGCAAGCGGTGATCGTGCCCTTGAGATTGAAGTAGATTATTTGGGGAACCTTTCTGTTTTAGGTTATTTTGGTTCCGACACGATGGATTTTGATCCGTCTTCCAATCAATACATTCTAACAGACGGAGGAAAGCAGTTTACTGCAAAATACACGAATAATTGTGAGTTCTTGTGGGTTATTACCGATGCCCCTCTCGATCTTACTGTTCCCGGTACAACACGCAGTATTGACGATTTCCTCGTGGATAATTATGGAAATATCTATACTTCAGGAACATTTAGAGGAACAATGGATTTTGATCCGGGCGTAGACACAGTTACCCTAAATAGTAATGGTGACATGTCGTATTATATTCGAAAATTGAATCCTTCCGGTGAACTGTCTTATGTTTTTGAACTAGGGCGTTCCGGGTATTATATAGGAAATAACCCGCTTTGTTTCGGATTGGATCATTCTTTTTACACCTTCGGTATTTTTGATCAGAGCATTGATTTTCAGCCGGGTACCGGAGTTTTTAATGTAACACCGCCTGCTTCAACAGCACTCCAATACGTACTTAAAATGAATGACTGTAGCAATGGTTCTATTGAAAATGCAAGTGAATGTAACAGTTATACCTGGGCAGCAAACAATACTGTTTATAGTAATTCCGGAATATATTCACACACATTGTCAAATGATGAAGGCTGTGACTCAATAGTGATTTTGGATTTAACTATTAATCCAAATACTTCTGTCACAGAAAACAATTTGACACTTTCCGCAGAAGTAAGTGGAGCTGCATACCAATGGATTAATTGTGATTTAGGAAATTCGCCGATACCCGGAGCAACAAATCAAAGCTTCTCTCCCTCTGTAAATGGCAACTATGCAGTAATCATTACGCAAAATGGATGTTCCGACACATCATCTTGTACGAGTATTTTCTCTCTCCATTTAAGTGAGTCCGTAAAAGGCACGGATTGGAGTATCTACCCGAACCCGGCGTACGAATCTGTGAAACTAGTTTCTGAAGAACCGCTTGAAAATTATTCTATTCAGGTATTATCCTTAAACGGAGATATTGTGCCGGTTAACAGAATTGGAAATAATTCGGCTAAAACGATTGAAATGAATATTTCTCAACTCCCGGATGGTGTCTACCTGGTGCAGGTTACTTCAGAGAAAGGGAATAACTATCTGAAATTTATCAAATACTAAAGCATAAAAAAATCCCGATTCCAAAGAATCGGGATTTTTTTATCTATATAATTTGAATTACATCAACATTCCTCCACAAACGTGAATTGTTTGTCCTGTAATATATGCAGACATATCTGAAGCCAGGAAAACTACTGCATTTGCAACATCAATCGGTTGGCCACCTCTTTTTAACGGAATTGAATTTCTCCACTCCTCCACTACTTTCTGATCCAATGCACCGGTCATTTCCGTTTCGATGAATCCCGGAGCAATTGCATTGCAACGGATATTTCTGGAACCCAATTCCTGACCTACGGATTTCGTAAATCCGATCAAACCGGCTTTGGAAGCTGCATAATTTGCCTGACCTGCATTTCCGCTAACTCCGACAACAGATGACATATTGATGATTGATCCTGAACGGGCTTTTAACATCGGGCGTTGAACAGCTTTCGTTAAATTGAATGCAGATTTCAAATTTGTATTGATTACCTCGTCCCACTGTTCCTCTGTCATGCGCATTAAAAGTGTGTCACGTGTAATTCCGGCATTATTTACAAGAACGTCAATCGTCCCGAATTTCTCCACCACATCGTCAACTAATTTCTGTGCCTGGTCGAAATTTGCAGCATCCGATTTGAATCCGATAGCCACACCTCCATTTGCAGTTAATTCCGCTTCCAATGCACGTGCTTTTTCTTCTGAAGATAAATAGGTGAAAGCAACTTTTGCTCCTTGCTTCACACATTCCTCTGCAATTGATTTACCGATCCCCCTGGATGCCCCAGTAATTAATACCACTTTATTATCTAATAATCCCATGTATTTTTTTTTGGTCTTCAAATATAGGAAAGGTTTCTTGGATACAAACGAAATGAAAGATGAACTTATCCCCAACGAAAGGTTCAAATGTTCAAAAGTTTAAAGAGTTTAAATGTTGAACTTTTGAATCTCTTTTGAACTTAACCGGACCTCTGATTTAATTGAAAAAATCCCAGGAAACGCCAAACCGGAATTGGAGACGCGTAACAGGATAACCCAATCCTTCGAAATTTCCTGGTTTTACAAAAGTTTGCTCGATATTTTCTACACGGACAAACCATCTGAAATATCCAAGATCAAACTGACTGAAGAAGTGCAGTTTCATCATATCACGGAATTGTTGCCCTGTATTCAACAGCGAATAAGTATTGATTTGGGGAACAAAATCAATCAATTGATAATGGCTGATGTAGCCAACTTCTATACCTGTTACTGTTTTTAGTTTTTTAGCCTTAAATAGTCCGCCATTGTAAGCAATCCTTCCTGAAATCAACCAATTGGGAAGCAAATTCCCGGTGCTCTCGCGATAGCTTGCTCTTCCTTGGATCAACAGTTTTTTAAAGCTGTATTCAAAACCTGCCTGAACTCCTAGTATATTCAAAGATGTCAAGGTATCCTGTCTCCATTTGTCTTGAATAAATACAGGCATTTTTGAATTATTCTCCATGAATGCTTGTAAGAAGAAAGGAACAAAACGATTTTTGTTATTCCAATTCAATTTCAAAGTGGTACGTGTACCTAAGATTTTATTTCCCCAATTGTAAACCAGGGTATTTCCATAATATGAACGTTGGTAGTTTTCAGGATATTGCCTGATAAACCCGGCATTCACCGAAAACATATTGGTCCGGAAAGACTTTTTAAGATCTGCCAAAATTTTTGTTTCGCCATTGGCACCGACAAAAGTATAATTTGCCAAAGCATTCAGGGTGTATCCTTTCACATTCAGGTCCAAGGCGGCAAATCCGGATACTTCTGTTGTATCTTGATGGATTACCATATTGTCATAATCCCAATAACGTGTGCCCAGTCCAGCCTCAATGTTGAAACCCTGGTTCTTGTAAAACACTCCACCGTTTAATTTCAATGAGGACAACTCCCAGTAATCGTAGGTATTTATTGTATCGAAATTAGAGAACCCATAAATCTTTTCGACTGTGTCTCTTTCAAAATAACGTTGATTCTTAATATCCAGTCTTGGCTGGAGGATCACTCCGATCTTTTGGAGTGAGTCCTTGGTAAAAGAGATGTAATTTTTCCAATCGATGTGAAGTTCCTTGGTTTTATTTCCTGCATTCTCTTTTTCAACTTCCTGCAATAGGATTG
Organism: uncultured Fluviicola sp.; assembly: GCF_946478805.1. Next base: position 920 of record NZ_CAMLDC010000017.1, on the reverse strand, counting down.
GAATGTCTGTCCTTACCGAATCGCCAATCAGGCCATTCCCGAATTGATTGCTATTTCCATAGAAAGAAACATCCAGGATTGTTCCGTAGTATTTGGAGCGATGCATTAATCCGAGCTGAACCGTATTTCGCTCAAAACCGGAATTCCTTAGATTCCCGCCGTTACTCCTTCTGATATAATCAAATTGGATAAAGGTATTCGAATCGATTGCCTGCGTGTAAGTGATTTTTCCAAGTTGATCTAATCTGGATCCCATGGAATACTCAAAAGCAATGTGCGGAATGGCGGAAAATCTTCTGGCTTGGGGTTTAAGCCAGGAAGTATTCAGATCCGAGTAAGAGAAGTTGAATGTGAAAGGGTTGAAATCTCCGGGAAGCGTATGTTGATAATATGAGAGGTTTACATCTACCGAATCCAGCTTTCCTGAAATGCGATGCCCCGGTTTAAGCGAGTCCTGGAAGTAGTTTCCAAAGGGGGATTGTGCCGAACTGATAAGCTGGCAAAAAGGCGCAAAGAGTATGAACAAAGCCCATTTCTTCATGAAACTTTATAAAAACACAAAAAGGTCTTATCGCCATTGGCAAACAAGACCTTTTTCATTTTGAATGAAATTCTTATAATTTGTTCACAGAAAGCGTCAAACCTGATTTCAAGTTTGCAGCCTTGTTTTTGTGAATGATATTGCGTTTTGCCAATTTGTCCAACATAGATGCTACAAGTGGCAACAAATCGCTTGCCTCTTTCTTATCTTTCAAAGAACGAAGTTTACGTACTGCGTTACGAGTTGTTTTGTGTTGGTACTTGTTACGTAGACGTTTAACATCGTTGGAACGAATTCTTTTTTGTGCTGACTTATGATTTGCCATCTTTTTCTTTTATTATAAACTAAAGTTTGCAGCCCATAGGAGAATCGAACTCCT
>NZ_CAMLDC010000016.1 GCF_946478805.1 uncultured Fluviicola sp. | reverse complement strand
CGCGACGTTCTTCGTTTGCTGAAGAAAGGGGTGCCGTTCAGTTCCCTGACAACAGTGAATCAAGTGGCATTTGTCCAGGATTCAACTAAAGAATTACCGAAAAACAAGCAATGGGAAACCGTTGAGTTGTCCAGTCACGAGGTTTGTCAGAAAGATAAATTGGCTTATGCTGCAAATTTCAAAATTGTGGAAGTTGAGTCGAATAAACTGAAAGCAAACCGGATTATACAACAGGTCGGTTCCAAAACATTGATTATAAATCCTCCGTATCGAACCATGACTGAAAAAGAAATGGACCAGTCGTTCGATATGCCTTATACGCGAATGCCGCATCCTAAATACAAGAAAAGAGGAGCTATTCCCGCATATGAGATGATCAAGTTCTCGATTAATATGCACCGGGGTTGTTTCGGAGGATGCAGTTTCTGTACCATTTCGGCCCACCAGGGTAAATTCATCTCTTCCCGTTCTGAGAAAAGTATTTTGAATGAAATCGATGAGGTGGTAAAACTTCCCGATTTTAAAGGATATTTATCGGATATCGGCGGGCCTTCAGCGAACATGTATCGCATGAAAGGGAAGGATGAGGCCATCTGTGAGCGTTGTTCAAGCCCGAGTTGTATTCATCCCGTGATTTGTAATAATTTGGATACGTCGCATACGGCAATGACCAATTTGTACCGCAAAATCGATGCACATCCGAAGATTAAAAAAGCATTTGTAGGCTCCGGAATTCGTTATGATTTACTGGTTGATGATTTCAATAAGAATAATGCGGATGGGAATCACGATGAATACATCGAACAATTGATAACACGGCATGTAAGTGGCCGGTTGAAAGTTGCCCCGGAACATACTTCGGACGCTACCTTGCGCGTGATGCGGAAACCCTCATTCAAGTATTTTCATCAATTCAAGGAAAAATACGATCGGATCTCGGAGAAAAACAATTTGAATCAACCATTGATTCCCTATTTCATCTCCTCGCATCCGGGATGTGAAGAAGCGGATATGGCCAATCTGGCTGCTGAGACAAAGGACATGGGTTTTCAATTGGAGCAGGTTCAGGATTTTACACCAACTCCGATGACCGTTTCCGAGGTGATTTACTATACCGGTGTCCACCCGTATACCTTGAAACCGATCTACACGGCAAAAGGTGCTGATGAGAAGAAAAATCAAAACCGGTTTTTCTTTTGGTACAAGAGAGAGAATAGGGATTGGATCAAAGACCGCTTAACGAAGGCAAAAAGACCGGAGTTAATCTCCCGGTTATTGGGAGATCAACACGGTCAGTCTATGAATAGTGGTAAAAACAATAGCGGCAATCAAACTCCGAACTCTGCAGGTAATGTACCTAATTGGCTCAGTGAGCGGAGGAAAAAAAAGTAAGCAACAGGCCGCAAAAACTCAGTGAAAGTGGAAGTGGTAATTTCTTAACGACCTGTTGCTGTAATATGCTTATCTCATTTTAACCTGCCTTGCGTGAAGACCAAACTTGCAGCAAGGATTTGTTCATATGCAAGTAACTTTCGATAGCCGAGATCGATGATCCGACCTTTGATATGCAATAAAGTAACTCTTCTTCGGAACACTTCAACTCACTACTCCAATAGGTGATGTTCACCTTGCTGTGAATGTCTACTCTTGGTTTGTTTATTAGATCATGTAACATTTCAAACAATGAATTAATTTCGTTTTGTTGAAACAAATGTATGTTACTGATTTGAGGCATACAACCGTATTTTTACGGAAAATGCATTGCGGAAAACCACATTTTTTTTAGTTTGTGAAAATTTTAAACCCATTAAAATCAGGGGTATGGTTGATTTCGCTGTTTTAGCGGTTTGGAAGTTCAAATTATTCCATATAATATTGGCCTGTAACTTAAACTATAATTATTATGTCATTTACAGGAAACGAAGGAGAACAAATTACTTTAACAGAGGGAGGCGTATATACGGAAAGATATCGCTCTGAAAACCCAAATGCAGTAAAGGGTGTTTTTTTTGGAAGAAACCACATTCAAAAAATTCTAGATCAAACCGATTGCAAGGGATTACGCTTTTATTTTGCGAAAACTGAAACGGGAAATCCGACCTTGGTAATGGTAGGGGCTGATTCTAATCAGAACGATTTGTTAAATGTAATTGTCGAAAAGGCACTTTCGTGTCCTACATTTTGTGGTAGCATTAATGCACTAAATGACGATGCTGCACAGAGTAGTGGTTCAAGGTAATTGATGGAAATTTGGGGATATTTTGTTATTTCCTCCTACCTTTTACCGATAGGGATAGGGATGACGCTTTTGATTCAGAGGCGTCTTCCTTTTGCTGGAAGAATCCTGTGGATTTATTTATGTTTTACACTTTTTGTAGAAATAGTAAGTGCAATTTTAGGAAGTAATGGAATCAATACTCTTTGGCTTTTTCGTATTTATTTGTACGCAGAATTAATATTCCCAACATTTTTCTTTTATAAGCAATTTTCAAAACGGAGGACCAGAATATTGCTCTTGGGAGTGTTTACTCTTTCAATAGTAATGACTACTCTAACCAATTTTTTTGATGATTGGCAAAATCAACCTTCTGTACAAACCGGGATCACTTTTGCATATATTACATTTACGATTATTAGTTATTTTATCGAAATGTTCCGATCCGAAAAGGTTTTTGAACCATTTAAGAATATCTATTTCGTGGTTGGGGCAACGTTGTTACTTGGAAATTCATGTATTCTGATTTATAATGTGCTTTTTGATTATTTAGCTTCGGGGTATTTTGGATCTGAAATTCATTCCATTTTAAATGGAGTCAATTGGAGCCTGATTTTATTTTATAATATACTATATTCATACGCACTATGGATCAGCAGGCGCCTTCGAACTTAGGATTGATGTTAATCATTGCCACGTTGGCAATGTTCATTATGGCATTGAGCATCATTGTGTTTGCCGTGTTGTACCAACAAAAGATGCGGAGAAAGAAGCAGGAAATGATTCAACTCGAACTGAATTATAAGAACGAGATGGTTCAGGCAACCTTGGATGCAAAAGAAATTGAGCAACGCCGCATTGCAATTGAACTGCACGATGACATTGGATCTTCGCTTACAGCATTGAAACTTTCGTTTGTATCACTTCCCATTGATGAGGAAGAACGGAAATTATTGAACGAAGGCGTCCAGATTACGATCAATAAGGTCAGAAGTCTTTCCAATCGCTTACTTCCTACTATTTTAGAGGAGCTGGGGCTTATTCCGGCTGTAAAGAGCCTGGTGAATACCCTAGCGCAGCAAATTCAGAACGTGCATTTTTCCGTAATTGTTGTAAATGACCCCAAACATGAATTGCAAACAAGGGAAGTAAGCTTGGCAGTTTATCGTATCTTGCAGGAATTGATCAATAATATTTTGAAATATGCCAATGCAACTGAGATCCAATTAACACTGGAGCAGGATGAAGAAGGTATTCGGCTAATGCTTATTGATAACGGAACAGGATTTGTTCCAACGAAAGAAGATAAACTGAAATCCCAAAGTCTGGGGCTGAAAAATATTGAAAGCAGGAGTCAGCATATTGGTGCTCAGATTAATTACCAATTGCAGAATCCCGGAACTAAAGTTACGCTCTTATGGCAACCGAAAACGGAAATATAAAAATTGCAATTGCAGAAGACCAGTCTATTTTCAGAAATGGATTGACCAAGGTACTCAATGATATTGAGGGTTTTGAAGTGGTTTTGGCAGTTGAAAATGGTCAATTGCTTATTGACGCTTTGGAAATCACCGATGTGGATTTGGCTCTGATCGATTTCAGGATGCCAATTAAAAATGGGATCGAGGCCACCAAAGAGATCCGGGACAAGTTTCCGGATGTAAAAGTGTTGCTGCTTTCCATGTACGATGATGTGGAGTTTGTTGAACTGGCAATCGAAAACGGAGCCAACGGTTATTTGTCCAAGGATGATGACGCGGAAGAAATCCAGTTGGCCATTAAATCATCTGTTGAAACGGGTTATTACCTGAATGACCGTACTTCCAAGATGTTTATTGCCAAAATGGTGCATTCCGGAAAGATCCAACCTGCTTTTGAAATGAGTTCGACCAATATTTTCAATGAAAATGAACTGGTAATCCTGGATTTGATTTGCAATGAAATGACGACACAGGAAATCGCAGATAAATTATTCAAAAGTAGACGTACGATTGAAAGCGCAAGAACCTTGATGATGAGTAAAATCGGTGCAAGAAATGTAGTAGGCTTAGTGATGTATGCGATTCAGAATAAAATGGTGAATCACAAGATGAAGTAGGTTCAATAGTTTTAGTCTAATCACTAACCACTTTTTTGAACCCTTTGAACCCTTTGAACTTTTCTAACTTAGATATAAATTCTCGTTACAATCCCGTAATACAATTCTTTGCCGCTTGTAGTCTTGAACCACAATTCGGAATTTTCAATTTGCTTGCCCGGAATTCCCAATTGGGTGGTGATTTTTTGAATGAAGGAAACGTCCACTTTCGGTGAATATGTATTGAGAATCAAAACCCCGGACTTGGATAGCAATTGAAGGGCTTCTGAAATTAAGGTGCCCAATAATTCTTCCAATTTCCATTTTTCACCCTTTGCTCCGATTCCCCATGCTGGAGGATCCAATTGGACCACGTCGTAGGTGTTTCCACGTTTGACTTCCCGCTGGATAAACTTCAAAGCATCCTCCTGAACCCATTTGATGCCTTCCAGGTTGGATTCCGCCTGATTTTGTCTCCCCCAATCCAACATGTTTTTTACACTGTCGCAATGAACAACTTCGGCTCCTGTTTTTCTCCCGAACAGGGAAGCAGCTCCGGTATAAGCGAAAGCGTTCAGGAAACGTTTTGAGGTGTTCAAATGAGTTGAGAGAAATTCCCAATTGATCTGCTGTTCAGGGAATAATCCAAGGTGTTTGTTGTTCGTAACCCGCAATTTGAATTGAAGTCCGGTACTCGAAAAAATCCATTCTTCAGGAGCTTGAGGATTCAGCTTTTTCCAGACACCCTGCAACGAACCTTCCGACTTCGGAATGAATTCCCAATCAGCCAGGTTGCTCCACTCCTTCCTGGAAAGGACGGCGCCAAAATAAGCCTGATGTTCCGGACGGATAGTTGTTACTGCGCCCCAGCGTTCCAATTTCCTTCCTCCACCTGCATCAATGAGCTCATAGTTTTCAGGAAAATTGGCAAATGATTTCATCCGAAGGATTAACGCATTTTAGGCATCTTCTTGCGACCACCCATCATTTGAGCCATACGCATCTGATTTTTGGAAGGAGCATTTTGCATTTGACCTTGCATCATTTTGATCTGGTCTTTCAACATACCGGTAGTATCCATCTTTTTCGCTTCTGCTAAAAGAGTTACTGCTTCTTGTCTACGACCTGTCTGAACACAAATTCCTGCCAGATGCATGCGGGCCATTGCTTTGTCGTGACCTCTTTTAAGTCCCAATTGCATTGCCTCACGAAGCATTCCTTCCACCTTTACATGGGGTAGAGCCTGTGCATTCAAAAGAGCTTGCATGTAGATAACATATGCTCTCTGGCGTCTCGGCAAGAACTGTGGGGAAGTGATGCGATTGATAGCTCTCTGTGCTTTGTCCTGGTTTCCGGCACGCATGTGATTTAGCGTAAACGCCAGATTTTCATTATAGATGAAAGAAAGAATTACCAATGCCAATGGAATGATTAGGGAAATTCCCCATCCCCAATAACCGGTGTAAAAAGAATAAACCGTTAAGAATAATAGTCCTGCAGTTATCAAACTGCGAATTGCAAATCCGATCATAATTTTATTTAGTCAATTGTTGCGATACACTTTAATTCAATAGCAATGGGGGTTGGGAGTGAATTGATTTCCACTGTTGTTCTACAAGGAAGATTATCCTTGAAATACTCTGCATAAACCCGGTTGTAAACATGGAAATCACGTTTCATGTTTACTAAAAACACGGTCACATCTACCAACTGATCCCAGTTTGATCCTGATTCTTCCAATATGATGCGTACGTTGTCAAATACGCTCCTGCACTGTGCTTCAAAATCAAACTCGATGAAATTCCCGTTTTTGTCCAACTTCAGGCCTGGAACTGCTGAATCGATATCATCGGAGCCTGCTACTCTCGGGCCAACTCCTGAAAGGAAAAGAAGGTTGCCGACTTTGCGTGCATGAGGATACAATCCGACCGGTTTCGGTGCCTTGTTTGTAGAAATACGTGAACTTTCTGCCATAAATTTTTTTAGCAAAGATAGTGCTTTCTATTAGATTGCATAGCGAATTATTTTCCCGATTCGAAAGCGCGTGTTTGAATACAACGAAGAGAATTATATGTACATTTGCCAAGACTATGAGTAAGCGAATGAAAACCGTTGGTGTCATTGGAGGAGGTAGCTGGGCAACTGCTTTGGTGAAGATATTGTGTAATAATTTTGCGCAGGTAAACTGGTTTGTTCGAAGGGAAGATCAGGTTGCCCATATCATGCGATATAAGCACAATCCGACGTATTTGCAATCTGTTGAATTTGATTTGAACCAGATCCATGTTTCAAATGATCTGAAAGCAACCATTAGTAGATGCGATGTATTGATAGTTGCAACACCTTCTGCTTTTTTGGTGGATCTGTTCAAGGAAACAACTCCCGATCTATTCAAGGGGAAAATTGTTTTTTCTGCGGTAAAAGGAATTGTACCGGAATATAATGCCATCCCGGCGCGCTTTTTTCATAAAACATTCGGAACTCCATACAAGGATATAGGAATCATTTGCGGGCCATGTCACGCAGAAGAAGTTGCCCTGGAACGCTTGTCTTACCTGACTGTTGCATGTCAGCATGAAGGAATTGCAACTGAAATGGCACGTATGCTTGCTTGTCGTTACATCAAAACCACCACTTCGGACGATTTGTTCGGAACAGAGCTTTCTGCTGTTCTGAAGAATGTATATGCATTGGCTTCCGGAATATGCTCCGGTTTGGGTTACGGGGATAATTTCCAATCTGTCCTGATTGCAAATGCGATTCAGGAAATTGAGAATTTTATTGATGAAGTAAGCCCCATTCACCGTGATGTGAAGTCATCTGCTTACTTGGGCGACTTACTCGTAACAGCATATTCCAAATTTTCCCGAAACAGGACCTTTGGGTATATGATCGGAAAAGGATATTCCGTAAAGACAGCCCAACTGGAAATGGACATGATTGCTGAAGGATATTATGCAACGAAATGTGTAAAGGAGATCAACAAGAAATTTCAGGTGGAAATGCCTATTTTGGAAGCGGTTTACAATATTTTGTACGAGAAGATCTCTCCGGTGATTGAGATGAAAATTCTGACGGATAAACTCACTTAATTCCTTTCCCTGAATTCCTTCGGTGTTTCCCCGGCATGTTTCTTAAAGAACAAATGAAAATAAGGGTAATTGTCAAAGCCCAATTCATCTGCAATTTCCTGGATACTTTTCGATTCGCTGACTAATTTTCGTTTTACTTCCAAAACCAATCGTTCGGTAATCAGTTGTGAGGTGCTTTTTCCTGTGCAGCTTAAACAGATGCGATGTAGATGTTTGGTAGTCATTGCCAATTCGGAAGCATAGAAAGAAGCATTTTTGTGTCGGATGTAGTTTTCATCCAGCAATTTTACGAATCGGTGAAAATGATTTTGATATAAGGTGTTCTTCTGGACAGGGGTGGGAGCTTGTTCGGAATAAATGCGCGACAGATCAGCATAAATCAGTTGACTCAAACTCGCGATTTTCAGGAATGAATGCTTTGTGTTCTCTTTGTATTCGGCAAAAATTTCTGAAAATCGTTGCAGTAAGATTGTTGCTGTTTTTTCGGTGACATTCAATGCCGGGTTCGAATCCCTTGATTGGAAGAATGGCCATTGAAATAATTCGAAATGGGTGACATACAATTTGTAGAAGTCTTCCGAATGGAAGAAGATCCAACCTTCTGCATCCTCATCGAATTCCCAATGATGAATCTGTTCGGGCTGGAGAAAAAAAACGCTATTAGGTTGAATCGGATAGGAAGTAAAGTCAATGTCGTGTCTTCCCCTCCCTTTTTCAAAAAACACGGTCAGGTAGAAATCGTGTTTATGAGGATGATTAATGTCTGAATGGTATTTTTTCAAATGTTCCGAAAACCGATTGATATAAAAAGCCTGTAATAAGCCGTTCTCGTCAAATTTTTCTATTGGAAGCCGTGGAAGATTCATGCTTAAAAATACAAAAATGTCCGAATAATATAATTATTGGGGTCAAAGAAGAATGAATGAACCGGTTTGAACAAGCTAACTTTGTAAAAAAAAAGAGATGTCAAATTTTAGACCGATACTCAGTGGATCTTGTCCGATATGTGGAAAGGGCAAAATATTTGAAACAAAGGGATCTTTGCTTCATCTGAAAGCACCCAAGATGTATGAACGATGCTCAGAATGCAATTATCGTTTTGATAAGGAACCGGGTTATTTTTTCGGAGCGATGTATATCAGTTACGGCTTATCTGTAGCGGAATTGGTTCCTGTCTTTTTTCTCCTTACCTGGTTTCTTCCTTTAGGCTGGATCTTTGCAACCATGTTTGCAGTACTGATTTTAACGATGTTTTTCAATTTCAGGGTTTCCCGTGTGTTGTGGATCCATATTTTTCATGAGTGAAGATTGTTCAAATTGTTAAATTTGAATTACTAAATCCATTTTCCTTTCTCCTGATTTCCAGGTGTATGAAGAATTGAATATCTTTAATTCTTCACTACTGAAAGGAACACTATGAAAAGACTTCTACTATTCGCAAGCTGTTTACTTGGCTTCCATTCGTTTTCTCAATCAAATGCTGATTTTGAACAGTATTGCCAACAAGCTTATCAATCCTATCCGTCCACTCCAAAAGGGATTTTGGAAGCGGTTTCATTCACTCAGACGAGAATGTCCTACCTTACAGCTTCGGAAATGGAATCCTGTTCCGGGTTGCCGAAATCTCATGGTTTCATGGGGATGGTGGCGAAAGGGAAGGGATATTTCAAAGAGAATATGAAACTGGTTTCCCAGCTTTCAGGAATTCCATTGTCACAAATCAGACAAAATCCTTCTATGGAAATCACCGCTTTCGCAAAGGTGATAGATGGATATATGACGGAACTGAAAGGAATGTCACTTCAGAATTCATTGAAGGAAATATTCGGCAGGCTTTCTTATTTGTCTGATTCAGGTCGTGTAAACCAATATGCCCGGGATGCTGAATTATATGAACTCTTTTTGTTCCTGAATTCCAATGAGAACGCGGCAAGATATCATTTTCCGAACTATCAGTTCGATTTGACCGCTATTTTCGGAGCTGAAAACTTAAGTGTGCTGAGTGCCCAGAAAGTAATTTTTTCGAAGCAAGGTATCCGGTCAAATTCAGGGGTGCTCTATCATATAAAGGAGAAGGAAAGTGGGTTGAAGTCGACAGAATATGCTCCTGCAATTTGGAATCCGGCGCCAACTTGTAATTATAGTTCCCGAAACGGAACTGCCATTTCCGCTATAACAATTCATACGATTCAAGGAACTTATGCCGGGGCGATCTCCTGGTCCCAAAACTGTTCTTCGAGTGTTTCATACCATTATGTTGTTCGTTCTTCAGACGGTCAGGTGACACAAATGGTCCTTGAGGCCAGCAAAGCATGGCATGTCGGGTCGGAAAATCCGTATACGATCGGCTACGAACATGAAGGTTATGTAAGCCAATCACAATGGTACACTACGGCATTGTATAACGCTTCTGCCGGAATTACGCGTGACATTTGTCAAAGTGGTTACGGGATCAGTCCTTTACGGACTTTTTCAGGTGCGGCTACCAGTGGAACGAATGTTTTGGGGGGATGTATCAAAATAAAGGGACATCAGCATTTTCCGAATCAAACCCATACCGATCCGGGAATTTATTGGAATTGGGGACTTTATTATCAATTGGTAAACAATAATCCGACGCAAAATGCACTGAATGCTTCTTCCGGAACATTTACGGATTCCGGGGGGTCTGGCGCAAATTATACAAACGATCAACGTTATTTCACTTTGATCCAACCTGCAAATGCGAGCTCTGTTACATTGAGTTTTTCGAGTTTTTCCCTGGAGGCGGATTGGGATTATCTCTATATCTACGATGGAGCAACCAACGCAGCTCCATTAATCGGAACATATACCGGAACCAATTCTCCCGGAACAATCACTTCTTCCAGCGGAGCTTTGCTAATTGAATTCCGGAGTGATTGTGCAACAACTGCCGCGGGATGGGTTGCCAGTTGGACAAGTGTCATTACGAATCCTGCTTTGGGAGATGCAATTGCACCAATGACAACAGTTAGCGTTCCCGGAAGTTGGATAACGCAGGATTTTACGGCTACTTATGTTGATACGGATAACTCCGGGGGAAGCGGGATCGATAAATCCTTTTACCAGGTTACGGATAATAATGGAGGTGATTGGAGATCGAATTCCGGTAAAGGATTTTTCAATGACAACTTTGATCAATCTGCAATTCATGCCAGTTGGACATCCCAATCGGGAGTTTGGGCTTTGAGCTCCGGAAATTTGATGCATAGTGATGAAAGCAATGGGAATTCGAATATTTGGGCGGATGTTACAAGTAATTTGAGTAACCGTTATTTGTATCATTGGTCCGGAGCAATGTCCGGAACAGGAACCAACCGCAGGGCCGGGTTACATTATTTCTGTAGCGATCCGACTTTGCCGAACCGGGGCAATTCTTATTTTGTATTCTTCCGCCTGGATAGCGACAAAATCCAGATTTATAAGGTGACGAATGATACGTATAGTTTAGTCGACGAGGTTGCATACGATTTTAATGTGGACCAGTGGTACGATTACAAAATTGCTTACGACCGGATTACCGGAACACACCAGGTTTATATAAACAATGTGTTATCGCGAACCTGGACGGACCCGACTCCTCTGACGACCGGGAATTACATCTCCTTCCGCACCGGGAATTGTGTTTACAAAATAAATGATTTGAGGGTTTATCGCTCGAGAAGCTCAAGTACTTCCATTGCTGTTGGTTCGGGGGGTGATATGCGTTATGAAAGCTCTAATCCTTCCACTGTAGCCGGACGGGTTAAATCAATCGTTCAGGATGTAGCTGGAAACTTATCTGCGATTTCATCCCAGGATGTTAAAATTGACTGGACTTCTCCATCAGCGATTCAATCGGTAAATGATGGTCAGGCTGCTGATGCTTCCACTACGACAAATAACTCCATGTTGGAGGCAAATTGGACACCCGCTTCTGATACGAATTCGGATATTGCGAATTATTGGGTGGCATTCGGAACAACTCCGGGAGCCTCTGATATAGTTTCATGGACCAATAACTATTGGAATACTACTGTGAGCGTCGGTGGTTTGAATCTGATGACTGGGACTACTTATTATGCTTCAGTCAAATCGGAGAATGGAGCAGGTGTTTTTTCAAGTGTTACATCTTCAAATGGACAAACAGTAACCCAACCTACGAACCCTCCGAATGCCTCGTTTGTACTTCAGAATACCTATATGTGTTCAACTGATTCGCTGCTTTTTCAGAATACTTCTATTGATGGAACAAGTTATTTGTGGAGCTTTCAGGGTGGAATCCCAAGTACAAGTACCCAGGTGAATCCTAAAGTTCAATTTCCAAGTTCAGGCTCCTACCAGGTTCAGTTGATTGCTTATGGACCGAACACTTCCGATACTGTTCAGCAGCTGATAGATGTTCTGGTAAGTTTGCCTGCCAATTCCCAGTTTTCAGTTAACCAGGATACCTTGTATTTACCGGGCGGGATTCTGAACTGCACCAACTCATCATTAAATGCGAATGGCTATACCTGGAACTTTGGAGACGGAACGCAAAGTCAGGATGAAAATCCATGGCATAACTATGCAAACGGTGGAACTTTTGAATTGCAACTCATTGCTGTAAATGACGCTTGTCCGGATGATACGTCGAGTCAAACCATTCATGTGATCGATCTGGCGGGTATTTCTGATTTGAATGGTCTTCAATTGAATTTGTACCCGAATCCGGTTAAAGACTGGCTGACCATTGAAACAGATGAAATAGGAGGGATGATTGTTCTGACTGACTGTTTGGGGAAAATCATTTTAGAGAAAACACTATATACCGGACAAACAGATGTGGATTTGACTTCTATGGCGAGTGGTGTTTATCAATTGTTGTATACAGTTGGAGAAAAGAGAAGCCAAATATCCATATTAAAACGTTAAATCGGGCATATCCTAAATCGATTTCACTCAAAATTGACGGTTAAAAAACTGAAAACTGCTTTTGAGAAAGAAGCGAAGCGAAAAACCGAATTTTCGATTCAACTTTGTCTTACCTAAGCAGGAAAAGATATTAGAACCTACGCCTAAATCTAATGTTAGTTGTGCCATCTTCGTGTAAAAACAGAGATGGCTTTTTTATGGACTCTGATATTAAGTATAAAAAAAGAGGGACACGATAAATCGCATCCCTCTTTCTAAAGTTCAATAGAATCTTATTCGTCGTCGTCATCATCAGCTTCAGCAGCTTTAGATGCTCCACGAGCCATTTTAACGGATACTACAACTGCGTTTTTAGCTTCAGAGATTGATAAACCATCATTCTCCAAATCTTTCACACGGATAGATTGACCGATACGCAATTTAGTAATGTCAATTACGATAGCTTCCGGCAAATCTGCTGGAAGACCAACTACGCGTAAACGACGGAAAACCTGCATCAAACGACCTCCCGCTAATACACCACGAGAAGCTCCTGTCAAACGAACCGGCAATGCCACTTTAACTGGTTTCTTAGCGTCTAACTCCAAGAAGTCAATGTGAACTACTTTATCCGTAATAGGATTTTGTTGAATCTCCTGGATGATCGCGTTAGCTTTTTTGCCATCGATATCCAATTCGATTTTAAATACATCCGGATTGAAAATTAATTTTTCAACTTTGATGTCAGGAAGAGAGAAATGTGTCTGTGTTCCTTGTCCGTAAAGAACGCATGGAACCAAGCCCGAATCTCTCAAAGCTTTAGCATCCTTCTTCCCTACGTTCGCGCGAGGCGAACCGCTCAATTGTGCTACTTTCATGTTTGTTTTTATTTGTTTAATTTATTGATCCACTTCCGTGAATCCTTTTTCAGAAGCAGTGCTCCTTCTTATTTTACGAGATTATAAAATGCGTACTAATGGATTCGTTTTTAACCAGGCGATCAATCACATCTGCGAATAGATCAGCTACGGTAATGACCCGAATCTTGTCACTTTTCTCTTTTAACGGGATAGTGTCCGTAACAATCAACTCCGTTAATTTCGAATTATTAATGCGTTCCAATGCCGGTCCTGACAACACGGCGTGTGTACAGAAAGCACGAACACTTTTTGCTCCTTTTTCAATGAATAACTCAGCTGCTTTTGTTAAAGTTCCCGCTGTGTCACACATATCATCTACCAGGATCACATCTTTTCCGGCAACATCCCCAATTACAGTCATTTCTGCAACTTCATTTGCTTTCTTGCGGTGTTTGTGGCAAATTGCTAATCCGGTATCCAATTTCTTAGCATAAGCGTTGGCACGTTTTGCACCACCTGCATCCGGAGCAGCCATAATCAGGTTTCCATTATCCAAAGCCTTCATTTCATTGAAGAATAATGTCGATGCAAATAAGTGATCAACCGGTACTTCAAAGAAACCTTGAATTTGGTCAGCGTGTAAATCCATTGTCATTACGCGGTCAACTCCTGCTGCCATCAGCATGTTCGCAACCAATTTGGCTCCGATCGCAACTCTTGGCTTGTCCTTACGATCCTGGCGGGCAAATCCGAAATAAGGAATTACCGCAATAATTTTACGGGCAGAAGCGCGTTTTGCTGCATCGACCATCAACAACAATTCAAATAAATGCTCTGTTGGAGGCATCGTCGATTGAACGATAAATACGTCCTGACCACGCACTGTTTCTTCAAATGATGGTTGAAATTCACCATCACTGAATTCAGTAACTTTTACATCACCCAAACTAGCACCGAACTTGGTAGCTATTTGTTCTGCAAGCACTTTCGATGCTCTTCCTGCAAAAATTTTGACGCCGTAAGACATGATTTTGACCGTTTTAAGAGCGCAAAGATAACGATATTATCCGAAAAACAAAGGCTTTTGCAGACTCTCTTAAACGATTTAGTTTTTCTTCTTCCCTTGCTTGGCCAACCAACGGGGAAGAATGATAGATCCGATCATCAAATAGGGGAAATAAGAAATCAGACGCCACAATACAGCCATTGTTCCCAGAAGGACGATACTGGTACTGAATTCGGACAACAATTCGCCGAAAGCCCATTCTGCAACTCCGCTTCCACCGGGTGTTGGAGAGATTCTCAGAAACATCCACAAGACAAATTGCTTGGTGAAGATTTGTGTTTGCTGTAAAAAACCCAAACTTAAAAACGCCTGCATTATAAAGTTGATCACCAAAAACCGGGAAGACCAGGAGAAAACAGTTGCTCCAAATGCTTTTAACCAAAACGAAAAAGGCTCTTTTTTCATTTCGATTGCCGTTGTGCTTACGTCATTTCCTGTCTTTTCTGCACCTGCTTGAAAACGTTTCAAAAGTGGAATCCTGGTGATGAACGTAAGGAGTTTGAAAACCAATTTCGGATACAGGACAATACTTGAAAAAAGGACAAGGCAAAGAAGTGCAAATACAGAAAAACCGGTCCAGAAAATAACTGTCATGGATTCATTTCCCGCACTCGGGAATAAGTTCCCGGATGGAATGAACAGGAATAGAATGGGAATGATGATGACATAGAATAGGTTATCCAGGAACGCGGTCAGGATAACAATTGCCGTTGCCCTTCCCAAAGCAATTTTCTCCCGGTTGAGAATGAACATCGCTACGGTAGCGCCGCTCATGACTCCGGGCGCCAATGCTGAAGCAAATTCCCAGATCATAATGACATGGAAAGATTGGGTCCAGGTCAACTGGTTTTTGGTCAGGATCCGAATCCGGATCATATAACCCAAATCCCGGCCAACCATTCCAAGGAGCGCCAGAAAGATCCAAAAGAAGGTACTACTATTCCAGGAAATATCCGAAAGTACCTGGTAGGCATTTTTTTGCTCGAAATTACCGTTCGGAACAGCTATGAATTCCTTCGGGTTTGAATAATCGATGCGCTTATTGCGGTTGGCATCTTTCCAGATATAATTACCTGTTCCTTTTTCTACTTCGTGAAATTCAGATCGTGTAAAGCTGTAAATGAGTATTCCTCCCGAAATTGAAAGACCGATAAACAAGGCAAGATAAATCTTCCACTTACTAAAGGCTTTTTCAAAGGAATCACTCATTGGGTTTCAGTTCAAGTGTTTCTTCGATATCCCAGTTCGGTCTCAGTTTGGATTTCAGGTCGAAACGGACCACTTCTTCCGGTTGTGATTTTGTTTCCCAAATTCCGGTGTCCCATTTTCCATTTCCATTCACATCGCGGATGCAACGGATCTGGTAAACAGCCGGAATCAGGTTGTTCCAATTGACGACAGAATCACTTTCCGATTTAAAGAATGTGCGAATGGCGGTTTGACCATCCATCAGCTGGATGATCCATTGACCTTTCATGCTTTCGATATTCAGTTTCAAATTCGACAGATCGGATGGGCGATAGGTTTTCAGTTCTATTTTGATGGAATCATTTACGTTGGTTTTCCCATGTAGAGAACCCATTTTGAAATCGACAATCATGTCGAACGCAATAGCGGATTTTGGAATGATCCGAACCTGGTTCCCGGAAGAAAGAAAGTCGTATTTGATTTTCAATTTGGTCTTGTCTTCCACAATAATCAGCGAAGTATCGATTTTTTCAATGAATTCATTGGTCTCGAAAAGCAAGGTGTCACCTAATGTCCAGGCATTTTTGTAAACTTTTCCTGAAATGGAAAAATTCTTGTTCCGGTCTTTTAGGGAAATAATTTTTGTAATGGTATCTGTGCCGTCAATGAAGGTGTAGACGTCATTTGAACTGCTTGGAAGAACTGCTAAAACAGAGTCAGGGGCGAAGCGTTTAATGATCTGCACGGGTTGCGAGTTAATTGTCAGGCTGGATTCACCGATTTCTTTCCCTGAAGCGTAAAATGTTCCCGGATTAAGCACTTTGAGTTGTAATTGCTTCACCGGATTTTTCGGTTTCGAAGCGAGAATATGCGAAAATGCAGTACTATCTCCACTGGCAATCAGTTTGGAAGAATAAGCGACAACTTCCCCGATGGATGGAAGCCGGTCCTTGTTCGAATCGAGATAAGCAAATAATTGATATTCCCCTGCTTTCAGGTAAGAAAATTCAAATTGGCCTCTGTCATTACTTTTACAGATGTAGACCGGGGCATTTTTGTATGGATCTTTGACCGAATCATATAATCCGATCGTATATGCGTTGGATGGTTTGTTAGTGAATCCGTCAGTGATAATACCACTGATTTTCAATGAGTCGATCTGATCTCCGGTGGAGAATACGAATTGATGGATCGTATCATTTTTTTCATTCAGGTCCCTAATGGTTCCGTTCAATTGGATGATGTAGGTTGTATTTGGTTGAAGCGGGCCATCCCATTTGATCGATAGGTCGCGTTTGTTTGAAGTGACTTCCAATTTCCCTGTGTTCGGATTCATTACCGCAGTATTGGTTGGATCATTTAACGTGAAGAATTCGTTGAACCTGACGTTCAATTCATTTTGGTTTACGTGCAAAGCGCCTTGTTCCGGGTTCTGAGTTCCTTCAACAGGAAGTGCTGCACGATTATCGGATGGGCCACCCGTTAAAGGAACAACCTCTGCACAACCGGCCAAAAAAAGTAAAAATCCTAAAAACAGTGAGTACCGAGCCATTCGCAAAGTTCATTTAAATAAGTTGCATCAATCTCGTCAAAATCGTTCAACTGATCACTATCGACGTCGAGAATAGCAATAATCTGACCGTTTTTACGGATTGGAACCACAATTTCGCTTTTGCTTTCACTAGAACATGCAATATGCCCGGGAAAGGCTTCCACATCGGGAACGACCAATGTTTCATTTTGTTTCCAGGAAGTGCCACAAACACCTTTTCCGTAAGCAATCCGTGTGCAGGCGATCGGTCCTTGAAACGGTCCAAGTACCAATTGGTCTTTTTCAACAAGGTAAAACCCGACCCAAAAGAAATCGAAAGTCATTTTGAGTGCGGAGGCAATGTTCGCCAGGTTGGCAACCAAATTCGGTTCACCGGAACATAATGCCTGAGCCTGAGGAAGCAAAGTTGTGTACTTTTCCTTCTTTGTGGATTGAGCGATAAATAATTCTTCTGCCATGGAGTACAAAAGTAAGGAATACTATTCCTTAAGTACAAAAAATGCATTTATTCCGAAAAAAAATAGAAAAATGGCGTCCGGAGAAATGATATTTTTACATAACTTAAATGGAAAACGAAAATTTTATGCTTGATTTAACCCAATTGGACAAGATTCTTTTTTTAGACATTGAAACGGTTCCGGAAGTTTACCACTATTCAGACTTAGATGCAGAAACAACCAAATTATTTGATTCGAAAAATGCACGTTTTCTGACCGAAGAAAAAACAAAAGCAGATATTTACAATGAAAAAGCCGGTATTTACGCCGAGTTTGACAAGATAGTCTGCATCTCTGTCGGTTTTGTACATCAGTCCTCCCTCGGAAAATCCATCCGCATGACTTCATTCGCACATGAAGATGAAGAAACCCTGTTGAGACAATTTGTCCGTTTGCTGGAGAATAATTACAATACTCCGAAACACGTGCTGTGTGGACACAATTCAAAGGAATTTGATATTCCATTCATTTGCCGCAGGTTGTTGATCCATGGAATCGGATTGCCTAATGTACTGAATATAGCGGGTAAAAAACCTTGGGAAATCCAGCATTTGGATACGATGGAACTGTGGAAGTTCGGAGATTATAAGGCATATACCAGCTTAGCCTTGTTGTGCCATATTTTTAAGATCCCGACTCCGAAAGATGATATTTCGGGGGCAGATGTTGCACGGGTTTATTACGAAGAGAACGATTTGAATCGTATCCGCATTTATTGTGAGAAAGATGTGATCGCATTGATTCAACTTTTTTTGAGAATGAATGGAGAATCGTTGGTAAATGAGGGGGAGATTCACGTGAAAGAGTGATTTTTTTGTTTACTTAGTAGTCTACAATTTAAACGAAAACTATGAAAATCCTCCTTTTAAGCCTGTGTTTATTGAGTTTTAACCTGTTGAAAGCTCAGGAAGTGATCAAGTATTACGGTAAATCAATCACCATTCAGGGACCGAAGTGTTTTTCAATGCAGATAAATGGAACTACACTGGAATACCATCAGAAAATAGTAGATTATTACTTGTATTCTACCGTTTTGACAAAGAGGGGTGACGGAACCGTGCGTGAACTGACCGTTCGCAAAGTATCCGCAAAGGTTGTTACCGATAACGTATTTAAAATAGAGCATATGGATAAATACGGAGAAATGTATTCATGCAATATCCTAACTGATCTGGACAAAGTAGAAGCGACTGTTTATGAAAAATCAGGAGCTCAAACGTTTAAGGAAACAAATGTTACGGTGTACTTTGCAGATAAAAAACAGTTAACAGATTTCATTGCTGAAGTGAAAAAGAAAAGAGGTTTCTGATTGAAGCGGTCCTAAAATAGAAAATCCCCTGATGATTGCTCACCAGGGGATTTTTATTTGGTTTCAGTTGTAAGTAATTACTTTTTAACGAAAGTCAAAGTTCTTTGACTGGTTCCATCAACCATTTGGATCAAATATGTTCCGGCTGAAAGATTCTCAGTTGCAATGTAAACCAGGTTATTCCCTTCAGTTGCATTGATCTGATGTTGTTGGATACGTTTTCCGGATAAATCTGTCACATAGAATTTAATTTCGTTCGCAATTTGCGAGCTGAAAGAAATTTGAACTTCATTATCTGCCGGATTCGGGAATAAGTTGATATTTGCCACAGTACCCAAATCTTGTAAACCTGCAGTAACAGGATTGTCAGACGGTGCACCGGAATAAATATTGATATCATCAATATAGACATTGTTTCCTCCCCCGTTTATTACTTGGAACTTGCAACGGAAATGATCATTCCAATATACGCTTGTTACGTTCGTCATGTGAACAGTTACCCAATCGGATGCAGTTGGAGTCCAAGCTGAAGTAGCAGTGTTGGTTCCGGACATCGTAGCAGCAGTCAATGTTTTGCGTATATCCCAAACATCACCACAATCCTTGGTCAGGAATACCTTTAATAAATCGGTGTTCGAAGAGATTTTCTTTCTGTAAGCATATCTGAAAGACAAAGTAACTCCGGTTCCTGAAGTGATACTTGACAAATCGATAGGTCCAGAGATCAATTCGTCAATTTGACCGGATGTTTGACTGAAATTATCCAGTTTCGCTGAATTGGTTCCGGTTTTAGCTGCAGTATTCGTTACAGCCCAAGCGTTTCCTCCTGCATTAGAAACAAACCAATTCGGGCTTGTCAGGTTCATTGAAGCTTCGAAACTTTCATAGAAAGGAAGATTCCCTCCGGTAGGTAATACGGTAATATATGCAGGCATGTCGGACGTGCTATTAGTTGATCCGTCAGTTGCAACTAATTTCACAGCATAAGTTCCCGGAGTGTTGTATGTAATTGTTGGATTCTGCGAAGTTGAAGAAGCCGGAGAACCGCCGGTGAATGTCCATGTCCATCCGGTTGCGGCATTATACGATTCGTCAGTAAACGAAATGGACTCGCCTGCACAAATGACTTTTCTGGCCGTACTGAATTTTGCTGCACACAAAGTTGGAGTCGTATTGATACCGGTTGCAGTTTGATTTGATGCTGTGATTACCTGGTTACGACCTGCAATTGAACTCGTAAGTGCAGTACGCATACGTGTTACCTGACCTTGTGTGAACATTTTTGAACAATACGAATAATCCATGTAGTTTTCAATATTGTCAACCACGTTTGTTGTCCATGAAGAATAATTGTTCGGATCATTTGTGTCATTACATGTGTTAGAAGAAAGGTTACAAGATGTAACACCGATACACATTGGAGTATCCTGAACCCCATCATCGTCTGAACAACTTGCAGCGTTTCCGGGATTGTTATTCGGTCCCCAAACATGTTCCAGGTTTAACCAGTGACCAACCTCGTGAGTTAATGCCCTACTGCTGCCTACATTGGATGTTCCAATAGAACCTGTATAAGTATCTAGGATGAAAACACCATTGTAGTACATATTTTGGGCAGATGCAGTTGAATTACCCATCGGGTTGAATGTGTAACCTGCAGCGCCACCGATTTCGGCAGCTACATAAATGTTCAAATATTTGGCATGAGGCCAAACTCCCTGGTAGATATCGTTTCCGGCAACAACCGCATTTACTTGTGCCTGACCACTGCTTCCGTCATTTGTCAATGCGGTCACTGTTCGTGTAATTCCGGCAAAACAAGCACCGTTTGGGGCCTTTTTAGCTAATTCAAATTCGATTTCAACGTCAGTTGGCATTCCCTGGAAAGGTGCTTGGACATTATTTGCATCTGCATTTAATTTTCTGTAATCTCTATTCAGGATTGCAACAGCATCTGCAACTTGCTCCTTGGAAATGTTTTCTGTTCCGTTGTTATGTAAGATATGAAATACTACAGGGATTTTATAGACGGTGGATTTTGTAACCCCGTCATCTCCTTTGGATTTTGCATGATTTTGCATTTCTTGCTGAGCAGCATCTATCATTGCAGCCATTTTCGGATCTTTCCTAAGCTCCGCCATTTTTTTATGCGTGGTGCAGTATTCAACATGCTCACCGTCGCGCATATTACTTTTGTCAAGAACGCGATCTTGCTGTTGTCCAAAACTCCAAGCGGCAGAAAGAAGGGAGATACCTAGGAGTGAGTAAAATTGTTTTTTCATTTTCTTATTCTAGCTAGTTTTATAATACAATGATTTAAATGATAGGGGAAAGTTGGAAATAGAATACAGTTCAAGTACGAAATTTAATGACTTTTTGAATTGTATGTAGTAGGAATTGATTTAAGTGTCTGAATTGTTGATTGAAAGGATAGTTCAGAAAAGGTCGGAAATGTAAGTTCCCGACCTTTTTGAGAGCGAATTATTTCTTTACGAATGTGAATGTTCTTTCTTGTGCAGAACCGATCATTTTAATCAGATAAGTTCCAGCTGATAAATCGGTAGTTTCGATAAATACCAGGTTCGCTCCTTCGTGAGCATTGACAGGTAATGTTTTGATCAGTTTCCCGGATAAATCTGTTATTGCAAAATCCAACTGGTTTCCGGTTTGGGAAGTGAAGCTGATTTGAAGCTCATTTTCTGCGGGATTCGGGAATAAGTTGACGTTTTGGAACGATTCTAAATCGGTTAATCCCAATAAGACGATATCATCCGATGGCCCGCCTGCATAAATGTTGATGTCATCAATATAGACATTGTTTCCGCCTCCTGAAGTAAACTGAAATTTGAATCTGAAATTCTCTATCCAATACGCGCTTGTTACGTTTGTCATGTGAACCGTTACCCAATCAGCCGGAGTCGGTGTCCATTGTGTAGTTGCCAGATTGGATCCTGACATGGTTGCTGCTGTCAATGTTTTGCGGATATCCCAAACTCCACCACAGTCTTTTGACAAGTATACTTTCAATAGATCTGTGTTGGTTGATGTTCGTTTTCTATATGCATATCTGAACGAAAGGGTTGCATTTGTTGCTGAAGTAATTCCGGACAAATCAATGGATCGTGATTCCAGTTCATCAATTTGACTTGCGGATTGTCCGAAATTTTCCAATTTAGCGGAGTGAGTACCGGTTCGTCCTACTGCTGTTGTCACTGTCCACGGGTTTCCACCTCCGTCTTTCACAAACCAATCAGGACTTGTGAAATTGGTAAATGCTTCAAAACTTTCGTAATATGGAATTCCTGTTGGAACAGGCAATACCGTGATATAACCCGCTGTAAGTTCTGTATCTGTATTTGTTCCATCGGTAGCATCCAGCTGAACTGCGTAAGTCCCCGGAGTATTGTAGGTAACTGACGGGTTTTGTGCTGTTGAAGTTGCAGGTGAACCTCCGGAAAAAGACCAGTTCCATCCGGAAACAGCATTGAATGATTCATCTGTAAATTGGATGGTTTCTCCTGCACAAATTACTCTTCTTGAGGTGTTGTATCTTGCAGAACAAAGTATAGGAGTAGTACTTGCACCAACAGCTGCCAGATTGGAAGCAGAAACCACATTGGCTCTTCCCGTTGAAGATACGGTAAGTGAAGTTCGCATTCTGTCTACCTGGCCTGCAGTGAACATTTTAGAGCAATAAGAGTAATCCATGTAGTTCTCGACGTTATCGATCTGATCAAATCCCCAATAAGCATTATCACTGCTGCATGTGCTTTGATTCAAAAAACAAGCTGTTGAACCGATACAAGCCGGGGTGTCACTTACACCGTCGCTTCCGCAACTTACTCCAGGATCATTGGTTCCACCCCAAACATGAGAAAGATTCAACCAGTGTCCAACTTCATGTGTCAATGTTCGGCTCGTGTATGGGCTTGATGTACCGATATCACCGACATAGGTGCTTAATACCCAGATTCCATTCCCCATTTCAGTTGCTGACCAACTTCCGGGGTTTGTGGTATAACCTGCTGCACCACCGATATCCTGGCAAATGAAAATATTCAAATATTTATTTCCGGGCCATTGACCATTGTAAACATCATTTCCTGCAATGATCGCGTTTACTTGTGCTCCGCCATCATCTCCATTGTTTGTGGCAATGTTCTGAGTTCTTGTAATACCGGAAAAACAAGCTCCATTCGGTGCTTTTGTTGCGAGTACGAATTTCACGTCAACTTTGCTGCGAATTCCTTGAAATGCGGCCTGCACCCCGATCGTATCAGCGTTTAGCATGGCATAATCACGATTCAGGATGGCCAAAGCTGACATCAACTGGTCTTTGGAAATATTTTCCGGACCACCATTATGTAAAACATGGAATACAACCGGAATGGTATATTCAATTGCCTTTGTGGAACCTTCCCCTTTTTTTGAAAGTAGGGCATTATCGAATTCTTGTTGATCCTTTGCATGCTGTTTTGCCAATTCAGGATTAGCCAGGAGTTGGTTCATCTTTTTATGCGTGACGCAATATTCGACATGTTCCCCCTGACGCATATTCTGCTTGTCCAATTGACGCTCGTTATTTTGAGCAAAAACAGAGGAAGAGACGCAAAAGGTTAGGCTTAAGAGAGTAGAAAATTGTTTTTTCATTATGTACAGTTCTAGCTAGTTTTACTATAAGTTTCCTAATTTGAGTGCAACAAGTTACAATATTTGATTAAGAAATGAACCGTTCTTCAAAAACTTAACAACGCAATGAATAACAATTATTTAAAATTCGCTTTACAATTCAATATCCCGAAGTGAGTATAAAACTTGGCTTAAAGGTGTTTCATGAATCAGGCGGATTAATTTTCTGGCGACCAATTCCGTTGAATATAGTTGATTCGAATTTTTGTACTCTTTGAACCGTTCCACTTCCGAGAATGAAATTTTGTTGCTCTCCCGAATGGCTGCTTGCATATCCGTATCTACAACTCCCGGTGCGACTGAAAGACAGTGAAAATCGGCTCTTCCGAGTTGACGTTCTTCCAGTTGGATCGTCTGACAAAACAAATCCACTGCTGCCTTGGAAGCACAATAGGAAGCCCAGGAAGCGATCGGGCTTTTTCCTGCTCCCGAACTGATGAAAATGCATTTAAATGATTGGGTTTTTGGGAGCTTCTTGAGTAACTGTTGCAAGATAGCAGCTCCGGCAAATAGATTTACCTGCATCACTCTGGCCATCTCATTCGATTCCAATCGTTCGAAGTAATCCACTTTTCCCAAAATGCCCGCATTGTGAATGAAGATAACCGGTTCTTCGCCGATTTGAGGAAATGAAATTTGGTCAACTGCATCGGGGTTGCTTAAATCACAATCAATGGACGAATAGCTGGGATGTGAAATGGTATGATTTCTCCCGATACCCGATACTTTTTCACCGCGAGAGAGATAATTTTCTGCAATTGCTTTTCCAATGCCTCTGGATGTTCCTGTGATTATGATCATGTTCAAACGTTTAAAAGTTCAAGAGTTAAAAAAGGGTTCAATAGCTTTGAACTTTTTGAACCCTTTAAACCTTTTGAACTATTTTATGCCAAAGCTTGTTCCAGATCCGCAATCAGATCGTCTACGTGTTCCACGCCCACACTTAAACGCAATAAGTTGTCCACAACTCCTGCCTTTTCTCTTTCCTCCTTCGGAATAGAGGCGTGAGTCATTGTTGCCGGATGATTGATCAAAGATTCCACACCTCCCAAAGATTCTGCTAAAGAGAAAACCTGGAACGAGGAAGCAACCCGATAGGTGTTTTCGATGCTCTTATCTTTCAGAACAATTGAAATCATTCCACCGAAATCGCGCATTTGTTTTTTCGCAATCTCATGATTCGGATGCTCCGGGAAACCAGGCCAGTAAACTTTTTCAATTGCCGGATGATTTTTCAAATAATGTGCAATTTGTTTCCCGTTTTCACAATGACGTTGCATACGCAAGTGCAATGTCTTGATTCCTCTTAGTACCAAAAAGGAATCCATCGGACCGGGATTTGCACCCGAACTATTCAAAATGAAATACAATTGTTCGTAAAGTGCATCATCATTTGTAATTAATGCTCCCATCACCACATCCGAGTGACCGCCCAGGTATTTGGTAACCGAGTGCATCACGATAGTTGCTCCGAGGTCCAATGGGTTTTGCAAATAAGGAGAAGCAAATGTGTTATCCGCTACCATAATGATATTGTTTGTTTTTGCAATAGCAGAAACTGCAGCAATATCGATGATTTGCATGGTTGGGTTTGTCGGTGTTTCCGCCCAGATCAATTTGGTGTTTGCATTGATGTAGTTATTTACATTTTCAGCATTTGTCAAATCAATAAAGTGAAACTTGATCCCGAATTTTTCATAGATCTTTGTAAACAAACGATAAGTTCCCCCATATAGATCATCTCCGGTGATAACTTCGTCTCCGGGTTTCAATAATTTAAGAACAGCATCCGTTGCGGCAACACCGCTACTGAAGCAAACGCAATGTTTTCCATTTTCCAATGCGGCAATATTTGCCTGAAGCGCATCACGTGTAGGGTTTTTCCCTCTTGCGTAACCATATCCCTTGTTTACTCCGGGAGATTCCTGGACATAAGTGGATGTTTGAAAAATGGGAGTCATGATCGCTCCCGTTGTTGGGTCAGGTTGCACACCGGCATGTATTGCTTTGGTGCCAAATTTCATATCTTGTTCTTTCATAGAAATGGATTCACTTTTAAAGAATTACAAAGTTAATAGTTCGGCAAAGAAATAATGGGGTTCTCGAAAATATTCTTTTGCGGACATTTCTATAAAAGAAGTTTTCAACTGAAAGAGAAGGTTTAAAAAGAGATGATTGTCATGAAGCAAATTCCCTGCTTTGTTTTTTTTGAAAAATGATAAACACTTCCGAACCCATTCTGGCCGGCACACTGTTATAGCATTCTGTCATCGTTATGAGTTCGAAATTCGGTTCGAAAATGGAATTGTATTCCGGTAAATCACCTCCGAATGGCGGCCCCTGATGTGTAAATGCGCGATTAAACAAAACCCCAACCAGTTTTCCATGAGGATTTAACAGGGAGGCCATTTTATTCGAATAATTAATTCGTTTCCCGGGATCAATAGCACAAAAGAATGTCTGTTCGATGATCAAATCGTAGGCTCCCTGATGTAGAAAAAAGTCTTCACATAGAATCCGGATTCCTTCTTGATTCTCAAATTTAGCATGTAAACGTTCGACTGCTTTCGGAGCGAGATCGATTAAGGTGATATTCGTAAATCCATTTAAAAGCAGGTATTCCGCTTCATAAGCATTTCCGCAACCGGGAATCAAAATAGCTGCTTTTTTGTCGTGGTACCGGGATAAATAGTCGGTGATTGAAGGAGAAGCAAAACCGGTATCCCAACCGGTTTCACTCATTTCCCATCGTGTGTTCCAATAAGAAACATCAAGCTGTTGCTCCTTGTTTTTTATCAGGGGTTGTAGTTTTTTTTCGCTGTTATCCATTAGTGTATAATCTGATTGAGAGAATAAGATTCTATTAACTGTGCACTTTGGTCTGACAGACGAAAGCACTTTTAGGCACATTGGTTGTCGAAATGGCATTGAACCCACCCGCAATCTCCGTAAAGTTTCGGTATCCCCGTGCCTGTAAAATACTTGCAGCAATCATGCTTCTATAACCTCCTGCACAATGCAGGTAGAAGCGTTCTTGTGGCTGCACATCCTTGATCCAGTCATTGATGTATTCCAGGGGTTTGCTGTATGCTTCTTCGATGTGTTCAGCCGCGTATTCGCTTTCTTTACGGACGTCAAGGATTTTACTTTTACCGATTTTTACTTCCGAAGCAAATTGTTCAGCTGAAATGCGGTTTACCATGTCAATTTCCTTCGCAGCATTCACCCAGGAATGAAAACCGCCATTCAAATGGCCCAATACATTGTCAAAGCCAACACGGCTCAATCGGGTAATTGCCTCTTCTTCTTTCCCTTCGTCAGTAACTAATAAGATCGGTTGTTTTACATTGACGATCAATGCGCCGACCCACGGAGCAAAATCCCCGTCCAAACCGATATTAATGGATTGCGGAATGAATCCAAGAGCAAATTCCTGATCGTTTCTCGTATCCAAAATCAATGCTCCGGTGCTTTCTGCAACGGCTTCAAATTCACCAACGGATAATGAGGTCATTCCATGGCTCAATACGTTTTCGAATTCGTCGTATCCTTTTTTATTCATTGCTACGTTCATTCCAAAGTAGCCGGGAGGAGGCAGTAATCCTTCCGTTACCGATTCAATAAAAGCTTCCTTGCTTGGTTGATTCAGAGCATAGTTCATTTTCTTTTGATTCCCCAAACTGTCGACCGTTTCTTTCATCATGTTTTTTCCACAAGCAGAACCTGCTCCGTGTGCCGGATAAACGATAATGTCATCTGAAAGCGGTAGAATTTTCGTGTAAATACTTTCGTATAATAATCCGGCTAATTCTTCCTTGTTTAGCTGTGCTGCTTTTTGCGCTAAATCAGGCCTTCCTACATCACCCAGGAAAAGAGTGTCTCCGCTGAATAACGCAGTTTCCTTGTCGTTTTCATCAATTAGCAAAAAGCAAGAACTTTCCATGGTATGTCCCGGAGTGTGCAATACTTTTAGTTTGATATCTCCGATTTCGAATACTTGATTGTCTGTTGCAACAATGGCATCGAATTCCGGTTGAGCTGTAGGGCCATAAACAATGGATGCATTGGTTTTCTTGCTTAAATCGAGGTGACCGCTAACGAAATCTGCATGAAAGTGGGTCTCAAAAATGTATTTGAGTTTCACTCCGTCGTATTCCAATCGGTCAATGTAAGGTTGTGTTTCTCTTAATGGGTCAATAATTGCCGCTTCTCCGTTCGACGTGATGTAGTATGCTCCTTGTGCCAGACATCCCGTATAAATTTGTTCGATTTTCATGTGTTTGAAATTTGATGTTCTTTAACTCATTTGATAACACAAAGATGCGTCGATTGTTTTTGGTATTCAGCTACTTTGGTTACACAAGTGGATCCGGATCTTAAAGACTTATTCACTTTTTTAAGACAGAAAAAGCTCTTTTATAACAATGAAAACACCCATTGCAAGTACAAACCAACCGAAGATCGGTTTCAACCGTGTTCCATTGATCTTTTTGGATAGCGCCATACCAATGAAAATTCCAGTGATGGCGAAGAAGGTGATGATTCCCAAAAATCCCCATTCGATTTCAGTTCCATGAAGCGAAAATAAGAATCCGGTGAGTGAATTGATAGCAATGATTACCAGAGAAGTTCCTACCGCGGTCTTCATCGGGAGTTTTAAGAAGTTGACCAAAGCGGGTATTATTAGAAAACCACCGCCGGCACCTACGATACCCGTCACCATTCCCACAAAAAGTCCCTGGAGAATCAAGAAAATGTAATTAGGCTTCCCCGGTCTTGCCGGAACTGTTGAAGTCTTCTGTTTCTTTATCATGCTATAAGCAGCGGCAATCATCAATACTGCAAACAAAAGCATGAAGAAAATACTCTTCGTGATATCAAAACTTCCTATTTGGAAAAGGTGTTCCGGAATTGCAGGAACAATAAATCGTCTGGTAAAAAACACCATTGCAATAGATGGAATTCCAAAAGCAAGAACGGTGATCCGATCCACTTGCCCGCGTTTGAAATAGAAAACAGAACCGACCAAACTGGTTGTCCCTACCACAAATAGCGAATAGGTGGTTGACAGAACTGCGTCCAAACCGAATAAGTAAACCAAAACAGGAACGGTTAGAATACTTCCTCCTCCTCCGATTAGTCCCAGTAAAATCCCAATAAAAACAGAAGCGAAATAACCTATGATATCCATTCGAATCTAAATTGTTTTTACAAAAATGCATTTATCCATAAAGCGAAACAGCTACTTTGGTTACATATCCGTTATTTTATTTCTTCCGATTGAACCGTTCTGACCTGTTTCTTTGAATTCGGCTGTTTATTCCGATTTTCAAACTGCTTTAATATCTACCTTTTCACTATTTTCGTCAAGCAATTCAATGAGTGTTTCACCAATAAATATCGCTGATTTTATTCATGCCTTATCGGACATGCCCAAGACGGACATGCTGGTAAATCTTGCCGAAAATCACGAGTCACTCATCCCTTTTGAAGAACTACCGAAAGACAAATTCCAGGTTCAATTGGAGGGAAAATGGAAATCCGTCTGGCAAGTGGCAAACAAATTCAGGTTGGAATCGGATGTGAATTCATTGTGTTTGGTTTTTGGAACGGTGACTTCAACAATTCAGAATGGAGCCGTTCAATCCCCTTTGTTAATTGTACCATTAACTTGGGAATATACCCGGATTAACAATACGCTTCAACTTGAATTGGATGAAGAAGCAATTGAAATGAATCCCTACATCAAATTCTTGTATTCAGAACTGAATAATGAATCGCTAAGTGTGATTCCGGGTGATTTGAATTTGCAGGAGAAATTGGATTGGGTGATCCGGCAATTCCAAAACGAAAATCTTGAAACCCGATTTTCCCATGAAATCTATTGCGGTAATTTTCATTATCACCGCTTTCATCTGTTGAGAGAATTGGAAGGAATCGAAAAATCGGAGCATAAAAATTCGCTGGTTCAGCAATTGCTTGGAAATGATTTCGAAGTGACTGAAGAATTGAATTTGTCCAATGATTTGATTTACCCGGCAGACGTGGATCAAAAACAGGTTTTTAATACCATCAATTCAAAGAATGTATTGCTCCAAGGTCCTCCGGGAACTGGGAAATCGCAGGTTTTAATTAATATTCTTGGAAAATCATTAAAAAGTGAACTGAAGACACTGGTGGTTTCTGAAAAGCGCGTAGCATTGGATGTGCTGGTCAAAAAACTTTCAGAACTCCAGTTGGATCCGTTCGCATTTGTTGTACATAGCCAGACAAGATCGAAAGATTTATTGGCACAATTGAAGGCAACCTGGAATTTATTGGAAAATTCGGAGATCCGTTCGAACCAGAACCTGAGGCTTTCTGAGCAATTCCATGCGAATTTGCAATTGTTACTCGATCGATTGAACACCTCCGATTATTTTGCCGGTGTTTCCTATAAAGAGTTACAAGATTTGTTGCTTGAAACCCCAATAACAAACGAACGTTTCTCGAGCAGCATTCCAACAATCGATGAATGGCTGCAGAATAAGCCGGTGATTCAAAAATTGGATCTGAAGCTAAACGGATTTTCAAAATTGAAAGGATTGAAACCCGCATTTTTCGAACAATGGAACGGAGATCAGCTGATTAAAAATGCCCAAAGCGATCTGGAAGCAATTCAATCAAAATTGAGTGAATTGGTTTCTTTTGGCGATTTGGAAAAAATGATTTCCGTTTTAGGACGTTGTCAACTGGTTGAAAACGAATACTACAAAGCATACAGCCAGCTCATTTCGAAACCCAGGGAGTGGAAGAAATTTCAAAAGCAGGTGCTCTTACTGAAAGAATTGAGAGAACAACTGACATCCCTTGAAAAGGAGAATCAAATTTGGAAACAGAGTCCTTCCAAAAGCCAATTGGAATCCTGGGAGCAGGCGAGTACCTGGATTCAGCTCCGCAAAAGGAAGAAAGCCATTGCCAGGTTGCTGAACGACTCGTCCGTACTACCTGAAATTGCGCTTGCGAATTGGAAAAACTATCTGTCTGAAACAGATAAATTAAAAGAACTCGAGACGTATTTTGCCGAATTGGGCCTGGAGACAACTGCGTATGCCTTGGAAATGGGAATGATCTATGCGGCCAACCTGGAAAATGAAAACGGTTCATTGATCAATGAAATTGCCGGTTGGACAAGGGAAAAACGTTTGTTGATCGTTTCATGCGGTTCGGAATTGAATCACTTAAGATCCACTTTGACACGTTTTTTTGAATTGCGGGATGAGGTGATTTTAGCTGAATTCCTGGCTCAAAAACAGGCTGAATTTGTTGAGTTGAGTGCCGCTTATGAAGACCTCAAACAATTACCGCGTTTCTTTTTCGGCTTATTGGATGGGATCGACTCTTGGGAAACTTTACAGGAACTGCTCTTGTTCAGTTCTTTAAAAAAAATAGAATCGGTGAACCCGGAAATCGTGAAATTTTCAGGAGAATCCCTTCAGCAACGGTTGGATCAGATAATCGAAACGGAGAACCGGGAATTTTCTGATTTTGGAACAGCACTCCGGTCCCAGATTCAGAAACAATTTTCAGCGTTTGAAGAACTGTTGCGAATTCCCAATCAAAAACTTTCGCAGTCGCGGAAAGAACTCAAAGCCCGTTTGAAGAAAGGAAAATCATTATTGGTAAAGGAATTCGGGAAATCAAGAAATAACATCACCATTCGCAATCTGATTGCAAGTGATGCGAAGGAATGGGTTCAATTGCTCATCCCGATCTGGTTGGCTACCCCCAATCAGGTGGCGGACCATTTTCCGCTGGAAATGGGATTGTTTGATTTGGTTCTCTTTGATGAGGCGAGTCAACTTCCGCTTCCAAATGCATTGGGTTCCTTATTCCGTTCGAAAAGAGCTTTGGTTGCGGGTGACGAGCACCAAATGGCTCCCTCCAATTACTTCGGGAAAAACTTCGGATTCCATGATCTGCTGCACCAGGCGGCTTATTATTTTGAACGCGTTCCGTTAAGGCATCATTATCGTTCCGAATACCTGGAACTGATCGGGTTTTCGAATAAGCATTTTTACAAAGACGAACTGATTGTTTATCCTTCTCCGGATCGGAAGGAAGTGTTGTTTCATCATTTCGTGGAAAACGGAATCTTTGATGAACGCAAAAATCAAGTGGAAGCTAAATCAGTAGCCGATTTTCTGGAAAATTTTTCCGATTGGGAAACAAAGACACTCGGAATTGTAGCTTTCTCAGAAGAACAATTGAAAACCATTTGGAAAACCTGTTCCCCGCGCGTTCAAAACCTGATATCACTGAAGGAGGATGAAAACAAGGTCTTTTTCAAAGCACTGGAAAATGTACAAGGAGATGAAGCGGATATCCTGGTTATCAGTTTGGGATATGCCCGGAATCCGGAAGGATCATTCCAAATGCGTTTTGGGCCTTTGAACCAAAATAACGGACACAAACGCCTGAATGTATTGCTGACGAGAGCAAAACAGGAAATGCATTTCTTCTCATCAGTGAAATCAACAGATTTTGAATTGTCCGATAACGAATCCGTGAACTTGCTGAGACGGTTTTTGCAGGAATTGGAGGCTTACCAGACATCCGACAAAGCATTTGTTTTTCCTTATGGCTTGAAAGGAACGGTTGAAAGTAAAACAGTCCGATTCAAAAATGCATACGCAGAAGTTCCGAACGGACAAGACTTGGTGACCCTTCATCGGGTAATGAAACAACGTGGCTGGAAGTTGAGTTATTAGAATTTTTCATATGCTCTGATCCGTCTGCGAAGGATCTTTTTCAAAGCTTTCGCTTATTTTAGACTGCACTAACGTTTGTCTTTTTTCAAAGCCTTCGCTTTTCTTGTCTTTTTTTGTACATTGGACAACTTAAAAACTGAAAATGAAAAAGTTACTCTCCTCTTTTTTATTCCTTACGATCCTTAATTTTTGTTTCGGACAAAGCGAATTACAAACCGTTCAGAACTATTTACAGGACCATGCAAGTACCTGGAGCCTGAAATCTTCGGATTTCTCAAACCTGGAATTGGTTTCCAGTTCTTCTTCGAAAGCTGCAAATACGAAACACCTGAAAGTTCGCCAGACAAAAAATGGTCTTTCCATTATTGATGGATTTGGAGTTGTTACGGTAAAGGACAAGCAAGTGGTACACGTTACTACAAATTTCGTTTCGATTTCCGAACCTGCAAACCAGTCTGCACTCAGTGCAAATGAAGCAGTGAATGCGGCATTAAAACACCTGAACATTCCAAATGCGAATATCAGACAACTAAAAAATACCGAAAAGGCTTACCTGTTTTCAAAAGAAGGAATCTCAAAAGAAGATATTCCGGTAAAATTAGTACTTGGAAAAATCAAAGGACAATTGGTTTACTTATGGGATTTGAGTATTTATCCTGTCGCTTCTGAACATTGGTGGTCAATGAGATTGAATGCTGAAACTGGAGAAGTGGTCTTCCGGAATGATTGGATCTCTCATTGTTCTGTTGAGCATTGTACAGATGAAAATCACCACATTTCAGGAACAATGATGGCACCACCGCCACCTCCGGGATTGGATCAGTATATGGTTTATGCTTTGCCGAATATCAGTCCGGCGCATGGAAACCGGGTTTTGGTAGTTAATCCTTCCGATGCAACATATTCTCCTTTCGGCTGGCACGATACGGATGGAATTGCCGGAGATGAGTATACGATTACAAGAGGTAACAATGTCTATGCATCTGATGATATTGATAACGATGATTTTCCAGGGTACTCACCGGATGGAACTGCAAGTTTGAATTTTAATTTCGCTTATGACTCAGTTGTTGGTGTACAAGGAAACCTGGATGCAGTAATCACGAACCTGTTCTATATGAACAACATGATGCATGACATCTGGGCTTATTACGGATTTGATGAGGAAAGTGGAAATTTCCAGGAAACAAATTATTCCGGTTCTGCTTTAGGACTGGATCAGGTAATGGCTGATGCACAAGACGGAAGCGGAACCAACAACGCAAACTTTGGAACACCGCCCGATGGTCAGAATCCTCGGATGCAGATGTATTTATGGACAGAAAGCAACGTTCCTGATTTATTGACAATCAATGCACCGGCAGGAATTGCGGGATCTTATTCTTGCTCCACGGCAGGTTTCGGTCCACCTGTTCCTGCTACACCGATCACGGAAGACGTGGTTTTGGTAATCGATGATGGAACGGATATTACAGACGCTTGCGGAACAATTACAAACGGAGCAGCATTGGCAGGTAAGATTGCATTGGTGCGAAGAGGATCATGTACGTTTTCAGAAAAGGTGATAGCATGTCAAAATTTTGGAGCGGTTGCAGTAATCATCATGAATAATACCGGAACAAGTACCCAGGCAATGGGTGGAGGGACGGGTGCTGAAGCAATTCCTTCAATCATGGTTTCAAAACCCAACGGAGATTCGTTTGTGAACCAACTGAATTTAGGAAATACGGTGAATGGAACCATTGTGAATCCTGGAGACCTTACAGCAACTGATTCTGATTTCGATAATATGATTATTGCGCATGAATATGGTCACGGAATTTCAACTCGTTTGGTTGGTGGAGCAGACAATACAGATTGTCTCTTCAATGCTGAACAAATGGGTGAGGGCTGGTCAGACTGGTTCGGGTTAATGCTTACGCAAGTAGCTTCAGATCTTGGAACGGATGGAAGGGGAGTCGGAACATATGTTACGAATGAACCGAACAATGGAACAGGAATTCGTCCGTCACCTTATTCAACGGATTTTGCAATCAATGATTATACTTACGGAAATACAAATAATAATTCATTGAGCCAGCCGCATGGGATTGGTTTTGTCTGGGCTACGATGCTTTGGGATTTGAATTGGGCCCTGATCGATCAGTACGGTTTCGATTCAAATATTAAATCAGGAATGGGAGGAAATAATATTGCCATGAATCTGGTGATTGAAGGATTGAAATTGACAGCTTGTGCTCCCGGTTTTGTCGATGGCCGTGATGGAATTCTGGCAGCAGATCTAATACTTTACGGCGGAGCGAACAAATGCCTGATCTGGGAAGTATTTGCCAGAAGAGGATTGGGTTTTTCTGCTAGCCAGGGAGATTCAGATGATCGCAATGACCAGGTAGAAGCATTTGACGTTGATCCGAGCTGTAATCCAGGATTGGGGTTGAATGAAAACAAAACGGCACAAATTCAAGTGTACCCAAATCCAAGTAATGGAAAACTGACGGTGAAGAATTCCAATTCGGGAATCCAACAAATTGAGTTAGTGGACTTGAGTGGAAAAACGGTATATACGAAAGCAGTTGAAAATGACAATTACGAAATTGCAATTGATATCAGCAGCTTGAAAAAAGGATTGTACCTGATGAAAGTGCAAACTCAAAATGGATTAGAAACTATTCGAATAGAGAAATTCTGATCGTAGCACAATTATTGTAAAAGGAGCTGACAAATGGATTTCTTATGAAAAACTTGCTCGTCAGCTCCTTTTTAGGTTTTATGCTTTTGTACTTACTTAATGGCTATTTTGATAAAAATTTTCCGATAGTTCAGTTTATTCCAAAGGGAAAGCAGATCGTTTTAAACCCGCTGGATGGCATTTTAGGTGAGAAAAAATTAGATGACGGAAGCATTCGCCCAAGCAATTTTGATTTGATACTGAAAATTAAAGCCTCTTTTCTAAGTGATTCTTCTGAGTTGTATGAGGTTAAGAAGTTAAAAGAAGGTCTGTTTTTAGTAGCTCGTAAGAGATTCTTTGATAATAACAGGGGCTATTCACTTTTTTTAAAGACTGAAGGTGATCGAATTGTTTTTTATCATGCAATAAACGACCTTGCAATTATAAGTGCTTTGTTCTCTGAAAACAAAATCTATTTCATTGGCGATGATCGCAGAGGAATAACGAATCCGTCTCAATCGACTTATGCAGTCAAAATCAACTGTGTAAATTTGAACTTTAAGGAAGAATGGAGGACAATTTCCAAGCCCAACAGAAGTTATTTCTTTTTTGGAACAGGTTTAAAAATCGTAGATGGGAAACTGTCAGCTACTATTGAAGTTCAGGGAGCTGGAAGTTCTACAATGTGTGTAAGTTCGTATAATTTGATCCTGGATAAAACCGGCAACCTTGAAAGCCAAGGTGCTTCGGGAGGTTATGGTTGTGGACCAGGAAATGAAATAAATTTGCTGGAATTATTTGAGAAAACTCAGTAAACCCGAAAAATTTTTCGGATTATTGAATGGGTTTTTGATAATCAGTAGTAAGAACATCTTCAAGTCGATTCATGCGCAGGAAGAAATATCCCTGAACTGGAAACAATACATGAAATGTTTCAGTATTGAAAAAATCTAAAACAACCTCCTTCTAGAAAACTTTGTGTTCTTCGTGAACTTTGTGTTAAACAACCAGGAAGAATTTGAGGAAGGTTGATATGCCAATCAATGTGCATCCAGCCAGTTGTGAGCCAATTCCATTTCCACTTCCATCGGAACAACCAATTGAATGGCATTTTCCATGGCTTCTTTGACCAATGCTTTCATAATTTCCTGTTCGTCCTTGTGTACATCAAAGACCAACTCATCATGTACCTGTAAGATCATTTTGGATTGCACCTTCGCTTTTTTCATGGCTTTATCGACAGCAACCATCGCCAGTTTCACGATGTCCGCCGCAGAACCTTGAATAGGAGCATTGACCGCATTTCGTTCTGCAAAACCTCTTACAACTGCGTTCGCCGAATTGATATCCGGTAAATAACGTCTGCGTTGCATGATCGTTTCCACATAACCGTTTTCACGCGCATTTTTCACTGCATTATCCATGTAGGATTTAATCGTTGAGTACTGTGCAAAGTATGAATCGATGATTTGTTTTGCTTCCGTTCTGCTGATTCCCAGGTTTTGGGAAAGACCAAATGCCGACTGTCCGTAAATGATTCCGAAGTTCACCGCTTTCGCAGCACTGCGTTGGTCTTTCGTTACTTCCTCCAACTCGGTATGGAATACTTTTGCTGCAGTTGCACGGTGAATATCCACTTTATCCCTGAATGCCTGGATCATATTGGTGTCATTCGCCAAAGCGGCAATGATGCGCAATTCAATTTGCGAGTAATCGGCAGACATCAACTGGAAATCTTCCCCACGTGCAATGAATGCTCTTCTGATTTCCTTTCCACGTTCGCTGCGAATCGGAATGTTCTGCAAGTTCGGATTATTTGAACTCAAACGACCAGTTGCAGTTACTGTTTGCATGTAGCTCGTATGAACTCTGCCATCGACCGGATCTTTCATGGTAGGAAGCGGATCGACATAAGTCGATTTCAACTTCTTCATCTGACGGTAATCCAGGATACATGGAATAATTTCGTGATCGTTCTTATGCTGTTGCAAAATATCTTCGGATGTAGCGTATTGTCCTGTCTTGGTCTTCTTGGCTTTCGAAGAAATCTTCATGTGCTCAAACAGGATATCGCCCAACTGTTTCGGAGAATCCACATTGAAATCCATCCCGGCCAATTCCCTGATGCGTTTTTCCAATCCTTCCGTTTCTTCTGCCAATTGCTTCGAATAGGCTTCCAAATGTGGAATGTCGATTGCAACTCCTTCTTCTTCCATTTCCGCAAGAACTGAAACCAATGGCATTTCCATTTCATAGAAAAGACTTTTCAGATGGTCTTTCTCGATCTGAGGAGCAAATAATTGTTTCAATTGGAAGGTAATATCCGCATCTTCACAAGCGTAATCGCAGATTGCTTCCGGTTGCAGATCGCCCATATTTCCCTGGCCTTTTCCTTTCTTTCCAATCAATGCCTCAATACTGATCGGTGTATAATTCAAGTAATATTCAGCTAGGAAATCCATTCCTTGTTTCGATTCAGGTTGAATCAGGTAATGGGCAATCATTGTATCAAACAGCGGTCCGTCAAATTGAACCCCATAACGATGCAATACCTGGATGTCGTATTTCATATTATGAGCGATCTTTTCGATGGTTTTGTGCTCGAAAAACGGTTTGAATTCATCCACAATTGCTTGTGCTTCTTGTTTGTCTTTCGGAACGGCAACATAATATGCTTCCCGCGCCTTAAAGGAAAATGACATTCCGACCAGGTCCGCATGAAGTGCATTGATATCCGTTGTTTCTGTATCAAAACAGACAGATTTTTCTTTCAGTAATTTAGTCAGTAAAGCTTTACGTTCTTCAGGTAAACTTACCAGATGATAGGACGGTTTTTCCGTTGCAATGGTTTTCACACCGCTGGTAGGTTGTGCTTGTTGTACATCCACCAAGCTCTGTGTTCCGAATAAATCCAGCTGACCATTTTCATTCACTCCTGCAGAGGTCACAACGATCTCCTCACCTGTAATGCGTTTTGCCAGGTTTCGGAATTCCAGATCGGTGAAAATTTTCAGGATAGCATCTTTATCCGGTTCTTCTTTTTTCAATTCTTCAGCATTGAATTCAACCGGAGCATCGAGGATGATCGTTGCCAGGATCTTGGAAATAATTCCCTGTTCCTTGAAATTGATCATGTTCTCTTTCATCTTCCCTTTCAGATCCTCCACATTTTCGAAAACACCTTCCATTGACCCGTAATCAGCAATCAGTTTTTTGGCTGTTTTCTCACCGACTCCCGGAATTCCCGGAATATTATCAGCAGCATCTCCCCATAACCCGAGGATATCGATTACTTGTAACGGATGTTCGACTTCAAATTTTTCACAGACCTCTTTCACTCCCATAATCGATGCCGGATCTCCGCCCCGCCCGGGCTTGTAAATGAAAATCTGTTCGCTTACCAACTGACCGAAATCTTTGTCGGGAGTCATCATATAAGTGGTGAATCCTTCTTTTTCAGCCATTTTGGCCATTGTTCCAATCAGGTCGTCAGCTTCATAACCGTCCGCCATATAGATTGGAATTCGAAATGCTTTGATTACCTGTTTGATGGGTTCGATCATATTGCGGATATCTTCCGGCATCTCTTCCCGATGTGCTTTGTAAGCTTCAAAATCCACGTTTCTATTTGTTGCACCACCCGGAGGATCAAATACTACTGCAATGTGAGAAGGTTTTTCCTTGTTCAGGATATCGATCAGCACATTCGTAAAACCAAATGCTGCAGAAGTGTTTTGCCCTTTCGAATTCACTCTCGGATTTTTTGCAAAAGCAAAATAGGCTCTGTAAATCAGTGCAAAGGCGTCTAACAGGAACAGTTTTTTATCGGACTCTGGGGTAAGCATATCTTTCAAGAATTGTGAGGTACAAGTTTAAGGCAAATTCGGCAATTTTCAGGTTGTTCTCCGAATAATTCCCACATGGTTTTTGAATTTTTATTCAAACGGAGTTTAAGTTGAGGGCACAACATTTAAGGTGATTTAAACGGGAATATTTGTGTAATAAATTTGCCAAAATCATTAAACATGTTATTTAAAACACAATTAGAATAAAGACATTATAGACAGGTAGTTTTCATTTTGGGGCGTAAAATCTATTTATTAGATGAAAAACATGCTAGTTATGAAGCTTCTTAAAATGTTAAACTTTGGAATAGTAAAAAAAATACTTATAACATGCTGTATATTAGCTTTCTCCACAAATAACTATTCACGCTATGGAAAAAATCCTTTTCGACTCGTCTTGAACATTTTAATGTTAAAAAAACAACTACTAACAGTTTTATTACACACTATTTACTTTTACATCTTATGAAACAATTTCTAAAATTAGTCTGTTTCGTGCTGCTTTATTGTGCAGGAAACAATTTACTAGCTCAAACCGGTGCCGGAGGACCTTGCCCTGATATCAATGTCAGTACCGGAATTGATGCTACAGGAAATGCAATTGCCATCGGTGCGACCGATCCTTTCTGGACAATTACTTCAGGGCCAGTTGGACCAGCAGCAAAACGTGTACAAAGTTACCTTCCTTATTGGGAAGTAACACCTGTACCAGTAACAAATGCGTGCTGGATCAATGGTTCAGGCACGATTTTTAACAATGCAACGGGAAATTATACGTTCTCACGCACCTTTACTATTGCACCGGGAGCAACTAGTTTTACCACAAATTTTGGTATCGCTTGGGATGACGTTTTAGTTTCAATTCAGCTGATTCCACCAGGTGCCGGACCTGCTATTCCGCTTACTGTTCCCCCATCGGCACCTTACATGGTAAGTCCGCCGATTGGCTATACAGTTCTGTCACCAGCCGCAGGAGTATGGACAATCGAATGTGTTGTTAATTTTGTTGATAATGTTGGAGCTTTCATTCTTTCAGGTTCAATCGACGTTGATTGTAACGATAATCCTTGCACATGCGAAAACATTCATCCTGAATTTACGTACACAACATCTACTGATTGTATTACTACATTCACCAGTATGATTAACCCTAACTGTGCTAACACTTCGACTCAGATCGAATGGATTATCGATGGAGTTTCAGCTGGATTTGGGCCGACATTCAATTATGCATTCTTAACCAACGGTCCGCATACTGTCTGCATGGTAGTAACTGTAACCTTAGCTGATGGAACTAAGTGTACGAAAGAATCCTGTCGCACAGTAAACATTGATTGCAACCCTTGCAGCTGTGATCTGGTCATACCTCATTTTACTTATACGGTCGATAAGTGCATCGCCCAATTCGTAGCAGATCCTTCTTTACCTTGTTGTATTAAAGGGATCAATTATGAATGGTATGTAGATGGTTTACCTGCAGGAAGTGGACAGAACTTTAGTCACACTTTTACTTCGAATGGGTTCTATAATGTCTGCTTGTTCATTACGGCTACTTTAAATGATGGAACAGTATGTTACAAAGAAATATGTCAGCTAGTCGAAATAAAAGATTGTGACGAATGTAATTGTAATCAACTTCAACCGTCATTCAACTTCAACATCGTGAACTGTGAAGGTTATTTCGATGCCGTAGTTACGGCGCCACCTTGTATGACAAAATTTACCTATCAATGGTATGTCAATGGACTTCCTTCAGGAACAGGACCAAATCTGACTTATACGTTCCCTGCCAACGGACCATATAACATTTGTCTGCAGGTAACTACAACTATGCCGGATGGAAGTTCTTGTACGAAGGAATTCTGTAAAATCGTTAAGGTGAAAGACTGTGACCCTTGTAATTGTGATCAGCTTGAGATAGGTTTTGATCACTTCTTAGAAAATTGCATTGGACATTTCACCGGTCTTGTAGGACTTCCTGCTTGTATGCAGATTACCGGGTGGAATTGGTCTGTAAACGGTGTTTACGTTGGTTCGGGTCCAATATTTGATTATACTTTCCCGGCAAATGGTTTCTACAATGTTTGCCTGACGGTTACTACACAAATGCCTGATGGACAGGAATGTTCCAAAGAAGTATGTCAGCTAGTTGAAGTGATAGATTGTGATGAATGCAACTGTAATCAGTTACAACCCAATTTTGAATTCCAAATAAACCAGTGTGATGTGGAACTACTAGGAAACGCCTATGGTCCTAATTGTATGTCCAATTACCAATACGAATGGTATGTAAATGGTTCACCTGTAGGAAGCGGACAAAATTTTGTTTGGACTGCTCCAGCTAATGGAACTTACACAATCTGTCTATTTGTTACGGTAACTTTACCTGATGGAACCCTGTGTCACAAAGAACTGTGCAAAGACATTGTAATAACTGATTGTGATCAATGCAATTGCA
The DNA here is from genome assembly GCF_946478805.1 of uncultured Fluviicola sp. Next base: position 69,164 of record NZ_CAMLDC010000016.1, on the reverse strand, counting down.
GTGACATAGTAGCAGGATTTAATTGGCAGATTGTTCAGTGTATCGGTTACTTCGATGCATATTTTAACCAGACTCCATGTATACAAAGCTACTCGATTGATTGGTACGTGGATGGTTTATACGTTGGTTCTGGAACACCATTCTCTATGCCAGCATCAGGAAATGGTAGTCACACAGTTTGTATGGTGCTTACTACTGTTCTCACCAATGGACAAGTATGTCAGACTGAATCATGCAAAACAATTGATGTAGTTGGTTGTGGATGCCCTTGCAGTCTCTTGAATGGAACAATTAATTTCCAAGTTGACCACTGTAATATCAACCTTGTGGCACAACCCCAGATTCCGCAATGTATGGTAAATTCATCGGCTCCAACAAGCTATAGTTGGACAGTTAATGGTTCATATGCAGGTTCAGGTCCTGTAATTAACTATACAGCCGGAGGAAATGGTACCTACCATGTTTGTGTACTGATTGTTGTTACGAAGCCAAACGGACAGAAGTGTGAAAAAATGGTTTGTAAGGATATTGTCGTGAGTAATTGTAATTCAACGCCAACAAATCCACAGACGATTAATCAGCCAGGTCCAACAATGGAAGAGTCGTTAAAGCTTTACCCAAATCCGGCCAGTACGGAGCTCAATATCGATTTCATAACGAAAGACGCAGGAACCGTAAACATTACCTTCAAAACAATAGATGGTAAAGTGTTCCTGAATCAATCGATCGACGCCCAAGCGGGACCGCAACGACTTAAAATGCCGATTGCGCCAATGGTTTCAGATGAAATGATTTTGGTTGAGATCACTATGGACGGTGAAACAACTATCCGTAAAGTAAGTGTTGTAAAGCGTTGATTTTAAATTATAGTCAATAACCTATTTGAAAAGCCGTTCCTCTCTTCTGAGTGGGATGGCTTTTTTACTTTTCCAATGATTCGTGATTTTGTTTGCGAATTAACAGCCGAAACTTTATAACTATTCCAAATTCCTGAACTTTCAGTTCCTGATTTCACCGAAATTTGTAAGGTGGTAAGAGCCTTTAAATTATTTGTCGCCTACGGAATTGTCTTTTTACTGGGTTACCTCGGAACGGGAATTACGCTGCATTACGTAAAACCGGAAGTACGGATTTTGCCTGAATTTGTAGAGAATATTTTGGATGGCGGTGCAGTCTGGAAAGTGCAGTACCCGGAAGAAGCCGATGTTTCGATGTTTGACCAGCGGACTTACAATCCGGAGGGACATGATCCGGAAGAAGAAATTCTTTTCACGGACGATTACAATTCGAAGAACGGAATTTTTTGCTTCCGTGGAAATGCACAACGCAATGCGCCAACAAGAGGAGTTTTGAAAGGACGGCCTAAAGATATCCGCCTGGATTGGGAGTTCATTACCGGTTACGACGGAAGAACGACCGAATACGGTTCCTGGGGTGGCGGCTCAGGTTGGACAGGTCAACCCCTGGTAATCAAATGGCCTCAAAAAATCGCGAAACGACTTCACGGAATAAATGAAAAGTACCTGGATCTACCCAACTTCAAAGAAGTCATTGTGGGAAGTTTATGCGGTGATATCTATTTCATTGATTGGAATACAGGAAAGGCGACAAGGCCCCATGTTACTATCGAAAACCCGATCAAGGGAACCGTTTCGGTAGATCCGAGAATGAATGGATTACTTTACGTCGGACAGGGAATCAAGAACGGCGATCGCTTCGGATCTTATATTTTCAATATGTTCACCGGCGAGGAGATTTTCTTTCGGAATGGACTGGATCCGAAGGCACGAAGAGCTTGGGGAGCATTCGACAGTAATTCACTAGTTGATGCGGAAACCGGTTATTGGTTTCACCCGGCAGAAAACGGACAGATTTATAAAACCAGGATTGCAACCGGAAAAACGATTCCAAGTGCATTCATTTTCAATTATCAGATTCGGAAACATCCGGATCTGGGCATTGAGTCGAGTTTTGGAGCGTGGAACAATCTTGGTTGGTTCGGCGATAATGGGGGAAATGTATTTTGCATGAACCTGATGACCATGAAACCTGTCTGGTACCTGGACAATTACGATGATACGGATGCTTCCATGGTAATTGATTTGCAAGAAGAAAATCATCCTTTCTTATATACAGGAAACGAAGTAGATAAACAGGGAGAAACCGGAACGGCTCATATTCGGAAGATTGACGGACTTACCGGAAAAGAAATTTGGGACGTGTCGCGGAAATCAACCAATACCAAGTTAAACGGCCGGGTAAATTCAGGGGGCGTTTTGTCATCTGTGTTACCGGGAAAAAAGAAAGCGAACAACCTGGTTTATGGAATTTTCTCGCGCGTGAATGGAAGTTTAGCCGGCGAGTTTGTTGCCATCGATAAAATCTCCGGAAAGGAAAAATTCACAATTCCAATGGATTATTACAGCTGGGCATCGCCCATCGATTTGTACGATAAGGCTGGAAATTGCTATATTTTCTTTACGGATGTTTATGGAACGATTTATCTCATTGACGGTCTCAACGGCAAAGTCATCGTGAAACGGAAAACAGATTGCGTCTGGGAATCCTCTCCCGTTGCCTGGGGGAATCGAATTGTAGTCGGAAGCAGGGGAAAAAAGATCGTGAGCTTCTTGATAGACTAAAGACACGAGACCAAAGACTAAAGACAAATATTAGTCTTAAGTCTACTGTCTTTTGTCTGATGTCTTCATGTTACTTTTCAAAACTTTCACATTTCATCTTCAACCAGTGAGAAACTAAAAATGTATCTTTGTTTCCAATGAAAAATTCGAATCGCCCGCTCATTTTCGTAACCAATGATGACAGCCTGCATGCAAAGGGAATCGCTTCCTTAATTGCTGTTGCTCAGGAGTTTGGAGATGTGGTGGTAATAGCTCCGGACAAACCGCAATCCGGAATGGGACACGCAATCACTATTTCACATCCTTTGAGATTAACGCGTTCTGAACTTTTTGAAGGGATCGAATCCTATTCCAGTAGCGGAACTCCTGTTGATTGTGTGAAATTGGGAGTATATGAAGTATTGCACCGCAAACCCGATTTGATTTTGTCGGGAATCAATCACGGATTGAATTCGTCTACGAATGTCTTGTATTCAGGAACCATGTCTGCGGCTGTGGAAGGAGCGATGGAACACATTCCAAGTATTGGTTTCTCTTACGGTGATTTTGATGAAGATGCTGATTTTTCAGCTCCAATGCTTGTAGCAAGACAAATCATCCCTCAGGTTTTGAACAATGGATTGCCGAAAGGAGTTTGTTTGAATGTAAATGTACCGAAAGGACCTGCTGAAGCATTGAAAGGAATCGAAGTTTGCAGACAGGCTTATGCTTTTTGGGAGGACCGTTTCGATAAGCGGATTGATGCTGCCGGCAGACCTTATTATTGGCTCACCGGAACATTTGATTCTAGGGAAGAAGCAACCGATACGGACTTGCATTTTCTGGACCAGGGGTTTGCTACAATTGTCCCGACACAATTTGATTTAACAGCTCATGAAGCAATTGCAGGCTTAAAAAAAATATTTAGATGAAAAGAAAATTCACTTGGAATTCACGGATTACCGTGGGAATGATAATCGGAGTGATTTCTCCATTCCTTTTCGTGCCACTTACTGTTGGGCTCATTTCCTGGTCACAGAGTTACCCTTATTCTTTTATGTGGGATAAATTGATGGGAAGTGTACCGTTTCAAAGTAAGTTCCTTTCCCTTTCGATCATTCCCAACCTGGTTTGGTTCTACATTTTTCTGAATAAGGAGCGTTATGATCTTGCCCGGGGAATTATCATCGGATCGGCATTGTTTCTTCCTTTCATCTTATACGTCAATTTGATCCGTTAATGGGAAAAAAGATCTATATCATTTCAGGTGAGGCATCCGGGGATTTGCATGGAGCAAACGTAATGAAGGAGCTTTATGCCGATCAACCCGATTTGGATATCCGGTTTTGGGGTGGGGACAAGATGCAGGCTGTCGGTGGAACGATGGCTAAACACATTCGCGACCTGGCATTCATGGGATTTGTGGAAGTTTTAATGAATTTGCCTACAATCCTTAGGAACATCCGTTTTTGCAAGGAAGACATTCTGAAATTTCAGCCGGACGCGCTGTTACTCATAGATTATCCCGGTTTCAATATGCGCATTGCCGAATGGGCAAAGAAAAACAATATCAAGGTGTATTTCTATATTTCTCCAACCGTCTGGGCATGGAAGGAAAATCGGGTGCATAAGATCAAAAGAGATGTCTACAAATTATTCTGTATTCTGCCTTTCGAGGCCGATTTTTATAAAAAATACAACTACGATGTCGAATATGTCGGACATCCTTTGCTGGATGAAATAGAACAATACCGGGAACTTCCGAAACAGGAACTGAATATTTCAATGGCTAATGGTAAACCGATCATTGCGATGCTGCCTGGATCCAGGAAACAGGAATTGCGAACAAAGTTACCTGTCATGCTTCCGTTGGTGGATCTGTTCCCACAATATCACTTTGTGATTGCCGGTGCACCGAATATGGATATCGCCATTTACAAGGAACTGATCGGAGATAAGAAAGTGGATGTGGTTTATGGTCAGACTTATCCTTTACTTCAGCAATCTGAAGCTGCAGTGGTGACTTCCGGAACTGCAACCCTTGAAACCGGTTTATTTGAGATCCCGCAAGTAGTCTGCTACATTGGAAATGCAATTTCCTACCAGATTGCAAAGAGATTGGTCAATGTGAAATATATTTCGCTGGTGAATCTTATCCTTGACAAGGAAGCGGTTACCGAATTGATCCAAAACGATTGCACAACAGAACGTTTAGCCAAGGAATTATCCCTGGTTATTGAAGGCGGCGCCAAGCGTAAACAGGTGCTGGAAGACTATTCCAAATTAAAAGCCATGCTAGGAAAAGGAGGTGCTTCTAAAAAAGTTGCACAATCCTTGTTGAAAACTATTTGAGTTCGAGCCGATTTCAGTTTGGAACGAAACTAATTTTGTAGGATGTTGCGCTTATTCGTGCTCATAGGGTTCATTTTTCCATTTTTCGTGTTTTCTCAACAGATGCGGATAGGTGTTTTGCGCGATTATTCCGTTGAACGGATTGTCTTTGCCTATTCCGACGGAAGTTATAATGTGTTTGGGGACACCACGCTTTTCGCGACGATTTTACCAAGTGAATTTGTAGATGTATCGATTACAGGCGACAATCAGATCTCTCTTAAAATTGGGGTGAATGAAGTTGCTGTGGTTTCGAAAGTACTTTTGGTTGCTACCAAACTCAATCAATCTTTGGTCTATTCTACCAAAACTCCTGTTGTCAAAGAACGGAAATACAAGGATGATGTGGAAATTTCAGTTCAAAATGGGGCTTTAACAATCGTCAATTTGGTGGATATCAATAATTACCTGAGTGGAGTTGTAGAATCAGAAGGTGGTGGTGGAAAAGAGATTGAGTATTACAAAGTGCAAGCTTTAATGAGCAGGACATACGCGTTGAAGTACAAAACGAGACATCAGAAAGAAGGTTTTGATTTGTGTGACCGCACGCATTGTCAGGCCTATCACAACCAGTTGAGACTGAATCCGATGATTGATTCCGCGGTTCTGAAAACGGAGGGAATGGTCATGGTGGATCAACACAACCATTTGGTTGATGCCTATTTCCATGCGAACTGTGGTGGTCAGACTTCCGAACCCGATTATGTCTGGAACAACAAGATCCCTTATTTAAGCACGTTTAAGGATACTTTCTGTATTTATACCAAGCAAGCCACGTGGGAGCGGAGAATTCCTCAGACGGAGTGGCTGGAATACCTGGTAAGCAATTTCCATTATCCCGTGAACGACTCTGTTTTGGGACCGATGATCTATACTTTCAATCAACCCGACAGATGTGCATTTTATCAATACCCTTGGTTGGGAATTCCATTAAGGGATATCCGGGAGAATTTTAAATTGAAGTCCACATTTTTTAATTGCTATCCGGAAGGAGCCGATGTGGTTCTCAGGGGAAGAGGTTACGGTCACGGGGTTGGTTTGTGTCAGGAAGGTGCTATGAAAATGGCCAAGTTCGGATTCAATTACGTTCAGATCGCCTTGTATTATTTTCCGGGTGTCAAAGTGGTCAATTATCAGGAGCAACAATTCTTCAATCAGAAGCCAAAAATTGCGGAACTTGACTAAGAATTTTCAAATTTTCAAATTTTCAAATTGATTTTCTTGAATAACTTTCTTTTGAAACCCTTTAACTTTTTGAACTGTTTAAACCTTACTTGTATGTGATTACAAAGATATCCTCATCATCTTTCTTGAATAATTTATCTTCCCGTGCGAGTTTTTCCAGGTAAGATAAATCTTTGATCTGGGAAAGGATATATTTGGTGTCTTTCAACTTCAGGTTCATTTCCGATTGGGCTGAGCGCAATTCCGAAATCTTCTTATTCTGATTGATAATCGTGAAAATATCCACTTCATCCAGGAACAGGTTGTACACCAGGAACAGGCAAAGAGCCAGGATGTATTTGTTCTTAAACGGGATGAGGTATTTTTTCATACCCTAAAGTTAGGGATTATTGATTCGCACTTTCAAAAGATGGAAAGGAGATATCCTCCGATGTATGTTAATAGCAATATTCCGGCTTGTTCTCGACACAATTCAGTTCTTGTCAATTCGAGTGCACGGCGTATTGAGAATACATGAACTGAGTTAAGAAATATAGAACATAAAAAAAGCCCCGACATTTATCGTCGGGGCTTCTTCTAAATTTTTATCAGTTGACTATTTCGTCGTATTTCGTTTTGAAGTCTTCATTTCCTTCATACCATTGGGCAACCTTACCCATCACAGCTTTTGCTTTATCCGTTTGTTTTGCGCTCAGGTAACATTCTGCAGTTTGTATGACACCCATCATCAACAAGTCTTTTTCCGCCTGGTTCCACTCGGAAATATCAGTCACAGTCTTCAACATTGTTTCCGCTTCTTTCCAGATGGTATTTGCACCTCCCTTATCTGCGTTTCGATATTTACAAACTCCATCCAGGTATTTTGCTCCGATACTTGTCAAATTGATCTTGTAATACTTGATAATCCAAGTCGATGCTTTTTTATAGTCAGGAGCTTCGATTTCATTTTTGATCATCTCTACCAAACTATTTCTGAATTCGTCATAGAATTCAGCATATTCGGATTGAACGTCGCCGGATTTATCGTACTTGAGACTTTTGCCCACTTCCCCGATTGCCTCTTTGTAAGCGTTCTTGTATTTTTCGTCATCAGAACCGCTCAAAGAAACTTTGTATAAGCCACGTCCCATCCACATATGTGGTAAAGCATCACTTTTCGTTTTGTCATTCATCACATACTTTTCAGATGCGCGAACCAACTTCTCATAGTCGCCATCAGCGAAAAGGATACGTAAATCATTATATTCTGGCGCTTGTGCAACCAGCAATTTGGTAGTAAGTAGAGCACCAATTAGAACAAGCTTTTTCATAATATTTAATTTCGTTGAAGGATTAAACCAAGAACTATGCCGAATGTACGAAAACTTTGAATAAAAGTTTCGTTGGGTCTTTTTAAATTGACTTAATTACCCGATTGAGATCAACATCCTTTAAAAAAGATTTAAAATTAACAACCTTAATTTTCAATTATTCGGCACTTTGAATCAGTAATTCCAGTATTTTCTGTGCGGCTTTCGAAATCTTTGTTCCTGGTCCGAAAACGCCGAAAACTCCCGCGTCATAAAGGAAATCGTAATCTTGTGCAGGAATAACCCCGCCTGCAACGACCATGATATCCGGTCTGCCCAATGCTTTCAATTCCTCGATTACTTGCGGGACCAATGTTTTATGTCCTGCAGCAAGAGAAGAAACTCCCAACACATGCACATCATTTTCGACGGCCTGTTTTGCAGCCTCCCGGGGTGTTTGGAAAAGTGGTCCTATGTCTACATCAAAACCGATATCGGCAAAGGAGGTTGCGATAACTTTTGCGCCACGGTCATGACCGTCCTGTCCCATTTTAGCAATCATGATACGAGGCCTTCTTCCTTCCAGTTTCGCGAAGGATTCAACCAGTTCTTTTGCTTTTTCAAAATCTTTGTCATTCATACTTTCAGCTGAATAAACCCCGCTAATTGAGCGGATGGTTGCCTGGTGTCTTCCAAAAACTGTTTCCATTGCTTGTGAAATTTCACCCAATGATGCGCGTTCCCGTGCACATTCAACAGCAATTTCCAATAAGTTTCCTTTCCCGGTTCGGGCAGCTTCTTCCAGTTTTTCAAGGGCAGCTTTAACACGTTCCGGGTTCCTGTTGTCACGCAAGGTTTTCAATCGCTCCAATTGCGACTGACGTACTTTCGTATTGTCGACTTCCAGGATGTCCATCGCATCCTCTTTTTCCAATTGGTAGCGATTTACACCTACGATAATATCTTTTCCGGCATCGATACGAGCTTGTTTGCGTGCAGCCGCTTCTTCAATGCGCATTTTCGGAATTCCTGTTTCAATCGCTTTTGCCATTCCCCCCAATTCTTCCACTTCCTGAATCAACTTCCAGGATTCCTCCACCAACTGTTCTGTCAGTTTCTCCACATAGTAGCTTCCTCCCCATGGATCAATGATATCGGTCATTCCGGTTTCCTGTTGAAGATAAATCTGAGTGTTTCTGGCAATTCGGGCAGAAAAGTCGGTTGGTAATGCGATTGCTTCATCCAATGCGTTGGTATGCAGGGATTGTGTTCCACCAAAACCTGCGGCCATTGCTTCAATACACGTCCGGGCAATATTGTTAAATGGATCTTGCTCTGTCAAGCTCCAACCTGAAGTCTGACAATGGGTTCTAAGAGCCAATGATTTTTCATTTTTCGGATTGAATTGTGCCACCAGTTTGGACCAAAGCAATCTTCCGGCTCTCATTTTTGCAATTTCCATGAAATGATTCATCCCGATTGCCCAAAAGAAACTCAAACGCGGAGCGAAACTATCTACATCCATTCCTGCGTTGATTCCTGCTCTTAAATACTCTAATCCGTCTGCCAGTGTATAGGCCAGTTCGATACTCGCAGTTGCACCGGCTTCCTGCATGTGGTAGCCTGAAATGGAAATGGAATTGAAGCGCGGCATTTTTTCTGCTGTGTAAGCAAAAATATCCGCGATGATTCGCATGGATGGAGCAGGTGGATAAATGTAAGTGTTCCGCACCATGAATTCTTTTAGAATGTCATTTTGAATGGTTCCGGAAAGTTCTTCCTGTTTTACACCTTGTTCCTCCGCAGCAACGATATAAAATGCCATGATCGGAATTACGGCACCGTTCATAGTCATTGAAACGGACATTTCATTCAACGGAATCTGATCGAAGAGGATTTTCATATCCAAAATCGAATCGATAGCCACTCCGGCCTTCCCGACATCGCCGACTACACGTTCATGATCTGAGTCGTATCCGCGGTGAGTAGCTAAGTCAAAAGCAACGGAAAGCCCTTTTTGTCCTGCTGCTAAATTTCTCCTGTAAAAAGCATTCGATTCTTCTGCCGTTGAAAATCCGGCGTATTGGCGAACTGTCCAGGGACGGATTGCATACATGGATCCGTATGGGCCACGTAAGAAAGGAGCTTTTCCACTCACAAAGCCCAAATGACCGATCCCATTCAGGTCGCTTTCGTTGTAATAACTATTCAGTTCTATTTTCTCGGATGTGGAAAAAACACCTTTTTCAGCTGATCCGGATAAGCTATCCGCATTTAAGGATACTTCTTCAAATGATTTGCGGATACTCATAGGGTTTGTTCTAAAATTAATGGCTTCATATTGTTCCAACAAGTTGGAAGGTCGGTCCAGTCTGCTGCAACCTGTTCCGGATTCGGGAAGATATTGATCCCGATTCTTTTTTCCGTTTTGTTTGCCAGTTCTGAAATACGTATGGTGGCTTTTTCTTCTATTTCGGCTGTAAGTGTCTTGCGGACTTCGGGATTGGAAATGCTTCCATTCCGTTCAATCCATTGAAAAGAACTCCAAGCACGTTCAGCAATCGTTTCGGTCAAGGAATCCAAGGCATATGAACCACCTGCGGGATCCAGTACAACCTGCAAATGGGATTCTTCCTTTAGCAAAAGTGAAATATTCGTCGCCATTCTTCTGGTAAAAGATGTATTCGCATTTGCAGAATACCAATCATAGGGTTGAATATTCAGGTGTTGAATTCCTCCAAGTACGGCAGACATCGCTTCCGTGGTTTGTCGCAATAAATTGGTGTAGGGATCTTTCAGACTGATATTCAAGAATCCGGTGCGTGCTGTGATCGTTGCTGCCAGTGAACACGTATGTTTTGGTGAATATGCCGAAACGATTTGTGCCCAGCATGTCCTGAATGCCCGGATTTTGGCCAACTCGAAGAAATATTTGCTTCCGATTCCGAATGTGAAATGAATAGCCGCTGCTGCAGTATCACAGTCAATTCCCCGATCCATCTGTTTGACCAATAATTCATGTCCTTCCGCCAATGCGATGCTCAGTTCCTGCCAGGTTGTTCCACCAGCTTGTTGTACCGAGAATGCATCTACATGATACAATTTGAGGTTTGGATTTTTATCCAGGTAAGCTTTCAGATTGGATTTTAGTAGTTCGTCGTTGTCGGTGTATTCGATCAGGGCAGGAGCTTCTTTGACAAAGACCAAGAACTGATTTACCTGTTCAATGCTTTTCGCTCTGAAAGTGGTGTGAATGAATGAAAGTCCGACTTCGTTCAAAAGAATATGAAAATCAATGGGATCTGCGTTTGTTGCTTCAAGAACCAAATGGTCGGTTCCGGCCATCAATGCAGCAATGATTTCGGTATTTGTTTCTTTTGGATTTGTAATCCGGAAAGTAGTTGCAATCGTCCAATCGTTGTTTTTCGACTGAATTCCCCTGGTATAAGGAGCTAATCCCGGATCTGAGAAATGGACTTTCTGATCTTCAGAGTGGAAATAACTGGGAAATGTAATTTCCTCTACCTTATTGAATTTGTTTAATGTATCGATCGGTTCACCCTTGAGTTCCTTTTTCAGGATGGCAATCCATTCCTCTTTGGAACTAGCTTGGAAGGATGAGAATAAGTCATTCATGTTTTTATTCTTTATTTATCTAATAAATCTTGATCCTGAAGAGCCGGCGCAGGTGCCGGTTCAGCCTTTTTGTTGAGAAGGATATAAGTCGCAGTGGATAACATGGTTATTAGTACCGGAGCGGCAATAATCCCAACTGCGGGAATTTTTATCATCAGTGTAAAGATTCCACCTGTGATGAGCATGTAGCCCATTTTGGAAAATCCCACACCCCAACTTTTGAAGAAATTCAGGCCGTAACGTTCCATGCTGTAATCATAAAAAGAGAACCCCACGAAGAAGGAAGCAATCAGGAAGAATATGGTTTCTCCGATGAATTCGGGAAGAATGAGCTGGAATAACCACCAGACTCCCAGGAAAATATATTCCATGAATAGGGCGCTGATTACGATAAGGATCATTCTGAGGAAATCGTTGAAGAGTCGGATCAAATCAAATTTATACTCTTTTCCTGTGAGATAACTGTCGAATTTTTCAGAAAGGATGCAGTTTACAGGTGAAAGGATGACCAAAATGACAAACTTGTAGAATTCGGAAGTGATTAGATCAAAGATCCCGAAAACGCCATCTGTCACCCATGTAATTGCCGATCCGACAAGAGGAACAGCATCTGTGATATTCGTAATGCTTTCATGAACCCGCTGAGCCTGCCACTGGAAGTAGAAATAAATCAGCCCGACGATCAATCCGGGAACAAAAAACCATAAGAACTTCCCTTTCAGAAGTGCTTTTGCTACTTGTTCGATTCCTATCCAATGATGTTTAAAGGCTTGAACCATGTATCTGTCGTTTCGAATTCAAATATACAAAGAACTTGGAAGTTAGAGGAATTGAAAATTGAGAATGGAAAAGTTCAATCTTTTGAACTTTAAAGGTGGTGAATTGTAATCTTATCTATGATTCAAAAACTGATTTTCAATGGCCTGATTTTAATTGCATTCAACTGTAGTCTTGCCCAAAAACACGAGGGGTTTACGTGGCAATTACAAACTCAAAACCTAAATCCGGATTCACTTCGAGCTGATTCTATTAAAAGAATAAACGCTTTTCCGGAGTATTTTCGACCGTATGTTCAAGAGTTACGTCACCAGGCGCCAGCATTGGATGCGGTTGTCCGTATGAAAAGAGAATACCAGGATTTGTTCATTCGTGAATTTCTTACGCCATGGGATCCGATTGTATTTGGAACACCGATTTCCACAGATACACTCATCTTATCGGATAGCATTCAGCAGAAAATGCAAAGTTTTATTCATGACAAATGTTATTTCGGATTCAGAAATTCCAGACTTAGCCTGGTGGAGAAAACAACTTATAATCAGAGAGGAGGTGTGACCTGGCATATTTTCATTTCTGCTGATCAAAGAGCAGTACTATTCTATGTATCAAACGATTATTCCGATGCCATGGAAGATAATTCGAAGTTTTATTATTACTACTATGAAAATGGTTTAGTTGCAGTTAGGGTTCCTGATCGGGTTTTTACAACTGAAACCGAACTTTCCCAGTTTGCTGACATGAAATCTTTGCCGGGGATTGTTGCGCTGATGTTTGAATTGGAAGAATATATTAAAAAGTAAAAAAGTAAAAAAGTTCAAAAGGTGATTGATCATCACTGCGGAAGTTCTTTTTTATCTTTTGAACTTTCGTATATTGGCATGTAAATTGCAAATCGGAATTTAAACAAATAGGATATGAAAAATTTAGCATTGATTATTATCGCAGTAATTGGAACATCTGTAGCATCTTATGCACAGGATGGTAAAAAGAAACAAGAACCTAAGAAAAAGTCTGAGGTGAAGAAAGCTCCGCCTATGTCTGAAAGCAAACGAATCGTTGCCCCGGTTAAGAAAACAAATTAATAAAAAAGCCCCGATAGATATTATCGGGGCTTTTTATTTAGATTATCCCAAATTGGGTAAAATGATGCGTCAGGTGTTTTTTATTCAATAAATCCCACTGTTCATAGTTTAAAGGCCCGTAATAAGCGTGAACCGTTTTTAGTTCCGGATTTTGGGCAAACAATTCCTGGAACTCCAGGTATACATCCACGAATTCGTCAATAGCCAATTCCAGTTCTTCATTGCGCAATGGCGTGCCTTCTTTTGCAAACGGAACCTGCATATCTTGAGCCATCGGTTTATCGGTATATAAAAAAGCAACCATGCGTTCGACCTTGTCTTCCGGAATGATTAGTTCCTGTGGATTTTCCGCCGTTGCAATTCGGATAGTATCTGTCAAATGTTCCACCATCCGTTGAGCAGACATTTTACCCCAAGCCGGCTTCGTTTCAGCTTTCAACTTGTTCAGATGGGAAAGGACAGTTTCCAAATCGGTTTCAATAAACATATTAATCAGTTTTAAGTTTCAAATTTATGAATTCCAGGTATCCTTTTCCACAAAGTACCGAAAGACTTGCCGGAACGATTTCCAGGTTAATTTCCTTTCTGACTTCAAAGGGTTCCCCATCGTAGTGGGCCAATGGAACATCCAGGATGATACGGGCCTTTTGAAAGGGAATGATACGAATATATCTTGAACCTTCAATCCTTTTGAAAAAGAAACGACCGATTACACCCATTGTTCTCCACCAGGAAAACTTGCTCAAAAGAACCAATTCCATTTGTCCGTCAATGACATTTGATTTGGGTGAGATGCAAAACCCGTTTCCGAATTCCGACGAATTAGCCACGGAACAAAGCAGGAAATTACCTTTGATTTGCTGATCGGGCAAGATGATCTTCATTTTTGGAGGCTTATACGAAAAGTATTCTTCGTAAACCAACTGTGTATATCCCCAAAAACCACGGATATGGTATTCATCAAACCTTTTGGCAATGAACGCATCGAATCCGTAACCTCCAACGCCCAGGAAAGGTTTGTCGTTTGCCAATCCGGTATCCATCCGGATACTGTTCAGTTCATTGATGTTCTGAATTGCTTGCGGTGTTTTCAGCGGAATTTTCAAATGCCGGGCAAGCCCGTTTCCGGAACCTGTCGGAATAATAGCCAGATGACATTTTGTTCCGATCAATGCAGTTCCCACTTCGTGAACGGAACCGTCGCCTCCGACTGCACAAACTATATCGATCCCTTCACGGGCGGATTCTTCTGCAATGGATTTGGCGTGTTGCTTATATTGAGTAATTGCGATATCATACTCAAACAGGTCATGGTTTAAGTGATCCTCAATCATTTGGGGAACCTTGGCCTTCTTGACCCCACCCGAAATGGGATTGATTATGAATCGAATTCTCTTTTTCATCGAACAATCGTCTGATTATGAATTAAATCATGATTATATCTCTGAATAATGGCCTTCAAACGCTTTGCCATTTTTTCTGCTTCTGCCTTCTTTTGAGGTAATAGATCTGTTGGGTTTTTGGTTTTTATGGTAAAGTCGAACAAGTTGACGATCTTATCATTTGAGAATACCAACAATTTATCATTCTGAAAATAGTAATAAGAGCCTTCGAGGTAAGTAACGGCTTCTCGTGGCTCTTTGGAGAAGAAACTGTTTCCGATGCTGTAATAATCCGCCTTGATATTCAACAGGTCCAAAACGGTCGGCATGATATCGATCTGCTGGAAAATTGCTTTTTCCCTTTTGCGTGGTAATTTTCCACTTGGATCATAGAATGCGATCGGGATGCGATACATTTCTGTTCGTTGGTTATAAATTTCGCTGTTACTTGAAGGAGTATGATCGGCTACGATTACAAACAAGGTCTTTTTGAACCAGGGCTCTTTTTCTGCCTGCTGGAAGAATTTGCGCAAACTCATATCTCCGTAATAGATGCTCTTACAAATTGGATGAGGCCCGTTCTTTACTTTGGAGCGCCACACTTCCGGAACAAAATACGGATGATGGGATGAAAGCGTAAACAAATTTGCCATGAAAGGGGCTTTCATTTTGGTTAGCTGCTTTGCCGTCCAAGGATTGAAATATTCATCGAGAATTCCCCACGTTTTGTCAAAATGCTTGTCGTTGTTATATTCGAATCGACCAACATATTGCTCATACCCCAATTGGGAAGCAAAACTATTGAATCGCATGGATCCGTTTGTTGCACCATGATAGAAACCGGTGCTATATCCTTTTTCTTTCAGGATGCTCGGTAAACTTTGCAGTTGATTGTTGCTGTATGCTGATGAAATGTATGGATTATCCATCAAGGTAGGCATGGATGCAGAAATAGTCGGAACGGCTTCGATGGATTTCTTCCCATTCGAGATTCCATATTCGAAATACCAACTTTTATTAAGCAAGGAATCCAGGAATGGGGTATAGGATTTGCTCTTGTTGAATTGCCCCACCCATTCGTTCCCGAAACTTTCGAGCATAATGATCATTACATTGGTTCCGTCCGGTAAGATATGTTGCGGATTACTTTTCCGTATCGGGTTGAATAGCTTGTCCAGTTCTTTTTCTGTATAATACTTCTTCTCTTCCAGGTCATCCATACCGATGGACTTTAGAATGGTGAAAGCGGAATTCAATACCAGGGCGGAATTTTCCGGACGTGTATACAGCGAAGCTTCAATGGCTGAAATTGGCCTGAGTCCCGCCCCCCCGCGACCAAGGAAAATGCAAATGGGAATTGAAAGGATCAGGGTGATGAGTTCCGCACGTAATTTGCTGCTCTTCTTGTTTTTCCAGTTCCGGAAGTTGGTTTTCCGGTAGAATCTTGCCAGGACATAAACACCCAAAATGAAAATAAGGATGAGAAGCCAGTAATCCATAATGAAACTGGTAAAGAGTTGACCGATATCGTTTCCTGCGGAAACAATGACAAATAAATCGGCAGTGGAGCGTTTCAGGGTGAAATTATAATAGGCCGTGTCCATCAGGTTCAAAGCCACAATGAGCAGGGTAGGTACAAAAAAGGTGATTGCCTGCAGGATTTTGACGATCCAGTTGTTTTGCCATTTTTCAGGCAGCAAACTGAAAATAATGAAGGGCATCAGAAGCAGGCCGATGGTTGATAAGTCGAACCAAATTCCTGCCAACCAATCTGTAAATTGCACGTGTGCAAAGGAATCGAGGTTGAAGAGGTAGAAAACGACCCGTGTAATTGTCATCAACAATAAGATGAGTGTAATGCGTAGCAACAAACTTTGCAGCGTTATCGGGAGGGCATTACACAGTTTCTTCAACATAGTACAAAAATAAGTAACCTTTTCGAGGTAGGTGTTGTGTTTTTGTTACTTAAAAATAGATAGAATTTCTGTTACAGGGATATGTGAAGGAGAAGCTAAAACGATTTTTGAGTGCGTCAGATTTTTTAACAGCCACGAATTCACGAATTTTTTGCTTCCATAGCGACGGCTCACTTTTTATGAAAGTCCACAATTGATTTAAGTCTAATTGGGGTAAAGAGGTAGTTTGGGCTAGAAATTTTGTGTTTAAGTAAGGAGGAAATCATTAATATAATCTACTATCCAACAGGAATTCTTCTTGCCGAATCAAAGTTACCATGTTCTTAAATTCAGGGTGATTTACATTTATAACATAGTTGAATTCTTGGGGGATGATTACCGAAGGGACTTGCAAAATGAGTGATTCTTTATTCTGATACCATTTGCTCCCCAGATCTTGCAATTTTGGATATAAGGATATCTCTCTCCAATTAGCAGGTAAATCACTTATTTTTATTCTTGAAAAGGCGCTTTCCTCATCCGCAATGGAAATTACCATTGTTTCATAATCCAATCCGGTTTGAATTGACTTATGGACGACATTTTCCAACATTGCTAAAGATCTTGTTTCTCCTGTATAAATAACAAACTCACCGTCTTTATTCCATCTTGATGATTTTCCGGACGCGATTAGACTTCTTGAATATTTTGTGCTTGATATCCTGAAAACTTCCATATCATGCATTATCTCCGAATTCGATCCCGGTCAATCGGTCATCAATAAATTTGATGCCGCTTACTGTGTCGATATAATTTTCAGGTTCTTTATTGCCAAAATAAAAATTGGAGGTTGTCAGCCATTTTTTGAATTGATGAGAGGTGCCAAACACTTCAATACCATGTTTAAATAATGAGATTAACATGACAAGATGCTCCATAAGATTGGATTTAACCGCTCTATCCTCATTGCGATAGTTTCTATATGTTTTTTCGGTCATACCAAGCCAATCTGATATTTCCTTATCATCTTCTTCACTAATGGATTTTAGAGCAATAAAATATAGCTTGCTCTTGCCTTCATTAGAAATGTGGTATAGGATGTTAAGAATTTGGCTTTGATCAATTCTTGACGGGATTGTTTTGTATATGCCTTTTTCTGCTAAAGTCATGGAATTTAATTCTTAAAAAATAAATATAGTAATTTTTACCGAATATATCCGGTAATTTTACCTTTTTTAATAATTGCTCCTAAACAAAAATGAAATAGACTTTTTTAAACATACTCTTTCAGGCTGGTTTTTGGAAAAGCCTTCCTTAAAAACAGTTCGAGATGACTTTTGAAAGTTCTTATCTTTGGAAGATGAAAACTCTTTTAATCTGTTTACTTCTTTGCTCCGGCGCTTACGCGCAGGACCTGGAGGCATTCCGTATTTTTGATTCCAAGGGAAAGCAAGTTTCTTTCCAGAAAATGATGGCAAAAGTTTCAAGCAACCAGGTGATCCTTTTCGGTGAATTTCACGATAACCCGATTTCGCATTGGTTGGAATTGAATGTGTTGATGAGCCTGAATGAAAAAAAACAAGGTTCCCGATTAGGTGTGGGTTTTGAAATGTTTGAATTGCACCAGGTAAAAGCGTTGAATGACTATATCGCGACGAAATCTTACAAAGCACTCAAAGATTCCACTGAATTATGGGCCAATTTCAAAACGGATTACAAACCTGTTCTTGATTCGGCCATTGCTTATGGAAATAGCCCTTTTGCGGCGAATGTTACCCGGAAATATGCGAGTTTGGTGTTTAAAAAAGGATTGGCTGTATTGGACAGTCTTCCGGCTGATGAAAAGAAATTGATGGCACCATTGCCTTTTCCCTTTGATTCTACCTTAAGTCAATACGTGGAGTTGATTGATATGGGAAGGGAAATGCATGCTTCCGGAATCAATTTTGCGTATGCGCAAGCGATCAAGGATGCAACGATGGGGTATTCGATTGTGCAGCAACTGCAGAAAAATAAGCAGGTGTATTTTTTGAACGGCGCTTTCCATTCGGACTTCCACCAGGGAATCATGTGGTATATTCAACAATATGCTGCGGGAACAACGGTCGGGACGATTACTACTGTTTCACAAAAAGATGTCCGAAAATTGGAAAAGGAACACGTGAACCGGGCGGATTATATTATTGTGGTGAATGAAACGATGCTTTCCACTCATTAGAATTGAAAATTGAAAATGTAGAATTGAAAAGTTTTGGATTTACATAAGTTGAGCTAATCCACCTTGGCAAATTTTTTGAATTGAAAGTACTGTTCTTCTCCTTTCAATTATCAATTTTACATTCTCAATTGAGTTACTTCTCGTTTGATTTTTTCAACAGGTCGTTATAATCTTCCAGCAATTTCAGATACTTGTTCTTCCAGTATTCCTTTGTTTGGTTGTTGTATGGATTTTCGGGATCAGCAAAGTTGTTTGAGTTGATGGTATTCAACTCTTTGATCTCGTCCGAGAAATCATGATGAATGATGTTCCCGATTGACAGGATGGTTTCCAAATCTACTTGAGTGTTGTCAAACATGAGATACATCCATCTTCTGCTTTTCCCCAATTTTTTGGCAATGGAGCTGATGGGATATCCGCTTTGCCGGATTGCACGTTCTACTATTTCACCACGATGTTGCATAGTGACAAAAATCTTTACTCGAATGAGTAATATGTTTAACACTAAATGCGCGTTTACGGTAAAAAATAATCATATGTGAGCATTCTTGAATTTGGCTCAAAAATGCACAATTATGTGTTTGATATGAGAAGTGCCGATGATATTCGATCCAACTGTCTGTGGACCGCCTTACGGAAGTGTCTACTCTTTTTTGGGATTCGTCAGTTTTAGTAATTCATTGTAGTTTTCCAATAACTTGAGGTACTTGTTTTTCCAGTATTCTTTTGTCTGTTTGTTGTATTTGGTTTCCGGTTCCAGGAAAGAGCTTGCATTTATTGCATTCAATTCCCTTATTTCATCGGAGAAATCATGGTGAATGATCTTCCCGATCGAAATAACCGATTCTAGGTCCACTTGAGAATTGTCGAACATGAGGTACATCCACCTCCTGCTCTTTCCCAATTTCCTGGCAATCTCACTGATCGGATAACCGCTTTTCCGGATTGCTCGTTCTACAATTTCGCCACGATGCTGCATGCGACAAAGTTGTTTACTTATTTGAGTAATAAAATTACCACAAATTATACATTAATGAGAAATTTTTCATAGATTTGTTTTCAAGTTGCTGCCAACCCACTGATTCAGGTCGGTTTCACGGTGGTGGGAATTTGGAAATAAATGAGATGTACAGCGGGTTTGAGTAAGAAATCACCCAATTCTGTAATGGTACGATGCTTAAGAAAAGAAGAATGATTCAAAGAAGGAATGATATTTATGGATTGGATAAAGTTAGTCAAAAGGCTGTGACTTACATTTCCTTGGGCCATACTTGTCTATTTCATGGGAAAATTGAAAAGTTCATGCATTGGAATTTCCAGGGCCTTGGAAATTTGATAGATCATACTGGTAGTCACGTTGTTTTCTCCGCGCTCTATCCGGCCGATTTGTTTGCCGGAATTACCTACAATGAATCCCAAATCTTCTTGAGTCATCTTTTTGGACAATCTAAGTTCGCGAACGCGCCGCCCTAGAGCCAACAGGAAATTTTTGTCTACCACTTTTTGCACATACAAGTGTGGAGGTTTAAACAAAATACTAAAAGCCCATATATGGGTTATTTTGATGTTTTTTTTTATTTTTGATTAAAAGGAGAACACACTGAAAATGCAGAATTAGAAGTGATTTTGCCTGTTAATCGCCACTTGACATTCTGAACGTAAAACTATTCACATATGAGAAAATCAGGATCCATACGAAGAAAGTATCCTTTTAAGTAAATCAGCTACACAAAGAATATAAAAAATGGAGGTGCGGTAACACCTCCTTGCATTTTCGGCAGTTTACCGGCTTCTGATAATGCAAAAGCTTTGCATTTGGTAGGATTGCCGAAAATGCCGGTGCAGAGATAAGCGATTAAGAGTAGGCTAAACAATTAAACAATGCTATTATGGCTACTAAAAAAATCGAGTCATTGAATTCAAAAAAGTTCGACTCAAAAAATCTAGGAAGAGTGTCTGGTGGAGATACTACTTATGGAAATCCTTATCCAACTCGTTATGATGGAAGAGGAGGACAGGACGGAGATACTGCTGCTACAACTTATAGTCCAGCAGGCAAGCCTCCAGGTACTCAAGGGACAGATTATTTACCTACTTCGTAGTCCTTTTTTATTGAAATCCTCCCCTGATACTAAGGGGGAGGATTTTCCAAGTTTAAAATCCCGAAAATGAAAAATACATTATTTCTATTCAGTTTTCTTTTATGCTTTAGTATGGAGGCACAGATCAATCACATTGACTATAAAGTTGATTGTGATATTGCTTATCGTTTTGCTATTGATAGTTTGGACTATCCAAAATGTTTAAAACAATTATCAAAAGTGGACAAAAAATATGGCAACATCTACTGTGAGGAGTACATTTTAATGGCGCATTGCTACAAGAAAATGGGTAAAGACACGAAAAGTGCAAAATGTTTGAAAAAGGCATGGTCAAATTATGGGTTTGATATGGTTTGTTTGGATCAGATACCTCAGATAAATTTGGTAAGTATAAACGAAGGTTACTCCAAGAAACAGCAAAAATTTGTCCTGCAAGGGTATGATAATTTCACAAAATTGAAGCGGAATAATACGGATTCACTCATGTCTGTTTTGCAAGTTATGTTAGACAGAGATCAAGTTCCAAGAATGAAATTCTACGATGGTTCCGTTATCGACACCAATGCTGTGAACCGTGAAATCGTTTTGGTGGATTCACTGAATTTGATAGAGTTTCGAAATATCATTTATAAACTCGGTTATCCGGGAGAATGGATTTTACCGGGTACTGTTTCAAATGTGTTTGTACTATTGGTTCATTCGTCTTATAATCAAGCCTTTTTTGACGAAATGAAACCTGTATTTTTAAACGAGGTGATTGCTGGTCGAATGCCTCCAAGTCATTAT
Source organism: uncultured Fluviicola sp. (assembly GCF_946478805.1). The sequence continues at coordinate 47,797 of NZ_CAMLDC010000016.1, read as the reverse complement.
GCTTTGTGGTTGGATCGTCATTATTCAATGGTTTATTTGCCACAACCTTATGGAATGCTAGCTATTCCGGGAAAAATGAATTTTTCAGAAGAGCAGAAACGAGAAATAATCGCTAATCGGTTGAAAATCGGGTTAATCAAAAATTGCCTTATACCAACCAAACTTTTGATGTTCGAATGATACTGGTCTTTACTGAGCGTACTGATTTGAATACAAGAACGGTTCTTTCTTATCTGAATTATTCAGATGCCCCATTTGAAGTGTTTTTGGAGGATGATTATATTGAATTGGAATATATTATCGGAACTAACAACTTTGATTATAGGGTTTATAAAAACGAACAATTTGTATGTAATTCAAATGAAATAAAGTCTGTTTGGTATCGAAGAATAGATATACAAGTTTGTCGATTTGGTGAAGGAATATTCTCTCAAGCTGGTCTTGAAAATTATTCAAGAGAGCATATTAAAACCAGAAGAGAACAAATTAAACGCTGTTTTCACAACAAAAAATGTCTTGGAAAATTTGGTGTGGGCAATTTCAACAAAATTGAATTTCTTGAAAAATGCGCATTATTGCAAATAGAAATCCCTAAAACATTAATTACAAAATCGAAGCAATATTTACTGGATTTTTGGGGCGATTGTAATAGGGAAATTATCACGAAATCACTTGCTTTTCCTTATGAATGTATTAATTACAATGAAGCGGATGAAATTGAAAGCTATCAATTGGGTTATACCGTTCCCGTGGGACAACATGAAATGCAGTCCCTTCCCGATTATTTTGACCTGAGTATTTTCCAAGAAAAGCTTAATAAAGAGTTCGAGATTCGAACCATTTATTTGGATGGAAAAACCTATTCGCAAGCTATCTTTTCACAAAGCCGAGCAGAGGCTTCATTGGATTATAGACTTGGGTATGATTCAGGAATGAAAACTTGCAATTATACTTTACCAGCATTTGTTGAAGAACAAGTTCAAAAATTAATGAAAGAGTTGGATTTGAATTTCGGATCACTGGATATAGTGGTCACAAAAGACAAAAGATATGTATTTCTTGAAGTCAATCCAAATGGGCAGTATGGTGCAGTTTCACTATCAACAAACTCAAATATAGATTATGAGGTTGCAAAATTTTTGATGAATTGACAAAGTATGGAAGGAATTGAAACTATTGATGCGGTCTTATCAAAGGTATATCCCAAAAAGGATTTTGAAAAGAAAGACAAAGAGAAAGAAGAAAGAACCAAAATTGATATTAAAAAGATGAAAATGGATCGCTTAGAAAAACTTCTTGTCCCTACATCTCCAATTTCATTAATGATTAATCACAGTAAAAAAATATGATAGCAAACAACATTGAAAAAGTGCTGAAATTATATCCGAATGTAATCCCCGTTAAGGGTTATAATCGGTCACTTCTTGTTGATTTGCTAAATGGAAAACCTCATTTGGTTCCAAATCAATTGATTGATTATTTGGAACAAACTCCGACAACAAAAATTGAAGAATATGAAAGTTTCGTTATTGGTAACGAACTAGGCATCTTTATTGATTCTGAGTTTGGAGAATGTTTAACACCAATTCCATTGAACTATTATCCTGCTTCAAAAATTAACAATGTTATTTTAGAATTGGATAATAGCTCTTCTTGGAATTTGCAATCTGTTTTAACAAGGTTAGATGAACTCGGAGCACAATTTTTGGAAGTGAGATTTCTTGATTATTCATCGTTAAAGAACCATCTGAGTACCATTCAAAAATATAGTAATGAAACTACTATTGAATATATTCAAATGATGGTTCCATTTGATGAGAATTTAAAACAGTTCTTAGACTCTAATTTAGAGGAACATTTTTTTCGTTTATGCAGTATTGTTGTTTATAATGCTTCTTCGGGATTTGAACTAAAAACAAATAAGTATAATTTGGTTTTCACAAGTCAGGAATCGGTATCACATGAAAATTGTGGAAATATCTCACCTGATACTTTTTCCGTGAATAGCCAAACTTATGTTCGTAATCGAAATTATAATAGCTGTTTAGCACACAAAGTAAGCGTTGATAAAGATGGATTCATTTGTAATTGCCCTTCAATAGAGAGTAAATATGAACATGTTGATTCTGTTACATTTTCCGAAATCATTGCTTTAAATGAGTTTCAAGAAAACTGGGAGTTTACAAAAGACAAGGTTTTGATTTGTTCTATGTGCGAATTCAGATGGATTTGTAATGATTGTAGAGCCTTTACTTTGGATAATTTGAAAAACGGAAAGCCTTCAAAATGTAATTATAATCCTTTCATTAGTCTTTGGGGTGACGAGGAAAATTATTTATCAGAAGAAGAGTGTGGAATTGGCTTTGATAAAAATAGGATAAGTATAGATGAAAAATTATTAGAAAGTATTAATCTGAAAATATGGGGTTAAATAAAGTTGTTCATTTGATAGTGCTGTTGTTGTGTTTCAATTCACCTTTATGTCATGCACAGGATTTGATTAAAGAATCAAAAATAGATTCAATTTCTGCATTATTTAATTCTGGCAGCTATACGATAAAAAATACAAATTCAATAATTACTAAACTCAATAGCTTCAATAAAAGCTATAAATACAAGATAAAACTTATCGCTTATACGGATACAGTAGGATCTATTAGTTATAATAACAGACTTGCAACTAATAGACTAAAATCAGTTATGGATTTAATAAACAAAAGTCCGTTAAAGGAATCACTAGTTGATAGTACAAATTTAAATGAAAAACGTAAAAGGACTAAAGCTTTGGATGATGAACAATTTCGAAGAGTTGATATTGCGATTTTCAAAATTGAGACCTCATTTGATTTTAATAAACCAATTAATCTTCACATAAATTTTCAAAGTGCCACAGAGAACCTTTTAGGATCTTCATATGAATCATTAGATAAACTTTTATTCATTATGAAACAAGACACGTCTTTAAATATTCAACTTGGGGGGCATGTGTGTTGTAGATCAAATTATGAACTTTCATTACAAAGAGCCGAGCAGGTTAAAAAATACTTAGTAAGAAAAGGAATTTTGGAATCAAGAATAAAATGCGAAGGTTTTAGTAATAATTCAAAATTGGTGGAAGAAACCTCCCCAGCTAATGAAGCTAAGAATCGTAGGGTAGAAGTTATATTCATTAAAAAATAACTCCATAGAAATGAAAAAGTTTTTATTAATTCTTCCTTCGACTTTATTAATTGTTCAGTTGTTTGCACAGAATTACGATCATGTGATTTACAAACATGATTTTGAACCCGTTTACGAGTTGGTAATAGACTCATTTCAGTACAAGAAAGCAATAAAATGTTGGGAAAAATTGAATCTGAAATATCAGGATAGTGTTCATACGGAAGAATATATGTTGCGAGCATTTTGTTACTATCAATTAGGGAAAAAGAATAAGGCTGCCAAGTGCGTAAAAGAAGCGTGGTGTCATCAATTGTGTGACCCAGCGTATTTATCGCAGATAAACGGATTCAAATGGTCACTAATGGTTTCATCCTTTAATTCAAAGCAAATGAAGAGGGTAGAAGAGGGTTATAAAATTAATTTATCCTTAAATAGTAAGAACTATGATTCACTAGCTTATTTGATAAAAAAAATTTCCACCAGTGATCAGACCTATCGTTCATTTTTAACGGAAGAAGAACGCATTAAATATGCGGATAGCTTAACAATTCTTGCCGTAAGAAGAGACTCTTTGGATATGCTTGAATTTCTTAGAATCTATGATAAATATGGTTTTCCTGGAGAAAGGGTTTCATGTCTTTTTTCCCAAAGATTCACAGTCTTTATGCTACATACTGCTGATTATGATTGGTTTTACACAAAAATGAAACTACTATTCGAAGAAGATGTAAGGAGAGGTAGAATGCCATCGTCTCTTTTCTTGATGTGGATTGATAGGCACTCGCGTTCCAATGAACTACCAGCCGAATATGCCATGTACCAGAATCCAAATGATTTCCACCCAACACCCGAAGAGTTGGAAATCATAAAGAGGAAGCGTTTCGAAAAAGGAGTTTCAAAATTATGTCGAATTCCTAATATATCAGATTGAAAATTAAATATATCCTGCGTTACACGATTATAATTCTGCGTCATCAACTTTTTATTAAAAAGTATAAATATTGAAACCTTTCCGAATATATCTTCAGCCTGACTCCATGGATTGTGGTCCCACTTGTTTGCGCATGATTGTCAAACATTATGGGAGTTCCATCTCATTGGAAAAATTGCGCAGTTTATGCGAAACAACAAAGTTAGGGAGTAGCTTAAAAGGTCTCAGTGATGCAGCTGAGGCTATTGGTTTTCGGACTTTGGCAGTGAAAATCGATTTGAAAAGCTTAAAGAAAGAAGCTCCCTTGCCTTGCATCTGCTTCTGGAATAAACAGCATTATGTGGTTGTGTATAAAATCAAAGGAGAAAAAATATACGTTGCTGATCCGGGAAGGGGGAAACTAGTTTACTCCAAAAACGAATTCCTGGACAGTTGGATCGGAGCACATGCCAATGAAAATTCAGAGGAAGGAATTGTTTTATTACTGGAACCGACACCTTTATTGAAAGAGGACGAAGATGATGATAAAGGAAATGATAGCAATGGGTTCAGATTTCTCTTCAAGTATCTGAAAGGATATAGAAAATTAATAATCCAGTTAAGTTTTGGATTGCTTGCTGCAAGTCTTTTGCAATTGATCTTTCCTTTCCTCACTCAAAGCGTGGTAGATATTGGGATTCAAAATAAGGACGTTCATTTTCTCTACCTGATCCTGTTTGGACAATTGTTTGTCTTTATCGGCAGGATGAGTGTTGATATTATCAGGAGTTGGATCCTGCTTCATTTGAGTGCCCGGGTTAATATTTCATTGGTATCCGATTTTTTGATCAAATTGATGAGGCTTCCTATTTCGTTTTTTGATGTTAAAAAGATGGGAGATTTGATGCTTCGGATTGACGACCATCACCGCATAGAAACATTGCTCACAAATCAAACATTGAGTGTTCTTTTCTCATTTTTCAACTTTGTGGTTTTCAGTATCGTTTTGGTAATTTACAGTTTACCCGTTTTCCTGATTTTCCTGGCAGGAAGCGTCATTTATTTTCTGTGGGTCCGTACCTTTCTCAAGAGAAGGAAAGATTTGGATTACAAGCGATTCTCACAAGGTGGGGAAGACCGGTCCAAAATTGTGGAATTGATTTTAGGAATGCAGGAGATTAAATTGCATAATGCAGAAAGACAAAAACGCTGGGCTTGGGAACGAATACAGGTCAGATTGTTCAAACTTCGCATTAAAAGCCTCAGATTGGAACAGTTGCAGAGTAACGGGGCAACATTTATCAATGAACTCAAGAATATCCTGGTAAGTTTTTATACCGCAAAATTAGTCATAGACGGGCAACTGACCCTGGGAATGATGTTATCGGTTTCCTATATCATCGGGCAGTTGAATGCACCGATTTCCCAATTTCTCGCATTCATTTATTCGTTACAGGATGCCAGGATCTCACTTGAAAGGCTCAGTGAAATTCATGAGAAAGAAGATGAAGAACCTCAAAATTCCGAGAGATTGAACGAGTTTCCTAAAAATGAAGACTTGGTTCTGGAAAAATTGACTTTTCGATATCCAGGTAGCGAACCCAATGTTTTGGAAGGCATTGATCTGACAATCCAATCGGGAAAGTTAACAGCAATAGTTGGAGCAAGCGGAAGCGGTAAAACGACTTTAATGAAGCTTCTTTTGAGATTTTATGAACCTGTCGACGGTAAGATCAGTATGGGCTCTGTTGATCTGAGAAATTTCACACAACGGATCTGGAGGGAACATTGCGGCTCTGTCATGCAGGATGGCTACATTTTCAATGAGACGATTGCGAATAATATTGCGATTGGAGAAGAACTGATTGACAAGGAAAAACTCAGAAATGCGGTTCAAATAGCCAATATCCAAGAGTTCATAGAAGGTCTTCCTTTAAGCTACAACACGAAAATCGGGAGCGAAGGAATCGGAATCAGCGGTGGACAAAAACAACGCATTTTGATTGCGCGCGCAGTATACAAAAATCCGGCAATCTTGTTCTTTGACGAAGCTACCAGTTCCCTTGATTCTAGGAATGAACGGATCATCATGAAGAATTTGGATAAGTTCTTTTACGGCAGAACGGCAATCGTTATTGCACATCGGTTGAGCACGGTGAAAAATGCCGATCAGATTGTTGTCTTGGATGATGGATTTCTGGTGGAGAAAGGAACCCATTCTGAACTGATAGCAATGCGGGGAGCTTATTACACGCTCGTCCAAAGTCAGCTGGAACTGGAAAATATGGATAAGGTCGAAATCAATTCATAGCAATGGAGGAAAGAAAAGAAATAGAGATTGAATTGAAGAGCGAACAGATGAATGAGATGCTTTCTCATCCGCCTGCATGGATTGCACGATCTGGTAATGGTGTATTTCTTCTGGTAATCATGAGTATGATTTTTCTGGCTTGGTTCATCGCCTATCCGGATGAAGTAACCGGCGAAGTTCTGGTAACCACTTCCAAAGCACCGATTGAGCTGAGCAATCAGAGTTATATCCAGTTAAAAACTTTACATGTAAGGGAAAATGAAATTGTTAAAGCAGGCGATTTAATTGCCCGGTTTGATATTCAGGCAAAAGCTGAAGACATTCAACGAGCGATTGATTATTTGAGCCAATTGGAAGCATTCAATGATCACTTTCCATCTGAAATTCCGGAATTACATTCGAAGTTGGAATTGGGCACCTTCCAGGAACAATGGACAACCTTGCTATCAGAAATTAAGGAATGGAACAGCGAGCATTCGGAAAACGTTGTTCAGCAAGAGCTGACATCTATTCAACATGAAATCGCTTTTAGGGAACAATTGCAAGCTATTTCCAAGAAAAAGATCTCCCTTTCGGAAGATGAGTATCAACTGATCGAAGAGCAATTGGCAAGCAGCGAGCGATTAGCGGATCAACATGCTATTTCAAAACAAACCCTTTCGCAGGATAAACGGACGAGAACTCAAGCCCAACAATCTGTCCAGAATCAAAAGGAATCACATGTGCAAAACCTGATTGCGCTCAACTCCTTGCGAAAAGAACGTTTGCGTTTGGAACACGATGAACGGTTAAAAAACGTACAACATTTGGCTGAAATTCAAATCGCGGTGGCAACACTTAGAACCGGTTTCCGGCTATGGGAAAAGAATTCCGCCTGGATTGCACCTTGTTCAGGTAAAGTGCTGTTCAACAAATCACTTCAGGTGCATCGTTTCTACAAAGCGAACGAGGCTTCCATCGTGATTGTCCCGGAAGGAAGCGGGTATGTTGCATTAGCAACTATTAAAACCAATGGAGCAGGAAAAGTTCGGCATGGCCAAAAGGTATTTATTGAGCTGGTTGATTTTCCAAAATCGGAATTTGGAGTATTGGAAGGCAGAGTTTCCAGTATGACTCAAATTGACAAAGAAGGGAAATACGAAATAGGAGTGGAGCTACCGAATCAGTTGAAAACTACCTATGGTAAAAATATTCAACCAAAAGCCCAACTAAAGGGAACAGCAAAAATCATCACGAAGGACAAACGCTTATTGGCCCGCTTCTTTGAACAATTTACAGATCTGATCAAATGAAAAAAGTGTTGTTCATCGGATCTTTCTTGTTAGGTTCAGGCTTATTCAGTCAGGAATCAATGACCTTGCAAACATGTATTGATAGAGCACTGGCGAATTCCAGCCAAACAGCGGTAGAATCCGGTTTGATAAACAAGTCAAAGGTTGAGAAGCAATTTCATTGGTGGAGTTTACTCCCGAATCTGGTTGCAAATGCCGGAGTCAACACTTCTTTTGGGCGAAGGCTTGATCCTTTCACAAATACATTTGCCACCAGTTCGGTGAACTCCCAATTTTTTGGATTGAATTCAAGTGTGCAACTGTTTAATGGATTCAATTACTTCCGAAAAGGCAAGGTTTATGCAACTACGGTCCAGCTGAATGAAATTGGTTTAAAAGCCAGGCAAAATGAATTGAAGATTCAGGTGATAGAAACATACGCCACACTCTGTAAGTTGTCGGTACAAACCCAATTGACCCGGTCGCGTATTGAAAAGTACACCCAGATACAAACAATTCAACGCTTGTTGATACAAGAAGGTCGAATCGATGTGGTGGATACATTGAAAAGCCAACATTCCTTACTTAGGGAACAGGAGTTATTGTCAACTCTCGCAAATGATTGGAAATTGAAAACCATGCAACTGAATTTTCAAATGGGTTTACCTTTGAGAACCAACTTTGTCGTTGATTTAAATTCTATTTCCGAAATCTTGGATAAACCCGAACTCCCGGAAAATTACCAAGTGGAATTACTTGAAATTGAATTGGAATTACTGGAAAATCAGTTGAAATCGAACCGCTCAGGAATGTTGCCGAGTATTTCGTTGAACGGTTTGCTGGGAACCGGTTTTTCTACCAATAATAAGGATTATTCCCTTGTTGGAAATCCCACGAAATCATATACGGACCAAATCAATCAAAATCTTTATGAAGGAATTGGATTCTCTTTGAATGTTCCCTTGTTTAACCGTGGCGAGTGGTTGAAAACAAACCAACTGAATGAGATCCGACAACTGGAAATTGAAGCCAAAAAAGAATTGACAGATAAATTACTAGAAAAACAACAATTAGAACAGGAGCAATACCGATTGAATAACAAAGCCAGGCTGGAACAAAACAGGCAACTAGCGGATAACCTCCAATTGATTTATGCGAAAAGTTTGCTTCTCTACCAAGAAGGCCGACTAACATACACTGAAATTGAAACAGCTTTGATGGAGTGGCAAATGAAACTCTTCGAATCTGAATTATTGAAAATTGATAACCAACTATTGAAACTGTATGAATACTAAACATTCAATTAGCATTGCTTTTGAGGATTTGTTCAAATTACTCATAGGCCTTATTGTGGATGATCTGAAAGTGCACAAACATTTCCATCATTTAAGCCTCAGCGGCTTGGACACAAGCCCTTTGCATCTTGACCTGTACAAGCAGATCTTTATCCTTTCGGGATTCAAGGAAGCGGATATTTCCGACGAACTGGCAGATTGGTATTTCCAACAGACCAAGCGGGTGAATTCAATTGATTTGGCCCAGGATGAAAAAGTGCTTTACGACTTGTCTTCGGAAATATTGGAAGGGTTGTTGAAAGCACGGAATGAGTTGTATGTGAAGAAGAAAACCGGTAACCGCAGGTAATTGTTAAATAACCTTTTCAAGGATTCCAATTTTTGTAAGCAAGAACCTTTTTTAATATCTTTGGTTTATGAGTACGGCGGAATTAAGATTGGACTTACATAAAATGATAGAAGGAATAAACGATAGAACTACTTTAAGTGCCGTTTATGCTTTTCTTTCCAGTAATAAGGAACTTCCGAAAAGTGATTGGGGTGATTCTATAAGTGAGGAAGAAGAAGCTAGTCTGTTAGAAGGGTTGAAACACGAATCCAATGGGCAAGTAAAACCTCATGATGAAATTTTAGAAAAACATCGTAAACGGTTTCCTCATTTGAAGTTGTAATGCAGATTATTTGGACGGATAAAGCTGATGAAACATTCGATCAGATTATTGCTTCTATTTTAAAAAAATTTACTCAGAAGGAAGTTGATGATTTTGTTATTAAAACCTATGAAGTTTTAAAAGTTATTAAATCACATCCTAAACTTTATCCGGTTTCCAAAATCAAAAAGTATAAATCATCCAGAAAGGCTGTAATCCATCCGCATAGCACTTTGTACTATCGAATCAGTAACCGAACAACCATTACGTTAATTACTTTTTGGGACAACCGGAACAATCCAAAGAAAATTAAGTAACGAAACAAAAAATCCCGCCAATTTTCATTAGCGGGATTTTCATTTTTAGATTTTCTATTATTATCCCGAAGAAGCAGAGCTTATCGGGATAAGTTCGATCACGTGCCGACGCTTTCGTCAGCACTATCTCACTTACTTTACAGCATCTGCCTTATCCTGAGCTTTCTTCATGATCGCATCTGCTTTGGCATCTCCTTCTTGTTCCAATTTCGTGGCACTGCTTTCGGCTTTTTTCTTAGCTTCCTTACATGCCAACTCAGCGGCTTTTTTCTTGATAGGATTGCTTCCGGCTGCAGCCATCGCGTCGGTACATTGCTTATCAGCTTCTGCACGCACCTGATCGGCTGCTTTTTTCGCTTCCGCTTTCAGGTTGTCGGCTTCTTTCTTAGCGTCTGCCATGATCTTGTTTTTCTCCGCAACCAGGTCTTTTTTCACTTCTTCGACCTTGTCTTTCACAATGGTTTTTACGGAATCCTTCGCTTTGTCGAGCATTTCTTTTCCTTTTTCCTTCAGGTTGTCTTTCAGGTTTCCGGTTGCCTTTAATAAAGCCTCTTTGAAGTCGGTTTTGATAACCGGTTTGGTCACCGTACCACCCACCAGGGCGCTTACCGGGATGACATCCGGGATAGAACCCAAGTTCAGTTTCGGAGCCAAGCCGTTCACTTTTGCAATTCCCTGTTCAGCTGCTTTGATGATTCCTCCCGGGATCATTTCTTTCGGGATCTGCATCGCCATTTTATAATCGATATCTTGTGTGAAAGAGGTTGAACCGGTAACTTCCGTATCAATTCCGCTTAGTTTGATCTTCAACGGTTTTTTCAGGCTCATCTTCCCGTCCTTGAAGCTGAAGAATGCTTTTACGTCCTTAAACGTTTGGTTGGAAATCTTATCCATGCTCAAGGCATCGCCCAACTTCTTCAAAGGTTCAAATCCGCTGACGTTTACCGAATTGGTGAAGAAATCCCCGTCTCCGCTCAATGAGTTGTAGACAGGTTCCAATGCTTTTGTGAGATCACCTTTCATATTCAGGTTTGAACTGAATTTCCCTTTTGCGTATTTTGCAACCGGTGCCAATTTCCCAATTGTAAGGAAATGCGAGGTGATTTCCTGGATGTCGATATCCTTCAGGTTGTAGCCCAAATCGATTGCCGGTTTGTTGTGGTCTTTGGAGTTGTAACTTCCACGTAGTCCAACTGTTCCACCCATGGTATTCATCGATAGGCCATTCAGGGAAGCAACTTCTTCCTTCATGTTTACATTTCCTTTGATGTTGTTCACATCGATTCCGTTGTAATGCAATTGTTTGATATTGGTATTCAGATCGAAATCCACATTTTCAGGAATCAATAGCGGTTCTGCGTTCGGATCTACCGGAGCAGGTTCTGCAGAAGCCGGGTTTGCAGCTGCCGGTGCGGCAGAAACTCCCATCAGTTGATCCAAGTCCAGGTTGTTACTATTGAAAGCGAAGACCCCTTTCAATAATTGGTCTTCTTTTTTATTTCCGAACAAGTATCCGAGGTAATTGTCGATTGTTCCGTTCATAGAGAAATCGGATTTACCCATGGTTGCATTCATTTTTTCCAAGGACAGGTTTTGCGGACTGAAGCGGAAAGTGAGATCTTTCACATTCACATCTTCATTCAGGTCTTTCGATTTATACAGGAAGTCGAACAATTCGATCAAGCCCTGGGCGTTGAATTTTTCGTATTGTTCATTCTCGATAGAACTCATGCGTCCGTTCAATGAAACATCTGCATTCAGTTTTCCTTTATAGGATTCGCCTTCTGCCAATGGCATTACTTTTCCTATTGTTGCCAGGTTGACTTTTGCTTTCAGTTTGGAATCGATCAATGGATCTGTTATCGGATTTCGCAATTTCAGGTTGGCGTCGATCAGGTTCCCGACAAATTCCGAATGGAACTTCGTTACATCCAACGTCATTTTATCCAGGTTGGAGCCACCGGCGAATTTCGAACCTGCATCTACCGTGATGTTATTGATCGAACCCAATCCTGCGTATTGGATCATGGCTTTCTTTACATTCAGACCAAAATCCCAGCCCGGAAGGTTCTTATCATCCAGTCGGCCTTTCACTTCGCCATTCATTTTCAAATCACCTTTTGCGATCATGCTTTCATAACCACTTTGGTAAAAGCTTGGAACCAAGGACAACAAATCCTTGAAGCTGATTTCCTTGGTGTTCAATTTCAAGTCCATCTGATCGTGGTCTTTCAACATCTGGTAGAAGCCATCCATGGACATTTTGAAGTTGTTCAATGCGAAGTTGTTTTCCTTCAAGGTAAATTTGGAATCATCTTCTTTGAATTCCATCAAGAGGTTTACATCTGCATTGGTTTTCACTTTGGATAAGTAGCTTAAGCCTTCCATTTCCAAAGTCAACTCGTCTATTTGTGTGCTGGTTGCGAAATCAATCACATCCGCAGTCAGGTCACCTTCTCCCGTATGATTGAGGTTCTTGATATTTGCATACATGTCTGAAGCCTGATCGTCGTAAACAATCTCGATATTCTTCAAAGAGTATTCCTTCAAAGACATTTTGAATTTGGATGGTTCCTGATCTTCGACCGGTCGTTCGTCTGTCGGAATCACAATGTCGTAGTTTGCCTTTCCTTCCGGATCCACGCGTACATCGAACTTGGCGTCGGAGATATGAACTGCATTGATTTTGATTTCATCACCACCGATTACATCCCATAAACCTACATGTGCCTCAATAGTTTTCACATTTGCCAACTCTACGCCCTTAAATTCCGTTCTACCTGTTACCTTCGTGTCATATAATTGGATAGTGACATTTGGGAATGTGGAAAGAAAGGTCAGATCGAAGTCTTTGATGGTTACATCAGCTTTCAGGGATTTACTCACTTCTTTCAATACCATTTCCTTAATCTCATCCTTGAAAATTATAGGGATCAGGATGATTGCAATTAGTAGGAATAACAGGGTAAGTCCTGTCCATTTGAAAAGTCTGCGAATAAAACTTTTCTTCTTCTTAGGCGATTTTTCTTTTCTAGCCATTGATAGGTATTTTAAGTATAACCAATTTTAAACCAAAGATTGTATCTTTACAATTCTACCAAAAATAAGCTTTTCATGAAACAATTAGCAGTCCTAACGTTATTAATTTTTAGTCCTTTTGTGAATCATGCACAAATATCTACGGGAAAAGTAGAAGATACTAAAAAGAAAACCGACAAAGAATCCGGTAAGGAAGAAAAGACTCCAGGTAAAAAGTACGATCCGGATGCCGGATTGATGGATTTCACTGCGTTTATCGGTGCGGGTTACAGCATCGGTTCCCACAAGATTGAACCCAATGGAGACCTGTTCGGCAGACCGGTTGGGTTAAGGGCGGATGAGAAAATGGTGAATCGCTGGACTTACCAGGTTGGTGTCCGAAACAGGATCCATCGCTTTTTCAGCATCGAAGCAGGTTTATCTATTGATCGTTATGGTGAATCCTATAAATATGAATCTCCTACAACAGACAGTGCTTACAGTTATGACCGCAAGTACAATATGCTTGCATTACCTGTTCAGGTGTATTTCACCTATGGAAAACGCATTCAATTTTTGGCAGGAGCCGGGATTCAACCTTATATTCCATTGAGTCTGAAAACGAAGACAACAATTTTGGACTTGCATGGAAATAATGTTAGTCCGGACCCTACAAGAACTATTGAGGGATTGAATAGCGCCGGAATCAACCTGTTATTTTCAGCAGGAGTGCAGTACCGTTTCTCGAAGTTTGCTTCGGTTTACCTGATTCCGTCTTATTCCAAAGGATTATCGAATATCTATGGCAAACAAGAACCGCACAAGGAATGGTTAAATGCGTTGAATATCCGCTTTGGGATGGCTTTTCACTTTCCTGAAACGACCAAGGAGAAAAAAGTAAAAGCACCGAAAGATCCGAAAGAAAAGAAGAAGTTTAATTGGTAACCACAAAGTAGATTTCGTACCTCAATCACTACGTGGTTTCCAACCAATAAAATTGAAGGGTGTTCGGAAGAATGCCCTTTTTTGATTTTGCACGCAGATTTTCATTTCTCGGAAGTTTTGAAGCTTACCTTCTACGTAAATTCGCTGTATATTTTAAATGGAATTATATGGAAAAAAACAGTTTAAAAGTTAGTGAAAGTGATGATGCAGTTGCTTATGTATACCTACCTGATCATCCAAAGAAGTTGATTCCAGGACTATCTAAAAAGCAAATAAGTTTGGATTCTTTGATTGATGGATACAAAGGACCCTGTATCTATTTTGATTTTAATTCTGACAATGTTTTGATTGGTATTGAAATTATTGGATAGTATTATTACGCACCTTAACAAGTAATTATCCGCGTTCTTCTGCGCTCTCTGCGGGAAATAAAAAAAGAGAATCTGCATCGCAAACTCTCTTTCTTTTCAATAGTATTAAAGCTGATTACTCCGAATCACTTAGGCCGGTTCCGGTTCCGAAGGATTGGATGTCTCCATCATAAAAAATCATCAATTGGGCAACGTCACGTAGAAAATCGATCTTACCGATTTCAATGCGATTGATTTTTAAGCCCGTTCTTTTTTGCACGTCAGCTACCATTTCATTGTATTTCTCCGGTTGAATCAGATCAATGCGGTCGTACACAATGATTTTGCGTGTTTCGTGTTTCAATAACCACAAGTATTCCAAACCGGCTACCAACAGCAACAGTGCGCCATTCATGACACCCATTTCAGCCAGTGAGATCTTATTGGATGCCAATGCGTTGATCACGGAAAGGCCGATTACCAGGAATAAATAGGTCATTTCCTTAATTTCGATACCTTCGGTGCGGTAACGCAAAATTCCAAAGATGGCAAAAAGCCCGAGTCCCATTCCGGTGTCGATGTCCAGCTTTTTCAATCCGAAACACAGGAAGAAGGTAATCATCCCAATCATGAAGTAAGTGAAAAGATAGTCTTTTCGTCTTGCTTTGCTGTAGTACATGAATCGAATGAGAATAACCAAAACCACCAGGTTTACTGTCATTCTGAATAAAAGAGGGTAGAGGTCCTGGTTGTAAAGGGAAATACCAAACAATTCAAAGTCTGGCTTGTGGGAGAGAAGCATGTGATGAGTTTTTTATTAGTTTTTGTATAAGTAGCATTTTTTGTTTGAACCTGTTTGATTTCAGCCGATTTTCATCGTAAAGATCAATCATTCCAAAACAAAATTTTGATATACGAAACGGGCGGATTAATTCCCGTTTCATTAATTGATAGAACGGAGAAGTCCTATCGAGTCGTGGTTGTTTCAATTCAGCAATAACAATGGATGAAAGTGTCTGGTTCTTGCATTCAGGAGTGTCCAGTGTTCCGTTAACAATATCGAAATCGATGGTCAGACGCTCTTCCACCAATTTGTTCACCAATGTGATCCGGCGGTAACTGTTCACCATTACAGGTTGCAAATCCATTTGTTTCCGCAACCGTTCCTCCAAAAATAAGCGTTGGTCATCTGAAAAATCCGAAGTAAATCCTTCAATATTGATTCGGTTTTTATCTGTTCGACCTTTGATTTTTTCCTTTACCTCCAGATAAGACTTATTGCTGTCCAAATATGTTCGGATCCTTACTTTGAAACGATTAGGAATTGCTTTGTGGTGATCCTGGAAAAACCCGTAGTTCGAATTGTCAAAATACTGGCTGGTGTAATCAAAGATCACTTTTCCGTCGATGTTCAAAACATCATAATAGGGGCGCATTTCATCCAAAAAGGCTTCGAGCCTGGTGATTGGAAAGGCAAATTTCTCGTCAACACGGTTCATCAAGGGTGCACGCGACAATTCATCCAATGAAATTCCATTGTACGTGTGCAACAAATCAGTTAATTTTCCCTTCATGTTAATTTCAAATATAGTTAATATTATATATGACGCCATTTCCAGCTAAAAGTTTATTGGCTTTTTGAGTAAATAACTGAAAAAGTGCGGCGTATTAATGGAGAATTTAAAATTGATAATTGGAGAGGGGGGAGATTCATCATGAAGATTCGGAGGTCTGTTTGAACTTTTAAAATTTCCATTTTCCATTTTCAATTACTTTTGTGCTATGCAAAAGAAAATTTTACTCCTCGGTTCAGGTGAACTTGGAAAGGAACTTGTGATCGCACTACAACGTTTGGGACAAACAGTCATTGCTGTTGACAGTTATGAAAATGCACCTGCTATGCAAGTTGCGGATTCATCCGAAGTCATCAACATGTTGGATGCCGTTTCGTTGGATGCAATTGTTGCAAAACATCGTCCGGATCTGATCGTACCTGAAATTGAGGCAATCCGTACGGAGCGTTTCTACGAGTATGAGAAAATGGGAATCCAGGTTATCCCTTCTGCAAAAGCAGCGAATTTCACTATGAATCGTAAGGCAATCCGCGATTTGGCGGCAAAAGACCTGGGAGTGAAGACTGCAAACTATCTTTATGCAAAAACCGGGGATGAATTTGAAAAAGCAGTTTTAGAGATCGGCATTCCGTGTGTTGTAAAACCATTGATGTCCAGTTCGGGTAAAGGACAATCCGTTATCCGCTCCAAAGAAGAAATCTCGAAAGCTTGGACTTATGCAATCGAAGGTTCACGCGGTGATCTGAAAGAGGTCATTGTGGAAGAATTCATTCCATTCGATTACGAAATAACACTTTTAACAGTAACACAAAATAACGGGGAAACCTTGTTCTGCGCTCCGATAGGCCATCGCCAGGAACGCGGTGATTACCAGGAAAGCTGGCAACCTATGCCGATGCAAGCGGAACATTTGAAGGAAGCACAGGATATGGCTGCGAAGGTAACCAAAGCATTGGGCGGTTCCGGTTTATGGGGTGTGGAGTTTTTCATTACCAAAGAAGGAGCTTATTTCTCTGAACTTTCTCCACGTCCGCACGATACTGGAATGGTAACGCTGGCCGGGACACAAAATTTCAGTGAGTTTGAATTACATGCCCGTGCAATTCTCGGGTTACCGATACCATCTATTGTTTCATTGAAAAATGGTGCAAGCGCAGTTGTTTTGGCGAATAAAGAATCGGATAATGCCCCTACTTTTTCCGGTTTGGAAGAGGTGTTGCAAGTAGAAGGTTCGGATGTGCGAATTTTTGGAAAACCGACTACGCGACCTTATCGCAGGATGGCGGTTGTATTGTATTCCGGAGACCAGGAAGTCAAACAGATTACTGATAAAGCAAAGGAACTCGCAGCGAAAATCACGATCAACTACCGTTAATTTGAAACGAATCATCATTATTGGTGGCGGACCAGCAGGATTGATGGCTGCCACTCAATTGTTGAAAAGCGATTGTGAAATCCTGTTACTGGATCAGAAAGCCAGTGTAGGAAGAAAATTTTTGGTTGCCGGAGATGGTGGCTTCAATCTGACTCATTCCGAAACTCCGAGCGAATTCCGGGAGAAGTATGATTCCGAATGGATTAAGAAAGCGATCAGGCAGTTTTCGAACAAGGATTGGATCAAGTTCCTGAAACAAATAGGAATTGAGACGAAAGTAGGCTCATCTGGGAAGATTTTCCCCGCGGACGAGATCAAACCGATCCAGGTGTTGAATGCCTGGAAGGAATTCCTTACCCCGAAAGTAGAGTTTCTGTTGAATACCCGTTTTATAGACTTTGCCAAGAATCAGGTTGAAGTGGAACGGGACGGAAAAACGGAAAAACTGGATTTCGATTACCTGGTCTTGGCTCTTGGTGGAAGATCATGGCCCGTAACAGGTTCTGACGGAGCTTGGGTTCCTGTTTTTGAGGAAAAGGAGATTGCCATGTCTGAATTTCAGGCGAGTAATTCCGGGTTGGTTCTCTATGAAAACTGGTTGGGGGATCTGGAAGGCAAAATCCTGAAGAATATTCAAACTACGTGCGGAAACCAAACATGTGCAGGCGATCTGACGATTACACATTACGGAATTGAAGGAAAACCGGCGTATGCAATCAACAACGCTCTGCGGAAAATGGAAAAACCACTTTTCAAGATCGATTTCAAACCCCAAATGACCAATGAAAAAGTCTTTGAAATTTTGAAAAAGGCGAAAAACCCATCCCAGGGACTGAAAGAATTGAAATTGGGTGAAGTTGCCATTTTTTGGATCAAGAACTTTGTTTCCAAGGAACGGTTTTTGAATCCGAAGGAACTCACAAAAGCAATCAAGGAGTTTCCAATCGGGATTAAAGGTTTCCGACCTATTGACGAAGTGATTTCCTGTGCCGGAGGAGTTCTTGACTCGGAAATTTCAGAATTCGGTGAATTGAACCGGTTTCCACATGTATTTGTTGCCGGGGAAATGATCGATTGGGATGCTCCGACAGGCGGATACTTGATTCAGGGATGTGTTTCAAGTGGATATGTGGCGGGGAAAGCAATTAAATTGAGAGTTGAAAATTGAGAATTGAAAAGCTTTTCAATTTTCCATTCTACATTTTCAATTTACTGATCGATCCGGGGTAAATTAATCTTCTCTTTTACAACGAAACCGGTTGGAAATTGTGCTGCTGTTGCCGTTTTCACCTTTTCAGCTTCCAATTGTGTCCTGAAATCTCCCACTTTCAGAAAATAGTGAGGCGCTATGAATTCGACGTACGTGTCTACTTTAGGAAACATCGAAACGAATTTCGAACGTGCATCATCAATAAATGATTTGTTTGTATCGAAGGCCAATTGCAGGCGGTATCCGTTGATCTCGGGAGTTGTTGATTGACCTTGCATCCTCACCAGGTCATCAATTCTACTATCTTTTACAATAGTGACTTGTGCATTTCCAAAAACGGAAATGAGCGATAGGACTGTTATCAAAATCATTTTTTCCATGTGAAGATCTTTTCGGCAAAGTTAATTGAAATTTTGCATGTGCTCAATTCAATCCTTTTTTACTGAATCCACTGAAAAAAATTGTGCCAAAACGGAAGCTCATAACCATCCGAAATAGATGTAAGTGTTAGCAAATTAGGGTATTGTTAAGAAATGTGAAAGAACAAACTTATTTAGAATCATTTTAAATTAAAAAAACACGTGCAGAAATTGTCATAAAACTGTCACGGAAACCCCTTATTCTTCTAAATTTGCCAACGTTAATTGCTGTGTTAACATGGTGTTGACAACGTATTGTAGAAACAAAAATATCTAATAATCAGATGTTTAGAAGTATAAAACAATGGTGTATCGGAGCGCTTTCAACTGTATTTGTTGTTGGTGCATTTGATGGTTTAGCTCAAGCTCCAGATGGTGGGGCCTTGTTCAAAGCGAAGTGTGCTACATGTCACGCTCCTCACAAAGATGGTACTGGTCCGAAATTGTTTCACGTCCGTGATAAGTGGACAGCCGGTGGAGCAAAAGAAGGTTCAATCTATCAATGGGTAGCGAACTGGAATGCAGCAGCAGCAGCAGATCCGTATGCGAAACAAGTTTCGAATACGAAATCGACTGCGATGAATACGTTCCCTGATTTGGCAGGTAAGCAAAAAGAAATCGATGCGATTTTTGATTGGATTGATGCTCAGCCTGATCCGGCAACAGCTGCGGCTGGCGGGGCGGCAGCCGATGGTTCTGCTTCAGCGACCGGTGAGGTAGAAGAAGACGGCTTGTCATGGGTTTGGATCCTGATGGGAGTTGTTTTCGTAGTAATCATCATGGCTGTAGGTGGAGTTCGCCGTCAGTTGAAGAATGCAACGAAAGAAAATGATGGTCAGTCAATCAATGAAGATTTGTCGTTCGGACAAGAGTTTAAAGCATGGGCTTGGAAATACAAGCGTTATGTTGGTCTTGGAGGATTGGTGATCACACTTTCATTGATCGTTTCCTTATTCCTTTCGCTTTACTCGATTGGTGTCCTGGAAGATTATCAACCGTCTCAGCCGATCGAATTCCCGCATGATATCCATGCCGGTAAAAACGGGATTGATTGTAAGTATTGTCACAATTCGGCAATTGATGGAAAAACTGCAGGTATTCCGACAGTGAACGTTTGTATGAATTGCCACAAACAAATCGAAGGTTCCACTCCTGAACAAGCAGAGAAGATTTCGAAAATTTATGCTGCTGCCGGTTGGGATCCAGCTACTGATAAATACAGCGGGAAGACAAAAGAGATTATCTGGAATAAAGTACATGTGCTTCCTGATCACGTTTACTTCAATCACCAACAACACGTTGTTGCAGGTCAGGTTGATTGTAAGCAATGTCATGGAGATATGACGAAGATGAACGAAACAGCGAAAGTTCAACCGGTTACTGAGTTGAACAAGGTGGAAGGAAATATTCCTTTGACAAAAGCTACCCTGACAATGGGATGGTGTATCGAATGTCACGCTGAAAAAGAAATCTCTTCAGGATCGTTGGATTCAAAAGGAAGCAACTATTACAATGAAATACATAACCGTTTGCTAAAAGACAGAAAATTATACAACAAATTCCTAGCGGACAAAAAAATAACGGTTAAAGAATTAGGTGGTTGGGAATGTGCTAAATGTCACTATTAATCAATCTCGAACAGTAGAACAAAGATTATGGCTATGTCAAAAAAATATTGGAAAGGTCTTGATGAATTGCATGAAACACCTGCATTTGTTGAGTCAAGAGATCGTGAGTTTTCTCCGTCTGTTTCTGTTGACGAATTCTTAGGTGATGATCAACTTGCTGAAACATCTACGGCACGTCGTGACTTCTTGAAATTCTTAGGATTCAGTGTTGCAGCTGCTACAGTTGCAGCTTGTGAAGCTCCGGTTACTAAAGCTATTCCTTATGTTGTTAAACCGGAAAACGTAACACCCGGTGTTGCAACTTGGTATGCTTCCACTTACTATGATGGAAATGCATATGCAAGTATCGTGGTTAAAACGCGTGAGGGTCGACCTATTTTTATTAAAGGAAATAAAGATTTCGGATTTACACAAGGAGCTTTAACTCCTCAAATCGTGTCCTCTGTTCTTTCTCTTTATGATAGTGCGCGTTTGAAAACAGCACAATCGAAAGGAAAAGATATTTCTTGGGATGCGTTGGACAAGGCAGTGAAAACTTCTTTATCCGGTATCAAGAAATCAAACGGTAAAGTTGCTTTCGTTGCAAATTCGGTAATCTCTCCTTCCATGCAAGGTGCAATTGTAGATTTATCTACAAGTATCTATGGTGAGACGAAGGATGCGGCTGGAATGCCAACTGTTCACCCGAACTTCAACTTTATTCAATACGATGCAATTTCTTACGCAGGAATGCGTGAAGCAAATATGGAGTCTTTCGGAATGCGTTCTATTCCTGATTATGACTTCTCACAAGCTAAAACAATTGTAAGTATCGGTGCAGATTTCTTAAGTACCTGGTTGCTTGGTAATGCATTCTCTGCTGATTATGGTAAACGCCGTAATCCTGATGGAGAGTGGATGAACAAACATTTCCAGTTTGAGTCTGTTATGTCGATCACGGGTTCAAACGCGGATTACCGTGGAATGATCAAGCCAAGTGAGCAAGCAAACGTATTGTCTTACATACTTGGGAAATTCGGAGTTAATTCCGGGATTTCTTCCACATTACCGAAAGAAGCAATGGCTGTTGCAGATGCTGCAGTTAAATCATTGAAAGCTTCCAAAGGAATGTCATTGGTTGTTTCAGGTTCCAATAATAAAGCAATTCAAATTCTTACGAATAAATTGAATAGCGTATTGGGAGCTTATGGAAAAACGATTCGTTTCGACAAGCAATTGCAAATGTTCCAATCCGAAGATGCGAAAATGCAGAAACTGGTTTCTGACGTAATCGCTGGAAAAGGGCCGGATGCAGTATTCTTCCTGGGAGCAAATCCTGTTTACAACTTACCAAACGGTAAAGAGTTTGCAGCGGCTCTTGAAAAAGTGAAATTAAGCGTTTCATTGTCCGCTTACGGAGATGAAACAGCTACGAAATGTACTTATATCGCACCTGATCACCACGCATTGGAGTCCTGGATGGATTTCAATCCGAAAGCTGGTCACTATGCAATCGCTCAACCTACAATTCGTCCTTTATTCGATACAGCTTCTGCGATGGAGTCTTTGTTGGTTTGGGCAGAATTGAAAAACCGTGGAGGAAAAGATTCACGTGTAGCATACGAGTACATTCAAAAGAATTGGGAAATGTACGGTTTCCCGATGCAAACAAAATATACAGATTTCAATACCTACTGGGAAATGGCTATTCACAACAGTTGCAATGACGACTATGTGATGCCGGCTGCTCCTGTAGTATTCAATGACGCTTCCATGGGCAAAGTTGCCGGCAAATTGCCAAAGGCTGGTTCAGTAGAGGTTGTGTTGTACCAAAAAGCAGGTATTGGAAATGGTGATATGGCCGGTAACCCATGGTTACAAGAGATGCCGGATCCGATTTCAAAAGTGACTTGGGACAACTACATCACCATGTCTCCTGAGACCATGAGAAAAGATGGTTATGCAACTACTTTCGACCAGGAGAACGGATTGAACATGGCAACTGTAAAAGTTGGAAATGAATCAATCACGCTTCCTGTTTATCCATCACCAGGACAAGCTGCAGGTACTATCGGTATCGCTCTTGGTTACGGACGTGGAGAAGGAAACGAAGAAATCGGAAATGCTGCTTTCGTTACGAAAGAGTATGGAGGTTTCGAAATAGATGAGAAAGGTAACCGCGTATCGGTTGGTAAAAATGCATTCCGTTTCCTTACATGGGAAAATGGAACTTACCAAAACAACGTTGCAGGTACTTTAACGTCAGAAATTGCAAAAGGAAAATACCCGATCGCGGCTACGCAGATTCACCACACGGTGATGTCCCGTAACTCAATTGTGAAGGAAACTACTTTAGATATTTACCAAAACGAAGAGCCTGGAACTTACAATCACAAACACGTGTTACATACACATGAAGGTGAAGTTCCGATTTCAGAGTTTGACTTATGGGATGCACATCCTGTAGAACATGTTGGTCACCGTTGGGGAATGACTATCGACTTGAACCAATGTTTTGGTTGTGGAGTTTGTATCGTTGCTTGTCAGTCGGAAAACAACATTCCGGTAGTTGGTAAAGACGAAGTTCGCAGAGGTCGTGAAATGCACTGGATGCGAATTGACCGTTACTTTGCTTCAAGCGAAGAGGCGGCGGTAGGAACACGTAAGGATCCTGTTTTAGGGCATTTGGATTATGTTGAATCTGAAATCCCAACTGCAAATCCTGCGGTAGTTCACATGCCGATGTTGTGTCAACAATGTAACCACGCTCCGTGTGAAACGGTTTGTCCGGTTGCAGCTACGACACACTCCAATGAAGGATTGAATCAAATGACTTATAACCGTTGTATCGGTACACGTTACTGTGCTAACAACTGTCCTTACAAGGTTCGTCGTTTCAACTGGTTTAACTACCCATCTTACAAGAAATTTACAGAAATCAACCCTGCTCAGGACGATATAGGACGTATGGTATTGAATCCGGACGTTACAGTTCGTACTCGTGGTGTGATGGAAAAATGTTCGTTCTGTGTTCAAAAGATCCAATCAGCTAAATTGGATGCGAAAGTTCAAAACAGAACCGTTCAGGATGGAGAAGTTCAAACTGCTTGTTCTGATGCTTGTCCTGCCGATGCAATTACATTCGGTGACTGGAATGACGTGAACTCCAAGATCCGTAAAGTATCTGCTGATAAACGTTCTTACCAGGCTTTGGAAGAAGTAGGTGTTAAACCAAATATTTGGTATCAGGTGAAAATTCGTAACAACGAAAACGCTGATCTGGATAAATTGGCAGCTGCGGAGCATCATGCAGGTCATGGAGCGCATGCTGAAAAACATGAAAGTAAGTCAAATCATTAATTGCTTAAAATTAAAGTCTAATGCATAAGGAAGCTGCAATTCGTGAACCCCTCATATTAGGTCACAAGACGTATCATCAAATTACTGAAGATGTATGTAAGCCGATTGAGGATAAAGCACCACGCATGTGGTACATTTTATTCGGTATCGCTTTGGTAATCGGATTATACGGAGTAGGATGTATCTTTTACTTGTTAGGAACAGGTATCGGAGTTTGGGGATTAAACAAAACTGTCGGATGGGCTTGGGATATTACCAACTTCGTTTGGTGGGTAGGTATCGGTCACGCCGGAACCCTGATCTCAGCCGTATTGTTATTGTTCCGCCAAAAATGGAGAATGGCGATTAACCGTTCTGCTGAGGCGATGACAATTTTCGCGGTATTCATGGCTGGTTTGTTCCCGTTAATTCACATGGGTCGTTTATGGGTAGGTTACTGGACGCTTCCATTACCAAACCACTTCGGTTCATTGTGGGTAAACTTCAACTCACCGTTGTTATGGGACGTATTCGCGATTTCAACGTATCTATCCGTATCATTGGTATTCTGGTATATCGGTTTGATTCCGGACTTCGCAACAATCCGTGATAGAGTGAAAAAACCAATTCCTAAGAAGATGTATTCCATTCTTTCTTTCGGATGGTCAGGTCGCGCTAAGCACTGGAATCGTTTCGAATTGGTATCATTGGTACTAGCAGGTGTTGCCACTCCATTGGTATTCTCGGTTCACTCGATTGTATCCTTTGACTTCGCCACATCGGTTATTCCGGGATGGCATACAACAATCTTCCCTCCTTACTTCGTAGCAGGAGCTGTATTCTCTGGTTTTGCCATGGTACAGACACTTCTACTTGTGATGCGTAAGGCGATGAAGTTGGAAGCTTACATTCACACACGTCACGTTGAGTATATGAACATCGTAATCATGGTAACAGGTTCGATAGTTGGTACGGCTTATATTACCGAGTTATTCATTTCCTGGTATTCAGGGGTCGAGTATGAGGCATACGCTTTCTTCAACAGAGCAACCGGACCATACTGGTGGGCATACTGGTCAATGATGACTTGTAACGTAGTATCTCCACAGTTGATGTGGTTCCGTCCTTTACGTAGAAGTTTGTTGTTTACATTCATCATTTCAATTGTTGTAAACATCGGTATGTGGTTCGAGCGTTATGTAATTATCGTAACATCCATTCACCGTGATTACTTGCCATCTTCTTGGTCTATGCACTACCCAAGTCATATTGACTTAGGTGTATATGTCGGAACGATTGGTTTGTTCTTCGTGTTCTTCTTGTTGTTTGCTCGTTTCTTCCCGGTATTGGCTTTGAACGAATTGAAAACAATCTTGAAATCATCAGGTGAATCTTATAAGAACGATACCGCTCCGGTTCACCCTTATTTTGCTAAAAACGGTCACGGACATGATGACCATGACAATACTCATAATCATTAATAGAGAGACATGGCAGAGAAAGTAATTTATGCAATGTATGACGACGACGATGTGCTAAAAGATGGCGCAAAGAAGTTAGTCGCTAAAGGAGTTAAAGTAGCTGACGTGTTTTCTCCGTTCCCGATTCACGGTATCGATCCGATCATTGGGGTGAAACAAACGCGCTTAGGTATTATGGCGTTCTTGTACGGTTTGACAGGAACTGCGTTGGCAACTTTGGGAATGAATTATTTCATGATTCATGACTGGCCGATGAACATTGGTGGTAAACCAAGCATGAGCTATTTAGATAACGTTTTATCGTTTATTCCGATTACGTTTGAGTTCACGGTATTGTGTGCTGCTCACGGAATGGCGATCACTTATTTGTTATTGAATAAGACGTTACCGGGAATGCCTGCAACGAATCCGGATCCTCGCACAACAGATGATAAGTTCGTAATGGAATTGCGTTTGTCAGACAACGGTCAATTTTCCGAAGGGGAATTGATGGCAATGTTGAATGAGACAGGAGTGATAGAAGTAGATCAAAAAGATATTCATTAATTAACTGTAGAGAGTAAGTCTTACAGCGTTTTAAAGACCAATACAGATGAAAGTAAAATTCAAGGCATTTGCACAGTTTTCTTTGGTAGCGTTGCTAGCTGCAGCGTGTACTTCTGATCCTGATAGTGCAGGTTTGGAATACATGCCTGATATGTATCGTTCTCCTGCGATTGAACCATATGTTGATTATGGTGAAGTTCGTGGTCAGATCAATGACGAAATGAAAATGCGTCGTTCCGCAATGGTTCCGCCGCGTTACGCAATTCCTTATTGGGGTACTGATTCGGCAACTGTTCATACCTTACTTCCATACCACCGTATGCCAGGAAGGTTGTTTGCAGAGTCGCACGGTTTATACCAGTATGACTTGTCTTCCAATGAAGATGCAGATTACGAATACAAAATGGCTGCTGCGGATGTGAACCCTCTGAAGTTGACTTCCAAAGAAGTTGCTGATAAGATATTCGCTGATGGAAAAGCATTGTATCAAATCAACTGTAATCACTGTCATGGTGAGAAAGGTGACGGAGAAGGTCCGATGGTGAAATCAGGTGCTTATACCGGTGCGGCTGTCTTAAGTGGTTTGTCGATCGCGGAAGGACAAATGTTCTACTCGATTTACTACGGTAAGAACATGATGGGTTCTCACGCTTCATTGCTGAATAAGAAAGAAATCTGGACTTTGGTGCACTACGTAAGAAAGTTCCAAGATCCAAAGTATGGAACGTTTGATGCAAATGGTGCTCCTGCTTGGGGAACTATGGCGAAAGCGGATACAACTGGAATGTAATATTTACTAAGAAAGAAAACGAACAAAAATGGAATTCAAAGTTTCATCAAAAGCAAAATCCCTTACGGTAATCCTGATGTTGTTAGGAGTTATCGGCATCTGTTTGGGTGTTTGGGTTGAGTTTACAGATTCTCATCATAATGGGGAGCATTTTCAAACACGTTTCTTAGGGAACTTACTAGTAGATAGCTTCTTCTTTTTCGCAATCGGTTTGGGAGCGTTATACTTCCTTGCATTGCAGTACGCAACAGAAACAGGATGGTATGCATCCGTGAAGCGTGTCATTGAAGGAGTAGCAGGTTATTTACCATATGGTATTGCCTTGATGCTGGTTACCCTGTTGACTATTTCTCTTATGAAAGGTGGTGGTATTTATGTGTGGATGGATAGTGCACATGTAGAGCACGATCCGATCCTGGTAAAGAAATCAGCTTATTTGAACCAAGGGTTCTTTTGGATCAGAACACTGGCTTATATGGGGGTTTACTTCATTTTCTGGAGAGGTTTCAAGATGCGTTCATTGGAAGAGGATAAGATCGGAGGAACTGCGATTCACTTCAAGAACTACAAAAAAGGTGCTTTATTCCTTGTATTCTTTGCTGTGTTCTCTTCAACTTCTGCATGGGACTGGATCATGTCAATTGATGCACACTGGTTCTCGACATTGTTCGGATGGTATGTATTCGCAGGAATGTGGTGTTCTACAATGGTTGTTTTGGTGACGTTGACTTTGTATTTGAAAAAACAAGGATATTTAAGTAAGGTAAATGAAAACCACATCCACGATTTAGGAAAATGGACATTTGCAACTTCTTTCTTATGGTCTTATTTGTGGTTCTCTCAATTCATGTTGATCTGGTACGCAAATATTCCGGAAGAGGTAACTTACCACTTGACACGTATTGAGGATTTCAAATTACTGTACTTCGGTATGTTCTTCATCAACTTCGCATTCCCAATGTTGTTATTGATGTCTCGCGATGCAAAAAGACACGCTGGTGTTTTGACTGCAGTTGGAGTAATCATTTTCGCAGGTCACTGGGTAGATGCATACTTGATGGTAATGGGAGGTTCAATGGGTAAATCTGCATACATCGGTGCGATGGAAATCGGGATGGCTTTGTTGTTCTTAGGATTCTTCATTCGAATCATCCTGACGAACCTAACCAAAGCTCCATTGATGCCGGTAAATCACCCGTTCCTGGACGAAAGTATTCACCACGAAATTTAATAAGGCACTTGTTGTTACGATAAAATAAAAAACATGACAAAGCTAATTGTATTAATAGTTATCATTTTAGGAGTTATTGCCATCGCACAGTTGATGCGTATGTATGAGCTTTCTTCTAAATTAAGAAACCGTCGTGAGGAAGATGTTCCGAATCGCGATAACCGTTTGAATGCAGCCTTATTATTGGTGTTTATGTTGGCGTTTTTCGCATCTGTAATCTACTTGTTCAGCGAGTATGGGTTTACAGGTCGTGGAGAAGCGGCTTCAGTTCACGGAAGATCGACGGATGGGTTGATGGATTTGAACTTGTGGATCATCACTGCAGTATTCTTCCTGACAAATGGATTGCTTTTTGGATTTGCATTCAAATACGTTCGCAAACCGGGAGTAAAAGCATATTGGTTCCCACACGATAATCGCCTGGAATTGGTTTGGACGGTTGTTCCTGCAATTGTTCTTGCGGTAATTATCATCCTGGGGTTGAAATCGTGGAACGAGCAAACTGATAAATCTCCCGACGAAGCAATTCGATTGGAGTTGTTCTCCAAACAATTTGACTGGACAGTTCGTATGGCAGGTGACGACAATACATTGGGTTACTTTGATTACAAATTGACAAATGAAAACAATCCGTTGGCTTTGTTGACTACTAAAACAATTCAGGATGCGATTGATAGTATGGAAAACAGTTCAACAGGTATTCATGCTTTAGAATCTAAATTGAATGACCCTAAATTGATTTTCGTTCCGGAAGATCATGATTTGATGGTGAAAGATTTGGCTAGAAAAGAGCGTATGATCCGTATGTTGTACCAATTGAAAGCACGTCATAGCAGTGCGTTGGATGCCCGCGCAATGGATGATTTGGTATTCAATGCGAACGATACATTGTACTTATGTAAAGGACAGGATTACGAATTCAACTTCCGTTCGAAAGACGTGATTCACTCGGCATTCATGCCTCACTTCCGTGCTCAGATGAATACGGTTCCCGGTCAGACAACACGTTTTAAATTCCAACCAACAATTACTACTTCGGAAATGCGCGATAAGATGCACAATCCTAAGTTCAATTACATCTTGATGTGTAACAAGATTTGTGGTTCATCGCACTACAAAATGAAATTGATAGTGGTGGTATTGGATAAACCTGCTTACAAGAAATGGTATACGAAAGTTTCCAAGTTCGATCCGAAGGCTGCTGATGCCTGTAAGACATTCAGAAACACATATGCAGTAGGAAAACCGAAGGCAGCAGCTCCGGCTGATTCCACTGCAGTGTCAGCAAAAGATTCTGTTCCGGCAGTAATGTAATCAGGCAACGAAGTAATTATATAACAATAAAGTAAAAAAATAAAATCATGGCAGCTCACGAAGCACACGCACCTCACGACGCTCATGGACATCATCACCATGAAGAGGGTTTTATTTCTAAATATATTTTTAGTCAAGACCATAAAATGATTGGAAAGCAGTTCTTGATGACTGCTGTGTTTATGGGGGTAGTAGCGATGCTATTATCTATCTTGTTCCGTATCCAATTGGCTTGGCCAGGTGAGGAATCAGACTTCTTATCATTTTTCTTGGGTGAGACTTGGGCTCCGGGAGGGGTAATGAAAGAAAGTATGTATTTGGGATTGGTTACTATCCACGGTACGATCATGGTATTCTTCCTATTGACGGGTGGATTGTCCGGTACATTCTCGAATTTACTTATTCCGTTGCAAATTGGTGCACGTGATATGGCTTCAGGTTTCTTGAACATGTTGTCTTATTGGATGTTCCTTATTTCCTCGTTGATCATGTTGAGCTCTTTGTTTATCGAAACAGGACCTGCATCTTCTGGTTGGACAATCTATCCTCCGTTATCTGCATTGCCTCAGGCAATTGAAGGTTCAGGTTTGGGGATGACTATGTGGTTGGTATCCATGACTATTTTTATCGCTTCGTCTTTGTTGGGTTCATTGAACTATATCGTTACTATTTTCAATTTGCGTACCAAAGGAATGAAAATGACCCGTATGCCATTGACAATTTGGGCGTTCTTCATTACCGCAATTCTAGGAGTGTTATCTTTCCCGGTTTTATTATCAGCTGCATTGTTGTTGATGATGGACCGTTTGGCTGGAACTTCTTTCTACCTTTCCGATATCATCGTTGGTTCTGAAATGTTAGAGAATCATGGTGGATCACCATTATTATACCAGCATTTATTCTGGTTCTTAGGTCACCCTGAGGTATATATCGTATTATTACCGGCACTTGGTCTGACTTCGGAGATTATATCTACAAATTCACGTAAACCTATCTTCGGGTACCGTGCAATGATCGGTTCGATCCTGGCAATCGGTTTCTTATCGTTCATCGTTTGGGGTCACCATATGTTCGTTACAGGTATGAATCCGTTCATCGGTTCGGTATTCGTATTTACGACCTTATTGATCGCGATTCCTTCCGCTGTAAAGGTGTTTAACTACATCACTACAATCTGGAGAGGTTCCAATATCTATACTCCGGCTATGTTGTTCTCTATCGGATTGGTTTCTACGTTCATCACAGGTGGTGTAACCGGAATTATCCTGGCGGATTCAGCATTGGATATCGCAGTGCATGATACTTATTTCGTTGTAGCCCACTTCCACATTGTAATGGGTATGTCGGCTGTGTTCGGAATGTTTGCCGGGGTTTACCATTGGTTCCCTAAAATGTATGGTCGTATGTTGAACATGCGTTTAGGATATGCACATTTCTGGGTGACTATCGTTGGAGCATACGGAGTATTCTTCCCAATGCACTTTGTTGGATTGGCAGGAGCACCTCGTCGTTATTATGATTATTCAGTATATGGCGAATTTGATAAACCTGCACAGGATATGATCATGGATTTGAATGTGATTATCACAGTGTTTGCAATTATTGCTGCATTTGGTCAGTTGATTTTCTTATTCAATTTCTTCTATAGTATTTTCAGAGGTCCTAAGGCAGTTCAAAATCCTTGGAGATCGAATACATTGGAATGGACGACTCCTGTAGAACATGTTCACGGAAACTGGCCGGGAGCAATTCCTGAAGTTCACCGTTGGCCATATGATTATTCTAAGCCTGGTGCGGAGGAAGATTTCATTCCTCAGATTGTTCCTTTAAGAGAAGGAGAAGAAGGAGATCATTAAGATTTTACATAAATAATATTGGGAGTCCCTGTTCGGAAACGAGCGGGGACTTTTTCTTTTTAACCACATAGGTTCATGAAGATGATTTCGTATTTTTGTAATTAATACATGGACGAAGAATCATTTGACTACAGATCTGAGGCATCGAATCCTGAAAAGGAGTACGATAAAGTGTTACGCCCAAAACTATTGGATGATTTTGCCGGTCAACCGCAGGTGGTGGAAAACCTGGAGATTTTTGTCAAGGCTGCCACCCAACGAAACGAACCTTTGGATCATGTGTTGCTCCACGGTCCTCCGGGATTGGGAAAAACCACTTTAGCCAATATCATTGCGAATGAACTCAAAGTAGGATTTAAAGTCACCAGTGGACCGGTTCTGGATAAACCAGGTGATTTGGCCGGACTTCTAACCAACCTGAGTGAGGGCGATGTGCTTTTCATTGATGAGATCCATCGGTTGAGCCCGGTTGTGGAGGAATACCTTTATTCGGCAATGGAGGATTACTGCATCGATATTCTAATCGATTCCGGGGCGAATGCACGTACTGTTCAGATTACATTGAACCCATTTACCCTGATTGGTGCCACAACGCGTTCCGGATTGCTTACAGCGCCTCTAAGAGCCCGATTCGGAATCAATTTGAGATTGGAATATTACGATCTGGAAACCTTGGTTTCCATTATTGAACGATCCGCAGAGTTATTGGATATTCCCATCCACGAACAGGCTTCGTATGAAATCTCCCGAAGAAGCAGAGGTACACCCCGGATTGCGAATTCTATTTTGCGAAGAGTCCGTGATTTTGCCCAGGTAAAAGGAGATGGAACGATTACTCTTGCCATTACGAATCATGCGTTGGATGCATTGAATGTGGACAAATACGGTTTGGACGAAATGGATAACCGAATTCTGAAAACCTTGATCGATAAATTCAAAGGTGGACCGGTCGGACTTACGACCATTGCTACCGCCATCGGTGAAAATGCCGGAACCTTGGAAGAGGTATATGAACCGTTCTTAATCCAGGAAGGATTCCTGATGAGAACACCCCGTGGAAGGAAAGCAACACAAAAGGCTTTTGAGCATTTGGGGTTTGATTTCGGATGGCAGCAAGGAGGATTATTCTAATGACCTTCGTTAGTTAACGATATCATGTTTTTTGAATTCTATATTTAATAAAAACATAGGGGAGATCCCGTACAAAACAGGATTCTTCCCCTATTATTTACTATAAATACTGATTGGCGATCAACCATTTCACGATGCGCTCCAAAACCAACTGATTGCGATCAATGGAAGATGCACTGAATGTAACATTGTCAGCCGAAGCTATTGGCACTGTACGTCTCAAATTGTCTTTCATCGTATGCATTTCACAGTTTTTCGCATTGTTACCTCCCGTAAATGTTGCTTTGGCAATTGTCACACCTGAAGGTAATTTAAATTCATACGTATCGTTACCGGTACTTTTAACACTAATATCTTTAAAGCTGCCGATGATTTTTGAATCCTGCTCGATGGTTTTATCCTCTTTCAAGTTGGTAGGCCAGCTTTTGTTTCGGTTCACAAGTGAATAATCCATCGCAATCTTTGGTGCTTTACCTTTCTTTGCAATAAACTCCTGCACTTTTTGATCATCTAATCCTCCATTGGCAAAAATGCCGCTTTTGCCTAAAAGCTTGGCAAGAGACTTCTCGGTTCCCATTTTCGACACGGTAAAAATCCCGATTTGATTAGCTGTTAAAAAAGTGATCCGGTAAAAGTGATCCATATTGTTGTTGGGATCTTGTTCAAACTCGCCAGCGTATGCTGCAATGATTAGTTTTTCCCCGGTCATTGAACTTACTTCGAAGGTACTGGTAAGCCCCATGTTTTCAGTGTCTTTGATTTTAACGATCCGGGCTACATCTTGTCCATCAATAGCTAAAAGACCGTCTACATAGGTATATTCTGATTTCTGGGCGAATAAGGTAGATGCGACAAGCAATGGAAGCATCATTAAAATGATTTTTTTCATATAGATGATTTTTGTTTCCATAAAGATACGGAATAACCACCTTCTCGAAAGAAATAACGAAAAGTTTAGTTATTATTGGCTGAATCCGGATCATCGGCGGTTATTTCCAAAATTCGATCAGTATGACTAATTTTATATGCCGTTTGTATTGATAGAAATACAAGCAAGTCGCTATGTTTAAACCATGCAGCAAGATCAATTAAAAAATCTGATTCGGACAAAAGCAGAAGGGATGGGATTCCTGCATGTAGGTTTCTCCAAAGCCGACTTTTTAGCATCGGAAGAACCCAGGTTGGCTAATTGGCTAAAAGCTGAAAAGCACGCGAAAATGTCCTACATGGAAAACCACTTTGACATGCGATTGGATCCCCGCTTATTGGTACCGGGTGCAAAAACAGTGATTTCCCTGGCATACAATTATTTTCCTCAAACTATCCAGCGAACGGATTCTTTCCATATTTCCAAATATGCGTACGGGAAGGATTATCACGATGTTGTAAGGGCCAAGTTGAAACAACTTGTAGCGGAATTGCAACAAGAGATCGGTGAAATTGAAGGTCGTGTATTTGTGGATAGCGCTCCTATTTTAGAAAAAGCCTGGGCGGAAAAAAGCGGTGTGGGCTGGTTGGGTAAAAACGGGAACCTGATTCAACCCAAGGCTGGATCCTTTTTCTTCCTGGCCGAAATCATTTGCGATCTGGAATTGGAATCCGACGGACCGATCCGGGATTATTGTGGTACATGTACCAAATGTATTGACGCTTGTCCGACGGATGCTATTGAAGCTCCATACATTGTGAACGGATCTAAATGTATTTCGTATGCAACTATCGAATTGAAAGATTCGGATTTACCTGAATTGTTTCGCGGCAATATGAAGAATTGGATTTACGGTTGTGATATTTGTCAGGATGTATGTCCGTGGAATCGTTTTTCGAAGCCACATACCGATCCGGAGTTTGAACCGAAAGAGGCCATTTTATCTTTTTCGAAAGAAGACTGGAAGGAATTGGATGAACTCACTTTTCAATCAGTCTTTAAAGGAAGCGCAGTAAAAAGAACCAAATTTTCTGGCTTGAAAAGAAACATTCTGTTTGTGAATTCGACTTCGGGAAACTCTGATTTCACAGAAAATAAGTGAGTTACTTCATTTTATTTTAATGATTCATTAAACCTTTGGTAATATAGCGCATCATAAGGAAAACTACAACATGAAACAAACTATCTTATTGGTGGTGCTTGCATGCACCTTTTTTACCGGATTATCCCGTGCACAGGGATTCTACGACAGATCAACCGTTCAAAAGATTGAGATATTCTTCAGTTCTTCGAGTTGGGATGCACAACTGGATGCGCTGGCTTCCACAACGGAAGATTACTTGTTGGCAGATTCCGTTCGGATCAATGGAACGTCTTTCGACAGTGTTGGCGTAAAATATAAGGGTAACAGTTCTTATAATTCCAACAACAATAAGAACCCGATCCACATCGCATTGGATTACACACACGGAAGTTACGATTATCAAGGTTATACAGACATCAAACTGCAAAATGGGTACCAGGACCCATCTGTGATCCGGGAGGTACTTTCTTACGCAATCCTGGAACAGTATATGGATTGCCCGAAGGCAAATTTCGCCAATGTTTACATCAATGGGACGTTGCGTGGGGTATATTCCAGTGCAGAATCGATTAATTCCAAATTCAATGGGGATCATTATTATACTTCTGACGACTCATTTTTCAAATGCAATCCGATCGGTGGAGCAGGTCAGGGAACCTCGGTTAATCCTGATTTGAAGTATTTAGGTTCGGATAGTTCGCTTTATGCGAATGGTTATGAATTGAAATCGAATTACGGATGGAATGATCTGGTGGATCTGACGAATACTTTGAACAATAACTTTTCAGCAATTGAATCCAAATTAGATATGGATCGCGCCATCTGGATGCTTGCATACAACAATGTATTGGTGAACCTGGATTCTTACTCCGGAGCATTCCGTCAGAATTACTATTTGTACAAGGATTTGAATGATCGATTTGTTACAACTGTCTGGGATTTGAATATGAGTTTTGCAGGGTTTCCGGGAGGTCCGACCCAAGGGCAGTCCTACACAGCAACTACGCTTGATCCTTTTTCGAACAGCACATCTGCAAATCATCCATTGATTCTAAAAGTAATGGCTAATCCGATGTATAAGCGGATGTATATGGCACACCTTAGAACCATTGTTCAGGAGATTTTTGCTTCAGGGGATTACCTGACGACAGCCAATACATTGCGAACTACTATTGATGCATCCGTTCAGGCAGATCCGTATAAGTTTTATACTTATACGCAATTCCAGAATGGAATGACAACAACAGTTACCGGTGGTGGTCCCGGAGGAGGTTCAGTTCCGGGAATTCAACAATTGATGGCTGCTCGTGTGACCTATTTTCAGTCTAATGCAGATTATTTGTTAGCAGCTCCGACAATTACGGCATATGCAGCGAGTAATAATGCTCCTAATTATGGAGAAACGATTACAATTACAGCTACATGTACAAATGAATCTACCGTATTTCTTGGATATCGTCTGGAGCATCCATTACGTTTTAATCGAGTTCAAATGTATGATGATGGAATGCACAATGATGGAGCTTCGGGTGATCATGTGTATGGGACAGACGTTGTTTTGAACGGAATTACAATGGAATATTACATTTACGCCGAAAATGCAAATGCCGGAATTTTCAGTCCGGCCAGAGCAGAACATGAGTTTCATACAGTGAACATCACGATTGTTTTGCCTGCTATTGGTGATATTTTGGTGAATGAATTAATGGCTGATAACGGTTCAACTGCGTACGATTCAAATGGTGAAAACGATGATTGGGTTGAATTGTATAATCATACTGCAACAGCAAAGGATTTGTCCGGATTGTACCTGTCGGATGATGCTACCAATCTGACCAAGTGGCAAATTCCGGTAGGAACTGCTGTCAATGCTAACGACGTATTGATTATTTGGGTGGATAATGACACCGAGCAAAGTGGTTTGCATGCCAATTTCAAATTAAGTGCTTCAGGGGAATCTGTTGTGCTTTCGGACGGAACAACAATTTATGATCAGGTTGATTTCGGAATGCAGACAACGGATATTTCCTATGCCCGCTGCCCGGATGGAGGAACCTTTACATTTACCGATCCTACATTTGATGCCTTGAATAATTGCGCCCTTGGTTTGAACGAATCGTCTTTATCGGCAACACGTATTTATCCGAATCCAAGTAATGCAAATTTCACTATTCAAACAGATGTCAGTGGAGTCTATGGAGTTTATGACTTGTCGGGGCGTGAGATTACAACGGGTTCTTTGGAGACTTCCTTAACAGTATTGGATGCCCAAATGTGGCATGCAGGAACGTATTTGGTGCGAATTCAGGATAGTATGGGGAATGTGCAAACAACCCAACTGATCAAATACTAATCGGGTATTTTGGTTGTTGAATATCGGGTCTTTATAGTACGAATTAGTTGAAAATCGCAAGATACTTAGTCTGTCTTGCCTGTTCCGACTTTTTGTGCTAATTTGCTCCCGCTAAAACATACTATTATGATTCCTGAAGAAAATGTACAGGAGCCCATCTCATTAAGTTTAACTCCATACACTGGCGCGTGGACAAAAGCGGAAGCTGCTCATTTGTTGCGAAGAACCATGTTTGGTCCGACTTTCACTCAAATTACACAAGCTGTATCGAATGGGATGAATGCTACCGTTACCCAATTGTTGACTCTTCCAAGTGTTTCGCCACCTTTGGCTTTTCACCCGGATGAAGCTGTCACGGCTGTAGGGTCAACTTGGATTAATGACGTATATCCGGCTAGTCCTGGTCCCACAAATAATGCACGTTTGTATTCATTGGGAGCCTGGTTCATGCAGCGCATCAATCAGCCAACAGTGAGTATTCAAGAAAAAATGTGTTTGTTTTGGGACAACCATTTTGGCGTGGATGGGACAAATGAGGCGAAAGCTGTTTACGGAATGCATGAAAAATATCGCTTGAATTGTCTTGGAAACTTTAAACAGTTGGTCAAAGACATGACAATCGATCCAATGATGCTTTTATTCCTGAATGGGGCTACAAACAATCTTTTTTCCCCAAATGAAAATTACGCGCGAGAATTATTGGAGCTTTTTACAGTGGGGAAAGGACCTCAGGTTGGAACGGGTGATTACACGAATTATACCGAAGCGGATGTTGCTGCGGGCGCTAAGATCTTAACCGGTTGGACAGTTGCAGACTTATACAGTACGACTGTAAGTCAACCTTCCAGCGTGTTTTATTCGGTACTGCACGATACTTCAAGCAAAACCCTGAGTTCTTATTTTGGTTCGGCGGTCGTTTCAGATGCTGGAAATGCAGAATATGCAAATTATGTGGATATTATTTTCAGTCAGCCGGATATGGCAAAGTATCTGTGCCGGAAAATCTACCGTTGGTTTGTCAATTATGACTTGACAGCCAGTGTGGAAAGTACGGTAATTGCTGATATGGCTTCTACGTTGACTTCCAATAATTTCGACGTATTGCCGGTTATTGATCAATTGCTGAAAAGTGAACATTTTTATGATATTTCCGTTCGTGGAGCGATCATCAAGAATCCGTTGGAGTTATTATTCAGTATGCTGAATGCATCCGGTTCGGCTCCCGGTTATTCGGTTCCCATCAATTATGAAATCTATCTGAACCTTTATTACATGGCCCAGGTAATGGGAATGGAATATTTGAGAGCTCCGAGTGTCGGAGGTTGGACGGCATATTATCAAACTCCTGCCTTCACCAGGCTATGGGCAAATTCCAGTTTATTAAAACTACGATTTGATCTTGGAGCGATGATGACTGTTACGAATGGAATTGTGGTGAGTGGAAATGCATTCAAACTGGACGCACTTAATTTCGTCAATAATTTAAGCTTACCGTCAAGTGCGCCACAGGTAATTGATGATATTCTGACGGTCTTTACCTGTAAAGGAGTTTCTGTTACGGAGAAAGTGGTTTTGAAGTCCATTTTGACGAATGGACAACCTGATTTTGAATGGACAGTTCAATACAATGATTATATAGCGGATCCGGGGAACGCGACTGTAAGTGGTCCCGTTCGGCAGCGGGTGGAATTGGTACTTTATAGATTGTTCCAATTGCCTCAATCCCAAGTAATGTAAGTGTAGACCAAAATCAGAAACTATGAAAAGAAGAAATTTTGTACAGTCGGTTGCACTTTCATCCATTGGAGTGCCACTCGTTTTAAAGAACTTTAAATTTGGAGCCGTAACAGAAGATTTGTTTGAGACTTCAAAATCAGCTGAAGACAGGGTATTGGTAATTATCCGATTGAATGGAGGAAATGACGGACTAAACACCTTGGTTCCGCTGGACCAATATTCCAATTTGTCTATTCAGCGATCAAATATCCTGATTCCGCAGAATCAGTTACTGACAATTACTCCGACGAATGCGTTGCATCCATCCATGTCGGGAATGCGTGACATGTTTAATAATGAGCGTTTATCCATTATTCAGAATGTCGGATATCCGGAACAAAACAGGTCACACTTTCGATCCATGGATATCTGGACGTCCGGTATGTTGGACCAAAATGCAACGCGCGGTTGGCTCGGCAGATATCTGGACCAGGAGTTTCCGAACTTCCCGGACGATTATCCGAATACACAGAACCCGGATCCGTTTGCAATCAGTATGGGATACGAAGTGTCTGCAACTTGTCAGGGATTAGCAGCAAATTTTTCCGTTGCAATCAATAACCCGTTTGACAGCTACAACCTGGTAGAGTCGGGACAGGTAAATGATGGAACCTATTACGGTTCACACATGGAATATTTGTCCACCCTGATCACGCAGGCAAATGCTTATGGAGCTCAGGTGAATGCTGCTGCAAATGCCGGAAGTTCACTTTCCACAATGTATGATCCTGCCGACGATGTTTCAAAAAACCTGAAATACATCGCACAGATGATCTCCGGGGGATTGAAGACAAAGATTTACATTGTGAATGTGAATGGATTCGATACACACAATGCCCAAGTGGTTTCGGGAGCACCGACAACCGGAGCGCATGCAAGTTTACTTTCTCGTGTTTCTACAGCAGTTGCGGCATTTCAAAATGATTTAAGCTTACTGGGCTTGGAGAATCGTGTTGCAGGAATGACATTTTCTGAATTTGGAAGACAAGTTGCTTCCAATGCCAGTGACGGAACAGATCACGGTGATGCTGCTCCTTTGTTCCTGTTCGGCGCATGCATCAGCAGCGGGATTATCGGGCCAAACCCGGTTATTTCCAATACAGTTGTGGATCAGGTTGGTGTCCCGATGCAAATTGATTTCAGAGACGTTTACGCATCTATTTTGAGAGATTGGTTTGAGGCGGATACGACAGAAATTCAGGGAATGTTTGAACAGACGATTAACTTTATCCCGGTTTTGGATTCGTGCAATTTGGGATTGGATGAGTATTCGAAAGAAAATGATGTGTTGATTTTCCCGAACCCTTGTGTAGACCAGACGACCTTGAAGTTTAAATGTACCGGAGAAAAAGTGACTATCCGGGTGTATGATACGAGCGGAACATTGATCAGTGAAGTGTGCTCGAAAGAGTTCCAACCGGGAGAACACCTGGTTCCTGTTTACATGGATGGGAAACCGTCCGGAAATTATGTTATTACAGTGCATAAGAATTCAGGAACATTTACCAAGAAGTTTATCAAATTGAAAAATATCTGATATTAAAAAACCCCGAAGCGATTGCGGCATCTGCTTCGGGGTTTTGTTTTTTAGTGGAAAGGGATTATTGTCCTCCTCCCATGTTTTTAAGATCTTCCTCAGATACTACTGTATATCCTTCCGGAATAGCCAAGCTAAAGATTTTCTTGTCTACTTTCTTGTTGAACTTAGTCGCAACAAAGTGAATAGACATTCCATTGTTTACAGTGGAAAATTCCAATGGAACCCCCGACAGCTTGCTGTTTCCAAACTGTTGATGTCCTTTCAATGAAGCCTTCAAATCTGTAGCAACCCACATAATTGTTTCGTTACCATCTGCATCGCGAGAAATCGTTTTGGTACACTTGTAACCAACGATATCTTTCGTTTCAGAAGTTACCTCCACTTTCGGCTCATCTGTTTTCTCCTCTTTATCAGCTTTAGAAAGTTCTTTCATTTCAGTAGCGGTCTTATTACCCATTACTTCCATTAACATTAAAGCTTTGTCTGCTTTGACATCCACAACTGTGTTCATTTTCATGAACGTACCCATCGTCATATCAATTTTTGATTTTTCAGGCATGAAGAACAACTCCATTGTTGAACCTTGCATCATCGGAATAGCCATTGCCATATCCGGATTGTCACTGGAGAAATCCATTGAATAGGAAATTTGTCCGGTTGTTTGTGCTATAGAGGTTCCAACTACAGCAAGAAATAGAATTGATAATAGTAAATGTTTCATGTGTTTCTTTTTTACAAAAATGGCATAAATCTTTCAACTTATGCCACCATTCGTATATTTCGTAATTTTTAGTTGTTAAAGAGTGCAAAGAAGAAATTATGGACTCCCCGTTATTTAGCCATAGTCAGCTTTGTTCAACTATCCGGTAATTGCTCCGACCAGATCTTTTCCATTGGCGTAAAGAATGAGCCCCAAAAGCAAGAAGAATCCAACATATTGGGCATATTCCATAAACTTCTGTCCCGGCGCACGACCTGTGATCATTTCGTACAATAAGAACATGACATGTCCACCATCCAATGCCGGAATAGGAAGCAAATTCATAATTGCAAGCATCATGGAAAGGAAAGCAGTCAGTGTCCAGAAAGCTTGCCAGTTCCAAACAGGAGGGAATAGTTTTCCGATCGAACCAACTCCGCCAACAGATTTTGCCCCTTTAGCAGTAGCCACATATTTGAATTGCGCCACATTCATGTACATTGTGCGGAGCCCTTTTCCGAAACCGGAAACAAATGCTTCACCAAAAGAATAATTTTGCGTGTAGAAAGCACTGGTATCCGAACTGATCTTTAGATCTTTGAAATTGACCCCTAACAGACCATCTTGCCCGATAAATGCGTCTTTCTCGATTTCTTTTCCATCTCTTAAAAGGATGATGTGAGCCTTTTTACCTTTACTGTGGTACAACTGGGAAGTCAATTGATCGTGGAAAATGATTTCCTGGCCATTGATCTTTAAGAATTGATCACCCGGTTTCAATCCGATCCTTGCTGCTGCTGACTTTGGAGCGATACTATCTGCTTTTGACATAAATGCTCTGAAACCAAAGGTGTTTTTTTCAGCACCGTTTTCCCACATTTTATTTCCAATATCCTCCGGTAAAACAATTGTTTCAATTTTTCCATTCGAGTGAAGCACCTTGAAATGACGCATATTGAAAATCAGGATTTCTCCTCCCAATTGCTGAAGTTCATCCAATTTTTTTCCATCTACCGCCAACACTTTATCTCCTTGTTGGAAACCGAATTGCTCCATGTATGGATGAATCGCCATTCCATTGACCATTTTAGTCTGATCTATTTTTTCTTCGCCCCAAACAGCCAATACCATGATGTAAAGTGCAAAACAAACGATCACATTCACAATGATACCACCCAACATAATAATTAAACGTTGCCATGCCGGTTTTGACCGGAATTCCCAAGGTTGCGGTGGTTGGGCCAATTGCTCTTTGTCCATGGACTCATCTACCATCCCGGCAATTTTCACATAACCGCCAAGGGGAATCCAGCCGAGCCCCCATTCCGTATCACCAATTTTTTTCTTGAAAACAGAAAAATACGGGTTAAAGAACAAGTAGAATTTCTCCACTTTCGTATTGAACCATTTTGCAGGCAGGTAATGCCCGAATTCATGTAATACAATTAGAAGAGAAAGTGATAAAATCAGCTGAGCTGCGCGAACCCAAAAATCCATAGTTTTTATTTAAAGTGGAACAAATATAGTTAATTAGGCAATAGTGATCAGGCATTAGGCAATAGTGATTGATTTATAATGACTTATTTAACTACTGCCTAGTTGCTATTCACCAATGCCTGAATCAGGGTTGTACATTCTTTGTGGAATATCCATGGTGTTCAAAGTATTCCAAAATAGCTTCTTTCATGAAAGCCTGTTGTTCTTCTTCGCTTAAAGGCGGAAGTTCTTTCAGGAACTCGAAATGCGGCCAGTTGTCCGTATCTCTTCCCTTAAATTCGTAATATCCATAAGGTTCCAGCAAGGTACAGATTGCGACGTGCATCAAATCTGTCTTCTCGTGTTTTTTAAATAGTTTATATCCGACGCCCAATTCCTCTACACCAATCAGGAAAAGCATAGCCTGTAAATCTATTCCCGGACCAAAAGTTGGCTCCAATTG
The DNA here is from genome assembly GCF_946478805.1 of uncultured Fluviicola sp. The sequence goes on along the minus strand of NZ_CAMLDC010000016.1, from coordinate 5,375 downwards.
TTTTGCAAGGTTTTGGTAACGTAGTTCTAATGCGTAATCCATGGTTCAAAATTAATGATTTTAAAGACGAATGGACTCTTATGACGTCAGGATTTTAAGATATTAGGATGTTAAGACTAGTTAATATGTCTTAAAGTCCTAAAATCTCAATGTATTAATATCTAATGAATATAACCAGCTTGTCCTTTCTGGATCCGGTCGAAAATCCAATCGTAGCTATAGACCATGTGGGAGTGAACGAAGTGTTTGTTCGGCCAATTATATGGGGAACATATCCGTCCCACATGATTGGATTGTTGGGCGTTTATTCCCCAAACGGTAGCTTGCGGGGCCACACCGTCCTGGTAGCAAAGAGCATCGGCATCTTTCTGACCCAGGTTGGATCCGTATTGCCAGACTTCTTCAAACTTGTTCCAATCCAATCCTTTGTATGCGGCATTTTCCGGTGCGAGCATGTAAAATTTGCCGAGAATAACCTGGTCTTTTATTGTTTCGATTAATCCCAAAGTATAGGCATAACCCATGCTGTGACAGACAATATCTATCGTGTCTTTCGTCAGATAGCTGTTCGGAGTATTGTGAATTTCGTTTAGGAAAGCTTTTCCAACAAGAACGCCTCTTGAATACCGGTAATCAAAACCCTCCGGATTGGAAACCAGGTTCAGTCGTTTGTATTTTTTGTTTGAGCTGCGTGCAGTTACCGAACGGATATAGCTTAAACCGAAACCCAGTTTGGATTGATGATTAGAGGTCCTTACAGGAAAACTGCCATCCAGGTAAAAACTGGTATCCGGCTCCAGGCGCTTGATGAACCGGTCGTCTATTTTAAACCAGTAGTTTGTGCGGTCATTCAGGTAAACTTCGTTCCTGCTTTCGTGTTTGTCGTATTTCGGACCGCGGTAACCGTTCACGAAAACCAGGTATCGCCTTGCCTTGGGTTGCTGCTTTTGAATAACTTGCTTGCTTATCTCATCTCCGGTAAAAGCAAAGACATGCTGAAAAGCAGGAAACTCCCTCGGTCCGCCAGCATTGTCGCGATTAAAATAGGAAATCACCCGGTAAGTATTGTTTTTAACCGGAATGTCTTCCTGGTATGCTAGAAGAAGCTTGTTTCCGGATGATATGAAAGAGAGTTTGTCCTCAAAGGAAAAGAAATTCAGGACCAAGTTGGCATTGTAACTGCGCCAGCTCCCTTTTCGCTTGATATAAATGACTGTTTGCGGTTCCGTAGGATAAACACAATTGAACACCAATTTATTCCCGTGGAGCTTTTTCGAAAAACGTTTTTTTAGTTTGTAGTTCCGGCCAATGCCCAATACTTGTTGCATAAAGGTGGTGTCGCTCAATGTACATTGCTTACTTGATTTGACAGTATCAATCAAAATGACACGGTTCAGACTAAAAGGAGTGTACATGGTGGAGGGCGCAATGGAGCCATCTTCCAATTCTTCCCAAAAATAATAATAGACCAGGCTTGTTTTTGTTTGAAACTGTGGTCTATGAACGAATTCATTCTGACCGGATACGGAAAGAATACTCAAGCTAAAAAACATAAAAATTTTCACCGCGAGCTTCATTCTGTAAATATATTAACTTTTGAGTGTTTAGTTCAAATCCCGATAGCTATCGGTATCAAAAGTTGTTTCTTAATTAAACACTCTGTTCCGGTTGAACCTTTTTCAACTCTTTGAACATTTTGAGGATTTGACTATTTTTGCAATCATCATAAATTAACTGAAATGGGAAGAGCATTTGAATATCGTAGAGCAGCTAAGGAAAAACGTTGGGGCAAAATGTCCAAATTGTTTCCAAAATTAGGTAAGGCTATTACTATGGCCGCTAAGGAAGGTGGTCAGGATCCTGCTACCAATGCCAAGTTGCGTACGGCAATTCAAAATGCGAAGGCTGAAAATATGCCTAAAGACAATATTGAAGCGGCGATAAAAAGAGCGAATCAAAAGGACATCGCATCATTTGCACAAGTGGATTATGAAGGAAAAGGTCCTCATGGTGTCCTTGTTTATGTGGAATGCGCTACGGACAATCCGACCCGTACGGTCGCGAATGTGAAGTCATATTTCAATAAAGCCGGAGGAAGTGTTGTTCCAAACGGACAATTGGAATTTATGTTCAACCGGAAATCTGTTTTTGAATTGGAAAATAAAGGAGCTTTCGATCCCGAAGAATTGGAATTGGAATTAATTGATGCCGGATGTGACGAAATTGAGGTAACAGAAGACCGAATTTTCATTTACGGGGATTATACTTCTTTTGGAACAATCTCTGCAGCATTGGAAGAAAAAGGGATTGAGATCTTGAAATCGAATTTGGAGCGCTTTCCTACAACACCTGTTGAATTCACAGAAGAACAATTGGTGGACATCGAAAAAATGATGGATAAATTTGATGATGACGATGATGTACAACAGATTTTCACCAATATGGGGTGATTATAAAATTTAATGAAACAAGTCGGGGCGAAAATTTTTCGCCCCGACTTGTTTAACAATGGTTCGTTTGTATCTTTTCAATTGGTGTGAAATCTTCTGTTGCGAATTTCCCAATTTTGGAACATGAATTTTTTGGACATCCTGATTCTTCTCCCGATCCTTTACGGAGCATATAAAGGGTTTAAGCATGGTTTCGTGATTGAGTTATTTACCTTGTTGGCCATTCTTGTGGGGATTTACGTCGGGATCCATTTCTCCGATTATACCGCAGATTGGTTGAAAACCTCCTTCAATTGGAATTCGGAATACTTACCTGTTGTTGCTTTTACATTGACTTTTCTTGGTGTCGGCGCAATGATCTATTTCGGAGGAAAAATGATTGAAAAGATGATCAAAGTGGTTCAATTGTCTCCACTCAACAAGTTTTTGGGAGTGCTTTTCGCTACGATTAAGTCACTTTATATTGTCAGTGTATTGCTTGTACTCATCGAATCTTATGATGAGAAAGGCAATTTTTTCCCTGAGAAGACCAAGACGAATTCTTTACTCTATGAACCTGTAAAGGATGTTTCCACTAAAACCGTTCCTGCACTTGGAGAAAGTACCATTTTCCTGAAAAATGCCTTGCACAATGAAACGGATAGTACCGGCCTGACCGTTGACCAGGTTCTTCGTGCAAAAGAAATTGCAGACAGTTTGGGAATCGATGCCAATGACGCAAAGCAAATTTTGGAAGTTCATCAAAAATATGGAACCAAATAGGCTGCACTAATATGCAGAATGAATTTTTAGATTCGGGAACTCACATTCTAATTGTCTGTATTCCTTTCTGTTACTGGGCAAATAGACAGATGTCTATCTGTATTTTTTAGAGATTCGGAGGATGTAACACGATGTCCGGATAAATCACAACGTCTGTTTTTTTAATTTGGTACATTATCTAAATTACCGGATTTGGAATCGATTTGATAAACAAAACAATATATTTGCCTTTTGTTAGTTAATCGTTAATCACATCGGCGCAGATTTTTCATTCGAATGAAGAAAATACATTTTTTGATTTACTTAGGAATTCTTTCCTTCATATGGGCATGTTCTACTGAGAAGAATACCTTGCTTAGCAGGGCATATCATGGAACTACCGCACACTACAACGGTTACTTCAACGCGAATGACTTGCTGGAACAAGCAATGAAAACATATCGTGAAAATCAAAAAGAAGATTACTACAGCGTACTTCCGATTCTTCAATTGCCGAGCGAAGAAGAAGTGAAAAACATGTATTCCCCTATCGATACAGCTATTTCAAAATGTACGAAGGTTATCCAACGGCATGCCATGCCTTCCATGGAAAAACCGGCCTCCAAGAAAGAAGAACACAACCGTTGGATCGATGAAAACTGGATTACGATTGGAATAGCCAATTTTTATAGACGCGATTACGACCTGGCATTCAAGAACTTTGAATACACCAAAAAGTTTTTTTCTTCGGACAAGTCAGCGTATATAGCGGAAATGTGGATGGCGAGAACTTACATGGAACAAGGAAAGTTTACTGAAGCGAATTTTGCAATTACCAACCTGGAGAAAGCACAAGAGTCGATGGAAAACGGAGACTCCAAAGGCCCTAAAGGAAAAAGTTCCAAATCATCCAAGGCTAAAAAGAAAAAGAGCAAGAATAAAAAAGAGAAAGAACAGGCCCCATTCCCTAAGAAACTCAGATATGATGTGGCGATTACAAGAGCTCTCTTCGCTGAAAAAAGAAAAGATCCGGAAGGTGAGATCAAAGCATTGACGAAAGCCTTGGAATATGCTAAAAAATCAAAAGACAAAGCACGGATCAATTTTATTCTGGGTCAATTATATGAGAATGCAGGTGACAGGGGACAGGCGGCTTATCATTACAATCGCGTGAAGAAATACAATGCCGGTTATGAAATGAGTTTCAATGCAAATTTGAAGAATGCCTTGAATGCCGGAGGAGAAAAAGTCCGCAAAAGCTTGAAAAAAATGCTTCGTGACACCAAAAATGCGGAATTCAAAGATCAGATCTATTATACCATGGGTAAAATGGATCAACAGGAAGCAAATGATGAGAATGCCAAGGTAAATTATACCAAATCAGCATTTTACTCGATCTCTAATGTGCGTCAGAAAGGAATGGCCTTTGAGCGTTTGGGAGACATGAGTTTTGCCAAAAAAGATTATCTGAGTGCCCAAAAGTACTATGACAGTTGCGCGAAAGTAATTCCGGAGACGTATCCGAATTACGAAGCGATCCAAAACAAGGCTTCCAAACTGCAAAGTTTGGTAAATGCAATTGAAACGGCTCATTACGAGGATAGTGTACAACGGATTGCGAAACTCTCACCTTCAGATCAGCTTGCTTTTGCAGAAGGTGTAATCAAAAAAATGAAGAAGGACGAAGAGGAGCGTAAAAGACAGGACGCAATTCGTTTGGCAGCTTTACAAGAAATCCAATTAAAGAAACCTTCCAATGGAAACGGATCCAAATTCTATTGGAATAATGATAAGGCTAAGAACGAAGGTTTCGAAGAATTTAAAAAACAATGGGGACAACGTTCCAATGAAGATGATTGGAGACGATCGGATCGGGTGGTATTCGCAAGTTTTACCGATCCATCGGATTCTACCAAAACTGCTGATGAAGCGACACCGTCTACTGCAAATGCATTGGATTCACTGACACCTGAAATGTTGGTTGCAAAACTTCCATTGTCGGATTCTGCACTCCAAGCTTCACGGGATCGCATGATGAATGCATATTTCGATGCGGGTGGCATTTACGATGAACAGCTGAACGAATCAGCACTGGCCGAAACCCAATACAGATCCATGTTGGGACAGGATTTTAATCACGACATGAAGTTATTGGCATCCTATCAGATTTATCGTTTACATAGT
>NZ_CAMLDC010000015.1 GCF_946478805.1 uncultured Fluviicola sp. | reverse complement strand
AAATTACCGGAAGCATCCATTTTCTGAACAAAAGTATTAGAGCCGGGAGTCGAGGTGAGATTGGTTGTGCCTGTACCAGGATCGAAATCTACTGTTCCTGAAAAGCTGCCCGTGATATAAGCATTTCCGGAAGGATCTAAAACAATGGATTCGGTATACTCATCACTTGTTCCTCCAAATGATTTTACCCATAGAAGATTACCGGAAGCATTCATTTTTTGCACAAAAACGTCATCACCGCCAGTTGAAGTAAGATTAGCTGTTCCGATTCCCGGATCAAAATCTGTTGTCCCTTTAAAAAATCCAGTCGTATACACATTTCCTGAGGCATCGACCGCAATAGCTCGACCTTGATCATCAGATACACCCCCGAAGGATTTTGCCCAATGATAAGTTTGGGCTTTAATTGTGGTGATTAGAAGGCAGGTGGTAAGAATTGATAATATCTTTTTCACATTAATGGTATTTAGATAGCTAAGATTGCTGCAAATTAAGCAAAATCTGTCCAAATTTAAAAAAGCCCGGAGTAAGTATGAGAGCGAAAGAAAAGAGTAAAAGAAAAATCGAACGCTTTATTACCAAGGCACTTCTCCTGTTTCAGGATTATTTTCTTTACTGATGAATTTTCCGGTCGGTCCGTCTTTGTCAATCAAGGCATAAGTTACAATTCGCTCGCCTGCAACTTCAACACTTCCCGGTCCGCGATGACCATTGAAATCCGTTTTCGTAAATCCTGGGCAAACAGCATTTATTTTGAAGTTGCTGTCTCTGAGTTCGTATGCCAAAACAACCGTATACATATTCATTGCTGATTTGGAAGAAAGATATACCGCTCCTTTGTAGTCGTAATACTTGTATGAAGGATCGCTATGCAGCGTAAGTGAACCTTGACTTGAACTTACATTTACTATCCGGGGTTCAGAAGATTTTTTCATTAAGTCGATAAATGCCTGTGTAACTCTTACTACCCCGTACACATTTGCATCGTATGCAGCTTTGAACTGGTCTATGGTTGTATCCAATGCACCTTGCGGGTAGCCACCAAAAATCCCGGCATTATTGACCAATATGTCCAATGATTTTGTTTTCTTGCCTATTTCTGCACGGGCGTTTTTTACAGATTCGTCATCCGTAATGTCAAGTTGAATGGCTTCTACATTGTTTAATCCTTCCGCCAATAATTGATTCATAGCTGTTCTGCCATTTTCTAAATTGCGACTTCCGAGATAAACGTAGATCCCTTTTTGAGCCAGTTGCCGTGCAACCTCAAAACCAATGCTTTTGTTAGCTCCTGTTACTAATGCTGTCTTCATTTTCTTTATTTAAGTTAATGAAGCAAAAGTAGGCCGCTAAAAGGTGGAGGAGATGGACAAATCAATTCATTACCCTGACTAATCCTGCTGAGCCTCTAAAAACTCACTGACGCTTTTTCCCGTACATTTTTTGAAAAACCGTGAAAAGTAATCAGGGTCGTTAAAACCCAATTCATACGCCAATTCCTTTACGGATAGTGGTGAATAGTGTAGTTTTCGCCGTGCTTCAATCATTAAACGGTTGGTGAAAAAATCTTTGGGCGAAACCCCTGAATATTCTTTTACGATCCGGTATAAGCTGTTAGGCGTTAACGCCAGTTTTTCGGCTAGTTCATTAACAGAAGGTTGCTCCGTAAGATGGGTTTCCACCATTAATTTGAACTCAACGAATTTCGATAGGTTCGGATTTAGCATCGTTACCGGTGCTGTGTTTTTGAAATACGCACTGTTTAATTCTGCTAACAGCGAGTTCAGGTAAGCCAATATTATTTCTGAGTCCGTGGGTTGTTCGTCTAGATGAAGCATTTGATTCAAAATTTCAAACACTTTCCGTACCCTCTCTCTTGTAACCCTGTCAAAAACGATAGCCTGTGAGTTTAGCGGGTTAATCAAAAAAGGAAATTGTTGAGGCAGCAGGGCCAGTGTGTTTTCATCAAATATGATCTTGAAATAGTTCAGATTGTCCGTTTTATGTGGAGGTACAAATACCTGATTAGGCATTGCAAAAAGCAAATGACCGTCGGTAAGAGTGATGTCTTGTAAATCTAAATTGTAGGTAACAGAACCGCTTTCAATCAAAACGATAAAATAGGAAGTCAGCCTGCGGGGCTGTAAAAGTTTTTGCTGAATATCGGCAGAAGGATAAGGATGGTCGTTTGAGACAACCTTTACGCTCATCTTGTCCTTTTGTCCGTTCTCCAATTTTGTGTTTTTGTCTTGCATTTAGGCTCTGAATTTGTATATAGTCTGCCAACCCATCAACACAAAACCCGTGTTAACGGTTCGTACTTTTATTTTTGTCATTTGCTCGAAAGAATTTTCTTAATTCATCAGCTACCATTTTTGGTTTTCCTCCATTGTCTGCAGCTATATGCCCAACGCCCAAAAGCTCAACTCGTTTAAAGTTTTTTAATGAAGAAGCTAATATGTCAAGAACAATTTTTAAAAATGGTTGGCTTTTTTGTCCTCCTATGAGCAATACTTCTGTTGTCATGTTTTTGCATTTGTCAATAATGTTGTTTGATTCGGCAACTACTTTATTGTCATATTGAAATGCATAAATAAGTTTATGTAAAGACACATCATCTCCTTCGTCTTTTTTTGCTTCCGATTTTATTGCAATGTTAATCAATGGTGCCGTTAAAAATTTGGGTAATATTCTAAAAAATGAAGAGTCACCAGTTCCTTTTATTATACTTATAAATGCTTTCCCATAGTTTCCTTTGGATATTTCGGATTCATATTTTTTGACAAATGAAAGAGGTTTTGTCCCATGAACTGCAATAGGAGGTTCATAGAGAGCAATTTTTTTTATGGCGGAATTTTCAATTGCTGCCTGTAAAGTAATTATTGCCCCTGAACTAAGTCCAAAAATGATTTCAGCTCCTGTCTTGTTGATGAGAGCTTGCAAATCCTCGCTTTCTGCTTTGAGACCATAAATTCTTACATTTTTTTCGCTTAAACCCCGTCCTCGCCTGTCCGGAACATAAACCGTGAATTCATTTGAAAGTTCTTTGGCAAGTGCCATAAAATTTTGTGAAGCCATCATACCGCCATGAACAAGTATAAGTCCCACACCGTTGCCAAGTTGTCGGTAACCTATTTGTGTTCCGTCTTTAGAGATAGCAAAATCTGTTGTATATGTTTTTGGTGAAGTCATTATTTAATTCTCTTGTCTAAGTATTGCCCCTAACTTGTTTATTGACGAATATAACCAGTTTAGGTGATTTTATAAAATCTCTTCGAAGAAGCCTGTCAAATACTTGATATCCATTTGGATACGAACCTATTTGAATATTGTAAAACTGAATAAAATCAATAATTTGCGGTCCGGTGATAATGCTTTTTAAGCTTTGAAACGCAGAGCATTGTACTTTTGCGAATGTAATTTAGTCCGGCCAAATAAAATCATAAATCTCTTTTATTGCCCTTTTCGATGCTGCGGTATGAATGTCTTTCAACATCCAAACGTGGTGTTGGTTGTCATAGATGCTTAGTTTTGCATTTACCTGCTGACGAATTAGCTTTTGATAAATCGATCTGCTATCATCGAGTAAAACTTCTCCACTACCTACTAATATCAAAGTTGGAGGAAATTGTCCAAACATTGTTTCGATAGGATTTGCTTCTGCCAATTTACTATCGCCAATGTATAAATTTGAATATTCCTGTACAAATTTTTGAGTAAGAACAGGATCGCTTTTAGCATTTGTTATAAAAGATTCATTCGAACATGACAGGTCAACTTGCGGAGAAAGTAAAACCATAACTGCAGGTGGTTTCATTTCTCGTTCATTAATTCGGGAGATTGTTGAAACTGCCAAACCCCCACCTGCACTGTCGCCCATAAAAATTATATCGGCTTTAGGATTTTGACGGAGTAAATGCCTGTATACACTTAAAATATCATTTATAGCATTCGGATAAGGTTTTTCCGGTGCCAAACTATACTCTATAAAAAGAATTGGAAGCGACAATTGTTTCGATAAATGACTGACCAGAGCCTGATGCGATCGAATTGAACCTAAAACAAAACCCCCGCCGTGTAAATAAACAACAATTTTAGGTTTATTTACCAGGCTTTCGTTCCCAAACCAATAACAGTCCACATTTTCAATTACGGTCTTATTTACTGTAATATTCTCAGCAAAGCTATATGCTTTTCCAAGGTGCTCAAAACCTGATCGGGCTGAAATGATTTTATCATCTGTTTTCATATTTTCAACTTTAGCTTTGTTGTCCCGTTACCACAACCACTATCATTTATTGACTAATATAACTTGTTTAGATGATTTTATAAAATCTCTTCGAAGAAGCCTATCGGATGCCTGAAAACCAATGGAATTCGAACTGTTTTGAATAATTGTAAACTAAATAAAATCAATGGTTTTAGGGAAATAAGACTTATCCTCCCCCTCCAAAAGAGAGATCTCAGCTTCGAACAAGAATCCCACTCTGAAAAAAGAATCCAATAGCAGACTTCGTTCCTCAGTCGCTACGGGTTCATCACAAAGTGCAAAAGGCATCCCCGAAGGAATGCCTTTTTCTACTTTAGTGGTGAACCTACCGCAACTAGATTCGAACACTTTGGAGTGGGAATAATTATAACTATAAAAGATATTTTCATATGTTAAGCCAACTCACTTATTAAACACAATGTTGTCGATTCTTAATTCTTGGTTCAATTAATTCATCCAACTTTTTAGAATAATTCCTTACTTCTATTATAAATTGGAGCACATCTGCATTGGATATATCAGATGCATCATCGTTATGATGAAGTATATTGTTACGTTTTAATACAATGTGATTAATTGTTTCTTTTCTATTATTGAAATCATCTACTTCATCCAAATTAAGTCCAAACATTTCAAATAAATCTTTCGTTCTGTATGGATTTCCAGATATAAATGGATCTAAATCTTTCTTTTTTAACTTGACTTGAAAATGCTCGAATTTAGTTTTTTTCTTTTCCAATAAAGCTTGAACTTTTGAATCAGATTTATCCTTATTCTCTATAGTCCATCGGATTAAATTGTATGGAAAAGCTTCTTGACTTATTCTCTCATTGTAATCGATGATTAGTATTTCAAGTGCGTCCTTAAGATAAGTTTCAAGATAGCCACAAAGAGCGATCAAGAAGGACTTTGTTAAGAAGTTCGCATTATCATAAACAAAGCTTGAAGGAGTATCGGAAATCAGTACCGAGTTACAGTTGTTTATTGTTCTTTCAAGATCCTCTAGCTTTTCATTGTAATCAAAAAAAGCTTTAGTTACCATCTATTTCAGCAATTTTATTTCCCCACAACTCTCTTCTCTTAAGAATGGAGGTCTTTAATTGTAATCCTCCTGCAAGAGTTTTTTGAAATTCATCCAACTCACATAATTCAATAAATTTTTCATTCAGTTCAGTTTTATGAGAATTTATGAACTCATCGTCCAAATCTCTAAAACTATACATAATCATATCATAATAAGCAACACTTTGCCTAGGCTTGTCAAGGGTAGGATTGACAAATGGTGTATCAAAGGTTCTCAAGCATTTGTTTAATGTTGATTCAAATTCTGTTTTAAGGCGTTCAGCTTGATTATTGTCAATATTTTGATTTTCGACCATGTACTTATCTAGCAATTCAGCTAAATTGTTTTCATAATTTTCAAGTGAATTATTTAGGGCAAAAAATCTCAGAACCAATTCTTCATTACTCCTATCTTCTTTACTCTTGCTATTTTGAAACTCACTTATAAAACTATTATTTCCCAGTTCAATGAGCAAATCATCTAATATACCTGGATAAATGGCATGTCGGATTTCTTGATCACTTAAACGGACTGCTCCTTGATTCAATCGAGCAAATATTTCATGAATGAGTTCTTTTGGATTCTCTTTTCTCAATATGATGCATCTAATAGTTGTACTTTCCAGCTCACTTTTAAGGTCTCCTAAATCCGAAAACTTTTTTCCATTGAGTTCTGGATAAACTGTCAATCCTTCGAGAGCAAACTTATCCTCAAAAAAGTTCTTAATCGTTGTTATCCTCTGAACGCCATCAATTACAACATGATTGTTTTGATCATTTTCAGCAAAATAACATGCTGGTAAAGGGATTCTCATTAAGCAAGATTCTATAAATTTACTAGCTCTAGAGAATCCATCTTTGTCCCATTTATATTTTCTTTGAAAATCTGGATTCAAAATGAGCTTTGCAGGATCAGCCTCTGCTCTCGCTACTAAAGTTTCGAAAGGATAATCAATTGGGTATAAATTCAGTATTTGTCTTTCCATCTCTTATATGGGAATTTCAATAATTTATATTGTGAATAGCTTTTGTTAATTTATTCACTTCAATACTACACAATAATTATGAAAACCAACTCGCTATTGAAAAATTCCGAAAGAATTCATGCCCGAAAGCTAATAGGATTCGAACCGCTTTGATTCGATAGAAAAATACACTAAAATCAATTGTTTATGACAGTTTTGGTTTCACCACCCTCCTTAATCCTCCCTCGCAGGGAGGAGATAAATCTCCGCTTCGAACACGGATTTACTCTTCATTCTCACTCTCCGCTCTCACTCTGAAAGAAAAAAGCATCTGGGAAAATCGGGCAGAATGAGAAACAGAACGAGAATGATGTAAAAGAAAAAAGCATCACTATCGCGATGCTTTTTTCTTTTGTGACCCCGGAGGGATTCTAACCCCCAACCCTCAGAGCCGAAATCTGATGCGCTATACAGTTGCGCCACGGAGCCATATTAAATTGAGATTTCTCAACCGTACCACAAAATTAGTTCCTTTTTTCACTTCTCTTGCGAATTTTCCAATAATTTTGAAGAGAATGCGTTAATACACCAAAACAATTTTCATGCGAAATCTTCTTTTAGTGGTTTTAATGGGCTTATCCTCATCAACGTTTGCACAGCTTGGAATGGGGCAATGGCGCATGCATGTGTCTGCTTCACAGGCAATTGACGTGGCATATGGAGATGGACTTGCACTGGCGGCTTTAAAAACCGGTGTGCTTGAATACGATGAAGCTGCAGGAGAAACCAAGATATACAACGATCAAAATGGACTGTCGGATATTTTAGTTTCGTGTATTGCCTATAATCCGGGAACAAAATCCTTTTTTATCGGTTATGACAATGGAAATATCGATCAACTTTATTCGGATGGTACGGTAGTGAATATTCCGGCAGTGAAATTGGCCGCAATTAGTGGAAATAAACGGATCAATGGTTTTACCATGAGAAACGGGAGGGTGTTTGCTGCAACCGGTTTTGCAATCATTGTATTGGATCCGATAAAACATGAGGTGAAAGATACATACAACCCTTTCGCAACTCCGAAAAATTATCAATCCATCTTGTTTTTGAACGATTCCATTTATGCATTGCACAACGATGGGATGGTCAAAGCTTTTGAAAATAATCCCTTGTTGGGAAATCCGAATAACTGGGTGGTTGATACGCGTGTAGACGCACCGGTTTTGGAGGTGTCTTATCAAAAAGCAATCTTATTGAACAATGAATTTTATGTTTTTGCCCGGAGAGAAGCGTATGGCGGAGATTCGATTATGAAAGTCACTTCCGGTGGTTTGCAAGAAATAATCGGTCATCAGTTTGATATGGAGATCACACAATTTCAATTGGTGAACGATAAGCTCGGAGTGAGTTTTTCAGATACATACATTCTTTTTAACGAGGATGCATCTATCTTTTTCGGAATCTCCAGTTATTCCAATCCACCTCCTCAAATCCGATCGGTCGCGTTTGGTGGGAACAGTTATTGGGTTGCAGATTTTAAGAACGGATTGGTGAAATACGATTTATATGGAACGCCGAAAATAATCTCCAAAGAAGGTCCGCCAAAGAATGACTTTTTCAGTATCAACGGGAACCAAGGAAAGATCGTGGTAACGGGTGGAACTATTGATCGCGTCACGTTGAATTTTAGTACTTCCGGGGCGTATACGATGAAGGATGAAAACTGGAACCTGTATGATAAATCAACCCAGCCAAGTATGTGGGCAAACGGGATCTGGGATATTGGTGCAGCAGCGATCAACCCGAAAAACCTGGATGAGGTTGCTCTCGGTGGTTATTGCCTGAATGGTCTGAGTATCGCTAACGGTTCGGAAATTACCCAGGTTTATGGAGCTTCCAATTCGATTTTGGAAAATACTACATTGGGCAACAACATGACGTGCATTACTGCCTTGGAATATGATGAAGATGGAAATTTATGGATAGTAAACGGTTATTCGAACAAGCTATTGAAGGTTCGGACGGCAGATGGAAGTTGGTACGCAATGTCCACTAATCCCTTGGTTTCTGCAGCTTTCGCATCGGAATTGGCAATCGACTACAACGGTAATAAGTGGGTCGGAGTTTACAGTAAGGGATTGATGGGCTATAAAGATAACGGAACCATTTCCAATACTTCGGATGATATCATCAAAGTGATGCAAACCGGTAGTGGATCCGGAAATATGCCTTCAGATAATGTAACAGCAATTGCAGTGGATTTTGACAATGAAATTTGGATCGGAACGGACAATGGTTTGGCTGTTTTGTATAATAGTGATGGCATTTTTTCTGCTGCAGGAACACCGGATGTTTCCCGTATCCTGGTAACCTATGACGGAAATGTGGAGATGTTGCTCGGAAATTCATATATCTCGGATATCGAGGTTGACGGAGGAAATCGGAAATGGATCGGAACTGCTGAATCAGGTGTGTTTTTGGTTTCTGCAGACGGACAGGAGGTGATCTCAAATTTCAATAAGGACAATTCCCCGATGATTTCAAATGTAGTTTTGGATATGGAGTTTAATCAGCTGACAGGGGAACTTTTTATCATTACTGACAATGGAATGGTTTCCTATCGTGCAGATGCCACTTACGAAGATACGGAGTATGCCTCAACAACTGTTTTCCCGAATCCGGTGAAACCTGATTTCTTCGGACCGATTACCATCCAGGGAATCAAATACGGAAGTGATGTGAAGATCACGGATGCTGCCGGAAATCTGGTTTACAAAACGACTTCCAATGGTGGAACGGCGACTTGGAACGGAAAAAGATTGACAGGTGAAGATGTCAGTTCCGGAGTTTATTTTATCTGGACTGCGCCAACGGATGGAAAAGGGAAGAAAGTGGGGAAGGTAGTCGTAATCCGATGAAAACCACAGATAAAGCGGTTGTTTTATCACGCTTAGCTTATTCCGAAACCAGTTTGATTGTCAATCTTTTTACACTGGAATCAGGGCTTCAGACATTTTTGTTCCAGGGAGCTAAGAAGAAAAAAGGGTTGATCCTGTTTCCGCTGGAATTGGTGGAGATCACTTATTACAAGCGAAATGACAGTAGTTTGATGAAGTTGACAGAAATGGAGAGTACGGAGCCATTGCATCAGTTGTTGACTAATCCCTTGAAATCAAGTATCGCGTTTTTTGTTTCCGAATTGATGCTGATTTGCTTAAGAGATAACCATCAGGACAAGAAGTTGTTCCGGTTTTTAAGTGATGAGATCCAATGGCTGAATTTGACGGAAGAACTCAGTAATTACCTTATTTGGTTTTTAGCCCAGGTTTCCAAATTGGAAGGGTTTCAACCCGAAATACAAAACAATCCACCCAGATATTTCGAATTGCAGGAAGGTAAATTCACGAATGAACTCCCGTTTCTTCCTGCATACCTGGAAGAATCCTGGTTGCATTGGCTTGCAGATAGCCTGGAATACGCCAAACTTGATTTCCTGGCTCTTTCAATTCCGAAAGAGGAACGTGTGAAACTGATCGATGCGTGGCTGGAATACTATGAGTTTCATGTAAGTGGAATGCGTAAAATGAAATCGCTGGAAGTCATCCGCACGGTTTTCAGTTAATTGAAAATTGTACAATTGAGAATTGAAAAGAGATCAGGTCTTAGCACGTTTTGTTCTCCATTTTCAATTATTTCCGTTCAATCTCCTTTAAATTCTCCATTTTCTTTGTTGCCAGGAATCCGTTGATGTCATCAAAATGTGTTTTCACGCGCTTGTTTCCAAACTCGTAAACCTTCGTAACCAATCCATCCAGGAAATCACGGTCATGTGAAACCAAAACCAATGTTCCGTCAAACGCATTCAATGCATCTTTGATGATATCCTTCGTTTTCATGTCCAGGTGATTGGTAGGCTCATCGAGAATTAACAAATTGACCGGTTCGAGCAACAGTTTGATCAGCGCCAAACGCGTTTTTTCCCCTCCTGAGAGCACTTTCACCTTTTTGGTAGAAGAATCCCCGCCAAACATGAATGCGCCCAGCAAATCTTTTATTTTGGTGCGGACTTCTCCTTCGGCAATGCGATCAATGGTTTCAAAAATGGTCAATTCCTCATCCAGGAGCGAAGCCTGATTTTGCGCAAAATACCCGATTTGTGTATTGTGGCCCAATTCCAGGTTCCCATCAAAGCCGATCTCGTTCATGATTGCTTTGACCAGTGTGGATTTTCCTTCTCCGTTCCTGCCGACAAAAGCCACTTTTTCTCCCCGTTCGATAGTCACATTGACATCTCCGAAAACAAGGTGATTATCATATTTCTTGCTTAGATCCGTAATGACAACCGGGTAAGATCCGGAGCGGGGAGCAGGAGGAAACTTGAGGCGTAAAGCAGAATTGTCCACTTCATCCACTTCGATGATATCCAACTTTTCTAGCATCTTCACGCGGGATTGGACTTGCAATGTCTTGGAATATGTTCCTTTGAAACGTTCAATGAATTCGGTGGTTTCCGCTATGAATTTTTGTTGTTCCTCGTATTGTTTTTGTTGCTGTGTCCTGCGTTCCTTACGCAATTCAAGGTAATGGGAATATTTCGCCTTGTAATCGTAAATGCGGCCCATTGTCACCTCGATCGTTCGATTGGTGATTGCGTCCACAAATGCACGGTCATGTGAAATGACTACCACAGCCTTGGCACTGTTCACTAAGAAATCTTCCAGCCATTGGATGGATTCGATGTCCATGTGATTGGTAGGCTCATCCAGGAGGATCAGATCGGGTTTTTGAAGCAGTATCTTTGCCAATTCAATCCGCATTCTCCAACCACCACTGAATTCAGAAGTTGAGCGGGTGAAATCTTCCCGTTCGAATCCCATTCCTTTCAAGACCTTTTCTACTTCACCATCGTAGTTGATCTCTTCGATCGAGTAGAATTTTTCACTTAATTCGGAAACACGTTCAATGAGTTTCATATAATCGTCCGAATCATAATCTGTCCGGACTGTCAATTCCTGATTCAGGGCTTCTATTTCGTCGCGCATAGCGAAAATAGTTGCGAAAGCTTTGCTGGTTTCTTCAAAAACAGTGCAATTGTCTTCAGTTAACAGATGTTGAGGCAAATAGGCAATCACCGCGTCTTTTGGTGCGGAAACACCTCCTTTGGTTGCTTTATTCACACCCGCAAGGATTTTCAGCAGGGTGGATTTACCTGCGCCGTTTTTCCCCATCAAGGCAATCTTGTCTGTGTCGTTGATGACGAAAGAAACATCGCTGAATAAAACTTTTCCGCTGAATTCTACCGTTACATTATCTACTGAAATCATATTTTCCGATTTTGGAGGTGCAAAGGTACTGACAACTTTGGAATTCACAGAATATTCAAATGCCAAAAAAGGCTACTTATTCTGAATAAGTAGCCTCCGTAGTAGTTCATAGGGTTATTTATACAAATGGAATGACTAACAAATCGATTATGACCGTGACAATGAATGCGTTCAAAATCCATCTCATAGGAGCCACGGCCAGCAACAGACTCAAAGTGGTCATTGTTGGGATTACTACAACAATCAGTGACCATGTATGGAGTGAGGCGCCGTAATTCATGGTGACGCCGCCTAAACATCCTATAATTAGTAAGGTGATTGCAATAACCCCGAATCGATATTCGTTTGCCAAATTTTCGAGTCTCATCCAATTGCTTTGTTTTATTTCCTGTGCTTTCATAAGTTCCTGATTTTGATAGTTCAAAGTTCCGAAAGGATAAAACCAATTAAAATGAGCCAAATCACAAAAAAAGTTGATTTATCTCATCTTTTGGTCTACTTGCTTATATTTGATTTAACAATAAGAAATAAAAACGTTGGTTATGAAGAAGGTTAGATTTATGTTATTGTTGGCAACCGTTGGGTTGTTTGCAAGCAATTCGCAGGCTCAGGGCTTTGGTGGAAGCGGAAGTAAGTATTTGCAGCTAGGGTTAGGTATTAGTAACCATTATTCTGTTTATTCTGACTATGACCGGATGTATAATAATAATTTCGCAGGGTTTAGTCTTCAAATGGAGTTTGGTATCCACAAATACATCGGTCTTGGTTTCCTTGTTGGAGCTGAAGCAGGAATTGGGGATGTTGGTTATCATGGACCATACATTTTTGGAAACCCGGATGCTTATTGGAGTTTTGGAATCCCGGTGGGAATGAACTGTAATTTCCACTTTCTACAGTTGATTGCCGATAAAGCAGGAAAATCATTTGCAGATAAAATGGACGTATATGCCGGTATGAATATCGGTAGCGGTCCTGTTTTCAGAAATGTTAGAGAGAAATTCAAGAATGAGGTTTATTACGATAATAGAGTAGGAGCTTTATTCTTTATAGGTCCGCACGCTGGTATCCGCTATTTCCCGAAAGATAAAATAGGAATTTACGGAGAGATTGGTTTTGGAAAAGCATTCACTACCGGTGGAGTTATCTTCAAACTGTAATCGAAATTGCTTAATATTAAAAAGGGACACCAATTACGGTGTCCCTTTTTTGCATGTATAGATGAGTTACATCTTGATGAATGATTCGGAATACTTTTCTCCGTTCTTGGTTTTAATAACCAGGAAATAACGTCCGCTAACCAGACCAGTCAATGAGATTTTTGAATCTTTCTTTTGGGTTTCCAAAACGCGCTGACCTAATTGAGTATAAATTTCAATGTTTGCAGCATCCATCAGATCGAAATTCTCAATCATCAAATAATCACTTGTCGGATTTGGATATAAGGTGATTTTTTTACCGGCAAACTCCAATAAACTCAATGGGTGTGAACCTTCCACAATTGTAATTGGGGCGTTGATTGTAGGATTGTTCACCTGGTCAATTTGTCCGGATGGCCATTTGATGAATAAGGAATCAATCACAGTTGCTGTCCCGATTCCAAAATGTGCATTCAATGTGTTCATGTATCTGAATCCATCGCCACTTCTGATATCCCGGATTTGTTTTCCCCAAGAACCATAAATTTCTACGCGAGCGCCAATTCCATTTGAATTACTTTGAATCCCTTGTAAGTTAATTGTAATCCAGTTATTGCTGTTTTTATCGCTCATGTAAATCGTATTCCCGTTTCGGATATCCAAAAATCCGTCATTGTTCATATCACCGATAGAACCATTCGTAAAGGCATAAACAACCGGATCAAAAGTCATGTCTCCATTTCCGAACATAATCTTATTTCCTCCACCTAGTACATCTGCAAATCCATCGTTGTCAAAATCAAAAGAAACGTGTTCGATGTTTAAGCTTGGATTGGTATCCCATCCGGATCCGGCAGTAACATTTGAAAAAGTTCCGTCTCCATTGTTTTTCATTAATTTATGTGTCCCATCATCAGTAGAGCTTGCTCCAACCGCTGCATCCATCCAACCGTCGTTGTTAAAGTCATTCCAGGCAGAAGACCAAGTTTGAATTGGGTCTGCCATATTCGCTGCTGCGGAAACGTTCGTAAAAACTCCACCACCATCATTTCTGTGCAATTCGTTGATTTTTGCTGTAGAGCCTCCACCACGACATTTCGCAATGAAAAGGTCCTGATCACCGTCGTTGTCATAATCCGTCCAAATAGAACCGTAATTTCCACCTTCCGGGTGATCTCCCAATCCTCCTTGATGATAAACCAGGTTTCCACTTCCATCATTGAGGTAGTAAACATTTGGATCAATGTCGTGACAAGAAAACGCATCCAGATTCCCATCGTTATTAATATCTACAAAATTGGTTCGTTGGCAGAAAATATATTCGGTACCTGAAATCTCGGTGTAAGCTGTTCCGGTTGCATTTGCTTTCATGAATGTGACCCCATTCCCACTACCGTAGAGCATATCATTGAACCCATTCTTATCGATATCCCCAATTGCCATACTCCAGGATGGTTGAAACATGGTAGTGGAAGTAGGAATGTTTGTTGTTACATATGCACCACTGATTTGTTGATACAGAATCTGGACACTGGAAGCAGAAACCGTCACGATATCATCCAAAAAATCTCCGTTCATGTCGGTAGTTGCTAAACCGTATGTTCCACTTATTGATGGAAAAGTATTCGCAGTAAATGTAATTGGAGGAGTTACCGGAACTACTACTGGATTTTCCGTTAACTGAAAACTAAAGCCAGTGGATGACCATCTGTTATCAAAAGCAATGGTATAGGTTGTTCCTCCAACAACATTGAATGTTGCCAAAGAAGTCAAACCACTACCACTATCATCATCACTGGTGACGCAAACTAATGATCCACATGTTCCTGTGTAGACCAGAAGGCGGGTATCAACTCCCGCAGTTGCAGGTAAGTCAGTTGAAACAGTAACGGTGTAATCTGTAGATGGAGTGTATTGATACCATTCACCTGCAGTTCCTAAACCGGTTTGCGTACAAAGTACCGTCGGAAATTCTGTTCCATCAACAACACTTACCACATATGTTCCTGCGGTAATTGGGAGTGCTGTAGCACACGTGTTTTGAGCCTGTGAAAGCCAAGGCATTCCAAGCAAGAGGAAAAATGTAAAATTAATTTTCATAATCGTTGGGTTTTAAGTTCATAAATAGGGTATTAGTTACAAGTTTGCTTCCAGTTGATCCAATCTTCAAGAAGCTGTAAACCTTCTTCGTGCACAACGCTTCTACCCAGCAAAGGCATGCGTTCACTCGGTACCGTGGAACCAAGACGATAGTACATCATGGAGCGATTTTTATCGCTGGGTTTTATAATATATGCTAAATCGGAATTAATAAATTCTTCCGGCTCTACACATAATCCCAAATTAATCGGATCGGATGTTTCTGAAAATGCTAGGCGCATCGGTCTGTAATCACAATGTTTTCCTTCGCTGTGGCAATGGGCGCAATTGATATCCACGTACGAACGAAAACGTTCATCGATCGTTTTTGTCTGGTCCATATAATTGACAGTGGAAACGATGTTTCCCGGAAGGTTATTTTGTAAATATCCAACGGCAATCAACTTCTGTAATTGGTTTTGGGTTCCATCCGTATAGGCGAAATCGATGTTCAGATTTTGGGGCTTGATCCCTATGGGAATAGGTTGGTCATTCATCTTGTGACAAGTGTGACATTCCGTTTCATTTGGAATGCGGTAAGCAGTGCTTTTCGGTTGACCATTTTGGAGCCAACTGATATTTGTCGTGCTACCTTGCAAATCCAGGTATGCCTCTGTTTGTTCGGTATTCCAGACATAATCCGCAAAGATCCAACCGGATGATTTACGAATCATGATGCGTGTTTCTATGATTCTTGTATTTCCGGCGGGTTGGACGTCATCGTAGTAAAATGTCTTGATCAATGCCGCACCAACGGGCAAATCCAACACATCGTGATCATTCACGTAGGAGGCTTGCGTTCCGGCCGGTAGCCAGATGAAACGTTTCTTGTGTGCATAGTCTGTAAAAAGACCCGAAGCCGGTTCATAGGGAATTACGCGTTCGGCCGGGTTCTGATTTTTCATTTCCCCTTCGAAGAAACGGTAATCGGATAGTTTTGCGTAGGGAACAGACGACAAGTCCACGGAAACACCTGTTCCTTCTTCAACCGGTGGGTCAATGGGTTCTATTTTTGCTTTCTTTTTACAAGACGGGAACAAGAAAAGCATTGCTGTAAATGCGCAGATTGCACACACAGAAAGGATCAATCGGTTCGAATCGGTTCTTTTTCGGTTCATAAATAGTATGTAGCTTTTGCCCTAAAGCGTGGTAAATTCGGAATAAGATAGTATTTATTTTGAATAGTATTTCATTTCCGTTAGTAATTGTTTCACAAGACTATAGATGTTAGTTTGATAAAAATAGTTGCTTGAAAAGATGTGTTTGTGAAATTTTTGTTGATTAATTCGATGATGTATCAAATATTCACAGAATCGACGCTAAATAATTAATTACCATGGTAATAGGAGGATATTCTTGCACTTATCTCCAAAAGCAGAAAAACCCTGACATGACTAGCATATCAGGGTTTTCCAACTATTATTTCGGTAATAACTAACCTATAAAATCCACGTTCAGGATTTCATCCGTTTTAGTCACTTTCAATAAACCATGTTTTGTAAGCCCTTTGATACTTACGTCCCAAGCCTTGTTACTCAAGTTTACGGATTCCTTCAGGCTCATCAATTCCATCGTTTTTTCGCGTTGCATGATATCGAAGATCAATTGTTCGTTTTCATTCAGAACAACTTTCATCACTTTTTCAGGACGCATTTGAGGGAAGAACAAAACTTCCTGGATGGATGGGTTATTGGTTAAATACATGATTAAACGGTCCATTCCGATTCCTAATCCCGATGTAGGAGGCATCCCGTACTCAAGAGCACGCAAGAAATCCTGGTCAATCATTCCAGTCGCTTCATCATCTCCTTTTTCGGCTAAACGAACCTGGTCTTCGAAACGCTCACGCTGATCAATCGGATCATTTAACTCGGAATAAGCATTTGCAATTTCTTTTCCGCAAACCATTAATTCAAAACGCTCGGTCAATTCAGGGTCTTCACGATGCGTTTTACACAAAGGAGACATTTCTTTCGGATAATCTGTAATGAACGTCGGTTGGATGTAGTTTCCTTCACATTTTTCACCGAAAATTTCATCGATCAATTTTCCTTTACCCATTGTGTCATCCACGGGAATTCCCATTCCTTTGGCGGCAGCCCTCAATTCATCTTCTGATTTTCCGGAAATATCAAAACCGGTAAAATCTATAATAGATTGACGCATCGTAACACGTTTGTAAGGTGCTTTGAAGCTGATGTGGTGTTCACCAAAAGTACATTCAGGTGTTCCGTTTACAGCCGTTGCGCAATGTTCCAATAAACGTTCCGTGAAATCCATCATCCAATTGTAATCCTTGTACGAAACATAGATTTCCATTGCGGTGAATTCCGGGTTATGTGTTCTGTCCATTCCTTCATTGCGGAAATTTTTAGAAAACTCATATACTCCATCAAATCCCCCTACGATTAATCGTTTCAAGTACAATTCATTGGCGATTCGCATATATAATGGAATATCCAAGGCATTGTGATGTGTGACGAAAGGGCGCGCAGCTGCTCCTCCTGGAATTGCCTGAAGAATTGGAGTTTCAACTTCCATGTAGCCTGCATCGTTGAAGAAGTTGCGCATAGCAGAAAATAATTTCGTGCGCTTTATGAAAACTTCTTTTACCTGTGGATTTACAACCAAATCAACATAACGCTGGCGGTAACGCATTTCAGGATCTGTAAATGCATCGTGTACTTGTCCTTCGGCATCTGTTTTAGGAAGCGGAAGCGGTTTCAATGATTTACTCAGTAGTGTGAATTCTTTTACGTTTACGGAAACTTCACCTACTTGTGTTTTGAATACTTGGCCTTTGATACCAATGAAATCCCCTAAATCCAACCACTTCTTGAATAGATCGTTGTAAAGCATTTTATCTTCTCCCGGACAAATTTCATCCCGGTTGAAGTACACCTGAATCCTTCCTTCAGCATCTTGTAGTTCAGCAAAAGAAGCCTTTCCCATTACACGCTGGCTCATCATCCGACCTGCCAGGCAAACTTGCTTTCCTTCTTCAAAGTGATTCTTGATTGAAGCGGAGTAATCTGTTACCGGGTAAAGTGCTGCAGGATATGGATCAATGCCTGCATCGCGTAAATGTTGCAACGTTTGTCGTCGCTGGATTTCTTGTTCTGATAATTCTTGTGACATTTTTTTAGATATTAAGACTTTTGGATTTTAAGATATTAGGACTTAAATCTCACGTCTATTTTAATTAGTTTGTATTGTTTAAAATCTTTTCAATTTTAAAATTATCCATTTTCAATTATTGTTACCAATGTGGACAGCTATCACAACCGTTCTTGGTCTTGATGTAGAACATCAGCCCCAAAGATATATTGTAGGTTGCTAATCCGAAAGCTTGTTTTGCACGTTGATTGCGATCATTTGCACGAGTCTTTACGCCCGGAAGATGTGCAAAAGCCAATCCGCCTTCCGCCTGGATAAAGACATGTTTGAAAAACTCGAAGCGCATACTGGCATTTGCACCGATTCCATAACCTGAAAGTGCTGTCGACCGATCGGTTTGTTGATTCGCAAACAGGAAGTTTGTTGTTGTCAGCATCGGACCCAGGTTCAAACCGACATTTCCTGTAATTGCAAATTGCCGCTTGTCTCCAGCCTCCCAGACATCAAATGAACGCATCAATTCGATCCGTAGATAATTCAATGCCGAATGTTCGTAATGAAAAGTGTTGCGATCGATGCCGGTCGTTTGCTGGCTGTAGTTTCCTACCCAAAGCGAGTCCGCTCCCATATCGAAATGACCATCCAAAGTAACTTCGTTATTATGGGACATCACATAATTGAAATGGTCCACTCCAAGAGAGAATGCCCATTTTTCAGTGAAATAATACCCGATTCGGAAATTGTATTGGGGGATAGTCATATTCGCCGGATTCAAATAGAGATTTGCTCCGAACTTGGGTTGTCTATCCGTTGCTTTGACACCTTTCAACGTGAAATCGTAATCCGAACCGATAAAATGGATGTTGGATTGCGTATAAGCAGTGCGATTGTAACCCCAATAGAAGAAAAGGGTACCGGCATTGGTACTTCTTTTCCGTTGATGCTTCCTGATTTGGGCATCAGCCGGGGTTGCAATAACTGCTAAAAGGAATAGGAATAACAGCTTTCTGAACATTTTGAATTATTTAGTCATTTTAAGGAAATGTACTTCTTTCTCCGTTAAATGCCTGTAATATCCTCTTGGTAAGTCTTTTTTTGTCAAGCTGGCAAATTGAACACGATCCAGTTTCACTACTTCGTATCCCAGTTTTTCAAACATACGACGTACAATCCGGTTTTTACCTGAGTGAATTTCGATTCCTACTTCACGGGAAGATTTTCCATCTTTCACATATTCAGCTTTATCTGCCTGGATACGACCATCTTCCAATTCGATTCCCCGCATTAACATTTCCAAATGTTCAGCCTGAACAGGTTTGTCTGCTTCCACATGGTAAATCTTTGTTGCCTCATAACGTGGGTGAGTCAGCTTTTTTGCCATATCTCCATCATTTGTAAACAACAATAATCCGGTTGTGTCACGGTCCAAACGACCTACAGGATAAACGCGCTCCTTACATGCGTTGATGATTAAGCCCATCACAGTTTTTCTTCCCAACGGATCATCCATGGTTGTGATAAATCCTTTTGGTTTATTCAACAATACATACCGTTTGGTTTCAGCGTTAATCGTTTCACCGTCGTATTGTACCTTATCTCCTTTTTTGATCTTGTAACCCAATTCGGTTACAATCTGGCCGTTTACTGAAACAACTCCGGTCTGGATCAATACATCAGCCTCTCTACGCGAGCAAACACCGGCATTGGACAAATATTTGTTCAAGCGGATATCCTCTTCGTTAAAAGTTGGCAATGGATCACCCTTGCGAACTTTCGGCTTATAATGAGGTTTTGAAGATCCGTCGGCAGCTGCCGGTCTTGGTCTTGGAGTACTGCTTTTTTCAGCATCCGGTTTTTCCGTTCTAGGAGCTGGTTTACCTCCTCTTGTTGCAGGTTTCCCTGATCTTGAAGCAGGTTTTGAGCCACTTGGCTTCGCTCCTCTTCCTGTCGTTGTACGGACTTTCCCTGTACCTGTTTTTCTTGTGTTCATCACGAGCATAATTAAATGTTTACTATCGCAGTAGACGGCACAAAGATAAGATGTTTAATCGAGAAAAGTTACAAAGCTGGAAACCAGTTGATTTAATGAATAATTGAAAATGTAAAATTGAAAAGTTTTTTGATGGTTAAATTGCAATTCCTTTCCTTTTACATTATCCATTTTAAATTTTCAATGGTTATGTCGAAAATGCATCTTCAATATGTTCCAGCTTGGTGCGGAACTGGTTGTGTACGATCGAAATAATATCAAAGCGCACTTCATTGGGTAAATCTCTGGATTGAATGTATTGATTTGCACAAAATATAATCTGCCGCTGTTTCTTTTTAGTGACTGCCATCCAAGGTTCGCCGATTTCAGCTGTTTGACGGGTTTTCACCTCAACCACTATTATTTTTTCGTCTTTCTGTGCAATGATGTCGACCTCGAATTTCAAATAACGGAAGTTGATTGTCCGGATGGTATATCCCTGTTTGACTAAGTGTTTTTGAGCCATCTGCTCACCAAAAATGCCTAATTCCTGATCTGTCATGAGCCTTTTCTTACTTAATTTAAGAAAAAAGTTCGTTTAATTCAAGGATTTTATTCGTTCAAAAGTTCAAAATTGAATTTATTAGATACTTTAAACTCATTGAACCATTTGAACCCTTTTGAATTCTTCCTATCTCGCTTTAAACTCAATACTGCTCCCGCCGGTTTTGATGACTTGCTGACCAAACTCGAAATCCAGTTCTTTTGCTACTTTACCACGTTTATCGTAGATTTTCATTTTTCCGTGCTTCAACCCGTTTTTGTAATCGGTTTCGGAAACAGGATTTCCTCTTCTGTCCAGCTCAGTGGATTTTCCGTCCAATAAACCGTTTTTATAGGTGGTGGTATTACTCGGAATTTTTCCTCCGGGCCAGTAAGTATACCAAACACCGTCTTTCTCACCGTTTTTATAATCTCCTTCTTCCGTCTTTTTGAAATCCTTCTGGGAGAATGAAACCGAATGACCGTCCTTCACACTTTCTTTGATGTCGTAGTCTTTCAAGGGACCATTCTGGATTTTGGATTTTTTGGTGATTACCTTGTAGTTGAATATGTCTTTCGGTTTGCCGTTTTCAAAGAAACTCGTCCATTCGCCCGTTTTTTCTCCTTCTTTGTAATCTCCGAAGATGTTCGGTTTGCCGGTAGGGAAGTAGGATTCCCATTTTCCATGGAGCAATCCGTTTTTGAATGTGGCGATGTTCTTTTCCTTGCCATCTTCCCAATAGTTCACCCAGGTTCCTTCTTCTTTACCTTTCACGTATTTTCCGGACATGAGAAGATTGCCGTTTTCATACCACGTGTCCCATTGTCCCTGTTTCTCATCGTTTACATAAGGTGAGCTTTTGAATTTGCTTCCGTCTTTGTAGAAATATTGCCAGGTTCCGGTTTTCTTATCGTGATCGTACTCGGCATAATTCCGAAGTTCTCCTGTCGGGTACCAATAAGTCCATTTCCCATCTTGTTGACCTTTGTCAAAAGAACCTTCCATGTCCTTGGTTCCTTTTTTGGTATACCAGGTCCACAATCCTGATTTTTCGCCTTCTTTGTAGGTCCCTTCAACGTTTACCTGTTCGTTGTCGTAAAAGTATTTGTATTCGCCATCGAGTTTTCCATTGACGTAGTTGCTTGTTTTTTCTTTTTTTCCGGTATAATAGAAGAAATTCCAGGTGCTGTCTTTTTCCCCGTTTTTAAACTTGCCTTCAATGAGCAGGTATCCGTAAATGGAGACTTCTTCAAAAGGGCCATCCTTCAGACCATTCTTATAGTTGTACCATTCTTTTTCAGTTCCTGTATCGAAAAAAGTCAGGTACTCACCGTTGCCGTTCGTCACTTTCTGAGTGTGGAGGCTATCTGGCATCCAGAATTCACGTAGATAAGTGGTTGAATCAATGATTTCCTCCACCTGTTTTTTCTGTCCGCTTAGGTAGTAATATTCCCAGATTCCGGTAGGTAAACCGAGCTTGTAATATCCCTGGACACTTAATTTTCCAGTTTCATTCCACTCCCTGAATACACTGTCCTGTTCCCCCATCTTGAAGTAACCCTCTTGCTTCTTTTTAGTGTTGGAATAACTTGCGATGACCCTTCCATGAAGTTTCCCGCGGAAATAGTTGCGCTCTTCGATCACCGTTCCGAAACGGTCATAATACAGCCATTTTCCGTGTTTGTCCCGAGATTCACCCAATTGATCTTTGTAATAGCTTCCAATGGATTCCAATTGAGTCTGCTGAAAATCATAATAGTTTTTCTCTTTGGCTGTCAGGTTTTCCTTGTTTATGACCTGACCCATCAGGGTAAAAGAAAATAAAGAAAAGAGGATGCAAACGAATTTCATGGAATTTGATTGGTATTTCTATTTAATAATCGGTTATGGAATGAAATGTTACAAGAATCATTTTTGCAGGAACCCTTTGATGACCAACAATATCCCGGTCCCGATAATAATCAGTCCAATCAGCCTGTTGAGCCCTACCAAAACATTCTCGGTAATGAAGGGTCTTAGTTTTTTGGCACCGAAGATCTTCAGCAAATCAACGGAGAAGAAGGTTACCATGATAATCAGGATGTACCAGTAGGTACTTTCATCAATGGCATTGTTGGCGCTTTTCTTTCCGTCTGCACCCAATGCGATGACCGTAATCCAATAAAAGATCACACCTGGATTGGCGAAATTCAGCAAAAACCCTTTAAGTCCTAAAAGAATCAGGTCTTTCGTTTGATTATTTAATTGTTTTTCAGCCTCCTTTTTGTCTTCTTTGGGTTTCTTCAGCAAGGTCACCAATCCAAAGATGACGAGGATAATTCCTCCGACGATCGAAATGATATGTCCGTATTCGCCGGAAGTGATTTTGCTTACTTCCGAATAGAAGATCAAGGCAATGATAATGTAGATCAGATCAGAAAGGAAGACACCTAAGTCAAATGCAATGGCTGCACGAATTCCCTTGCGGATACTTGTTTCCAAAAGAAGAAAGAATACAGGTCCGATCATTATACTGAGTATAAATCCGGTGAGAATGCCTTTGAGTAAAATATCTAGCAAAAGTTCGGTTTTTCTGTTTTTACAAATATAGTCATTCGTTCTACGTATGAGTTCGAATTCTGAAAGAAAGCGAGGGATTAAAATCAATCCAATCATTCTAAGATAGATCAAAATTCGGGTGATTTTGTAAAAAAAGACCCTGGATGTTATTTTAACTGCTAATAAGTCATTACATTTGCATGTCTTGAAAGTTGTTGAAAAGTAGTTACAACCTTGAAAATAAGTGAAGTATGAGAACGGCCATTGCCAATAAAAAATTAGAAACGATTATTTCCAATGTGGAAAAAGAGGGGATTGCTTACAAAGGCCTTGTGGAGGATTTGAAAGAATTGCGCGAACAAGCCTTGAAAGAACAAGATCCTTTGGTGGTGAAAGTTTTGCGTTTATCATACGAATTTTTGATTGATAGAAACGGGTTTGATGTACAAGCACAATACGAAGAAGATGAAGAAGGAAATGAGTATCCTTTGGAAATAGAAGATCAGGAAAACTTTTTGTATTTGTTGAATCTTTTGAAAAATGCAGAGCACAAGATCAACAGGGAAGAAATTAAGGATTACCGTACCGCTTTGAAACAAGAGTTGTACTAAGCCAACAAATATAAAACATTAAAAACCCCGATTCTTTCTAAGATTCGGGGTTTTTTTATTGAAAGCAACTTGGAATTGAAAATGAATAATTGAGAATTGAAAAGCGGATTTCTCTACTTCTCAATTTTGAATTAGTTTGTAAACTTATATTTGATAATACAGAAAATCGCTCTGAAACCATCTTTCCAGCCAATTTTCTTGCCTTCTTCATAGGTTCTGCCGTAATAGGAGATTCCGACTTCATAGATTCGAATTCCCTTGCGTTTTGCCAATTTAGCAGTGATTTCGGGTTCAATCCCGAAACGGTTTTCCTTGATCTTGATATCCTTGGCAATCGAAGAACGGATGAGCTTGTAGCATGTTTCCATGTCTGTCAGGTTCAGATTCGTCATCATATTGGAAAGACCGGTAAGGAACTTGTTTCCCTTGGAGTGCCAATAGAAAAGAATCCGGTGAGGTTGTTGTCCCATAAAGCGGGATCCGTAAACAACATCCGCATTGTCCATATAGACAGGCTTCAAAAGTAGGTTGTATTCTTCCGGATCATATTCCAGATCGGCGTCCTGGATGATGATGTAATCGCCTGTTGATTCCTGGATTGCACGATTGATTGCTGCACCTTTCCCCTGATTGTAAGGTTGGGAAAAGAAACGAATGTCCATATCGGGATTAGCAGCCATATAAGCTTCAATACGTTCAACAGTATTGTCCTTAGAGCAGTCGTTTACGATTACCAATTCTTTGTGAACATCGTTTTCCAATTGCACCTTTTTGATCTTATCAAGGATCAGGTGAATAGTTGGCCCCTCGTTGTACGCGGGAATAAGAATGGATAATTTTTGAATCATGAGTTGGATAACGTAAAAAAAGGAATTTTATTAAATGCTCATTTCAGGAACAAAGTCGGGAACTACCAGGTCACCTTCTGTTTTTGAAATTATTTCTTCGACACTGACACCAGGAGCACGCTCGATCAGGTGAAATTTATTGTCTTTAATTTCCAATACGGCTAACTCTGTTACGACCTTTTTAACACAACCAACCCCTGTTAATGGCAGGGTGCATGTTTTCAATATTTTAGATTCGCCGGCCTTATTGGAATGCATCATTGCAACAATGATATTTTCAGCTGAAGCAACCAAGTCCATTGCTCCTCCCATTCCTTTGACCATTTTACCCGGAATTTTCCAGTTGGCAATATCTCCGTTTTGTGAAACTTCCATCGCACCGAGAACAGTTAATTGAACATGTTGACCACGGATCATGGCAAAAGACATGGCTGAGTCAAAAAATGCGGCACCTTTTCGTGCTGTGATTGTCTGTTTTCCTGCATTGATCAGATCCGGATCTTCTTCTCCTTCAAAAGGAAAAGGACCCATCCCCAAAATTCCGTTTTCAGATTGAAATTCAACCTCAATTCCTTCAGGAATGTAATTTGCAACCAAGGTTGGAATACCAATGCCCAAATTCACATACCAACCATCTCGTAGTTCCTGCGCAATTCGTTTTGCTATTCCGGTTTTATCTAGTGCCATATGCCTTATTTTAACTCAATAATCTGAATTGTCGGATTTCTAAGCTTGAAATGCTTCCTTTCCGGGTTCCAAATATAAATAATCAATCGGGATTCTTCGTTGAGAAAATGCTTTGCGGTATATGGATAATTCATTTTGAACTGCCGGATGTTCTCACCATAATACCAACGAAGGTTCTGGTAGTCATATCTCAGGTTCCTGTCTGTGGAATCATTGGTGGCAACCACGATGTTGAAATCATTCAATTCGGTGTCCGTTTTCAGATCACCCTTCAAATTAATTTGGATGAGCTTATTTCTCCATTCAGGTCGGATCGGTGCATCATAGAACAAGATAAATTCTTCATCGGATTGTTTGGTCTTTCCGATCGAATCGAACAAGTGGATTTGTTTAAATGGTTTTTTCCGTCTTAATGCGATATAGGAACTTGCAGGATCTTCTGCCACCACCTTATACATGCTGATGTCGTCTTTTGGGAACAACCAGGTTGTTTTTGTAAGGATTAGATCACTGGACGGAAGAAAATCTTTTTGAAGGGTTCCGATGTGTTTCTCTTTATGATCCGGATTGGTTCGCTCAAAATAGGCATAGGTCAATTGTTGAATGGGATAGATGCTTACCGTCTGATCGGGTTTGAGATCTTTCATTGCACTTTGATAGAATGATTCGCTCATTCGGTCGTCTGGAGAGAAGACAGAGGTGTTCAGGTTCAATTTGGCGATAAAACTTATTGGAAAGAACAACAGGATCAACAGCACATACCTGGAAATCTTGTTTTGAGCAAAAAGTACGGTCAAAGCCAAAATGCACAAGGGAACAAGGTACATGGCAGCCCGGTCTTCCGGGTAATTGACCTTCATTACTTTTGCCAGGAAAAGAATGGCGAGGATGTTTCCGCCGATGAGCATACAAAGCCAGAAAGAAGTACTAGTAATGAATTGTAGCCACGATTCTTTTTTCCACTGGATGAAGAGAAGGATTACTCCGACCAGGCCAATTAGAATATAAGCAATCCGAAGCCAATTTGCATCATAGAAAAGAATATAACGCGAAAGGGTTTTCCCGGTGACCCACCAAAGCCCGTCCAGGCTTCCATAGTACAAAGCTCCTGCCTCCTTTAACGCAAAGCTGAATTCGACCAGGGGAATAAGTGAGTAACAGAATACGATAAGCAGGAACGCATGAAAGACCAATGCTTTAATTCCTATTTTTTTGGAATAGAGTAATGTGATAAAAATTACATAGGAAACAACGATTAAACTCGTTATGAGATAGGTTAGATTTGAGAGTATTGCCAGATAAAAAAATAAGAGCAAAAGAATTAAATGCCCCGTATGCTTTTCCTTTAACCACAAGGACAGCTGCAATAAACCCGCCATGAATAACCCGATTCCGAGTCCATAACCTCTTGTATAACTGAAATAATCAAAGATCCAGGGAATTGTATTCAATGCAACAAAGCTCAATTCTCCCCAAAGACCGATGTTCAGGTTGCGTGTTAGTTTTCTGCTCGACCAAAAATAAAGGCAGAAACAAGCAATCGCGGGAACCCGGAAAAGAAAAAAATGTGTTCCGAACCAGCGGTAGGAAAGATTTCCCAACCAACTGTTCAGCAAATGATTGTTGGCGTCCATCAAGGAACGACCACCTTTGATTTCCCCTGTTTCGATATAGTGGAAATAAGTTGCCACTTCATCGTGAATAGGTTCAACGATCCATGCGCGGAGAATGGCATAAACCAGCAAACCTAAAAACAGGATCCAGGTTGTGATTTGTGTATTGGAGTTTTTTTGAATCAAAGTCTTATTAATTAATTCCTGGTTACTAAGTTATTTGAACTTTTGGTAACCGCATATATTTTAACACGAACAGATGTCAAAGTTACTTCATTCAAATCGTCGTTGTAAAACCGGATGTGTAAAAATCGATCTTCCGGTAAAACGGAAATGAAATGATTCGGATAATGAAAGCGGTAATCGGTTTTCCTGCCGAAGTACCAATTGAAGCGGGTATTGTCTGTTCTTCGTTCTCCTGAAACAGATTGAACTTCATGCCGCAGGTTCAAATCCAGGCAGTATTTGTCCAGGGAAACTGATCCTTCAACACACGTTTGAATCAGTTGGTTTGAATAGGGTTCAAGAGGTAAACTTATCACATAAATGACTTTCTGGTCACTTTTTAGTTGCTGGATCAACGTGTCGAGTATGAGTTGTTTTTCAAATTTACCGCTTCTTTTATACAAGCGTGTTCCACTTACCTGGTCGTAAAGAACACAGGAATATCCGGGCCAATTCAATTGGTCGACCCAAGAGATATGATAATCTCCTCTGCTCAAGGTATCGCTCGCCAGATAATCGGTTGCGATATGAGGTATTTTCTCCTTTCGGGTAAGGTACGCGTAACTTGCCTGTGAAACATAATCGGCGGAAAGCACATCGTCCGTCTGAACCTGATTCGCAATTTTTTGATAGAATTTTTGGTGAATTCGATCTTGTGGAGAGAAAACGGAAGTATCCAGGTTCATTTTATAGACAAATGTAACCGGAAACCAAAGTAAGAGCAACAGGCTCCATTTTGCAATTGGAATTTTTTGTACGAGCAGCCCAAAACTCAGGATGAAGAGCGGAACCAAGTACATCCCGACACGATCCATCGGATAGTTCACCTGCATGAATCGGGCAAGAAAAACGAATGATATCAAGGAAAGCCCAAATAATGCGGGAATCCAGCATTCGGGTTTTTGAATGAACGGGATAAAGCCCGTTTTCTTCCAGTTGTAGAGAAAAATTATTCCTAGGACGAAAAGGAGGAATAGAAAGATGAACTTCAAGGAATGGTTATCGGAGAACAACACATTTTCGCTCAGAGATTTTCCAGTCACTTCCCATAAACCGTCCAGGCTTCCCCACCAAAGTCCTCCTGCTTTTTTCAGCTTATTGATATAAATGTAAACCGGGATAAGAAACGTAATGAAACAGAGGGTTGTGATCCAGAAACCGACCAATTGTTTTACCGTAAATTGTCTTGAGCGGATAATGGAAATGAAGATGAGGTAGAATAGGAGTATGACCAAGGGAATAAGCAAACTCAAATTACACAGCAGAGAAACGATGAAAAAGAAAATAAGCGCAACAAAATGGCTCGTTTTATGGCTCTCCAACCAAAGCTGGATGAAACAAAAAGCCAGCATCAAAAAAGCAAGCGATGGTCCGTAACCACGGGAAAAGGAAAAATAATCGAAAATCCAGTGAACGGAAACGAGGGCCAGGAAAATAAGCATGGAAAAACCCGCTTTGGTTTTCAATAGGAATTTGCGGCTTGCAAAAAAGTATACGGGAAAAGAACAAAGAGCAAATAGACGGTAGGCAAAAAAGTGATCCCCGAACAAACGGAAAAATTGATGCGAAACCAGGGAATTCAGGATGTGGTTATTGGTATCCATTGTTGCCCCGCGTCCGGGTAAGTAACCGGTTTGTATATACCAATACAGAGTTGCCAATTCATCAAACAGAGGTTCAACGAATAGTGCCCTCATGATAGCATAAACCATCAGGAAAAGAAAAAGTGGCCAAATGAGCCACTTATTATCCAATCGAAAGAATGTCATTTATCTTGTTCGAACAGTACGTTGTTCGATGCGTTTTTCAAATTTTTCCCCTTGAAAAATCCGTTGAACGAAAATTCCGGGAGTGTGAATGAAGTTGGGATCCAATTCTCCTGCAGGAACCAATTCTTCCACTTCAGCAATGGTAATTTTGCCTGCCATTGCCATCATGGGATTGAAATTACGGGCTGTTGCTTTAAAAATCAGGTTTCCTTCCGTATCGCCTTTCCATGCTTTCACTATTGCAAAATCAGCAGTTAAGGCACTTTCCAGGATATGTGGTTTCCCATTGAAAACACGTACTTCTTTTCCTTCGGCAACTTCTGTTCCATATCCCGCAGGTGTAAAAAACATCGGGATTCCGGCACCGCCGGCTCTACAGCGTTCTGCCAGGGAACCTTGAGGAATCAGGTCAACTTCCAGTTCTCCGGAAAGCATCTGACGCTCGAATTCTTCGTTCTCTCCCACGTAGGAAGAAATCATTTTTTTGACTTGCTTATTTTGCAATAACAAGCCCAATCCGAAATCATCCACACCGGCATTGTTTGAAATACAAGTCAAGCCTTTTGTTCCCATTTTCACCAATTGCCCAATAGAGTTTTCAGGAATTCCGCAGAGTCCGAATCCGCCGACCATCAGGGTCATATTATCTTCAATGCCGATTAAGGCTTCTTCAACATTTTTTACAACTTTATTCATAATTAAAAGGATATATCCGGTGGAATAACGTTCGTGGAATCCGATTCTTTTATTTCAATAATTTCACCAGTCAGAGTGAATACCGAATTATCAAAATTCCTCGGAGCTTCAAAGTCGGTAGTGGAGATGGCTATTTTTGGATCTTTGTATACTTTGTTCATGTAATATCCATAAATAGGAAGCGCGGTTCGTGCTCCCTGACCTTGATCGGTACTTCGGAAGCGAACGCCGCGATCTTCAGCTCCAACCCAAACGCCTGTTGCCAGATCCGGTGTCAGACCTACGAACCATCCGTCTGCATTGTTTTGAGTTGTTCCAGTTTTACCTGCCGTTGGGTAGGGAATATTTCCGTATTCTGAACCACCACGCAATCTGCTTGCAGTACCTCCCTGAACCACACCTTTCATCATTTTCAAAACGGTATACGCAACGTTTTCGTTCATTGCTTCCTTGGAAACTGTTTTGGCACTGTAAATGACATGCCCTGAGCGATCTTCAATGCGCAGGATGCTCGTTGGTTTATTGAAAATTCCTTTGTTGACAAAAGTTGCTTGGGCGCCTACCAATTCGTAAAGAGACAGGTCCATGGAACCCAGACACATTGCAGGCACTACATCGCGGTCAGCCAATTCGATATCCATATCACGCATCAGTTTTGCTACCGTTTTGGGTCCGGCCAATGCACCCATCTGTTTCATGGTGTAAACCACCACATTGTTCATGGAATTCGCTAACCCTTTGGAAATCGATACTGTTCCTCCTTTTCCACTTCCGTCTGAGTTGTGCGGACACCATTGTCCGTCCGGATTTCCATTCGGGTCGTATAGATCGACACAATAGTTGATATTTGGAATCACTAATCCCGGTTTAACAACATTCATGGTAATTCCAGCGGCATAAACAAACGGCTTGATTGTCGAACCTACTTGTCGTTTACCCAATTTTACGTGATCGTAGGCAAAATGGTCAATATTTGCTCCACCAACCCAAGCTTTTACAAATCCGGTGCTCGGTTCGATTGAGATCAACCCGGCTTGCAGGAATGATTTGTAGTATCGCATGGAATCCATTGGACTCATAATGGTATCCCGTTCACCATTCCAACTAAACACCCGCATTTGGATCGGTTCATTGAACACGCGTTTGATTTCTTCATCCGACATACCGGCATCAGATAAATTGCGGTAACGATCCGAGCGTCGCATGGATGAATTCAGGATGTTTTTTACTTCGTCATTGGATAAGGTGTTGGAGAAAGGCCAGTTTTTTGATGATTTGTTGTTTTTGTCGAATTGTGGTTGCAATGTTTCTTTCAGATGTCTCTCCAATGCATATTCTGCATGTTCCTGCATATCCGCATTCAAAGTAGTATAAATACGCAATCCGTCTCTGTAAATGTCGTATGGAAGACCGTCCTCACGCTTGTAAACCAACGACCCGTCTTCTTTTTTGGAATTCAGTAATTTAGTGACTTCATTCCGCAATGACTCTCTGAAATAAGGAGCAATTCCTCTTTTATGGTCTACGATCTGGTAATTTGTGATCAATGGTTTTTTGCTCAGGCGATCATACTCCGCTTGGGTTAATTTTTGACGAAGTGCGCTGTTTTCCTCGTTTGAATTTTTGAGCCATTGCATTAAAACCTGGTTCCGTCTTGTCAATGCGCGAAGACTGTCAGAAGCTCTCGCATCTGCAATTTCCGCTGCGCTGATGGTTGATGGGTCGACACCTTTGTTTCGTGCCAGGGAAAGACGATAATTCTTGATTTTGAATGTATATGGATTGTAAAGTGCAGGATTCTTACACATTCCGATAAGCATGGCAGCTTCTTCTTTGGATAGTGCCCCCGGTTTCTTGTTGAAATATACTTTGGATGCATTGGAAATTCCCACCGCGTTGTAAAGGAAATCGAATTGATTCAAGTACATGGTGATAATTTCTTCTTTTGTAAAACGCGCCTCCAAACGGGTTGCGATAATGTTTTCACGCGCTTTTTCGTTCAAACGGTTCCACATTCTTCCAATTCTTCCTGAAGAACCGCTTTCAACATCTTCCCCGTTTGCCCGCGCCAATTCCTGGCGTTCACGCAATTGAAGTGTATATAATTGTTTTGCAAGTTGCTGAGTAATGGTAGAAGCACCTCCCGCACCACCAACGTTGATGATTGCACGCCCAACTGCTCTGAAATCCACCCCGGAATGTTCGTGAAAGCGCTCATCTTCCGTAGAAATCAATGCATCGGTTACATTCGGGCTTATTTTGCGGTATTCGACAGAGGTTCTGTTGATTTTCCAGTAGCGGCCCAATTCTGTTTCACCATCATCAGCAATAATGACAGATGCCAATAATTCTGGCGGATTGTCAAGCATCGCAACAGGCGGGAGATTGTCTTCCGATTGGAATAAAAGCAATGCCCCAATAAAATAAAGCGGGAAAGTGGCAAGTAACCAATAAGTGATAGTTGCTCTTTTATGCTCTTTTGGTGAAAAAGACTCAGTTGATTCTTTACTTTTTTGTGCCATACGACTCATTTGAATGGTAAAAATAACGAAATTCGATTCGCAAGAACAAATATCGAAATTCAGATGCAATAGTTTAGTGTATTGAAAGATACTTTCTAACAAAAAAATGCTAAAAAGAATGATGGTTAACAGGGATAAATACGTAGGGACGCGATGCGTCGCGTCCCTACGTATTTTGTTCCATGAAGAAATAATTCGAAACGGATTATTTCTTCTTATTAGATTCTTTTATAAAATTTTCGATTGCTGCTGTCATACTTGGTGCATTCGGCATTGGAGCATGAACATCCAGTCTCAAATTGTTCTTTACAACTGCATTTGCTGTTGTCGGTCCGAAAGCCGCGATCAAGGTTTTGTTTTGCTTGAAATCCGGGAAATTCTTGAATAAACTTTCAATTCCACCCGGACTGAAGAAAACCAGCATGTCGTAATACACATCTTCCAGATCACTTAAGTCGGAAGCTACCGTTCTGTAAAGCATCGCTTTGGTGAAAGGGATTTTTGCTTCTTCAAGTGTTAATGGAATCTTGTCTTGTAAAATATCAGTACAAGGAAGCAGGAATTTTTCTCCTTTATGCTTTTTGATAGGATCTACCAAATCTTCGATGGTTTGTTTACCAAAGAAAATTTTGCGTTTGCGATACGTTACATACTTCTGCAAATATAAAGCCACTGCTTCAGAAATACAGAAATACTTCATGGTATCAGGAACTTCAAAACGAATTTCTTCTGCAATACGGAAAAAATGATCCACAGCAGTTTTGGACGTTAAAATTACAGCGGTATGATCTTTAATATCGATTTTATGAGATCGGAATTCCTGTACAGGAACACCTTCGACGTGAATAAACGGCCTGAAATCAATTTTCAACTTATATTTTTCGGCCAAATCAAAATACGGAGACTTATCGCCTTCTGGTTTCGGTTGCGA
Source organism: uncultured Fluviicola sp. (assembly GCF_946478805.1). The sequence goes on along the minus strand of NZ_CAMLDC010000015.1, from coordinate 82,432 downwards.
AACCAATATTGTCTTAATACTCAAGGTTTATTTTGTTTTAGCGTTCAACATTTATTTAACCTAACCAACTTGAAACCTCACCTGGAAAGACCAGCTTCACACCAATCAGAAGAGGTAGAATTTCGAGGCTCCAAAGGTACAAAATTATATAATACCATGATACGCCAAGTTGCAAGGCGTGATAAAAAGCGCGAATAATTCGTAAAACAATGAAAAACAGGAAGGTTCCGCCGATAATCAGTTTGGATTCTATTACGAATTCAGGCTGAAAATAAATGAAGAAAAACTCAATTAAGATCACAATTCCGGCGGTTTGTGCCATTGTTAATGTCAATTGGTTGACTTCCTGGATAATTTGACTGAAACCCGTAATTGTTCCTGCCAATGAAATGCTGAAAAGGTGATACAGCAATAGAATCCCTGGGAAAGTGGTTAGGACTATTGTCTGATAAGTGTTAAAATCCACGATGGAAAAATGATTGTACCAATAAATGTAGATCCCGCTGATAATAATGTATTGAAAGACTAAGAAAACGGAGGAAAGCGGATTTTCCCTGATCCCATTCTTGTATTGTTCCGAAAGACTTTGAAAGAAGAAAGTATTCTGACCCAGAATCAGGAATATTTCGCGCTGTCTCAAACGGGCAGCTGAAATCAGTAAGAGGCACAATCCTAAAGCTGCAATAATCAAATACGAGTAGTTGGAACTCTTTTCTGTAAGAACCATCACTTTATTTGCCGCCGAAGTAGTAAAGAATTGTCCGCTTAACTGCATGAGCCAATTTAATATCCTGGTACAAAAGTACTATTTGTAATTCATTGTTCCATTTTTATTCATTCGTTGATTTGATTACATTTGCACCAATAATTGAAAATAAATTCAAATGAAATCTGATTTATATTCTCATCCGGATTATCTGTTAATGGATGAATTGCTTACAGATGAGCAAAAGTTGGTACGCGACGCCGCTCGTGCGTGGGTAAAAAAAGAGGTTTCCCCTATCATCGATGAACATTATGAAAAGGCAACTTTTCCGATGCATCTATTGAAAGGATTAGGAGAGATCGGTGCTTTTGGACCATATATTCCTGAAGAATACGGTGGACCGGGTCTGGATCAGATTTCTTACGGTTTGATTATGCAGGAATTGGAGCGTTGTGATTCCGGTTTGCGTTCAACAGCTTCTGTTCAGAGTTCTTTGGTGATGTACCCGATTTGGAAGTATGGATCTGAAGAGCAAAAACTTAAATATTTGCCGAAACTGGCTACCGGAGAAATGATTGGTTGTTTCGGACTAACCGAGCCTGACCATGGTTCTGATCCGGGAAGTATGATTACCAACTTCAAGGATATGGGCGACCATTACTTATTGAATGGGGCGAAAATGTGGATTTCGAATGCACCGTTTGCAGATATCGCAGTAGTTTGGGCAAAAGATGAAACAGGTCGTATTCATGGATTAGTAGTTGAGCGTGGTATGGAAGGATTTTCAACTCCTGAAATGCATGGAAAATTATCTCTTCGCGCTTCTGCAACAGGTGAGTTGATTTTTGTAAACGTAAAAGTTCCGAAAGAAAACCTGCTTCCGGGTCGTTCCGGATTAGGGGCTCCTTTAAGTTGTTTGGATTCTGCTCGTTTTGGGATCGCTTGGGGTGCTTTGGGTGCTGCAATGGATTGCTACGATCAGGCATTGAGATATTCAAAAGAACGCACTCAATTCGGTGTTCCGATCGGTGCATTCCAATTGACACAAAAGAAATTGGCTGAAATGATCACTGAAATCACGAAAGCTCAATTCATCACTTTACGTGTTGGACAATTAAGAAACGAAGGAAGAGCAACATCTGCGATGATTTCGATGATTAAGAGAAACAATGTGGAAATCGCTCTGGATATTGCGCGTGAAGCTCGCCAAATCCATGGAGGAATGGGAATCACCAGTGAGTATTCCATGATGCGCCACATGGCGAACTTAGAATCTGTAGTGACTTACGAAGGAACACACGATATTCACTTGTTGATTACCGGAATGGACGTTACAGGAATTCCTGCTTTTACAAGAGAGAAACCTTAAGGAATTCAAAAGTGAAAATTTAAAGAGGTGATTGAATTCCTCGCAGAGGAAAGTCAATCATTAGAATAAACTTTATAAACTAAAAAAACCGTTGAAGTGATTCAGCGGTTTTTTGTTGGGGCATGTTTTTGAATGATACCTAGTTCCAGTGTATGATCTGTCCGGATATCATGGAGTCATTGTACGAATCACGTAATCGGCTCAATTTTTTTGCTGCGTCCTCATCCCCTAAATCAGCTTTAGCTTTCAATTTGTAATACAAGTCCAAAGAGTGTCCGTAGACGTCCTGTTCAAGTACTTGTTTAATTTCAGAAATTCGACCATTTACACCAATCAGGAAGTGTTCCAATTCACCTAATTCGTGTAATTCATCTTCTGATAAGTTTTTGCGCTTCAGCAATTTAGAGTAACGTGGCAATAAAATCCCCAATAAGTCGATAAATCGATCTAATTCTCGTTGAATGGCTGCCTGTTGTTCTTTAAATCCCATATTTGAAAAGTATATCTTTTTGTGGAACAGTAAAAATTTAAAGCGTTTTTTAACATTTGATTTCTTCCAACAATTTTGACCGAACGGAAGCGTCTAATTAATACCTAATTTTGTGGCATGGCTGGCTGTTATATTCATATTCCCTTTTGCGCCCAAAAATGTAGTTATTGCGACTTTCATTTTTCAACCAATCACACCTATCAAAGCGATATGGTGAATATGTTATGTGCGGAAATAGAAATCAGGGCGGGAGCTTGGCAGGAGGAAGAATTTGAAACTATTTATTTCGGTGGTGGAACACCAAGTGTTTTGACAATTGATCAGTTGGACCGATTAATTAGCAGAGTAAAAGCACATTACAAACTAAATGATTCGGTGGAAATAACCCTGGAATGTAATCCGGATGATTGCTCCCTGGAAAATTTGTCAAACTGGAAAAAATTGGGAGTTAACCGGTTGAGTATCGGAATCCAGTCGTTCAACGATGAACAGCTGAAATGGATGAATAGAAGCCACAAAGCGGCAGACAGCCTGAATGCGGTTCAAAACGCCAAACAAGTCGGATTTGATGAGTTGAGCCTCGACCTGATGTATGGATTACCCAACATGAGTTTGGAAGAATGGAAACGGCAATTGCTTCAGATCATAGAACTGAAACCGGAACATATTTCAGCTTATTGTTTGACAGTTGAACAAAAAACAGTCTTGTCCAAATGGGTGAAGGAGAAAAAGTTGGTGGTTTCCAGCAACGACGAACAATCGGAACAATTTGAACTGCTTGTTTCAATCTTAAAGGACGCGGGGTATGAGCAGTATGAGATTTCCAATTTTGCGCGGAATGGACATTACTCCAAGCACAACACTTCCTATTGGAAAGGATCGAAATATTTGGGAATCGGCCCTTCTGCTCATGGATATAACTTAGATGAACGGTATTGGAATTTGGCAAACAACATGGCATATATGACCGAGTTGAAAAAGGGAGTGCTGCCGGAAACGGTCGAGACTTTGACAATCTTTGATCGGTTCAATGAAAACCTGATGATCGGACTCCGGACAAAATGGGGAGTTTCCAAGCAATTGTTGTTTGAATTAATTCAGCCTAATGAAGAATGGCTTCAGATCGTAAATGATTACGAGGGTAAAAAATTACTATTTCAAACCGAAGAACAAATCATTTTGACACCTGCAGGAAGGCTGTTGGCTGATGCAATTGCTTCTGACCTTTTCATAATTCCGAATGCCTAATTCCTAATTCCGAATTGTTTTGAATAGCGTAATTCGTTATATTATTTTTCTAAAGTTTCCAATCCGAATTGACAACGGTAATCGGCTCGTTTTTGACGTTCGGAAAAAAGATCTTTGCTGATCTTAACCAGGCTTTCGCGATTCGGTCGTTCATGGAATAAATGGTACTGAATCGTTTTGTAACGGGTGGAGAAGGGAACAATTCCGGCTTTCTTGGCTCTGAATTCGATATCCGTATCTTCCCCAAATCCGGGATTGACATAACTTTCATCAAAACCATTGATCTTGATCAGATCCCCTTTGTACCAACCCATGTTTGAACCCAATAGCGGAACTATTTTTCGCTGTAAAAGACTCCACAAAGGGAAACTTTCTTCGACACTGGTGCTTTTGTTCCTGATCATTTCCACATAACCCGGAATGGTCTTTTCACCGGTGCGAATCTTAGCGGAAGTAGTTGCATCCAGGTTTACTCTTCGTGCAACGCAGACTCTTCCTTCCTGGATATAGCGCACGTATTGTTGGATAAACCGGGGATGTAAGACGCAATCTCCATCAATAAAAATCAACCGGTCTGTCTCTGATGCACGAATGGCCTTATTGAGCATTTTGGTCTTCAAAAAGCCTTCGTCTGCCTGCTGTAAATGCTTAATCGGGAAGGAAGAACGAAATTTTTCAATCAATTCGTCAAAACAGGAATCATTGCAATCTTGCGAAATGATGACTTCAAAATCGGTTTCTTTTTGTAAAGCAACACTTCTGAGAACGGCGTCCAATGCACTGACATCTTTGTAAACGGAAATAATAAGAGTTGCTTTCACGGCGCAAAGATAGAAAATTAACATTTAGTATTTAGTAACCTTTTGGAATAGTTCGTTAAGGAGTCCGACAGACCCATAAATTTGCAGGATGCAGTTCGTTTACACCAGTTTGGTTTTTATTCTTCTTTCGACCGGTTCTTTTGGCCAGGGAATTACCATTTTGATTGATCCGGGTCATGGCGGTTCGGATCCGGGCCATGAAGCCGCAGATAAGAATTTGTTGGCTGAAAAGGATCTGACCTTAAAAATTGCCTTGAAATTCGGGGCTTATCTTTCGGAGAAATTGGAAAATGTGACCGTTTTGTACACGAGAACAGATGACCGTTATCCGACGTTGGATGAGCGGGTGAATATGGCAAATTCAAAAAAGGTGGATTACTTTATTTCAGTGCACATCAATGGAAGTCCGAATACCAATATCAAAGGGACGGAATCGCATGTCCACTCCATGAGTTCAAAAGCATCGGTCAAGTTGGCAAGGACATTTGAAGATGAATTTAAAACGAGGGCAGGTCGAAAATCAAGAGGAGTGAAGGACTCGGATGACCGCGAACATTCTTTGCAGGTTCTGAAGTTTACGGAGATGACGAGTGTGTTGGTGGAGTGTGGATTCATGACCAATGTTTCGGAAGCGAATTATCTGAACACATCGGAAGGTCAGGATGTCATTGCATCTGCCTTATTCCGCGCAATGAGAAGTCATCTCCAGGATACACATAAAAACATTTCATTTACCAAAAAATCAACCGGTGAAAATGAAGGTGCGAAGCAAACGGCATCCGCCGGAAAAACATTCAGTGTTCAGATAATGAGTTCGAAGGAATGGATAGATACGGAAAAAGGAAGTTTCAAAAGCCTGAAACACGCAGTAAGCCGCACACAGATTTCACAAACCGGTTACCGTTATAAGTATTTTTCCGGGAGTTTTCCATCAAAATCGGAAGCGGAGGAATACTGTAACGAGGTGAAAAAGAAGGGTTTCCCCGATTCAATTGTAGTAGAAAGGAAGAATTAACTTGAAATGTATTACTTTTGTTGGGAAACACACTTGAAACTCATTAATTTACCATCAAATAGAATATGGCAACTGTTTTTGAAACACGCTTAATTGGAAATATTGGAAAGGACGCCGTTGTGAAACAAATGGAGCGGGGTGTCATTGCAGTAAACTTTCCGGTTGCGCACAATAAGAATTGGCGTGATAAGCGTACAGGAGAAGCGCGGACCAAAACGACTTGGGTAAATTGCACGATCTGGAAAAAGGAAGGCGCAAATATGCGTATTTTGGATTTTTTGAAGAAGGGTGCCTTGGTTGAACTGGTTGGTACACCATTTGCAAAATCGTTTTCCCAGGAAGATGGTTCCTCCAGGTCCGAAATCCGATTGAATGTATCCCGAACGAATATTTTAAGGCCTGCAAAATGTGAAGAAGATCTTCCGTTTGACATGATCGATGACAATGAATCACCGTGTGAAGAAGAAGGTTGCGACGCAAGTTTGGATGATTTCACCTTGACGGAAGATGATTTTTAGTGCTGAAAGTCAGGCTACTACTCGATTTCACAAAAAATATTTTCATTTTTTTTCACGGAATTTGTATTAAAAACAAATCTTTAGCTATATTTGCAACCGCGAAACCAGATTCCTTCTTAGCTCAGCTGGTTAGAGCATCTGACTGTTAATCAGAGGGTCGCTGGTTCGAGTCCAGCAGAGGGAGCTTAAAAGTCCAACAGAAATGTTGGGCTTTTTGTTTTATATGGCCTACTACATTTACTTTTTGTATTCATTGAGTATCGATCGATACTACGTTGGTTATTCTTCGAATCCCTGGACTCGTTTAGAACAACATCTAACTAACTCCGGGGATAAGTATACGGGAAAAGTAAAAGATTGGAAATTGCAAGCAGTTTTCGAGATTTCAAAAACCGAATCTGATGCAATTCGAATGGAACGTTTTATCAAGAAACAAAAATCGCGGAACCTAATAGAACAATTATGTGCTCCGGATTTTGTTCCGGTTGGATATTTAGCTCAGTTGGTCAGAGTCCCGCATGTGCGGGATTAATCAGAGGGTCGTCCCGTTCGTACGGGGCAGAGGGAGCTTAAAAGTCCAACATTTCTGTTGGACTTTTTGTTTTATATGACCTACTACATTTACATTTTGTATTCATTGAGTATCGATCGGTACTATGTCGGGTATTCCGCAGATCCCTGGACTCGTCTAGAACAGCATCTAACTAATTCAGGAGATAAGTATACGGGAAAAGTAAAAGATTGGAAATTGCAGGTAGTTTTCGAGATTTCCAAAACCGAACCTGATGCAATTCGAATGGAACGTTTTATCAAGAAACAAAAATCGCGGAACCTAATAGAACAATTATGTGCTCCGGATTTTGTTCCGGTTGGATATTTAGCTCAGTTGGTCAGAGTCCCGCATGTGCGGGATTAATCAGAGGGTCGTCCCGTTCGTACGGGGCAGAGGGAGCTTAAAAGTCCAACAGAAATGTTGGACTTTTGTTTTATATGACCTACTACATTTACATTTTGTATTCATTGAGTATTGATCGATATTATGTCGGGTATTCTTCGGATCCCTGGACTTGTTTAGAACAGTATTTGATTAACGCTACTGGTAAACTAGATAGTAAAGGGTCAATCCGTTTTTTAAGTGGGCTCTGGCTCCGCTATTCAACATAAAGTGTGTTTTGAATCAAGGAGAGTTATCAGGCTCTCCCTGTTTTCAATTAGTTACTTCCAGTAGCAACCGTATCTGCCACCCAATAATGAACTTCAGCAGTACATTTAGCACCTGCGGGTAATGATACAGTAAGTTTCGACTGTCCTAAACCTGGAGGAATCATTCTGCCTCCAACTGTAAAATCATCATAAAAATACCTTGTCCATGTTCCATTTACGGTTACACTGATCTCTGCTATAAAAGCATAATCGGTTTGGCTTGTGTTGGTAACAAATATGTTGGCAGAACCATTGCTCTCATAAATGTTCACATTTAATATATTATTTCCCATTTTGTAAAGTTGTTATCCCTACTCTTAAGGCTTTTCAGTTTCGCCCCTGCTTTATTCCTGTGCCGGTCAGTCGTTTTTTTAAGTGGGTTCTGCTCCACACTAGTTAATAGCTATAACTGATGTAAAGATATGTGCCGACCCCAGGCTCTGTAAGAGAAGAAGTATTTGTTTTTCAATTCAGTGATTTATACCCGTTTTTGCAATTTTATAGGTATTTTTATTCGTTAGGCTGGATCGCGAATGGGAATATAGTTTATTGGTTAAATAGAAAGCCCCTTCTTCGTGTTTATTGAAGATTTTAAATCGAATATTAAAGAAGATTACCTCTCCTGTTCGAACCCAAAAGAGGTACTCTATCCTTCTGAAACATCAGTAAAAGGCATTCTCTTACTTTACTATTCGACTTTTCCGTTCATTATAGCTGAGCATATGAAAAAGAAATACAAAACAAGACAGAAACAACAAACTGAAACAACAGGAAAAGAGACTGGTTTTAGGGTTTTATGGAATGCTTTTCTTTATGCTTTCCGTGCAATTATCAGATCATTTTTACCATAAATGGTTATAAAAAAAGAGCCATCATTCCTGATTACCCTTCTTCATAATAAACTGATCTTATCTATCTCCACCTGCGCCCACAATCAAATCCTCGTGAATGGTGAATGAATAAGTTCCCGTGCGTTCCCACATGGTAGCCCAACCGCTGTCCTCCGCTGCAAGCTCCGAAAGGAACATCTGTGTTATTATCGTCCAGGTTGGTGTGCCTTTTTGGCTGAAGCCTTGAAGAATAAACATCAGGGCAAGCGAGGTGATTTTTTTTGTTTATCAGCTACTTGCTAAAAAATCTCCGACAAATAAAAACTTACATCTTTCCCACATCTATACCATGTTTTTTGGAATCTAAAACATAAACGCTTAAATTATAATGAAGTAAATAGGTGGATATGCCAAGAACAAAAAAGAAACCATTTTTTTCAGGACTTTGGAGCATTACGAAAATAACCGCAAAAGAATGGTTGAAAGCGGATCCATTCAGACAAAGTGCTGTGGTAGCATATTATGCGGTTTTTTCGATCCCTGCGTTATTGGTCATCGTGATTGCTATTGCAGGACTGGTGTTTGGGCAAGATGCGGTAAGGGGAGAAATTTCCGATCAGATAAAGGGTGCTCTCGGAAATGATACGGCTGAAACTATTGAAAATATCATCGCAAAGGTTTCCGAACAAAAAACCTCGGTTATCGCAACAATTATCGGTGTAGGGACTTTGATTCTTGGCTCCACGGGAGTATTCACCGAATTGCAGACGTCTTTAAACCAAATTTGGGAAGTTCAGGTTGTTGCCAAGAAAAAATGGTTGAGATCCCTAAAAACAAAATTGTTTTCCTTCGGGCTTGTTTTATCACTTGGATTCCTCATGCTTGTCTCGCTCTTACTCACAACCTGTCTGGAAGCACTTGGAGGAATGATCGAAAACAGGCTTCCGGATTTCATGCCGTTTTTACTGAAAACAGTGAATTTTGCACTTTCTTTCGGAGTAATTACTGTCCTTTTCGCATTGATCTTTAAAATCCTTCCTGATGCCAAGATCAGATTGCGCGATGTATGGATAGGCGCGATGGTTACCTCATTATTGTTCATACTGGGCAAATTTGCCTTGGGAATCTATTTTGCAAAGGCAAATCCGGGATCAGCATACGGGGCAGCGGGCTCCATTGTCCTGGTGATGCTCTGGGTCTCGTATTCCTGTATGATCTTATTTTTTGGTGCTGAGTTTACCAAACAATATGCAACTTTTCATGGCCATGAAATCCTGCCAACCGCCGAGTCACGAATTCTAAACCAACCGGATCCGAAAGCGATCTAATAACTCTTTGAATTCGTGAAATCAATGCAACCACTCCTTCCGCAATTTCAACTGTTCTACTGTAGCATTCTGCACTTCTGTGATTTTCCCGTCTTCCAGTTTCAACCCAACTTTCAGTAGCATTTCCTCCAGCGGAAGTACTTCTGTTCCTTCAATATAACTTGCTATGAATGCCTTGAGTTCCGGATACCCGCTTACATTTACCATTTCGGAAAAAAGTTGATTGTCTTCAAATGCCTTACCCTTGTAATGAGCCATCAGATCCAATACGAGGTCTTTCGTTCCGTATTCTCCACCGGATAATTCGCGAAGTTTGATATCCAGGCATAAATTGATCAAAGCGCCTTTCAGATAAACATTGTAATACTGATCTTGCATTTCCATCGGATGAAGACTCAGATCCGTGATTGCCAGATCCGGTTTGAAGTGTTTCATGTCTGCAATCTTCTCTTCCACGATCTTGAAAAATTCCTTTTCCGTGCGCAATCCGGTTTTGATGGGCATGTGCATCGTGAAGTACTCCGTCATTCCCTCATAGAGCCATAAATGCTTGGAAAAAACAGGTTCATTGTAGTCGTAATTCTCTATTTCTTCCGAATGCAAGCCCAATGGCATCAGCGTATGGAAAAACTCGTGACTGGCGATTCCATAGATATTCTGACGAATGGTTTCAATATCCAAAGGCATGTACAATAAGATCAGGGTCGAATTGGAATGTTCCAAACCGTCGCCCATCAAATGACTGCTGTCCGGGGCAAGATTGTGGTAGATAAGGAATGTATAGTGATCTACGGGCAGTTTGTTGTTCAGGTACCTGGTCTGATTGATCAGAAGTGGCCGGATGTATTCTGCAATGTCTTTGGAAATACGCTTTCCTGAAGTGGAATAACAGGCAACTTCGACCGAAATTCCCGGCAATTGAATTAGAGTAGTGTCGGGCAAAGCATACAGGATGGGATTGTCTACTAATTGATGGTAATCTTTGGCAAGGAAGAGGTCATGATCGGGTTTCACTGTCTTCTTCAGACTGGTTGCCGGATACAGATTGATTCCTTTCCGGATATTGACTTCGATCGGGTGGTTGATGTGTCCTCTGAAATAACCGAACAAGCTGTTCGGAGTAATCACCAATGAACTGTCACTGAACGAACTTGCTGCGGAGCGGTAAAAGCCGCGTCCGGTTTTGTAATCGAAGGTTTCCCAGGCATCGTCCACCAGGTACGAAACACGAGCGATCTCTTTGGCATCATACACTTTCCAGGAATTCATGTCGCGTTGTTCCGCTCTGAGTTTTTTTCCTTTTTTGTCGAACACTTCGAATTGAGAAATATATTGTCCGAAATTCATGGCTCCGTAAATTCCGGGGATGATCTTCGGGAAGCAGTAGGTAAGTGTATCCTCGGAAAAACCGCTGATCTTCAACTGAACAGCCAGTTTGTCATCTGAAAGTTTTTTCAGGCTAGTTTCATAGCGATACGTGATCTCTTTTGTCTGTCCATAAACAGTTTGACTAATACTGATGAAAACAGCAAAAAGGAAGTGAAGTAAAGTAGTTCTTTTCATGTGTTTTGTTTTGACGTCTGTTTCTATGACGGGTTGAGGTCCTAAAAGTTACAATTTATTAAAATACAAACCCCCGACAAATATTCTTCGTCGGGGGCGTAGCTACCACACGTACTTCACTATCAACCTGTACATGTATTACCTCTAAATTAAACCTAAACTGAAACCTAAACTAACCTAATTGTTACCTAACTTATAGCGTTATGATTGATAGTACACTCTTAATTTTTCTTCATAATGAGACTCAATGTCACAATAGCTGTCTTAGGAATTTTATAATTCAAACCCACTATACCATAATTCCTAAGTCGAGACTATTGTAATGTTTTTGGATCTATTTCTTAATTTAGCGGTGTGGTCCCAAAGGGACCTTTACCACTCGAACGGAAATATTTCCTATATAACTCAAATCTTATTTCAATCTGTAATCACTTGGCGAAAACGTTTTTTCAAAGTGAATTTCTTGCATAGTCTATTATAAAGAACGTGCCAAAGCTTAAGAAACTAAAAAACCGTTGATTATCAACGGTTTTGGTTTTGGCATTGCTATGAAATATTTTCAAAATGAAAAAAATATTTTCAAAATGAAAAAAAATCAGTCTTCATCTTCTTCTTTGAGCATGCGATAAATGGTTGTTTGACCGATATCCAATTTGTCGGCAACCAGTTTGGTGTTGTTGTTGTATTTATCCAGGAACAATTGCACAATTCTCCGGTTATATGCTCTCAAACTCATTTCCTCAGCGATGATTCCGGAGAGAATATCCGCACTTGCCACTACGATATCGTCTGCATCTATAACGTCATTCATCGACATCACAGAAGCCAGTTCGATCACCGATTTCAACTCCCGCACATTTCCGGGCCACGGATATGCCAATAACTTGTTTTGAGCAGCCGGACTGATTTTCTTTACAGACATGCCATTTTCTTTGCAAAAACGCTCTACAAAGCTTTTACTCATCAGTAAGGTGTCTTTTTCCCGTTCGCGAAGTGGTGGCAATTCAATCGGAAGACCGAACAAACGATAATACAAGTCTTCCCGGAATGCTCCCGATTTCACTTCCTGAAGCAGGTTTTTGTGCGTGGCAACGATAATGCGACAATTGAATTTGTAAATCTTATTTCCTCCAACCCGGGTGATTTCCCGTTCCTGCAATGCACGCAATAATTTGGCTTGAAATACAGGATCCAATTCTGCAATTTCATCCAAAAACAAGGTGCCTCCGTCAGCTTCTTCAAATTTCCCGATGCGGGTTTGGTTTGCTCCGGTAAAGGATCCTTTTTCGTGACCGAACAATTCACTCTCGAAGAGTTCCTTTGGAATGGCTGCAACGTTGATGGCTACAAACGGTTTGTCCTTGTAAATTGAATTGTAGTGAATCGCTTTCGCAATAACCTCCTTTCCTGTTCCGGTTTCCCCAGTAATGGAAACGGTGATATTATTGGAAACTGCTTTTTGCAACAACATGAAAATGTGCTGCATTTTACTGCTTTGCCCGATAATGGTGTCGCTGAAATTGTATTTCGTTTGAACTTCCTGCTCTAATTTTTCAATTTTCTTTAAGAGTTTGGTTTGGTTCTGTGCATTGGCAAGCGTATTCAGCAAGCGGTTCCGGATGTCTGTTCCTTTTACGATGTAGTCGTAAGCTCCCAACTTTAATAGACTCACGGCTGTTTCAATTTCTTCCTGTTCGGAAATCACAATTACTTGCGTTCCCGGACACAATGCCTTGATCTTCTCCAATAACTCTTCCCCTGAAATATCCGGCAACCGATAATCCATGGTGATCAGATCCGGAACATCATTGTTCAAACGGGTAAGCAAGTCTTTTCCTGTGGAAAAAGATTCCGCTTCGTAATCGGGGTTCAATGAAACGGTATGGACTAAAAGCTTTTGATACCAGTCATTGTCTTCTACAATAAAAATCCGTTGTGTTATACCGGTTTCCATAGTTTATTCTTAATTTAATTTTTCTTTTACCTGTGTAATAATGTGTTGTGCCTGATCCTCGAATACCTCCAGGAGATCCTGCATTTCATGAACCAAAACGGTCCCTTTTCCCATACGCTCGATTTCCTTCAAGGTGGTATAGCAATTATTTGCGCCAAAATGTTTGAAAGGCGCAGCTAACTGATGTGCTAACTCGGAGATTTCAGACCAGTTTTCAAGTTGTGCCAATTCCTGCATTTTGATTAACCCTTTTTCGGTTGAGTTCACGAAGGTCTGGAGCAATTCCTTATAAAAGCTGTCGTTGTTGTTTGTCAGTTTTTGAAGACTTTTGAAATCGGCTTCATCTAATTCAGTTCCCATATTACGGTCTTTATAAATTTGATATATTATTCTTCTTAATTCTTCCGGATTGACAGGTTTTGTCAGAACTTCCGCCCATCCTGAATCAAGCATGTGTTTTCTTTTCTCAGGATCAAGGGTAGCAGTTAAACCGACCACCGGGATTTGATCGAGGGTTTCCATTTCGGTCATTTTTTCCCGCAACTCATGTCCGTTCATCTCCGGCATTCGCACATCCAGCAAGATGATGTCCACATCGTTGTTTTTCAATTGTTCCAAAGCCTCCAAACCATTTGTCGCCTCCAATAAGGTCAGATTCACACCATGAAACATACTTCGTAAGAGCGTACGATTAAATGGTTCATCGTCTACGATAAGGACACTTTTGTCTTTTAGAAATGAAAAATCTGTGCGGGACGGTTCTCTAGGGGCATCAATTTTATCCGCTGTTATTTCAAATGGAATCTCAATAAAGAAAGTGGTTCCGATTCCTTCCTTGCTATTCACCCGGATCGTACCGTTTTGTTTGTCGATAATTTGTTTGGTGATACTCAATCCCAATCCGGTTCCACCGTATTTGCGGGTTACCGTTAGATCGGCTTGTTCGAATGGTTCAAATATCCGCTCTATTTGTGCCTCTGACATTCCGATTCCCTGGTCCTGAACTTCAATCAGGCAGTTGATGTGATTGCTGTCAAGAAGTTCGAATTTCAAATGAATTGTAATCAGGCTGTCTTTTGAGAATTTGTTGGCATTACTGATCAGGTTGATAATGATCTGTTTGAATCTTAGCGGATCTCCCAATACATTTGGAAATGGGTTTTCGTCCAGTTCAACCACCAGTTTGTTGTTCCGTTCCATTACCTGAAGCTCATATTGCTCGTGAAGTACCATGATTTCATTGGAAGGGTTGAAGGCGATCTTTTCCAGTTGGATATGATCCTTTTCCAGTTTGGATAAGTCGAGGATTTCGTTAGTGATCTGGGAAAGGTGTTTGACCGAATTGCGTATGATTTTTACTTTTTTGGCGGCACTCGCATTCAATGGTTCGAAAAACAACTGTTCGGTGAAACCCGAGATGGCATTGAGCGGAGTGCGGATTTCATGGCTCATGGTAGCCAGGAAACGCGATTTTGCCTCTGTCAGCTGGTCGCTTTTGTCCTTCGCCAATTTGAGTTGGGCATTGGTTTCTTTCGATTTGGTAAACAAAGTGATGATCAATAAGACGATCATTACGATCAATAAACTTGAAATGACGCTGAATAAAAGAATTATCTGGTTGGTTTCTGCAGCAACCTGTTTGGCATGTTTTGTTTCTTTCAGAAGCTCCTTTTTGTCTGCCAATTCGATTGCCCGAAAGATTTGCCCGATTTGCTTGCTCAACTGGTTATTTTCTTGTTCCAGGTTTAATTTGTACAAGTTGAGAAAGGATTCTTTGGAAACGGCTTTGTTTTTAACGGATTGGATTTTCTTGGCGATTTCATTCGTGCTTGCAGCAGCAATGTCGGACGCTTTGATTTTTACCTGTGGAGTACTCGTTGGAGCAACAGTTACCTCGTTTTTTTTATTTTTTCGCTGAAACCACTTCTTTTTGGTTTCCTCTTCTTGGGGCAGAACCTGCGGAGTTTGCAATTCATTTACACGATCCCGGATCTCCATTTTAATTTGTGCCATTTCACTGGCATTTTGAACTTCATTTTCTACAATGGACATCGTTTCATTAACCCGGTTCTCATTTTTAATGCTCATCAATGTGTCCAGATTGAAGAAGCGGGCTCTTACCAAAGAATCAAGTCCTGTTATCTGTTTTTGATAGGTGGAATCGTCTTCCTTATATGATTTTAATAGGCCAATTTTACGGGTGGTTTGTGATTCCAGGATTTCAAAATCCAAAAGTGCATTCGGATTGTTCTGATAGAGGTAGGAATAGGTGAGATTGTCCGATTTCAAGATGTTGTTATTCAAATCGCGAACAAGGAATCTTCTGGTTTCCTTTAAATCTGTCGGAAGCGGACTTTCCGAAACCTGCGCCAAACGGTCATACACCCAATAACCCGTGGTGCATACGAAAACCAGGAGCAATCCGATGATTACAAATAAAGTACGTTCAAAAAGAATATTTCCCCAACCCTTTTTCATATTGACACGAATTTTCATTTTGAAAAATACGACATTTTTTTGATCGAAAACTTTCAAAATGAACTTTTAACTGGCTTTAACGAGCAAATACTCGCATCCAATGCACAAAGAATACCTCAATTGCATTATTTCAGAATAGAGATAATTAAATCAAATTTGTTGAATCTAAGAAATGAACCGATAACTAACCTTCTGAAAACCAATATTGGAGTTTGATTTGTAGCGTTTTAATTGAAAGGTAGTACATGAAATTAGGATCCACAGGCTGGTTAAATCTCCAAGGGGTATGAGAAGAAAAAGGGTAATCGATTATTCATTCGATTACCCTTTGATTATTTGAAAACAGGACGTATGGGTTACTGTTTCGTTGTCAACGTAAACTTACCACGCTGATTTGATAAGACGAGATTGGAAATCTTTTCATTTTCTGTTACTTCAAAGTCCATGCTTCTGCCACTGTCATCAGTGTAAACAAACTTAGTTGCGGAAATGGGAATTAAGCGTAAATCCTGAGAGCCTTCATACCTTCTGTAAAGATTACCTCCATTCAAAAAGATAGTCATAACAGGCAGCCCACTATTTGGTTCGGAAGGATGGTATTCGCCGCAATAACTTAGAAGCACCTCATTGGTCAATTTTATAGTTCCCTCTTGTAATTGTTTCGTTAGAAGAGTTCTGTTTTCAAGGCTTGTTAAATTCCATTGAATCGATTGGCGTTCTCTTTCGTCAGTTGTTTTGGACAAAAAGTCATTGAAGATAAGTTCTTGAGCCTTTTGTAATGCTAGTTCGGATGCAACTGCAAAATCAGGTCTCACACCAGTTCCTTCCCAATCTGTTTTGCTGATAATATTCGGTGACCGATGCGTGGGGATATCCATTACGAAACCCTGACCAATACTGAAACTCCCCGTGGGATGTGCTCCGCCGCCTGTTGTATCGCCAACCACCACTGCGCGTTTTACCTGTTGCATTCCATAGGTAAAATCTTCTGCCCCCGAAAACGTATAATGGCTTGTTAAAATGTAAACCGGCATTTTCAATTTGAAATTGCTGATATTCGGATCGGTCCACCCTTTTACGGTGTCCATGTTTCGGTCAACAATATCATTCATGCGGGTTTTTTGTTCGAAGAAGTAGCTTTCTGTCTGCAGTACCATCGGAGGGGAACCGCCACCATTGTAGCGCATGTCAATAATCAATGCCTTGCAGTTGCCGACAAATTGAAAAGCAGCGTCGAAGGTCGGTTTTGCCTCTTCCACAAATCCGGAAAAACCGTCCCATCTCAAATACCCGATATTTCCGGGTAAAATTTCCGTTTTAGTGAAAGAAAAATTGTTTTCCCGATGATTTTTCAGGTCGTATTCAAAATTCTGTTGTCTTTCCTCATCAGTCATAGTTGTCTCCAATAAATTGGCAAATCCCGGATCATAAACCATGCTGAGATGCCCATCTTTGTGAACTTGCTGAAGATCTTTCATCAACTGATAACACAATTCGGTTTTGTCTTTAATACCGTTGTACAATCCGTTTTTGTAATTCTTTTTGATACTTTGAACCATGCGCGTTGCTTGATCGGGATAGATATATAAACGATTCAATGCATTCCCAAGACTGTCAATCAGAAGTTTGATTTCCTTCGGATTCATTTTTTCGGGACTTTGGGCATGAACGAAACAAGGTTTCATGAACAATAGAAATAATAGCGCAAGAAGTTTTATCGTCGTCATTTGTCTTGGGATTTCGTTAATTTTAATTAGCATAAATGTACTTGGTTTTCTTTGGTCTATATGTGTAAAAAACGGTCATTTTAATGAATATTATAAAAACAGCCCCTACGTATCTGGGAAAGCATATTCGATGTTTCTATTCGCTCTATTCGTCGAATACCGATAAGTTGAATACCACTCACCACCGTTTGCCGGATGGAACACTGGATCTGGTATTTAATTTAGGGAATACTCCTGCACTTATTTCACGCGGGGGTAATGGATTTTCCGCCATACCGGAAGTAGTTTTGACAGGGATTTACCCGGATAGTAATTTTTTGCGTTACCAGGAAGACGTTCATTTGGTCGGAGTGGTATTTCAACCCGGTTCAGCTCATCTTTTTGTGAAGGATAGCCTGGAACAATACCGGGCATGCAATGCCCCGGCATCATTGGTGTTCGGTAATAACATTAATCACCTGTTGGAACAATTGAGGGAAATATCCGGTGAAAGAGAAAAACATGTGTTGTTGGAACATTTTCTCTTGAATACACTTAACGCAAGCAGTCTGAATCATTATTCACAGGAAATTTCTTCGTCTCTCCAACGGATTCATTCAGTTGCGGGAAATATATCTGTTTCCGAATTATACAAAGATCATTTTATGAGTGAACGTACTTTTCGAAGAAAGTTCAATGAGTGTGTAGGGATGAGCCCGAAACAGTATGCGACAATTATCAAGGTAAAATCGTTCAGCAAGCGTTACGAACTGGAGCGGTCTGTCCATGCCCCGATATTGGATGAATTGGGTTATACAGACCAATCGCATTTCAATAAGGATTTTCAAAAGATCGTTGGCGTTTCACCTACAGCTTATTTCAATCAGCTCAATCAGATAGGTGAGGAATTTATTCATTTGATTTGAACTAACAGCCGCGACATCAATTCTTCTATTTTGAGTGGTTTCCACACTCAGTTCTCACACACACTGAAAAAAGCTGATGGACAGAAAAGTCGAGAAGAGCGAGTTAGAGCGTGAGAGAAGAGGGCAAAAAAAGCCGATGAAAAAATCATCAGTTTAAATTTTTCACCATTGCATAGAGTATTCTGGACAGTTCGTCAGCCTTTTGTAAAAATGAATCAAAAATATTTTTGTCAATAGAACCGGTATCGTGCAAAACATCAAGAATTGCGACGCATTCAAAAACTGAACCTCTTGAAACAATGAAGAAATTACGTCTATCCGGTTTCGAAAACCGTCCTGATCCTTCCGCAATATTGAGTGCTATGCTAAATGAAGCGCGAGATAACTGATCTTTTACCGTTTTATCCGGTTTGATGGAATGGATTAGTTGTTTTGATTCTAAATGGAATGCTTTTGCTTTCTTGTATACTTCGAGATTCTGAAATTCAAACATAGTAGTATCTGATTTTAAGTTATCTATTTAAGATACTGATTTTTATTCAGAACTACAATCCAACTCTCATTCTCATTCTGCTTCTCGCTCTGAAAATAAAGGCTGAGAAAGAATGAGTATGAGAACGAGAATGAAGACAAAAAATAAAGGCCAAGAAGAAAACTTCTCAGCCTTTATTTTTTGGTACCTCGGGCCGGAATCGAACCGGCACACCCGAAAGTACAGGATTTTGAATCCAGCGCGTCTACCAGTTCCGCCACCGAGGCATTTATTTTTGCTGTCCGACTGACAGCTCACTTACCGATGCAAGCGGGTGCAAAAATAAGGAATTATTTCAAATCAACAAGTGCATCTGAAAAAATCCGCAGTTATTTAATAATTTTCAACGTAGCATGTTCATCACCTTTTACCAATTCAATGAAGTAAACACCATTTGCCAGTTCCTGTAAATCCGTTATTGTTAATGATTTATCGCTTGCAGATGCAGTTGAGATTTCTTGTGTTTTGATTGTTCTTCCTGATCCGTCCCGAATTGTTAATTCTGCTCCTACCAAATCTGCTTGTGTCCACTCGATGGTGATAATGGAGGAAAAAGGATTCGGATAAGCACTAATTTTGTTCGCATTCACTAAATCCTGAATTCCAAGCATGCTACATCCGTTCAATGTTCCCGGCATATTTGCATCCAGCCAGATTAATCTTCTGTGGAACCAATCTTTCAATCGCTGAACCTCTTCCGCATAGGTCTGACTTGGTGCCTGAACTTCCGGAGTTCCTGTTGCACTTCCTAAATGTCCCCAAGTCTGATAATGCCAAGCCTGGCTTTCATTCACAGCTGAAGCAACGGAATCAATTTTCGAGTCTAGGTAGGATTCCTTCAGGATACTTCTTCGCATATCATCGTAACGGCAACGTAATTCGTTTGCAAATAAAGTGTCCTGCAGTAGACGGATGTACCAACCAGGAGCATTCACATCCTGATCACATTCTCCATAAATGAATTGAGAACCGTCCTCAGAACCGCTCCACATGTCTTTTTCTGCCCAATCGAAATCCCAAACCGGTCCTGCTTTCAATTTTTTCACTGTTCCATCTGCCTTGTCTCTGTCTTTTGAGAAAAAACGACTTTTCTTAAATCCGTCACCATTTCTGCAGACTTCATTCACAATAAAGTAATCAATGAAAGAAGGAACATCAATGAATGCACGATAACCCAAACTAGGATGAGCGAAATTTGGTCCGTACAACGCATTTTCATAATCGTCAATAAAAGTTTGTATATAAGTAATTTGCTGAGGCATTAGATCTTGCGGCTTTGGATACACATAAACCATGTGAATATCCAATCCCGGGAAGCCAATCGGACTGTGATTCAATTGCCACGAGTTAGTGTTGTCCCAATAATCGATTTTCAGGATATAACCACCCGTCAAATCGATTCCACCGATATCGATGGGGTCCAGTTTATTCACGTCAACACGGTTATTATCCCGCTTAATTTTTTCTCCCAATAAGTAAATTCCTTGATATTCCCCGTTCATAACAACATCCACTAACCGTGTACGTGTAGCGTAATGTCCCATGGAGTCGAACAGGTGAAAGGGAAGAATATTTCGGGCAAATGATTTGTCGTTGTAATTTGCAAGCAGAACCCAATCATTTTCAGCAGGCATTCCAAGTAAAGATGAGTCGATGGTGTTTCCGTTGATATCCCACGTTTCGAATGCATAAGGTTTTTGAGGAAGTGATAAAGAGTAATTTCCCCTGAATTCAATACCGATTTTCCCGTTATAATCGGAAGGCGCATCTGTCATGTAATTTCTGATTCCTTGTCCGTTGAAACGAATTTTCATATCCGCCATTACCTTCGGATCATTTTGAATGACATTTCCGTTGGTGTTGATTTCAACAATTGGTAAAAGCGAAGAAGTAAAGGAAAAATAACTCGCCGGACTGTTTCCGAAGGTGATAGAGAATGAGATTACATTTCCCTGATCTGCACCGTAATTGTCATTCACACGCAATTTCCAGCTTCCGTTCGGATTTTGTCCGTTGTTTACCAATCCCATTTGACCGGAGGGTTTGAATGTTCCGGTAAAAGGAGCGGTACCTGAAGATAAACTACTGGCAGCATCTGAATTCAAACAGGTGTTGGTGAAATTGTCGTCTCCGCCACCTGTATTGGAAAACAACATACCTACCGTACCGTCCGGAGCGACGATCCAAACGGTTAAATCTGCATCATACGTATGCGTCAGATTGATACAAACAGTTTCCAATCCGAAGTTTACGGTATCGATTGTTGTTGGAAGTCCCGAAACGGAAACAGGAATGTCAATCGTTGTGTTGTCATTGATTGGTCCGCCGCCGCCGGTGAAAGTTTGACAAAAGGCAGAATAAGAGATGCTTACGCATAAGCATAAGAAGGCGTTTTTCATAGTTTTTCGTAGTTCTATAACGAAAATAGTTAAAATTGGCTTAATGATTTCTTAATATTTGATTTTAACAAAACAAGAATCAGATTATTAGGTGAATCCCATTTTTTTGACGTCGAAAAGAAGCAAAGAGCGCAAAGTATTTTTCTCCGCGTCCTTGGCGTCTTCGCGGTTCAAATTATAAGAGTAATGTATTACCTTTGAAGTCTGAAACACTCGAGAAAAATGTCTAAGATTCTAATAAAAAATATTCACACGCTCTATCAAGTCGGAGAAGATTTTCCGGAAATGATTTGTGGTGAAGCAATGAAAAGAATTCCAACGATTCAAAATGCATTTTTGGCTTTGGAAGACGGGGTCATTATGGCTTACGGTCCCATGGAAGATTGGGAGGGAATCACGGATTGGCGTGGTGTTGAAGTGATTGATGCAGAAGGTCAAAGCGTATTACCCGCGTTTTGTGATCCGCATACGCATACCGTTTTTGCCCGTACCCGTGAAGAAGAATTCGTGGACCGGATCAATGGATTGACGTATGAGGAAATTGCTTTGAAAGGTGGAGGAATTCTCAATTCCGCAAGAAGATTGGGTGAGCTTTCAGAAGAAGAATTGTTCCGGGAAGCAATGAAACGCGTAAACAGGATGAAAGCCAACGGAACTGGTGCAGTTGAAATCAAATCGGGATATGGTTTATCCGTTGAAGCTGAATTGAAGATCTTGCGCGTGATCAAACGTCTGAAACAAGAAGCGGGGATTGCAATTAAAGCTACTTTCCTTGGGGCACATGCTTTTCCAAAGGAATTCAAAGAAAATCACCAGGCATATATTAATTTGATTATCAATGAAATGCTTCCCTTGATTGCCAAAGAAGGATTGGCGGATTATATCGATGTGTTCTGTGAACGCAATTACTTTTCTGTAGAGGAAATGCAACTCATTTTGACGGAAGGGAAGAAAGTCGGACTGATTCCGAAAGTGCATGTCAATCAATTCTCTATTATGGGCGGTGTGAAAGCTGCGGTGGAATTGGGAGCACTTTCCGTAGATCACCTCGAAGAATCAGATGACGAAGATATTTCGGTATTGAAAGGGAGCAAATGCATGCCGACATTCCTTCCTGGCTGTTCTCACTTTATCAGCATTCCTTATGGAAATGCCCGAAAATTTATACAGGAAGGGCTTCCGGTCGCTTTAGCAACGGATTACAATCCGGGAACTACCCCGTGCGACAATATGCAGCAAATTTTTTCGCTTGCTTGCGTAAAGATGCGATTGACTCCGGAAGAGGCATTGAATGCCTTAACGATCAATGCAGCTTATGCGATGGGATTGTCTCAAACACATGGAACAATTTCACTTGGAAAGTCCACACCCGTTATTTTAACGAAACCGATTGATTCCCTGGCATATATTCCTTATGCTTTTGGAGAAAATCATGTGGACAGACTGATTTTTTAGTTAATTTTAGAATTGTTTAACGAACCGAAATAAAACTATTCATCTTTTTAAGCGTCTTTTAGCGGTATGTATAAAATTGGGTTCTTTCTTTTTCTCTTGAATTGCCTTCCTGTTTTTGCCCAGGAAACGGGAAAGGAATACCAATTATTGTGGGAAATCAAGGCGAAAGGGAATAAGAAACCGAGTTATGTATTCGGGAGTATGCACTCGAACGATCCGCGCCTGTTCAATTTCCCTGATTCGTTATACACGGCTTTTGCAAGTGTTGATGCAGTTGTTTTGGAAACCGACGTCACCCAGATTTACGACCAATACGATGTGCGGTTGAATCTCTTTAATTTTGATCTTTTTGATAAGAAACGCTCCTTTTCCAGCTCGAAAAAGGCTACCCAAACGGTTTATGGTTCTGAAGATGGAAGACCTCAATTCCTGGATGCTTATTTTCAACAAACCGGATATTGTGGCGGGAAGAAATTTTACCAGTTGGAAACGGTTCAGGATCAGTTGAAATTGGCAGAGAATCCTGAATTGTTCAGCACAAAAACGGCAATAAACGGGTTGTTTTTCAGTAAGGAAGCATTTATTCAAACGTATATCAACGGAGATATTGCTTCGTTAACCAATATGTTGAAAGCGCAATTCAAAAGTTCACCTGAAGCTTATGATGAACTGATCACCAAACGGAATCAGATCATGGCAAAAGGGTTGGATACGTTGATCCGTAAACGAAGCGTGTTCTGTGCTATTGGCTCGGGTCATTTATATGGTACGGACGGCGTTTTGCAATTGCTGAGACAAAAAGGATTCCAGGTACGTGCCGTGAAGGCAACTTATACGAATGCAACGGAAACAAGTAAAAAATTGGTCCAGTCGTGGAGAAATTATTCCATTACGGATGAGGAAAGCACCTTCCGGATGACTTTTGGCGGGAAACCGATCCTGCTGGAAGATGAAACCAAAAAACATTACCTCTACCAGGAATTGGGACAGGGAAACACCTTTGAGTTAGTCATTCATACCTCTGCAGATTATTTGGATGATAACCGCTACAACTTTGTGGAGAACGAAATTGCCCGGACCAAAGAATTTGTTTTGGACGATGGTGCAAAAGGAATTGAAGGATTGGTTTTGGATCCGGTCAAAGGATATCAATGGAAACGGTTCATCCAATTTGGAGATGCTTGCTACGAATTGATCTGCTATGGAGGGAACAAATTCATGCATTCGGACCGATCGGCCAAATTCTTCCAAAAGTTTGAAATCCTGACAGAAAAGGAGTAACCAACATCCACTTGTTTATTGATTTTTCGCAATCTTCAAATGAATTTATCGGATAAGATTAAATTCGACTCATTAATTGCGAATCATGATTGAAAGAACACTCGAACCGGTCCTCCGTCAAAAATGCCGGGAAAGTAAAATTGTTGTGCTCAAAGGTGCGCGAAGAACGGGAAGACTCACGTTGGTTTCCCGCATCTTTAATTTGGAGGATCCCGGCATTGGAATGATTGATTGTTCGAACAAAAAAGAACGGAAGGCAATCGATTCCCTGAAGGAATTGAAAACCTTCAGCCAGGATAAGAAAGTGGTCATTATCCGGGATGCCCAGTTGTTGGAAACCCTTCAGGAATACATCGATTTTGCCATTGAACTGGATTCTCTTGAAAACGTGATCCTGATATGCTCTTTTGAACCCGAATTACATGAAGATTTGTGGGAAGCTTTGCGGGAACAAGGATTGGAATTGAATGTGTTTCCAATTTCTTATTCGGAGAGCGCCAAGTTTCATGGCTTGGTCCAGGAAGATAAAGTATTGGAACAACGCTTGATTTATGGTTATTATCCGGAAGTGGTGATGCAGGAAGATCAGGCTGAAAAAATTGTTTCGGAAATCATTGAGTCGAGCATATTCACACAATTGGGCGCATCTGAACGGATCAATAAAAAAGACAAGCTGATCAAGTTGTTGCGTCACTTGGCTTTCAATATTGGAAAGGTCATCAGTTTCAATGATTTGGGAAAGAAATGCGGTTTGGATAATGAAACAGTGGAACGTTATGTGAAATTGTTTGCAAAAGCCAACCTATTGGTGCTGATTTCTTCCTACAGTAATGGTCATCGCTACGAATTGAAGAAAAGCCATGTGGTTTATTTCCTGGATAATGGAATCCGGAACGCCCTGATCCGTGCTTATCAACCTTTGGAATTCAGGAATGATGTCGAAGAATTGTGGAAGAACTTTGTCATTAGCGAGCGATTCAAAGCCAATCAATACGCCGGGAAAAACCCGGAGGTTTTCTTTTGGCTGACTCATACAAAACAAGAAGTGGATTATTTGGAAATCGCTCATGATGGAGCTTTCGGAGCCAAAATGAGTTGGGAAGATTCGAAAAAGATCAAAGTACCGGCTTCCTTTCAGGAATTGTATCCGCAGATCAAAGTGACGGGAATCAGTAAAAAGACTTTTTGGACATTCCTTCGGAAATAGATCTACAATTTCTTAATACAAAGAATGAAAGTGAGCAATATCGTTTTAGTCTGATTTTCACCTAAAAATAATGCGGATGTCTCGATAATCTTGGTTATTTTCACACAACTCTCAAACTTCACAATGAAGACAAAAAAAGAAATAGTAGACAACTGGTTGCCGCGTTATACAGGTGAAGATCTTGCAAATTTTGGAGAATACATCCTGATATGTAATTTCCTCAACTACGTAGAGAAGTTCGCTGCAACGTACAACGTAGATGTGATAGGTAGAAGTAAGCCGATGCAATGTGCGACAGCAAATGGAATCACCATTATCAATTTCGGAATGGGAAGTGCATCTGCAGCAACCTGTATGGATCTGCTTTCTGCAATCAAACCCAAAGCTGTTTTGTTCCTTGGAAAATGTGGTGGATTGAAGAATAAAAGTGAGGTGGGGGATTTGATTTTACCCATCGCAGCGATTCGCGGTGAAGGAGCAAGTAATGATTATTTCCCTACGGAAGTTCCTGCATTACCGGCCTTCGCGCTTCAAAAGGCAATTTCAACCACGATCCGTGATGCGGGTTTTGATTATTGGACCGGAACCTGTTACACAACGAATCGACGGGTTTGGGAACACGATGAAAAATTCAAGGAGTATTTGAGCAGTATCCGTGCAATGGCAATTGATATGGAAACGGCTACGATCTTCATGGTTGGTTTCGCAAATAAAATCCCAACCGGGGCATTGCTTCTGGTAAGTGATCAACCAATGACACCGGAAGGTGTGAAGACCAGTGAAAGTGATTCAAAAGTGACTGCCGGATACGTGGATTCGCACCTGACGATCGGGATCGATTCCCTAAAACAACTCATCAATAACGGACACACGGTAAAACACCTGCGCTTCTAGTTAATCTGGGTTATTCGTGGAATCTGCGGGAATAATATTCTGTGGTCTTCCGTGTTCCTCCGTGGGATAAATTCTGTTTTCAATTGTAAAGTATGGCTTAATTACTACCTTCGGCGAAAATCTGAAGTCCATGCGTTTCTCTCTTCTGACCGTTGGAATAGCTCTTCTTGCTTATTCTGCATTGGGTCAAAGCAAATTGAATTATGTCAACCCGTTAATCGGAACTTCCAAAATGGGACATACTTTTCCGGGTGCTACGGTTCCATTTGGAATGGTTCAGTTAAGTCCGGATACCGATACCATTCCGTATGCGGTTGACGGGAAATACAACCCGGATGTCTATAAATATTGTGCAGGTTATCAATACGAAGATCCTACAATCGTAGGATTCAGCCACACGCATTTCAGCGGTACGGGGCATTCGGATTTGGGAGATATCCTGATTATGCCGACCAGTGGAAAGTTGCAGTTGAATCCGGGAGTTGCGGCTAACCCGGAAGGGGGTTTTCGATCTGCTTACAATCATCAGAATGAAATCGCCAGACCAAATTACTATTCTGTTCAGCTGGATGACCATCAGATCAAGGCTGAGTTAACAACAACAACGCGTGTCGGTATCCACAAATACACCTTTTCAGATCAAGATTCCGCACACATTATTCTCGATTTGGTTTCGGGAATTTACAATTATAACGGGAAGAACGTAAACACTTACGTTCGTGTTCTGGATGAGTTTCACATTGTTGGTTTCAGGCAAACTAACGGGTGGGCGAAGAACCGGATCGTTTATTTCGCAATCGAATTTTCCAAGCCAATCAAATCTTATGGATATGATGATTTCCAATCAAAGAAAGTCTACCAGGGTTTTTGGCGAAAATTCAATCTGAAAACTGATTTTCCGGAAATGTCGGCTTCGCAGTTGCGGGCATTTTTTGATTTTGACCTGGATGGCTCCAAAGAGTTGCTGTTAAAAGTTGCCTTGTCGAACGTAAGTATGGAAGGTGCCTTGTTGAATATGACCACCGAAGCACCTCACTGGAATTTTGATTATTACAAAAAAGCAGGGGAAGATTTGTGGAACCGGGAATTGGATAAGTACGAGGTTCAAATGATGAATGAAGGAGATCTGACCAATTTCTATACGGCGGTTTATCATACCTGTCTGGGACCTACCGTTTACCAGGATGTTTCCGGGATTTATCGTGGATTGGATTTTTCGGATTACCGAAATCCGGATGACCAACTGAACTATACCACTTTTTCGCTTTGGGATACTTACCGGGCATTGCATCCGCTATTTAATTTGGTTCAGCGAAAAAGGAATGCGGACATGGTTTTGTCCATGATCGCTCATCAAAGTCAAAGCGCGGAAAAAATGTTACCGATCTGGTCACATTATGCCAATGAAAATTGGTGTATGATAGGTTATCATTCCGTTTCTGTTATTTCGGACGCATACAACAAAGGGTTGGAGGGAATCGATTATGACAAGGCGTTGGATGCATGTGTACAAACTGCGCGAACCCGCTATTTTGAAGGAATCGGTTCTTATATGGACTTGGGTTATGTTGCAGAAGATAAAAGCGGGAGTTCTGTCTCCAAAACCCTGGAGTATGCATACGACGATTGGGCAATTGCCAAACTGGCATATGGTCTGAAACGCATGGATATTTACGAAGAGTTCTTTAAGCGAAGTGAAAACTATATCAATGTGTTTGACCCCAATTCCGGATTTATGCGTGCTAAAATGAGTTCGGGAAAATTCATTGAGAAGTTTGATCCGTTGGAGACTCATCAGGCGGGATACATTGAAGGAAATGCATGGAACTACAGTTTGTATGTTCCACACCAGGTAGAATCCATGATTCATTTGATGGGTGGAAAAAAACGTTTCGCATCGCATTTAGATTCCTTATTTACGATGCAACTCGCGGACAAATACTTTGAACATACGGAAGATATTACGCGGGAAGGAATTATGGGTTCCTATGTTCATGGGAATGAACCTTCTCATCATGTGATTTATTTGTTTGATTGGGTTGGAAGACCGGATTTGACTCAAAAGTATATCCGTCAGGTATTGAAGACGAAGTATCTCCCGAAAATTGATGGATTGAGCGGGAACGATGATTGTGGACAAATGAGTGCTTGGTATATTTTCAGTTCACTTGGTTTTTATCCGGTTTGTCCTGGCTCGGACGACTATATTTTAGGAAGTCCTTTAATTCAAACTGCAAAAATTCATTTGGAGAATGGTGCTACAATCGATATTACGGCAAAGAACCAAAGCGAAAAAAACTGTTATGTGAAAGGGGTTTACCTGAATGGAGCAAAAATGAAAGATTTCAAATTGAATTTCCAAAGCATAAAAAATGGAGCTAAACTGGTATTTGAGATGACCGATAAACCTGCGAAGACATTTTGAGAATTCAACCTTATAAGTTAAAAGTAATTTGAGATAACGATTTAAATTGTAAATTCAGAGCTCAATTTACTCTCTTATGAAAAGAAAAGCTATACTCTCCAGTATGTTTTTCCTCAGTGTATCGCTATGTTCGATTGGGTTTTCCCAAACGACACAGATGAAAAAAGGCACTTGGAAAATGATTACAGAAAATGAGATCCCGGTTAGCGGGACTCGTTACATCAAACCAACAAAATTCCTGACCTTTAAATTGGATGTAGCAAACATGCACCAGGTTTTATCGCAGGTCAAGCGTTTGGATGATCCGAATTACATCCCTGTTTTTATTGAACTTCCTAAACCGGACGGTACTGTAGGAAACTATCAGGTTCATGAAAACGAAACAATGTCTTTGGGGCTGGCAGCTCAATTCCCGGAAATCCGCTCTTATGACGGAGTTGCAATGGATAATTCCGGTGAGGTTGTCAAATTTGATCTGACTCCACAAGGGTTTCATGCAATGACCTTGATTCCCGGAAAATCGACTTTATTCATTGATCCATATTCTTTCGGAGGTGGTGATATTGAAAACTATGTGGTTTATTCCAGAGCAGATTATACATCAGACAAAACCTTCGTTTGTCATTTGGAAGAACAACTTCCAACTGAAATCAAAGGAGCGAATGATGGAATCGTGAAAAGTTTCGGAAACTGTACCAAACGTACATACCGTTTGGCTTTGGCAGCTTCTGCAGAGTATACAACGTTCCAGGGAGGAACAGTTGCATTGGCTCAAGCAGCTCAGGTAACAACAATGAATCGGGTAAATGGTGTTTACATGCGCGACTTGGCTGTAACATTGACGATTATTCCGAATAACAACTTATTGATTTACACCAATGCGGGTACGGATCCATATACAAATGGAAATCCGGGCTCGATGATTAATGAAAACCAAACAAATGTTACTTCTGTAATCGGTTCTGCAAATTACGACATCGGACACGTTTTCGGAACAAACTCCGGTGGCTTGGCGGGATTAGGTGTAGTGTGTAGTTCATCACAAAAAGCAAGTGGTGTCACAGGTTCCGGCGCTCCGGTAGGTGACGCTTTCGATATTGATTATGTAGCTCATGAAATGGGGCATGAATTCTCCGGAAATCATAGTTTCAGAGGAAGTACCGGTTCTTGTTCGGGAAATGCAAATGGAGCAACTGCAATGGAACCGGGTTCAGGTAGCTCGATCATGGCTTATGCTGGGATTTGTTCTCCACAAGATGTTCAACCGCATTCGGATGATAATTTTCATGGCGTAAACATGAATGAGATGCACCTTTTCATCAATGGAAGTGGAAATGGCTGTGCTGTTTCAACAGCAATTCCGAACCAAACTGCACCAACAATTACCGGAACAGTAGGAAGTGTCACTATTCCTGCAAATACTCCTTTCGCTTTAACAGCAACGGCAACAGATCCGGACGGAGACGTATTGACTTATTGCTGGGAACAAATGGATAACGGTCAGACCGGAACGGCAACGCAACCACCGCTTGGAACAAATACGGGCGGCCCGAATTTCCGTTCCAGAACTCCTTCTACAAGTGGAACACGTTATTTCCCATCTATTGCAAGTTTGATGTCCAACGGACCTTTTACCTGGGAAGTTCTTCCGACTGTGAATAGAACGATGCATTTCCGTTGTACGGTTAGAGATAATGAAGTGAATGGTGGTTGTAATGACAATGCAGATATTATTGTTACAAGTACTACTTCAGCCGGACCATTCATTGTGAATTACCCGACTGCAACAGGAATTACATGGCCTGGAAATTCCACTCAAACAGTAACCTGGTCCGTAGCAAATACAGATATCGCGCCGGTTGCCTGTGCGAATGTGGATGTATTGATCTCAACAGATGGAGGTGCTACATTCAGTGTCATTGCCAATAACGTTCCGAATGATGGTTCACAGGTGATTACGGTACCGAATACGGCAACTACAACTGCAATCGTCATGGTTATGTGTGAGAACGGGACTTTTTTCGACGTTTCAAACAATGTGTTCGCAATCACTGCAGCAACTAATGATTATACCTTAAATTTCCAAAACTCAACTGTTTCTGCATGTCAGGGAACAAATGCGGTATTTACGGTACTTGTCGGACAAATCGGTTCTTATATTGATCCGGTTACTTTATCTGCAACTGGAAATCCTGCGGGAACAACGGTAGTTTTCTCCCCGAATCCTGCAACGCCGGGAACGAATGCAACGATGACGATTTCAAACACGGCAAGTGCAACACCTGGAACTTACAGTTTGACTGTGAACGGTACTTCTACTTCAGGAGGACACTTCACGAATGGTACAGTCTTGATTTCTACTTCGGGAGTTGTGGCTTCAACTTTGTCAAGTCCGGCGAATGCTGCAACAAGCGTTCCGGTGAGCCCGGCAATGAGTTGGACAAATTCCGGTGTTGGAGTACAATTCAATATTACGATCGCAACAGATGCAGCATTTACAAATGTTGTTGAAAGTGCAAGCGGATTGACTTCTCCAACATACACGGCTACTTTATTAAGTCCGGCTACAACCTATTATTGGAAAGTTGAAACATTGAATTCTTGCTCTGCAGCTGTAACATCCGCAACATTCTCTTTCACCACTGCTTCTTGCATGACATTCAATTCAACAAACATACCGGTAACGATTTCTGCTTCGGGAACACCAACGGTAACTTCCACATTGAATATTCCAACAGGTGGAACTATCAATGACTTGAATGTTGTCAACCTAGCAGGGACACATACATGGATTAATGATCTGACGGTTAAATTGACCAGTCCAACAGGTACAATGGTTACTTTGTGGAGCAATATCTGTGATGATGAAGACAATTTCAATCTGAATTTGGATGATGAGGCAGCTGCAGGAGCACTTCCTTGTCCTCCTGTTGGCGGCGGTACTTATCAGTCACAAGGTTTGTTGAGCGCATTCGATGGTCAGAACATGAGTGGTACCTGGACATTGACGATCTCAGATGCCGTGAATAGTGATGGTGGTGCTTTAAGTTCATGGGGATTGGAGATTTGTTATACTCCAACAACACCTTGTACACCTCCGACAGCTGCAACAATTGGTGGTACGACAACCATTTGTCCGGCCGGTTCAACAACCTTGTCTGTAACTGCAGGAACTTTGAATGATGCAACAGCCTGGCAATGGTATTCCGGGACTTGTGGCGGAACTGCTGTCGGTTCTGGAACGTCAATCAACGTATCAACTCCGGGAACTTACTTCGTAAGAGGAGAAGGAGGTTGTGTAACTGCCGGAACTTGTGTAACAGCTACAGTCACTCAGACAACATTGAACCTGAATACGACCGTTGCCGGAACGACTATTTCTTCGGCTCAAGGTACAGCGCAATACCAATGGATCAATTGTGGAACAGGAAATAGTGTTATTGCCGGAGCTACAAGCCAATCATTCATTGCGCCTGCGAACGGATCGTATGCGGTAATTGTTACAAAAAGCGGTTGTACGGATACAAGTGCATGTGTAACAATCTCGAACCTGGGAATTGATGATCTGAATTTCGAAGATGTTTCAGTTTACCCGAATCCTTCCAATGGTAAAATCACGGTTTCCTTCAATAAGGAAGTGAACTTGAAATCGTTTGTAATTCGCGATGTAACGGGAAGAATGGTTCGTGAGGAAAAACCGCAGACAACCAGTGGTATCACATTCGACATTTCTACTGAAGCGCAAGGAGTCTACTTCCTGAATATCGAAGTAGGCGGAGCAACGCAGTCGTTCAAGTTGATTAAGAATTAAATTGACATTAGGATATTAAGATGTTAGGATCAAATTGAATCCTTCTCATAATATCCTGAGTATTATAAAAACAAAGCCCCTGACTCTGAAAAGAGATCAGGGGTTTTTGTATTCTGAAAATTTCTTCGAAGATCTGCGGTTTGCGAAAAGTGTAAATGACCTTTTATCCCTGAATCGCTGCTAAAATTTCGGTCAATTTATTCTCATCCGGTAAGAGTAAAGTCTCTTCAAATGCTGTTCCCGACTCAACGGTCACTTTAGAAGTTCCTGAAAAATGGATTGCATGAACACCTGTTGCTTTAAGTTCCGGGATCAATTCTTCCTTCACGCCGCCTCCGGCCATAATTTCTATTCGCCCGTTTGCATATGAAACAAGCTCTTTCAGACGCTTTATTCCATGAGCCACACTTTGATCGGACCCGCTGGTTAAAATTCGCTTAAAACCCATTTTAATGAGTTGGTCCATTGCAGTTTTCCAATCATCAATCGAATCGAATGCCCGGTGAAAGGTGAAATCAATGGAAGGAGCAGTGCGTTTCCAGGTTTCCAAAGCTTCCACGTTCAATTTGAATTCTTTCGTCAAAGCCCCGACAACCAACCCTTTGATCCCGGTATCTTTCATCTCCAGGATCTGATCCCGCATCACTACAATTTCATCGTAGTTGTAAACAAAACCACCTGCCTTTAAACGGATGAGCACGTGTTGCTCCAGATCAAAGGTGTTTTGGATCCAGTTAACCATGGCTTTTGAAGGTGTTAATCCGCCTTGTTCCAATGCTACGCATGTTTCTATGCGGTCAATCGGAAGTTTACTAACGATTCTTGCGGCCTCCAGTGTGCCCACACAAATTTCTATTTTCATTTCGATAAGATCAGTTCGTTAATAAAAGTCCACGGTGTGAAACCTGCACCGGTTTGACCCGGAGGAATCAATTCTTTGTTGTAAATGATTACTTTGATGTAACGAGCTTTCATTTTTTTCTTCACATCGATGAGGTCTCCGTTCAATTTTGATTTGGCGGTATTTTTGAATTTCTTACCATTGGAACTGGTTAGGATCTGAAACCGTTCCGGTCGATAGATCCAGGAGCCGGGATCATTCAAGGTTCCGATCTGCAAGTGATTGAAGGTCGTGATTGTTTCCATATCCAATGTAAATTGAATGGTATCTTCATTGAATCCCAACCATTGATTTCCTTTCCAGGGAATTCCACCGATAACTCCATCGGTCAATCCCAGACTTCCATTGTTATTGTACTTTTCATGGGGTCGGGGTTCAAATTTCACCGATTTCCCCAATGCCAGATGTGAAGTGAAAGTATAATCACATACACGTAATTCCTGGTCTCCAATGTTGGAATGAATCAAGTAACGGTGTTCCTGCACTTGATCTGTTCTTTCGATGTTGATTCCGGTTACTATTTCGTTGTTTAATGAAAAAACAACCTCATTGACGGGTTTGATCAGGTTGTAACTTACTCCGGTTTCATAAGGTCTGATTTCCAGTTTCGGATCTAAAAAAGAAGTGGAAAAACGGATTCCGTCATTTCTTAGTTGGGGTAAATAATCATTGGAAAGTGCTTCTACAAAATCGGAATAGGGTGCTTTGCTTCTGTTCCACAACACTTCAGCCATGGCAACCAATCGTGGAAAGGCATTGTACTCAACTGATTGAATAGTGGGTAAATATTCTGTCCAAAGGTTTGCCTGTCCTCCCAGGATGTATCGCTTGTACTCATCTTCCAATCCTTTTACCGGGTTGAACTGGTACACTTTTTCAAGTGGTAAATAACCACCGATTGCAAGCGGTTCTGACGGATGACCACTTTGGTAGTAATCGAAATAGCAATAGGAAGTCGGGGTCATGACAACAGCATGTTTTTGTTTAGCAGCAGCAATTCCGCCTTCCACTCCTTGCCAGGACATCACTTGTGCATTCGGAGCCAGACCACCTTCCAGGATTTCGTCCCAGCCAATAATCACTTTCCCTTTTTCATTTACATGTTTTTCAATGTCACGGATAAAGAAACTTTGAAGTTCATGACTTGTTTTCAAATTATTTTCGGTCATGATGGCTTTGCATTTCGGACATTTCTCCCAATTCACCTTGGGGCATTCATCTCCTCCGATATGGATCACCTGTGAAGGAAAGATTTCCATCACTTCATCCAATACATCTTTCAGAAAGTCACGCGTTTTTTCCTGGCTGCAGAAAACATCGTCGAAAACTCCCCAGGTCCCCACCACGGGAATTTGCTTTTCCGTACAACTCAATTCCGGGTAGGCAGCTATGGCGGCACTGGCATGTCCCGGCATCTCGATTTCCGGAATGATTTCAATCCCACGGATTCGTGCAAACTCCACTAATTCTTTTGCTTCTTCCTGCGTATAGAATCCACCGTATTTTTGATGATCATATTCGATCGGTTGTTTGCTGAAATGTCCGATCAAGGTGCTATCTCTCCAGGCTCCGATACTTGTGAGTTTCGGATACTTTTTGATCTCGATTCTCCAGCCTTGGTCATCAGTCAAGTGCCAATGAAAGCGATTGAATTTCAGTTTTGCCATCTGATCGATGAATTTTTTTAACTCGCTGATGGTAAAGAAGTGACGACTGCAATCCAGGTGAACTCCACGGTATGCAAATGCCGGTTGATCGGAAATTCGAATCCCGTTAATTTCCTTGGGATTTTGGATCAATTGGTTTAGCGTTTGGAACGCATTACGCAAACTTTCATCATTGCTGTATTGGATATCAATCCCGGAATTTGAAACCGTTAATTGATACCCTTCCGTATAAACAAAGGTCTGAATTCGATTTAAACGGATTGTTGCCTGTTTGGGGGAAACTGCTTCCAAGTGAATGAAATTCCGCCCGAATGCCTGCTGGAAATAAGCGAACAATTCGCGTGGAATCTGTGTGCTGTCAATCATTAAGCGACCATTGAAAACAAATTGATCGCTCGTTTGTTCCAGTTGCGTCGGTTGCGGGAATACCGAACCATGTTGAGCCGATAATTTGATTGCGAGAGTACACAACAAAACAACAAGCGTAATTTTCATACCATTAAAGTTTAATTCCTACCAGGATAATATCATCAATTTGAGGGAAGGTTCCTTTCCAGTTCTGTAAGCTGGTTTGAAGGATTTCTTCCTGTTCTTTTGCAGAGAGGTGATTAATTGCCAATAGCAATTGTTTGAGGTTTTTAGTCATGAACTTCTTGTTGCGTTCACCACCGAACTGATCGGGATATCCATCGGAGAACAAGTAAATGGAATCCCCTTTTTGAAGCGGGATGGTGATTTCGGTGAATTCAAAATCGGAATAATTATTTCCTCCGATAGACATTTTATCGGGTGAGTACTGAATCAGTTCCTTGTCGCGGATCAACCATAATGGTCGGTTTGCCCCTGCATATTTCACACTGCTAAGGTCTTTTTCAAAAATGCAGATTGCAGTATCCATTCCGTCTTTGTTCTTAATGGTCTCTGCGGAATCTTGCTTCAAGGATTCAATAATGAATTTATTGACGTGATTCAAAATCTGGGATGAACTTTCAATCCGTTTTTCAAGAATGGCATAATTCAATCCGTCAATTCCCATCATACTCATGAAAGCTCCGGGAATTCCATGCCCTGTACAATCCGATACTGCAAAGATCTTTTTACCGTTTTCCGTTTCAGTGAACCAATAGAAATCTCCACTCACGATGTCTCTTGGAAGATACATCACAAAAAACTCCGGAAAGGAATCCTGGATGGATTGAATCTGGGGCAACCTCGCTTGCTGGATTTGCAAAGCATATTCAATACTGTCTGAAATATCCTTGTTCTTGATTTCAATTTCCTGGTAAGCTCTTGCGATTATCTGATTATCTTTCTTCTTGCGTAGAAATGAGCGATAAATAAAGAATCCGAGAAGAAATAAGAAGAAAATGACCACGAAGAGAAAGATTTTAAAATTGCGTTCGCGATCGAGTTCCGCATCCGACAGTTTTTGTTCCTGCTCTAAGTTTTTTATTTGAAGTTTGTTTTGTTCATACTCCAATTTCGCCCCCATTTCCTGGATATAATCGCGGTTGTTTCTTGCATTGACGGAATCATTGGTTTCCGAGTAAAGCTCCATGTATTCAAAGGCCTTATCCAATTTTTTTTGAGACTGATAGATTTTGGATGCCAGGTAATATCCTTCGGCGAGTTCGGGAGGGAAATTATGTGCTTTTGCAAGGGAAATAGCCTTTTCGAATAAGGGAAGTGCTTCCGATGATTTCGCTTGTCGGTTTTTTACTTTCCCCAAGCCAAGATACCCCAAACATAAATTGTACGATTGGTTGGGAACTTTTGACAGGATTCCTATTCCGGCATTGTATTCTTTTTCCGCTTCGGGTAAACGATCTAATTCATAATTCAACTGACCGGTTGTGATATGAATGGTTCCAATGGCATCGACCCGTTGGTGTTCCTTGGCAAGTTTGATTGATCTCTCACACGATTTCAACCCCTTTTCGTATTGTTTTGAGGTCAGGTATAAATTTGCCAGGTCGTCGTAGTTGATTATGATGCGTTCCTTATTGTCAATTTTAATGTTCAGGTTCAAGGATTTCAATAAGTATTCTTCAGACAGGTCATATTTTTTTTGTCCCAGGTAAATCCATCCGATATTCCGATAACATTCGGCAATCTGACCGGTGTTTTTTGTCTTTTGGAAATTCTTGAGTGCATTGATATAATATTCCGAAGCGTGGGTGTAATCTCCCGAAAACCAATACAGATTCCCAATCGAATTTTGCACTCTTCCCATGAGTTCCTTGTCTTTCGTCCCTTCTGCAATTTGCATCGCTTCTGCGGTTAGCTTGAATGCCTTCTTGTAGTCTGAATGGGCGATAGGTTGTGCTTCCTTTAAAAGTTTTAATACCGTAATACTATCTCCCGCAATGGCTTTTTTGTCCGGGTTAGTAGACTTTTTCCCGTTTAATTCATCGGGTTCATCTGTTCTTTCTACCGGATCGATTAGGTTGAATAATTCAATGACAGAAGCTGGTCGGGGTGAGCAATTATTCCTGATTTCCAGGTTGGATTTTGGAATTTCATAAGAAAACGCGGAAAATTGAAATACCCAAAGTATAGTGATCACAAGTAATATTCCTTTTCGCAGGATCATGAGTTTTATTATTTGAGTCACAAATTAAGTATTTATATTTAAGCTTTAGTTTAAAAATATCCGGATTTCATGAAAGTATCAGTTGGACTCAGTGTTTTGATCGCACTAATCATTGGAATAAATGCATTTGGACAAAAGAAGATTCTTGGTCCGGAGGTGTATAATTCCTGGAACAGGATTGGCGATGTGCAACTTTCTCAGGATGGGAAGTTTAGTGTGTATTCCATTAAACCTTATCGAGGTGACGGATACTTGTACCTGGTGAATTTGATGTCGGGGAAAAAAGATTCGGTTGCACGCGGCTACGAGCCGAAATTCGATGAAAGCGGAACTTATGTGGTGTTCAGGATCCATCCCGGATTCGATACTTTGAGGAAAGTGGAATTGGCAAAAGTCAACAAAGACAAGTGGCCGAAAGATTCATTGGGAATTTGGTTTGTTCAAAACGATTCGCTGGTGAAATTCGCTCAGGTGAAAGAATTTAAACTATCTGAAAAGGGAAATGCGCTTGCTTTTCTTTCTACAAAAAATGAATGGCCTAAAGGTTATTTGACGAAAGGGGAATCAAAAAAGGAGCAAAAACACGAGAAGAAAAAAGGAAAAACCAAGACGGATGGCAAATTGCTTACGTTGATCAATCCGGTTTCCAAACAGAAAAAATGCTTTAAAAATGTAACTCAGTTCGAACTCAGCGATGATGGGAATTATGCGGTGTTCATCCAACAGGAAAAATTCAAAAAAGACTCGGTTCGTTTGGGAATTTATGATTTCTCCCGGAAAGAAACCTGGATGGACAAGAAACGTGTCTCGGAGTATGCAGGAATCAGTTTCTCAGGAAAGAATAACTCCTTGCTCGGATTGGCAACGGTTGATACTGCAACTAATAAACGGTGGTCTTTATTCATCATCCGCCCTGATACCAAAGAGTTCAAACAATTGATAGATACTTCCATGCAATTCGCAAATGACGAGGTACTGTCTTCGAATTTCAGACCATATCTGAATAATGAGGATGCGGATGTGTTTTTCGGAGTTGCTGACAGACCTGAAAAACCGTTCAAAGATTCGCTACTGGAAAGTGAAAAATCAAAAGTGGATTTGTGGCATTGGAAAGACGATCGCCTGCAACCTCAGCAATTGGTGGAATTGAAAAGAGATCAAACCAGAACCAACCTGGCCGTTTATCATTTGGGTTCAGGACAAGCAGTGGTTTTGGGAAATGACAGCTTAAATGTTTATTCAACTGAAAGATTCGACCAACAAGTCCTTTTGGCGAATTGCGATGCCATGTACCGTTATGAGACCTGGCATACCATGAATCCGACCAA
The DNA here is from genome assembly GCF_946478805.1 of uncultured Fluviicola sp. Next base: position 43,784 of record NZ_CAMLDC010000015.1, on the reverse strand, counting down.
TTATTACCTGATCCGGGTTTCAGACGGGAAAATCAGCACATTGAGGGAAAAGACATTTACAAGAGGGTTCTTGTCTCAGGGTGGAAAACAGTTTGTGTTCTGGAATGAACGCGCCAAGAATTATTATCTGATGGATGTCGATTCCCAGGTAGAAGAATGTCTTACATGCCCTTGGAAAGGAAATTTCTTTGAGGATAAAAACGGAATGATCGAAGACGATGAACCCCAGGGAATCATCGGTTGGGGACCGAACGACGGGAATCTATTTATTCAATCGGATAAGGATATCCTGTCCTATGATATCGCTTCAAAGACGGTACGTTCCATTACTTCTGTTTTACAGAACTCCGACCAGGATACCAATTATTCCTACAGATTATTCAACCTGAACCCGGATTCCGTGCGTTATTATCCGGAAAGCACGGTCTTGACACGTTTTAGTAAGCTAACCAAAATGATGGATGTCTACCGTGTGAGAGGTTCCTTTTCAAATCCGAATTTTGAATTGATTTCCGGGTCAAACCATCACTATTTCAGCTTTTTGAAAGCAAAAAAATCAGATCAGCTCATCTTCAGTCGTTCTTCCAATAGTGATTTCCCGGATTTATTCGCAACTACAAAACCGGGAGCTGAAATTTCCCGTATTTCCTTCGCCAATCCACAGCAAAGTCAGTACAATTGGTCTACAGTAGAATTGATCAAATGGACGAGTTATTCTGGAATTCCATTGGAAGGTTTGATTTATAAACCGGAAAATTTTGATGTGAACCAGGAATACCCCTTATTGGTCTATTACTACGAAATGTACTCGGATGACATTCACAATCATTATGCCCCGAAACCGACGGCTTCGATTATTTATCCGACTGAATATGCTTCAGCAGGATATGTGGTATTCATTCCGAATATCCGCTATGTAGCCGGTCATCCGGCAAATAGTGCATACGATTGTATCCTGAGCGGAACGGATGCCGTTTTGAAAAAATACTCAAATGTGGATTCAAAAAGAATGGGTTTACAAGGGCAAAGTTGGGGTGGATACCAAACTGCGCAATTGATTACCATGACAGACCGCTTTGCAGCAGCAATGGCGGGGGCTCCGGTTGGAAACATGTTTTCAGCATATGGTGGAATTCGTTGGGGTTCCGGGTATAGCAGGCAGTTTCAATACGAGCATTCCCAAAGCCGGATTGGAAAAACAATCTGGGATTCACCTGAGTTGTATGTAGAGAACAGCCCGATTTTCGGTTTGCCAAAGGTGAAAACTCCTTTGCTGATCATGCATAATGATGAAGATGGTGCGGTTCCGTGGTATCAGGGAATTGAGTTGTACACCGGTTTGCGCCGGCTTCAAAAACCGGTTTGGCTCCTGAACTACAATGGGGATGACCATAACCTGATGAAGCCCGCCAACAGAATGGACTTAAGTATCCGGATGCGTCAGTTTTTTGATTTCTACCTGTTGAATAAACCGGAACCCTTGTGGTTGAAAGAAGGAATCCCTGCCATCCAGAAAGGGAAACAATATAAATACGAATTGACGGAATGAGATAAAAAAAGTAGGCACGCAATTAATCGCGTGCCTACTTTCTTATAAAATAAATGGATTAAATAAAAACCGTTTCTTCTGATGTTTCTTCTTGCTCAACTTTGATGATGCCGTTTCCCACGGCACCACCCAAGCTTGCTTTTATTGTAAATACGGCTACACCACATTGCCCCAACTGATAGATATCGTTGTAATTGAATATGGCTTCACCCTGCTCATTGGTCGTTGTTACTTTCGGATCTCTTACTGATCCATGGCCAGTGGAACCCGGCGTTTCTTCACCTATTAATTCTACTGTTGCTCCCGCTACACGACTATTGGTTTGATCCAATACATAAATCTTTGCAATCGTATCTTCTTTCTTTCTGCAAGAACCGATGCCGATTAATGTTGCTCCAATAGCCAAAGTCAAAATTGAACGTGATAACATATACTAGTTTTGTATCTCCAATTTCCGACATAAAAAGAGAACTCCCCTTTTGAAATGAATAAAAGCGTGTTATGAATGTTCCTAATTGAATTTTGTATGAATAAAAAACCCCGACGTTCGCTGGTACGAAGTCGGGGTTCAAAACTATGTGAATGAGGAGTTACTGAATAAATACAGTCTCTTCGTTTTCTTTTTCTTGTTCGATCTTGATAATCGCTTCACCTGAAAGTGCATCTTTTTTGGCTTCAATATTCAAAACCGCTACTCCGGCTTGTCCTAATTGATAAACATCATTGAAGTTGAAAGAAGCAATCCCGGAACCATCACTCAAGGTTGTGTCGAAAAGAACAACCGGGGGGGAATTTTGAACTGTTGATTCACCTTTCAACACAACTTGTGCACCTGCTACCCGTTGGTTTTGAGCATCGAGAACATAAATCTTTGCAGTAGTGTCTTTTTTCTTTCTACAACCTGTAGATGAAAAAACAACACCCATACCGATAATAAGTGCTCCGAAGAATGCTGTTCTAATAAGTGTATTCATATTTTTGATATTACTGGTTAAGATTGATGGTTATTACGTTGGTTATGTGAGCTCTGCAACGAATATAGCCGTCTCCCTGTTTAGTATCACTTTTTGCTAGTACATCAAAGTAACCGGTAGTTTCTTTTTTACCTAACAGGCTGAAAAAGGACTCCATGTCAAAGTATGCGAAACCGGATGAGTTTGTTTGAACCGTATCCACATAAGCAGGTGTTGCCGGATCAGAATTCACATCTGCAATAATTACAACCTTGGCGTTGTTAACCAATTCATTATTATACGAACGTACAAAAACCTTTAATACAGAAGGATCTTTCTTACAGGAAGACAATACAATCAGTATTGAAATCAAAGAAAAATATCCAATGTTGCGTACCATTTTGTTCATAGTGTTGTTTTTTTCGTTGTAAATATAATCTTTTTGGGATTATAATCTGATTCTCTACAATTTCGTAACTTCGTTGTTTGAAAAAGTATGTTTTTAAACATCAAATTAAAAGAAAAAGTTACATTTCTGGAAATATATTTTTAGATAGACGTTTAAAAAGTTAAAAGGTTGGATTAAAGAATGAAAGAGCAAATCGCTGCAGCTAAGGAAGCTATTGAAAATTATGCCGTAACAGACCTCAATTCTGTCGAAGCATTCCGCATTCACTTCTTGGGTTCCAAAGGAGAATTGAAAAATCTCTTTGGTGAATTGAAGAACGTTCCGAATGAGGAAAAAAAGGAAGTTGGACAACTATTGAATGGTTTGCGAATCCTGGCTGAAGAAAAATGGATGATTTCCAAAGAAAATTTGGAAACTGTTCAAGGCACCGATTCGGATGTGGACGTTACAAGGCCTGCTGAACCGATTCCTTTGGGAGCCAGACATCCGCTTTCGATTGTTCGCAGTGAGATCATTGCCATTTTTGAACGCATCGGTTATTCGGTTTCGGAAGGTCCTGAAATTGAAGACGATTGGCATAACTTCTCCGCTTTGAACTTCCCGCCCGAACATCCTGCAAGAGATATGCAAGATACTTTCTTCATTGAGAAAGGCGAACGTGAAATGGCGCTGAGAACACATACTTCTTCTGTCCAGGTAAGAGTGATGGAATCTTCCACACCGCCGATCCGGACCATTTCTCCCGGAAGGGTTTATCGCAATGAAGCAATTTCAGCGCGTGCACATTGCTTTTTCCACCAGGTGGAAGGGTTATATATTGACAAAAACGTTTCATTTGCCGATTTGAAACAAACACTTGATTATTTCGCGAAATCCTTGTTCGGTGATAAGGCGAAAATCCGGCTTCGACCATCTTATTTCCCGTTCACCGAGCCGAGTGCAGAAGTGGATGTTTCCTGTACCATCTGTAATTCGAAAGGATGCAATGTGTGTAAATACACGGGTTGGTTGGAAATTTTGGGATGTGGAATGGTGGATCCGAATGTATTGGAAGCTTCCGGGATTGATTCGGAAGTATACACCGGTTTTGCCTTCGGAATGGGAATCGAACGAATTGCCCAATTGAAATTCCGGGTGAATGACCTGAGACTTTATTCGGAAAATGATGTGCGTTTCCTGAAACAATTTAAAGGAGTGAATTTCTAAGATGGGACTTTTTTCAAGCAAACAGAAAGTTGAATTTCCGTGGGTGAAATTGACCAGTTCCGAACAATTTCATGAGTTAATGAAGTCATCTGAAACGAAACCGGTCTTGTTTTTTAAGCATAGTACGCGTTGCAGCATTTCTTCCATGGCAATCAATCGTTTTGAGAACAACATGGATCCTGAAAAGGCAACCTGTGTTTATTTGGATTTAATAGCATATCGATCCATTTCGAATGAAATGGAAGAGCTTACAAAAATACAGCATCAATCTCCCCAGGCAATTCTTATTGATAATCACCAAGTCATTTATTCCGCAACACATTCGGAGATAAATGCATCAGACATTTTGAAACTCATTTAATCATGAAAAGAAGATACGGAATTATTGCACTCCTCATTTTGGTATTGGCAGCTTTCATTTTAGTTCCCATGCTGAAAAATTGTGGAGGTCCAACTTTGGAAGATACGGAATTAGCTAAATTTCAAACCCCAGGTGATCTGCAAGTAGTTTATGGAACCGAAGTTCCTGTAAAATTTGCCATTCCTGAGGGATTGGTGAAGGTGGAATTGCTCTACAACGATTCGGTTTTTGAAACCTGGGATAATCCGAAGATGCAAACCCGGACGGTTGCGATGCAAACGAATTATTACGGAGTCGGAACAAGGCCGTTGGTTTTGCGCTCAACGTTCAAGGATGGAACTTCTCTGGATAATTCGATTTGGATTAAAGTGGTTTCTGATATTGTTCCGGAATTGGTGTTCACCAAAATTGTGAAGGAATATCCGCACAATGCTGAGAATTATACGCAAGGATACGAGTTTGATGGAAATCAATTGTATGAAGGAACAGGAGATCCAGGTCAACAGGGAAAAACAGTCGTTGGGCCGGTTTTTCTGGAAACAGGGGCTTTCAGTGAACCGAAGAATGGCTTGGATGCAACGTATTTCGGAGAGGGAATTACCATTTTAGGGGATTTGTTGTACCAGGTTACCTGGCAGAACAGTAAGTGTTTCGTATATGACAAGAAAACAATGATGCTTAAAAATGAATTCACTTATGTAGGCCAGGGATGGGGATTGTGTAACGACGGAAAATCAATCATCATGTCGGATGGTTCCGAACGCATTACTTTCCGTGACCCAAAATCATTTCAGGCAACCAAAGTAATCGAGGTATACGACAAGATGGGGCCGAGAACATACTTGAATGAACTGGAATACATCGACGGTAAAATCTATGCGAATGTCTACATGACAGGAACAGTTTTGGTCATTGAACCGACAACAGGAAGAGTCTTGCAGGAAATCGATGCAAATGAACTGGTAGTTCGCGGTAAGAACGGCGGAGATGTATTGAATGGTATCGCCTACAATAAGCTCACCAAGAAATTGTACATGACCGGGAAGTACTGGACAAAGACATTTGAAGTATCCCTTACGAAGTAGTTGATGATTTCTCCTTACAACGACGAGTATTTTATGCGCCAGGCATATATGGAAGCACAAAAGGCTTTTGATTTGGGAGAAATCCCGGTTGGAGCCGTCGTAGTCGTAAAAAACCAAATTATTGCCAGAGCACATAATTTGACGGAGCGTCTCCACGACGTGACTGCTCATGCTGAAATGCAAGCCATCACCGCTGCTTCGGAATATTTGGGAGCGAAATACCTGAAAGATTGCACGCTTTATGTCACCTTGGAACCCTGCGTCATGTGTGCAGGAGCACTTTACTGGTCACAATTGGATAAGATCATTTTCGCTGCACGTGATGAAAAACGTGGTGCCGGACGTTTTCAAAATGAACTGTATCACCCCAGAACAGTTGTCAGTAAAGGTCCGATGGAAAATGAATGTTCACAGTTGATGATCGATTTCTTTCAAACGAAACGGGATAGAAATTAATTCCGAATGAATAGTTCAAAGTAACTTCTCACAGATGTGCAATTACGGGTGAAAAAGTAAGACCTTCGCATTTCAAAAATAGCTAATTCAGGGTCAAGTATAGATAGAGCATGGATAGAGCATAGGTAGAGTATGGATACTGTATGAAAAGGTTAAGTATTTAACAAGCCGTTTTACTGAGATGCAGCTTTTTTTAGACCAAATCCATTATTAAAGACGGAATATTCTAAAATTTGGAAGAGGACAAATCACTGCTCACTTATGTAATCCCACGATCATTGATAATGAAAGGCGGTGCATCGCCGAAACTCCTTTTAACTTCTCAATTTTTCCATTTTCAATTCAAAATCACCTCCCGTACTAAAATTTTGATCACGGGTTCTTATTTATTTTAGCTTTACAAAAAACAATCGCTATGTCTGATATCATTCTGGAAGTAACAGATCTCGACAAGAAATACAAAAAAGTGCATGCGCTGGGAGGAATTTCCTTCAAGGTAGAACGCGGCCAGATTTTCGGCATCCTTGGACCGAATGGAAGTGGAAAAACAACTACACTTGCTATTCTCTTGGGGATTTTGAAAGCTAATAAAGGTACTTTTTCCTGGTTCGGAAATGGAACTGAAGCTGCGAATCGCAAACGGATCGGTGCCCTTTTGGAAACGCCGAATTTCTATCCTTATCTAAATGCTATTGACAATCTGAAGATTGTTGCAAAGATCAAAGAAATCCAGGATCCGATTCCTGCTATTGAAAATGCCTTGCTGAAGGTTGGATTATCTGAACGTGCAAAATCCAAGTTTAAAACCTATTCATTGGGGATGAAACAACGTCTCGCGATTGCGGGAGCTTTACTTTCTGATCCGGAAATACTTGTTTTGGATGAACCGACCAATGGACTCGATCCTATGGGAATTGTAGATGTAAGACGCCTTCTATTGAGTTTGAAAGAAGAAGGGAAAACCATTGTGATTGCCTCGCACATTTTGGACGAAATGGAAAAGATCTGTACCGATGTGATTATTATGCGCAAGGGTCAGGTCATACGTGAAGGAAAATTGAGCGAGATCATCCAGGATAAAGAACATATTTTTATCAGAAGTTCTGAGCTTGCCCGAATTAAAGATTTGCTGGGAACGGATCTCCTGCGTTTGATCAGTGAGCAAGAATCGCTTATGGAGTTTACCTGCAATCTGAGTAGTTTGGAGATTAATAAAAAGCTTGCATCGGCGAATATTTACTGCGAAGAAATCTTCGTTAAGAAACAATCATTGGAACAATCATTCTTAAGTCATATTGAAGCATGAAAAAGTTAATTCAAATAGAGTGGATTAAAATCAAGAAACTCACTTCCGTTAAGATCATCCTGGCTGTTTACATGGCATTGATCCCGCTGGCACTATTGGGAATGAACGAATTTTTTGAGCGCCTGAATAAGGAGCTGCACCTGTTTCCCGACTCGGAAACCATGTTTTCTTTCCCGAATATCTGGAACCTGGTTACTTATACCGGAAGTTACTTTAACCTGCTGCTGGCAGTAGTGGTCATTATTTTAGCGACCAACGAGTTTTCCAACCGCACGCTTCGTCAGCACATTATTGACGGATTGACCAAAAGGCAGGTGATCGCCTCCAAGTTCATGGTAATCTTCTTCCTTTCCTTGGTAGCAACTGCCTATGTTTTTATCGTAGGAACTGTTTTCGGATTGTCGCAGGGCAAAGGACTCGACTGGTACACCAATATCCATTTTGTAGGCCTGTTCTTCATTCAAACCTTGTGCTACTTCGGATTGGCTTTCCTGTTATCGGTACTTTTGACCCGGCCTGCTCTGAGTATCATCTTATTTTACGGGGTGCTGTTTGTGGAAGTGGTCATCGGTCTTTTCCTGCCGAAATCCGTTTATGCGTTTATGCCGATGAATAACATTTCGAAGCTGACACCACTACCTTACTTTAAGGAAATATTTGTGGAACACCAGGATCCAAATCACCCGCGTGAGTTCTACATGCTGGATATGTGGCAGGTTGCAGTGTTATCCTTACTCTTCATGGGACTTTTCTATGCAATCGCCTTGTTTCGTTTAAATCGCAAAGATTTGTAATTGAATGTGTTAACAAACTAACAAGTTTGGAATTTAGAAGTGTGTGCGCTAAATTGCGGGACATTAAACTTCTACTATGAATAAACTATTACTATTAGGTGGCCTATTTATGGGCTTATCCGCGCATTCGCAAACAACACTTTTCCAGGACAATTTTGAATCGGGTGCCGGAAACTGGACTTTAAACGGCGGTTCGGGAAACAATCAATGGGTTTTGAATTCCGAATATGTAGATAACTCCGGATTCGGATTAGTTGCGGATACTCCCGATGAACCGGGTGGAGTGACTAACGGACCCAATTCCGCTTACCTGCATATTTATAACACGCAGGCATGTGGATTCGGAATCTGTAACGCATCGTTCGATACCGGCTCTTCCTCAAACCAAAGTGCCACGCAAAGTGCTGCAATTTCCACTACCGGTTACACGAGTGTTACACTTGAGTTCATTTATCTGTGTGACGGAGCTTCAGGAACATCTTATGGAGTTGTAGAATATTCAACTGATGGCGGATCGATATGGACAGCAGCTACAAGTCAATATTCAGGAGTTTCCACCTGGACAAATGCTTCTATTTCGCTCCCTGCATTTGACAATTTGGCTTCCTTGAAATTCAGATTCAGATGGCAAAACGGAAGTACAGGAAATGATCCCGCTTTTGCAATCGACGAGCTGAAAATTACGGGAACTTCCGGTGGTGCAAGTGCCGCAGTTGCCACTGGTGTTATCACACCGACAACTTATTGTACGAACAGCAGCGCAAGCATCTCGGTTCCTTTTACGGTTACGGGAACAGTGACCTCAGGAAATGTCTACACGGCTCAATTATCAAATAATACAGGATCATTTGCTGCACCAACTGCAATCGGAACTTTGTCTACCACTTCTACCGGATCATTGAGTATTGTTGCGACTATCCCAAGTGGATTGACGGCCGGAACAGGATACCGCATTCGTGTGGATGCCTCTGCTCCGGCTACAGTTGGCGTAGATAACGGAACGAACATCACTGTTGCGGCGGCTCCAACTGTTACTGTTGCTTCAGTTCCTGCCGATGGAATTATCTGTAGTGGAAACTCGGCTTCATTAACGGCTTCAGGCGCTACTGTGTTCGGCTGGAGCCCTGCAGGGTCATTGAATAGTGCAACTGGTCCGACCGTAATGGCAACTCCGTCAACAACTCAGATGTATACTGTTATCGGGACCAACGCAAACGGATGTTCAAACAATGCTACATTCACTGTTACCGTTCAAAATTGCGCGGGGCTGGAAGAGGAATCCTTCGGTGATTTCGAAATCTATCCGAATCCGGTAAGCCAATTATTACAGGTGAATTTCGGTGAATTGAAAGGAATTCAAACACTGACAGTCCTGGATCTTGCCGGAAGAAAAGTTCTGATCGATAAAACAACTTCATCCACAATCGATATGGGTTCTTTGGAAAGCGGAAAATACTTCCTGATGATTGAACATTCCACAGGAGTTGCTGTAAAAGCTTTTGTGAAACAATAATAAATCGCTTGAATGAAGCCGAATGGAGAAATCTATTCGGCTTTTTTGCTTAAACAGTTCATGGTTAATTAACTGAAGCAATAAATAGTTCAACTTAGAGAACCTAAATTTGTGGTGCTTTGGTGAACAAGATCGGGTACCTGTGCGGTAAATGACGGTTATTTTTTCTTCTGTTTGAGGAGGAACGACGAGTTTAAGAAAAAATACGTCATAACCCGCTAACAGGTCGATTGGTTTACCGCACCTAGACCTTTTTGGCTCCACCTTTTTACGGCAATGGTAAAAAGGTGGAAATCACTTTGTAACTTTGCGCTATGAGTATTTCTCCAAAAACCATTTGTGCCTTATCAACAGCCCCGGGAATGGGTGCGATAGCCTTGATCCGATTATCAGGAAAAGATGCCATTTCAATTTTGTCACAGGTTGCTGGGAAATCATTCGAACAGGTAGCTTCGCATAGTGCGCATTTCCTTCGATTGAAGAACCCGGATTGTTCTGTCTTGGATGAGGTGGTTGCGACGATATTCCATGAAGGACATAGTTTCACCGGAGAAAACACGGTTGAAATTGCATGTCACGGTTCGGTTTTCATTCAACAGGAAATCATCCGTTTGTTCTTGGCAAATGGCTGTGAATTAGCCAAACCGGGAGAATTCACCATGCGTGCTTTTTTGAACGGACGAATGGACTTGAGCCAGGCTGAAGCCGTTTCCGATCTGATTGCTTCCGAATCTGCCCGCTCACATGAAGTAGCGATGAACCAGATGCGCGGATCGTTTTCCAATGAATTGCGCGATTTACGTGAAAAACTGATTCATTTTGCTTCCTTGGTGGAACTGGAATTGGATTTTGCGGAAGAGGATGTCGAATTTGCTGACCGAACGGAATTATTGGCTTTGGTGACTGAAGTTTTGGCTTATGTACGAAGATTGATCCAATCCTTTGAATTGGGAAATGTGCTAAAAAATGGAGTTCCGGTTGCAATAGTCGGGGCACCCAATACGGGAAAAAGCACGCTTTTGAATCAACTGCTGGGTGAAGACCGGGCAATTGTGAGCAATATTGCCGGAACAACGCGTGATGTCATCGAAGAAATTTTGAATATCGATGGAATCTTATTCCGACTGATAGATACGGCTGGAATTCGGGAAGAAGCAGCCGAGGAAATTGAAGCCTTGGGAATTCAGCGTTCCCTGGACAAGATCAAACAAGCCAAGATCGTATTGATGTTGAGTGATTTCAGCGGAGAAAATTCTTCAATAGAAGGGCATTTATCCATGAACCCTGAAGAGACCGGTCGTTGGGCTGATGAACAGGCAAAAGTCTATCCGGATAAACACTTCCTGGTGATCGGAAACAAATACGATCTACGCAAAGGCCAATCGGATGAAGTACGAGCTTTTGAAACACCATTCTTGGCTATCAGTGCAAAGAATGGAAGTGGGGTATCAGAATTGAAAGCGTGGTTGTCCCAACAAATCTTAGGTTCCTTCAATACGCAATCCGATACGATTGTGACCAACGCACGTCATTTGGATGCCTTGGAAAAAACCCAGGATGCTCTGGAAAAAGCAAAATGGGGATTGGAAACCAACATTACCGGAGATTTCGTAGCGATGGACATCCGCCAGGCTATGTTTTGGCTCGGAAGTATCACGGGTCAAATCTCCGAAGATGATCTGTTGGCAAATATCTTTAGTAAGTTTTGTATCGGGAAGTAAAGTTCGGAACTATCCTTTCGTCTGATTTCGGATACGACTCAAAGTTTCTTTTGTAATGCCAAGATAAGAAGCCAAAATATGCTGTGGAAACCGGTGAAGAAATTCCGGGTAGGCTCTGACTAGTTCTTCATAGCGCTGTTCTGCTTTCATATTTAAAATGTGATTCATTCTCCGCTGGTTAGAAGTGTAATTGTTGTCATCCAGTTTGACCCTCATCTCTTTAAAAGCAGGAATGTGATTTACTCGTGTATAATATCCAAAGGGCAGCAACAATAATTCGGTTTCTTCCCAAGCATCAATTGCATAAATACTTGGAGTTTGATTGTAAAAGCTTTCTCTATCGGAAGTCCACCAGTGCTCAATGGCCAGATTCATTACATGCTCGTTTCCTTTGTCATCGATTGTATACTGTTTGGTAGCGCCACTTACAATAAAACCAATGTATTTGCATATTTCTCCTGTTTGCAATAAAAATTCCTTTTTTCTGAGCTTCTTTGGAATAAATGCTTCCTTGATGAGTTGGATGTCCTCGTTGGATAATTCACTTTGTGAACGTTCATGGATGTAATTTATCAGGGAATGATGCATAAGTGCAAATATAAAAATTCTTCCAAACGATGAAATTGGGATGTTTCAGACATTGATATACATCAACTTATTCTTCCTTTTTTGAATCTAATTTAGCAGACTTAAAAGAGACTTATATTATGAATGCAGAATCAATTAAAAATTTGGAGGAAGCCCATTTGGCGGTTTGGAACGAACGAAATCGTTCAAAAAGAGATGGTATGTTATCTGAAATTTATGCACATGACGTACGGATGTATGATCCGAATACCATCCTGAACGGAATAAGTGAAGTATCCGACTTTATTGACAAAGTACAAACGGATCCTGAATTCGATTTTAAAGCTGTCAGGCCAATGGAATGGACACAGAACGGAGCGAGATTGTTTTGGACAATTGAAACGAGCCAGGGCGATTTGAAAGGGATGGATTTTTTCATTCTCGAAAATGGAAAGGTGGCGCATTTGTATGTCTTTATTGGTGATGAATAGATTGATCTGTTGACAATTATCTTTAGTAGGTTTAGTATTGTGAAGTAATGAAATACTCAATTTTTTTCCAATTTTTGTTGAATTTTTCGAATCCGTTCATAATGTTTTCTTGATTCTTTTCCATAAATCCCTTTCGGATAGGCATAAAAAACATAGTGAAAACTCTTTTGTGAGTCAGGAACCATATCAAATGTTTCGAAAAGCGGATGTGGGTCATGACCTTCAAGCAGTTTCCGATTATAATTTCCGACAAATTCAGTTTCCGAAATGATTTGATAATCTTCCGATAAAAAGACTGTACGTGAAGTCGGTACAGAAATTAGGCTACCTGCTTCATTGGTGAGCCGTCGAAGTAAATGTCCACCATCGTCCCATTGTTGAACAGAAAGTGTCGTACCATCGAGGGCATTAAAATGAATATACTTCAAGGTATCACCTTGTTCATCACGTTCAAAATAGTCATTGATGAGTTTTTGTCCTTCGATAGTTTCCTTTGAATAACTGAAAGATTTTAGTCGTCCGGATTCAAAAAAACGTTTTGAAGAGGTGATTTGATAGATGCTGTCCTCAGAATAATACTGAAGGGATGTACCTAAAGTGTCACCCGACTCCGTATAATAAATAGCTTTGTGACTATTCGTTCCGTAATATGATCTGCCCGATAATGTGCCAGATGGATAATACGTGATTTTTTCCACGGTGTTTTTAAAACTTATTTGAATGCCGCAAACGTATTCGTCTGGTTCAAATGGAATGTAACGGTGCAATCGATTCGGGATCTGTTTTGATGACGGTGCCTTACATAATTGATAATCTGTTTGGGAAACACGCATTCCTGATACAAATTGATATAATGAAATATACCGATCTGTTTTAGTACCACTATTATCAGCAACTATTGTTCCTTGAGAAATCAATACTCCGGTGAAGGGTAAACTATCCTTCAAACAAAAAACGGAATCTATTTGAGAACCAGTCAGCTGATAGTTGAGATAACGAAACTGATAGCCGGTGATAGTTGTTTTATTGGACACATAATCAAATTTATAGCGTGGTTGTTTCCCTATAAAAAGGTACTTTCCTGCTTGTTTATTGGATAAGACTATTGTATCCATCTTTCGGTGTTGCAGGTCTAAAGCCGATACAATACACTCCATCGGTTCTGGTTTATCAGGAAATATTTTGTGCGCTTCGAGAAAATAAGAGACCGCGGTGGATGTATCTTTGTAGATGGTCAGCCACCGATTTGCCTCTTCCATGCGGTATTTGTATTTAATAGAATCGGTCAAATTATAGGTTATCGCCACATCGACTTTTCGCTGTTTCTCAAGGTAAAATTTGGCTTTTTCTTTGAGATCTCTTTCGCTGGAACTTTTAGTTAAAGAATAGGTTTGGGCTGACAAAAAATAAGCACGTGAAGCTTCATACTCACCTCGTTCAAATAGACTATCGGCCTTTTTTAGGTAGCATTTTTCGAGAGAAAGACTATCCACTTGAGCGGTTAAGGAGAAACAAGATAGAATTAAAGTGCAAAATAAAAGGAATTTCAAATTGATTCAAGTTTTCTGAAAGATAAAAAATTTTTGCCACATGAATGTTGTTTTGATTTGAAGCAACTTCTTCACTTTGATTACGTTAATAATTCAGAGGATTTCGTATCTTCCGAATTATTACTTATGTCGATGAAAAATATAACCCCATTTTTATCGAAAGAGACCGATTTTAAGAAAACCCGTTTACCGAATTTTTTGCAAGGTCTTTTATTCGTTTCGCTGTTGTTCTTTTCGGGTGAATCATTTGCCCAGGGAGATGATTGTGCTACAGCCTTGCCATTGACCAATGTCACCAATTACTGCTCGTCTACGACTCAATATACAAGCGCGGGATCCACTGCCGGCACATTTGCTGCGGCACCATGCTGGACAGCTTCTGCCACTTCGGATGTCTGGTTTTCATTTGTGGCCATCGGAACCAATGTATTGATTTCCGTGAATGGTGCCACTATCCAACAACCGAGAATTGCCATCTACTCCGGAAACTGTGCCGGACCTTTAAACCAAGTGATCGGAGGTTGTACGAATGGAACAGGAGGTTCTCCGGATTCGCAGCTGTTCAATACGGGTTTGGTTCAGGGAACTGCTTACCTGATTCGAATCAGTACAACTGCTGCTCAAAGGGGATCTTTCCAGCTGTGTATCAATAATTACACGCCACCACCGGTTGCGTCTGCAGATTGTAACGGAGCAGGAAGGTTGTGTAACAAGAATTCAATCAGTGTGACCAACCTCACTAGTGGTGGAGTGAATAACAATGAAAATGCAGGCACGTGCTTGTCCGGTTTTGGAATCTTTGAAACCAATTCGGTTTGGTATACCTGGACTTGTCAAACTGCCGGAACCTTGACAATGGATATCATTCCGGCAAACCAAATGGATGATATTGATTTCATTATTTTTCAATTGAGCACATCGGATCCATGCGGACCGCGAACTGCTATTCGCTGCACGGCAACGTCCTTTATCAATGCGAATGCAAGTACAGGAATGAATGCAAGTTCAACAGACCAAAATGAAGCGGTTGGTTGGAGCGGTATCGAAGACGCCTATGTGCAACAATTGAATATGACTGTAGGAACAAGCTACGCGATTCTTATCAATAATACCAACGCGACCAATGGATTTTCATTGAATTGGGGTGGAACCGGAACATTTGTGGGTCCTGATGCCAATATTACAGGTGGTCCGTTTACCGTTTGTGCCGGAACTCCGATTTCCTTTGATGGAAACACTTCGACAAATTACAGTTCCTTGAGCTGGAATTTTGTGAATGGATCGGGTAGTCCATCCAATCCTACAGGTCCCGGGCCACATACTGTATCTTATCCGGCTCCCGGAAATTACGTGGCAATTTTGAATGCTACTTCATCTACAGGATGTACATCTGTTGAAACTGTAAATGTGACCGTTAATCCGTTTGTTACACTTGCATTCGCTCCTGTTCCGGACATTTGTTCGGGTCAGGCAGCTCCAGCTTTTCCGGCTCAAACCAATGTGCCTACT
Organism: uncultured Fluviicola sp.; assembly: GCF_946478805.1. Next base: position 28,314 of record NZ_CAMLDC010000015.1, on the reverse strand, counting down.
ATCTTTGGAACTTGGTCTCCTGCTGCTATTAGCAATACGGTTTCCGGAACTTATACCTTCACTCCGAATGTGAATCAATGTGCACTTCCGGCAACTATTTCAGTGAATGTACTGGCTTCTATAACACCCACTTTTCCTGCTCATCCGACTTATTGTCTGAATGCGACGCCACAAGCTTTGCTGCCGACTTCTGATAATGGAGTTGCCGGAACATGGTCTCCTGCAACAATCAATACATCAACTGTGGGGACTGTCAATTACACATTTACTCCGAATTCCGCGCAATGTACTTCACCGGTAACAGTTGCAATTGTCGTTGGTCCGGCTCCAACGCCTTTGTTTACTCAAATTCCGGCACTTTGTTCGGGCGATGTGGCTCCCGTATTACCAAGTATATCAAATGATTCGATTACAGGAACATGGACACCTGCAGTTGTAGATAATACGACTTCCGGAAGTTATACCTTTACTCCAAGTACAGGACAATGCGCTTCGGTAACAAGTATGGCGATTACTGTTAACAATCCGGTAGTACCCAATTTGACTCCTGCCGGACCATTCTGCGAGAATAACGCAGCTGCTGCAAATCTGACTGCTGATATTGCGGGTGGAACCTGGTCGGGAACAGGAATTACAGATCCAACCGGTGTTTTCACACCAAGTGTTGCCGGGCCAGGAATACATACAGTGACTTATATTCATACACAAGGTTGCGGTGGAACAAACACGATGAATATTGTGGTCGATCCTTCACCGAATTCCAATTTTGTAGCGGATGCTTTAAGTGGATGTATTCCTTTGGACGTTCATTTCACCTCGGATCCTGCGGTTACAACTTCTGATTGGAACTTTGGGGATAACACCACCGCAAATGGAGTGGGAGGTGTCGATCATACGTTTAATACGGCGGGGACTTATTCAATCACCCTGACGAATACTACCAATGGATGTTCAACGAGTACGACCCAAACGAATTACATTATTGTTTATCCGAATCCGGACGCAATGTTTAACGCAAGCCCGCAAGTGCTGTCGCAAACAGAAACCGATGCGCAGTTTAATAACCATTCCATAAACGGAAGTTCTTATTTCTGGAACTTTGGAGATGGTGATAACAGCAGTGCTGAGAATCCGGCGCATCATTATCCGCAGGTTCCCGGGAATTATACTGTCACATTAACTGTTACCAGTCCGGATGGCTGTATAGATGTGGCTTCCTTGATCATTACGATAAAAGAGGATCGTATTATCTATGTTCCGAATTCATTTACACCGGATGGGGATGAATTTAACAATGTGTTTGCTCCGGTTGTGACTGCCGGGTATGATACACAAAACTATTCATTCACGATTTACAATCGTTGGGGTGAAACATTGTTTGAATCTCACGATGTGACTAAAGGCTGGGACGGAACTTACATGGGCAAATTAGTCCAGGCAGGAATTTATACTTGGACCATTCGTATTAAAAACCTGGATGATGACCGATACGAAGTCTTCAACGGGCATTTGAACATGCTGAGATAGAAAAAATCAGCTGTGACTCAATAGTTCTGATTGATTGCGGAAAATTCGTTTTGAATAACTACTTGCAATTACACAAGGTGTAAAACGCCAGATTCTTTCTCGTCTTGATGCACAACCCTTCACGGATAAGCGTGTAATGTTTGTTTAATCGCGCTTTGGAATCAGGATTTAAAATCAATTCATTAGATTCTATCGACCAGGTTCCTTCAGCAACAATCGGTTTGGAAGCTTTTGTCAGATCCGTATAAACAAATGTATGGTTCTCATTCAACTGTAATGAGGGCGCATTCTTCCCGTCACCACCAAAATTCCCTTTGGGTTCATTAACCATATTTTGAGCGGTGGAGTTAAAACTCAAAAAGATTCCGATAAAAATTAAATATAGTCCGTTCATAATTGCCTGTTTAATAACGCAATATATGAAATCTATTTCGGATGTGAATTTAATTTTAACGCATGTAATTAAAAAAAGAACCTGATTGTTAAATTTATTGTGCGCTCATAGATTTTTTGTATCTTACTCGCCATTAACGCATTTTCGTTCTGTCAACTATGCAAAAATTAGTACTACTTCTATTCAGCGTTTTCGCTGTGATTACTATTCATTCACAAGGATTCCAAGTGAATTTTCAGGGACAAAAGCAACAAGGAATGGGGCTTGCAGGAACTGCATTGTCTGAGGATGCATCGTCCTTATTTTATAATCCCGGTGGAGTTGCATTTGTAAAGAAGAGTGAAATCAACGCAGGATTTTCTCCCATATTTGCAAATACCTTATTTGTAGATTCGGCATCCGGTGATGGTTATCGGACAAAATCGCCTATGGGAACACCGTTTTCATTGTACGCTCTTTTCGGATTTAAAAAAATGGAGTCACTGAAAGTCGGATTGGCAGTCTACACTCCTTTCGGAAGTACTATTCAATATGAAGATGCGTGGATCGGAAGATTCGCATTGACCAAATTGTCGTTGAAATCCATTTACTTCCAACCGACAGTTTCTTACAAGATCAATGAGCATTTTGGAATCGGTGCAGGCTTCATTATTTCATCAGGAGAGGTGGATTTACAGAAAGATATCCCGGTTCAGTTCGCCGACGGATCATACAGCCATGCGGAATTGTCTGGTAAGGCGCTTGGTTTCGGATATAATTTAGGGTTGAACGCGAAGATCAACGAACACTTTTCTCTTGGTTTGACCTATCGTTCGAAAGTTTCCATGAAAGTGAAAGATGGAGACGCAAAATTTACGGTTCCGGAATCTTTGAGTGCAAACTTTCCAAACGGACCTTTCACATCATCACTTCCATTACCAAGCGTTTTGACTCTCGGTGGATCCTACGATACAGGAAAAAAGTGGCAGTTTGTGCTGGATATCAATTACGTTGGTTGGAAAGCATATGATACACTGGCTTTCGATTACGAAACAAATACGGCGAGCCTGGTAGACACCAAATCGGCCAGAAAGTATAAAAGCATTGTTGCATTCAGAGGTGGAGCAAACTTCAAGGCAAGTGAACTGATTTCCATCCGATTGGGTGGAGGTTACGGATTTTCACCTGTTCAATCGGGTTACGTGACCCCGGAATCGCCTGATGGCCAACGTATTTATGGGACAGCAGGTTTAGGATTTAAGTTCAATGAGCATTTCAATGTGGACTTATCCTTTTACTACACGCATATCAAGCGAACAGATAGGAATTACGAGTCGAATTTGCAAGGTACATTCACTACCATTGCAATTTCTCCGGGTATTGGTTTAAGTTATAAATGGTAAGGAAAATGAAACAAGTTTTAGCTACTTTATTGATCGGAACTCTTGTTCTGAGTTCGTGCAAACCGAAATATGAAAAACCGGAAAGCTCGGCGGGTGATCTGGATGCAACGCGTTTTGTAATGATTGGCGGTTCACACACTGCCGGTTATATGGATGATGCGTTGTATTATGAAGGACAACAATATTCTATTGCGAATTTGTTAAGCGCACAATTGCAGAAAGTCGGTTCCGGACCGTTCTATCAGCCTTATATGTCAAGTAATTCAGTTGGTGTAAGTGGTCAGGGAATGTCGCGATTCAAATTGGGTTATAAAACGGATTGTTTGGGAGTGACTTCACTTTCTCCTGTTCGTTTGGCATCCGGTGGAGATGTCGCTGCATTTGGATCGAATGTATACAATTCGAGTGAGACTTTTGGAAATTTTGGAGTTCCCGGAATGACGGTGACCGCTGTCAATGTTCCTTCATACGGTTCACTTAATCCTTTCTTCGGTCGCATGAGTTCTTCAGGAACTGCAAGTGTATTAGGTGATGCAACGGCTTCAAGCCCTACTTGTTTTGCATTGTTTGTAGGGATAGAAGATGTTCTTCCGTATACGCAAAGTGGTGCGAGTAATGGGACGATGATCAATCCGGCGACTTTCAGTGTTGCGTACGAACAAATTGTCCAGTCTCTGACGGCAAATGGTGCAAAAGGAGTTGTTTCCTTAATTCCGGATATTACGGAGATGCCTTATTTTACAACGATTCCATATAACGGGTTGAATCTCACCCCCGATAAAGCGGCATCCTTGAATGCAATTTATAATCCGATTGGGATCTCATTTCAGGAAGGACCAAACGGTTTTATGATTCAAGACCCGGCAGCGGGTGCATTTGGTGTCCGACATATGGTGGCCGGTGAATTGGTATTGCTCAGCACACCGTTGGATTCTGTGAAATGTAATTCGATGGGTTCCGTTTTCCCTTTTAGAAATGAATTTGTTTTAACACTGGATGAGCTGAGTATGATAAGAGCTCAAATTGCTGATTATAATAATGCAATCACTGCAATTGCATCAACTTATAACTTGGCAATTGCAAAACCAAATGAAGTAGTCAAAAATCTGCAATCCGGAATTGTTTATAACGGAATCACCCTGAGTGCGAAATTTGTTTCAGGTGGAGCTTATTCGTTGGATGGGATTCACTTCAATCCGAGAGGAAATGCCATTATTTCAAATGAATTTATTCGGGCTTTGAATGATAAATACAATGCCCGGATCCCGGCTGTAAATGCTGTTAATTACCCATCAGTTACTTTCCCATAATCTTAAAAACAAACACATGAAAATTTCTACTTTTCTTTTATCCGCTCTGTTATCTTCTGCGGCATTGGCTCAAACGCCTTGTCAAACCGGAAGATACGCAGACGATGTTTATTCCAACGTAACGCTATCCAGCAATATCGTTTACGGATCGAACACTTCTTTTTCAGGTTCAACAACCTCATTGACATTGGATTTTTATGAACCGGCGGCAGACACCTCAGTTGCAAGACCCTTGATTATCTGGGTTCACGGAGGTAGTTTCCTGGGCGGTACAAAGACGGATGCAGATGTACAGTCATTATCCAATCGTTTCGCGAAGAAAGGTTATGCTTGTGCTTCGATCAATTACAGAACCGGATTTTTCCCTATTGACTCTGTAAATGCAATCAAAGCAGTGCTTCGTGCAACGCAGGATTTAAAAGCTTCCATTCGTTTCTTTTATAAGGACAGAGCAACAACAAACACGTATAAAATTGATACGACACGTATATTCATTGGAGGAAGTTCAGCGGGAGCAATTACGGCATTGCACGCTGCTTACCTGGATCAGGATTGCGAGATCGCAGATTATGTTGACGGAACCAATCTTGCCGCTCTTGGAGGTTTGGAAGGTGCCAGTGGTAATCCTGGTTATTCCACCAAAGTAGTTGGAGTGATTAATCTATGCGGTGCATTGGGAAGATATAGCTGGTTGGAAGCAGGAGATATTCCATTGGTTTCTGTTCATGGAACAGCCGACGGAGTTGTAAAGTACAACCGTGGGATTGTAAATCCGGGTGTTGCTTTGATGTACCTGGATGGAAGTCGCATGTTACTCGAAAGAAGCTGCGCTTTGAATCACCCGCATAAACTGTATACTTTCCCCGGGGCTGATCACGTTCCATATGCCGGAAGTACCGCAACGGAAATTGCATACATGGACACAACAGCAAATTTTGTCCGGGATTTCCTTGTTCATCAATTAGGTTGTACAAATATGGACCTTCAACCTGCAAATCCTCCGGCAGAAAATGCATTTTTGTATCCGATCAACTACTGTGATGGAAGCCCGGTTAATGAAACATGTATATTGGGCTTGACCGAAGCTATTCAGCAGGAAATGAGTATCTACCCGAATCCTGCATCCAGCGACTTGACAATCGTTTGCGAATCTGCCGGAACGAAAGATCTTTCAATCGTAGATTTGTCCGGTAGGGTTGTTATGCAAAAAGCAATGAATTCCGGAACGATGACCATTTCAGTTGAAGGGTTCAAAAATGGAACATATTTCATTCGGTTAACCGATACGGAAACTCAAAATGTGATTACGAAACAATTGGTCATTCAATAATCGAATTACTTTCTTTTAAAGCTTCCTTCGGGGAGCTTTTTTTATATTCGCACTTTAACGGAAAGTTTGGCAGCAAATTTGTAACTTGAGGACAAAATGAAAAAAATGAAAAACATTGGTGTATTACTGGTATTGTTACTTACTCAAACAAGTCTCTTTGGACAAAAGACGATCCGTATGACCGTAAAGGAAGAATGTGTACCATGCCGTCGGATGATGGCCCAGACTTGTTTTCAAATACAAAAGGATGGATCAAAAACATGGGAGTTGTTCTATGAGCGAATTGCAGGATTTGAGTACGTTGCAGGAAACCGGTATGTCATTGACGTGATCGAAACGGAACGTCCTGCACCAATTCCGCAGGATTTATCACGTTATACCTATAGGTTGGAGAAAGTGATTTCTGTAACCCCGATGATCAGCACCGACGGAGGTGTTTTGTATAAGGTGATCCGAATGAATGGCAAAGAAGTGGTGAATGCGGATGTATCAATCAATTTCGACAGCACTTATCACCAGATTTCCGGAAGAAGCGGATGCAATAGTTTTACGGCTCCTATCAAAATGAATAAGAAGCAAAGTAAGATTTGCGTAAAAACAGGTGCGTCAACGAAAATGGCTTGTCCGGAAATGCAAACCAGTATTGAAGAGGAGTTCTTGAAATCTATTTCGGAGAAATCCTTCAAGATTTCCCATGAGGGTGGCTTGATGATCTGGAAAGCGAAGAAGAAAGAAGTATTCGTTTTGGAAACCGTTTCAAAACCTCTTACTCAAGATCCGTCTTCAACCGGAAGACCTGAAAAAACACCCTGGAATTATTTCAACCAGCAAGATTTGAAATTGATCCAGATGGATGGAGTTACCGTTAAGGACTCAAAGGCAATGATCAAAATGGATATGTCCACGAATTCGTTCACTGGAAGCAATGGATGCAATCGCATTTCCGGAAACATGAAAACGACTCGAAATACAGTTGCTTTTTTTGATATCATTTCCACCAAAATGATGTGTACGGATGAATTGGTGGCTACGAATGAAAGACGCTTTATGGAGATCATAAGAAGCAAAGGTTTAACAGTCGATTTTGCAGAACAAGTATTTAACATTTACGATTCCTCAGGAAAACTGGTGTTGATGTTCGCTGTTGACGCAACCAAATAAATTTATTAGAGTTTTAATATCAGTTTTCATATATTTATACACCAAAAATTTTTTACTATGAAAAAACTAATCAAAATTTCTGCGTTTGCAACATTGGCATTTGTTGGAGCATTAGGAATCCAGTCATTTACTTCCTCCAAGACAGTGTCTTCCGAGAAAGTTCTGAGCAATATTGAATTTAAAGTTATTAATGATACTTCTTCTGAGTACAAGTACTGCGTGAATGGAGGTCATAACTACATTAGTGCAGGTGCATCTAAAGGATTTAGTTATAGTGAAGGAACTGAAATCAAACATTTGGATGGAAGTAACTGCGGGGATGTTTGGTTTAAAGTTACCAGTTCAATGCATGGTAAATCATTTAAACTTTCTGAATTGAAATAAATCATTTCTTGAAATATTGAACAAGAAGCCTCTTTTTTTAAGAGGCTTTTTTTGTTTTGTACGATTTCTTCTCGTTTTTCAATTTAAATAAGGTTAATTCTATATCTGAATTCATTGAATTCCGTTAATTTCGTAAATAGATTTAATGAATATGAAACGAATTTTGCTTTTAGGCGCCGGCCTCTCTGCGACTACCCTTATTAAATACCTGCTTGATCACGCTGACGAGAACAATTGGCAGTTGCGTGTTGTTGACAGGTCTTTGGATCTGGTGAAACATAAGTTGGCAGATCATCCAAGTGGTGTGGCACTTTCGTTCAATGCATTGGATCGCGACGAGCGTTGGGAAGAACTTCAACAAGCAGATTTAGTAATTTCCATGCTTCCGGCGAGATTTCATGTTGAAATAGCAAGGGATTGCCTCGAATTGAAAAAAAACCTGATTACTCCGTCTTATGTTTCTGCTGAAATGAACGCGCTGAATGAGGAAGCTCGTTCGGCAGACTTGATTTTCATGAATGAAATAGGGGTGGATCCAGGATTGGACCACATGAGTGCCATGCGCATTGTAGATTCCATTAAGAATCAAGGTGGGGAAATCACCGGATTCAAATCTTATTGCGGAGGTTTGGTAGCTCCGGAAAGCGATAATAACCCATGGAACTATAAATTCACCTGGAATCCAAGAAATGTGGTATTGGCCGCTCAGGGTGGAATGGCTTGCTACATTGACAGACATCAATATAAATACATTCCGTATACACAAGTTTTTACACGTTTGGATACCATTTCGGTAGACGGATACGGTGACTTTGACGGATATGCAAACAGGGATTCATTGTCTTACCGGCATATTTATGGCTTGGAGGATATTCCGACTATGTATCGTGGAACGTTGAGAAAGCCCGGTTTTTGTAAATATTGGAATGCGTTCGTACAATTAGGTCTTACAGATGATCATCTGATCCTTCCCAATTCTGAAAATTTGACACCCAGGACTTTTGTCAACGCATTTCTGCCCTTTGAGGAGGAAACACCTGTTGAGCAAAAATGGATGAATGCATGTGCTCCTTTGGGAATTACCGATATATCCAAATTTGAATGGTTGGGATTGTTTGATGGTTCCACAAAATTGGGATTAAAAGATGCGACAGCTGCTCAAATTTTGGAAAAACTGTTATTGGATAAATGGGTGTTGGAACCTCATGATAAAGACATGCTGGTGATGGTTCACCAATTCACGTATTTACTGAATGGTGAACGACGCTTCATTGAATCTTCCATGGTGAATTTAGGAGATGACCAGGAGCATACTGCGATGTCTAAAACGGTCGGTTATCCGGTAGCAATCTGTGCGAAATTGATAATGAATAATCAGATTTCAGAAAGAGGAGTCTTACTTCCGACGAAGCCTGAAATCTATAATCCGATCCTGGATGAACTGGAAGAACTGGGAATTACATTCCAGGAGTTGGAAAAAGTGGTCTAGGAGTATACAGCGCTTCTGTTGACCAAACGATAAATGACAACGCCCAGGACAGTTCCGAAGAGCAATGCTTCATCCGGAAAAGTAACAAAGTAAGAGACAAGTAATATCAATCCAAATACCAACGAAAGCAACAATCCTTGTTTTACAGATTCACGCGTGAAATAATTTACCGGATATTTCCGGAATAGTTGAGGAAGTAAGAATTGCTGTTTGTAAGTCAGGTAACCGCTAAGTACCATCAAGGGAATCAAAATGAATCCTTGTTGGATTCCCATATCGCTGTAGCTTAAAAATGCCCATATACGCTCTGTCCATGAAAATATCGGATGAATGTTGGGCAGAATATGGAAAACAGCAAGAGAAGTACTTAAAATGCATAAGAATGCAATACTCAGTTGTTTGATGGCTAATTGCTTTTCCGGATGATTCGCACTGAATTGAATCCGTTTTCGCGCCTTGAATGCTGTTAGCACCCAAAATAGGATCCAATCAATCAAGTAGAACAGTAGGATAAAACTTGCATCCCAGTTCCAATAAAAGTACCCTAAGATTGGAAGGAGTGCTTCAATGAGTGTTTGAACGAGAAGGGCTCTTTTGGGCGTCATTTGGATAAACGCTTGATGGCTTCATTTGAAATAGCGAAGTCAGGATTGTATTTCAATGCTTTTCTGTAGTACTGAATCGCCTGATATTTTTCACCTTTTGTTTCATAAGCAAGGCCTAAATTATGCCAGGCTTCCACATAGCGCGGTTCTTTTTGCAGGGTTTCATTGTAAAAATAAATTGCACTATCCAGGTCATTTTGCTTGAATTGTTTAATCCAACCCAACTGGAACATTGGAGGAGTAAACGTGGGATCTTTCTTCAACATTTCGCGATAGATCACTTGCGCTTCCTGCAATTTGTCGAATTCTTGGTAAGCATATGCCAGATTGTATTTGGCCTCAATGTTGTTGGGTCGGATTTGCGTTGCAGTAATGAAATACTGGATACATAAAGGATCATGTTCTTCTTGGTAGATCAAACCGAGTTTGAGGTACGCTGCAAAGAAATCCGGATCTTGGTCGATGGCGGTTTGAAAGGATGATTTTGCCAGTTCGCGATTATCCAGGCTCAAATAGATGCTTCCTTTTAGAATATAGGCATCCCGGTATTTTTTATTGATGCGCAATGCTTCATTGGTAAAATAAAATGCTTTCTCATTATCTCCCTGTTGGGCATAAGTAGTTGCCAATGCCACTAAAGCGGCCAGATTCTTCGGGTCTTTCTTCACCACATACTTGAAATGGGTTTGAGCTGACATCACGTCACTCGGTGTTCTACTTGCCCGGTTGTTCAATGCATTGGCATACAAAAAACGGGCATCAAGATTCCATTGCTGCATGCGGTAAGCTTTTGCACCGTCCTGGAGAGCTTTGTCGTAATCGTAGCGCTCCAGCATCAGATTACCATGTTTGATAAGGATTGGAACACTGTCAGGATATTTCTTGAATAACTGATCGATAGAAAGTTCTTTTTGAGGTTTTTTTGAATTGTTCCCGCCACAAGAACTCAATACTGCAATAAAACCAATAAAAAATAGAATGCGCATAGTTAACTGAATCTGACAACAAAAATAAGGAAATGTATTTAGCTATGAGTAGGAAACGTATTCTTCTTCCAAAGCGTTGGTTTTCTAAATCTTTGTGAAATATTTACCATGGAAATAATATTCGCGGAAGTTACGCAAATGTTCATTTCGAATTATGAAACATTCATCTGTGATTTCAGTCTTTAAATCAATGCTTACTATTGCAGAACTATAACTTAATGCGATGATTAACAATTTATTGCTAATTGTTTTTCTAACTCTTGCGTCTTTTTCCTTTGGTCAGGATAATTCCACATACGACCAAAGGTTACTGATTCATTTTACAGAAGAACAACTTGCGGAGATGCCACAGCAAAAGCTGGAGGCGATTACTTACTACTATTGTCAAAGCTATTTGATCGATGACACCCATGTTATCGGATTTGATATCAATACATTTGACATATCCCTGTACGAAGACTTGAGAAGAGAGTCAGTTGAATTCTCATTCGTGAACGACGAAGGTTTGATCATAACCTTGCTTGCAAAAGACACGTTTTTACCGAAAGCAACACTTAAGAAATCATGAAAAAGCTATTAACAAGTTTGATCGTGGCATCTGGGTTTGCTGCTTTCGGTCAATTACCTTACACCTGGACCGGCGGAGTTGATCCGGGCTGGTCGAATGTGGGTGGGCTCCAATGGAGACCTGGCTGTGGTGTAGTTACAACCAATTGTGCCGGAAATTACGGCGCTAATCTGAATGCGACCTATACTTCTCCGACAATCAATGCAAGTTGTGCAAATGGCTCAACCGTTTCAATAACCTTTACGGCAAGTGGAAATGCAGAGTATTCATATGATTTTTTATTTCTTGAATATTCCTTGGATAATGGGGCAACATGGACGAATCCCTATGGTCCGGGAATTGGATGGACTGGAAACTTTGGTGCCGGAAGTACGATTCCAGCATTTATTACTCCGACATCTTCCAATTTCCGTTTTCGATTTAATTTTCAATCCGATGGGTCGTTTAACTATTCAGGATATAAGATAAGTGATTTCGATATTGTATGCAATGTTGTTCTTCCGGTTGAAATGTACTCATTCAATGCAAAAAGAGTGGGGAGCGAAAATCAATTGGATTGGATCACGCAATCCGAAAAGGATAACGACTATTTTGACGTGGAATGGTCTACAAATCCCTATGCTGAAATATGGACAAGTATCGGTACGGTTGAATCGAAAGGAAATTCAACAGAGAAACAAAGTTACTCAATGGTACACTCCAATCCGTCTGTAACTAATAAAAATTATTACCGGATCACGCAGGTAGATAAGGATGGAATCCGTAGAACTTTTGAAGAATTGGTTCTCGTAGACAATACCATGAAGGAAAATCCGTTAAAGGAAATAGTGAACTTGTTAGGTCAACCGGCAGATGAAAATACTCCGGGACTTGTTATTTATATCTATGAAGACGGCACGAAAGTGAAAAAATTTCAATAGTTTTTGACCTATGAACCGGTGCTGTGTGAAAAAGGTTGGTATGTAAACCCTATACCAACCTTTTGTTTTTTTAGATTGTTCCGTTTTCACATCGACCATCAAAGAAACTGGATTTGTCATCCGCTTTATAACCTTGGCTAGGGTGGTAAAATAAAAACCCCGTGTTAATTAACACAGGGTTTTGAATACTCTTTTATTGAATTTTTATAATCCCAGAAGAACTGCATACGGATCTTTTCCTCCGAAAATAATTCTCTCCGGATTCTCGATCATCTCTTTCACTTTTACCAGGAACCCTACAGATTCTTTTCCATCGATAATTCGGTGGTCATAAGACAATGCCAGGTACATCATCGGACGGATTTCCACTTTACCGTCAATCGCAACCGGGCGCTCAATGATGTTGTGCATTCCCAGGATAGCTGATTGAGGAGGATTGATAATCGGTGTGGACATCATCGACCCGAAAACTCCCCCGTTTGTAATAGTGAAAGTACCACCGGTCATGTCTTCCGGTGTGATTTTTCCGTCCCGTGCCTTGATAGCCAAACGTTTGATTTCTCTTTCAATTTCAGCCAAACTCATTTGCTCTGCATTGCGCACTACCGGAACCATCAATCCTTTTGGTGAAGAAACTGCAATGCCGATATCCGCATAGTTATGAAATACCATTTCATTTCCATCAATTTGCGCATTCACTGCAGGGAACAGGTTTAATGCTTCGGTTACCGCTTTCGTAAAGAAAGACATGAACCCAAGATTCACGTCGTGGAATTTAGCAAACTGGTCTTTGTACTTCGTACGTAAATCCATGATTGGCTTCATATCGACCTCATTGAAGGTAGTCAACATAGCTGTTTCATTCTTTACAGAAACCAGACGCTCTGCAATTTTGCGTCGAAGCATGGACATTTTCTCCCGGTTCTGATCGCGAGTTCCTCCCCATCCTTGAGTAGCGTCAGCCGGAATTCCAGCCGCCATTGCTTCAACAACATCCTGTTTGGTAATACGTCCATCTTTTCCGGATCCATTGATCTTTGCTCCGGAAACTCCGTTTTCAGCCATTATTTTCGCAGCAGCTGGTGAAGGAGTTCCTTTTGCATAACTATCACTCACAGGTCCCGGATTGGGAGCAGGAGCGGTTGTTTTTTCAGCAACCGGAGCCGCTTCCACCTTCTTTTCAGCAACTGGAGCTTTTTCTTCCGCTTTTGGAGCTTCAGATGGAGCTGCCGAACCTGCAGGTCTTTCAGCAGATGTATCAATCAGGCAAACAACTTGCCCAACTTTCACTACATCGCCTTCAGCCGCTTTCAAAGTGATGATACCTGCTTGTTCTGCCGGTAATTCCAATGTTGCTTTGTCAGAATCAACTTCTGCGATAGCTTGGTCTTTTTCTACATAGTCACCGTCCGAAACTAACCAGGTTGCAATTTCTACTTCAGAAATCGATTCTCCCGGGCTAGGTACTTTCATTTCAAGGATTGACATAATTGAATCGTATTTAGTTTTGTAATTATCTTATTTCGCTGCTACTGATGCAAATTGAAATACATCAGCAAACAATTGTTTCAAACGCCGTTCGTGTAATTTCTTGGAACCTTCAGCCGCTGCTGCGGATGCAGGTCTGGTTACTCCAATAAACGGGATATGTCTCAAGTTCATAGCCATGTAAGTCCAGGCACCCATGTTTGCAGGTTCTTCCTGTGCCCACATCACATTTTTAGCGTTATATTTTGCGATAATCGCATCAATTTGCTTCTGAGGTAACGGATACAATTGCTCTACACGGACAAATGCCATACTATCAATGCCCATTTCGGCCGCTTTTTCCTTCATTTCATAATAGAATTTTCCGGAGCAGAAAACAAGTGTATCCACCAAACCGACTTTCGCAGTTGAATCATCAATCACTTCCTGGAAGCGACCACTTGCCATTTCCTCTAATGTAGAAGTGGCAGCAGGGTAACGCAACAATAATTTCGGTGAAAACACAACCAACGGTTTGCGGAATGGACGAACCAGTTGTCTGCGAAGTAAATGGAAATGGTTTGCCGGCGTAGAAGTATTTACAACCTGGATATTATCATCGGCAGCTTGCTGCAACCAACGTTCGATACGACCACTTGAATGCTCTGCACCTTGTCCTTCATATCCGTGAGGAAGAAGCATCACCAAACCACTTTGAGTGGACCATTTGTCTTCACCGGCAGTAATGAATTGATCGATCATGATTTGGGCACCATTGAAGAAATCCCCGAATTGCGCTTCCCAAATAGTCAATCCTTTCGGAGTAGCCAATGAATATCCATATTCAAATCCAAGAACTGCGTATTCAGACAACAAAGAGTTGTAGATAGTGAACGGAGCTTGTTTTTCAGAAAGCATGTTCAACGTTTCGATTTCTTCCTCGTTATCTTCTGTCTTTACAACAGCATGACGGTGAGAGAATGTTCCACGCTCCACATCCTGACCGGAAATACGTACCGGAATTCCTTCGTCCAATAGGGTTGCATAAGCCAACATTTCTGCTGTTCCCCAATCCAGATTATTTGTCTCAACCGCAGCTAAACGGTCATCGAAAATCTTTTGAATCTTACGGAAATACTTTTTACCCTCGGGTAAAGTAGCCAGTTTTCTACCCAATTCCAGTAATTTCTCTTTCTTGATCCCTGTTTCAGGACTAGAATCGAAATCTTCAGATTTGCTGTGACGGAAACCTTCCCAAGTTTTGCTTAGGAAATCCCATACGACTGCTTTTTCGTTCTTACGAGCTGTTTCGAATTCGTTTTCCAGGTAATTGTTGTATTCGTCTTCAATGTTTTTGGCATCTGCCTCAGATAAGGTACCTTCAGCAGTCAATTGCTTCTGGTAAATCACTTTCGGATTCGGATGTTTTGCAATGATGTCGTACAAATTAGGTTGCGTGAATTTAGGCTCATCTCCTTCATTGTGTCCGTATTTACGGTAGCATAATAAATCGATAAACACATCACGGTGGAATTTTTGACGGTATTCCATTGCAATTTCAATGGTTTGGATTACCGCTTCAATATCGTCTCCATTGACATGGAATACAGGTGTAAGAGTCGTTTTGGCAACATCCGTACAATAAGTTGAAGAGCGTCCGTCGTAGAAATTTGTTGTAAAGCCAACCTGGTTGTTTATTACCAGGTGAATCGTTCCGCCGGCTCTGTATCCGTCAAGCAAGGCCATCTGGATCACTTCGTAAACAATTCCCTGACCTGCAACAGCTGCATCTCCATGGATCATTACCGGACAAACCTTATTTTCATCCTGGAAGTGACTGTCCAATTTTGCACGGGCAATTCCCTGTACAACGGGGTCAACTGCTTCCAAATGGGAAGGGTTTGGAGCAAGCGTCAAGCCTACTTCTTTTCCGTTTGCGGTTTTTACCGAGCTGGTATATCCCTGGTGATATTTCACATCACCATCAAATGCACCGTCAGCATCAAATTCTTTTCCTTCAAATTCGGAGAAGATATCCTGCGGGCGTTTCTGGAAAATGTTTGTCAGGGTATTCAAGCGTCCGCGGTGAGCCATTCCCATTACGAAATATTCAACTCCCAGGCTGGACCCTTTTTCAATCAAGGCATCCAAAGCCGGAATCAGTGTTTCACCACCTTCAACGGAAAAACGTTTCTGACCCACATATTTTTTACCTAAAAAGGCTTCAAAATTGGAAGTCTGAACCAATTTTTTATAGATATGTTTCTTGCGTTCAATGTCAAATTTCGGACGATTTTTTACTTCAATGCTGTTTCTGAACCATTCCAAACGTTCCGGTTCGCGCATATACATGTATTCGATCCCGATGGATTGGCAATAACATTGCTCCAAATCCAGGATGATATCACGTAATGTTGCAGCACCAATCCCAATTTGTTCGCCGGCTTGAAAGACTGTGTCCAAATCAGAAGCATCCAAACCGAAGTTTTCGATAGCCAATGTCGGTTCATACTTTCTGCGTTCACGGACAGGGTTGGTTTTTGTAAATAAGTGACCACGAGTCCGATACCCGTTAATCAGGTTAATTACTTTGAATTCTTTCTGAAAATTTTCAGGAATTTCGCCACCGTCTTCGTAGTTCATGCGTGCAAAATCAAATCCTTCGAAGAACTTTTGCCAGCTGATATCTACGCTTTCAGGGTCTTTAATATAAGATTGATATAAATGGTCTATCGCATTTACATCTGCATTTCCTACGTACGTCACTTTATCCATGTTCGAGCACTATAATGGTGGGTAAAGTTAAAACTTTTAGTCCACGCGTGAATAGGAAATCGCGATAAAAAAATGCAAAATTGACAGATATTGTACGAAGGCTGAAATAATGATCAATTATCAGCGATTAATTATCAAGTTTAACCCTGTTTTGTTCGGGTAATTGATTAGCAGATCTTCTATTTGAACTGAATCTGGTAAAATACTTTCATCAGTTCGCGATGCAGAATGGCATTTGAGAGATAGAATAACCGATTTTCATGGTCGTTTGTCTGCCTTAGAATTAGCTCCGGAATGTCGATAAGGTAAAGCAGGTGTTGGAGTTCAGTTTCCGTTAGTTGTCTGAGGATCGTTTGAATTTCTTCGTTCCATTCTACAGGGTCCGTACTTTTCAGCTCGAACTCGCTTATTCCCGAACGCTGAAAGTCTTTGTGGATTTGTGCTTGCAATTTTTCGAGCAACTTACGTTGGCTCAATCTCAATTGGAGCTTTTGGACAAGTGCATTTAAATCTTTTTCTTCCATAATTCAGCGATTCAAAGTGAACTTACTACTTTTGTGTCATGTTTGAACACTCAAAAGAAGCAATCATTTTTGATTTGGGAGGAGTTTTGTTGAATTTGGATTATGATTTAACAGAAAAAGCTTTTATTTCCCTTGGTATGACCAATTTTGGCGAATCGTATTCCCAATTGCAACAAACACACTTGTTTGATCGCTTTGAACGGGGAGAGGTTTCTTCCTTTCACTTCGTAAATCAACTTTTGGATCGTTTGCCATTTGGAACAACAGCGAACCAGGTTGTTCATGCTTGGGATGCTATGATCCTGGATTTTCCGGTAAAGCGCTTACAGTTTTTGGAAGAACTTTCTAAGAAATACCGTCTTTTCTTGTTGAGCAATACCAATGATCTTCACATTGATGCTGTTCGGAGATCTTTGGAAAAAACGGTCGGACATCGGAACCTGGAGCAGTATTTTGAGAAGACTTATTTCTCATCTGCCATCGGGATGCGCAAACCTGATTCAAACATATTTGAATTGGTATGCTCGGAGAATAACCTGGATCCGGCAAAAACAATCTTTATCGACGACAGTCCTCAGCATGTGGAGGGAGCTAAAGTTGCAGGTATCGAAGCGGTTTTGTTGGCAAAAAACCAGGATGTTTTCGAACTACCTTTTTTCCTGGCATAATTCCACCAAAACCCCATTCGAAGATTTCGGATGAAGGAATGCAACCAGTTTATTGTCAGCGCCATTTTTCGGGTGCTCGTTCAATAATTGAAATCCTTTGGAAGAAAGTTCCTTCATTGACTCTTCGATGTTTGTGACATCAAACGCAATGTGATGGATTCCTTCGCCTTTTTTTTCAATGAATTTGGCAATCGGGCTTGTTTCATTGCTTGCCTCCAATAACTCGATCTTCGAATCGCCTACCTGGAAAAAAGCGGTTTTTACTCCTTCACTTTCCACGGCTTCTGTTTTGTAGCATTCGGTTCCAAGGAGTTCGGTATAGGTCTTGATTGCTTCGTCCAGATTTCTGACAGCAATTCCGATATGTTCAATTTTATTCATGATTCGAAAATAAGAAAAAGAATCACAATGGGTATGTGATTAATCGGAAACTCACGGCAAGGATTGAGTTATATAAAAACAAAAACCCCGACATTATCGTCGGGGTTTTCAATATGATCTGTAGGATTTTTATCCCTTAAAGAATTTCTCTGTTTTGTTGTCGAAGTTGATATAGTAAGCTCCTTTCAATAAATTCGAACATGGAACCGACGAACCGATACCCTTCTTGACGATGTTTCCATAAGCGTCATAAATCTCGTACTTCGTTTCAATTGGTTTCCCTGATGCTGTGAAGTTTATTTCATCCTTGACCTTGACGGGGTTCTTGACGACTATCGGAACGGAAGACGTAAACTTCACGTCTTTCGAGTTTCTTTTAGCTCCTGAATGATCAATTTGAACTACACGAACGGTATTTTCACCGGAATGAGGAGCAACCAGGAATTCATAAGCATTGGTTCCGGGAGTACCTTTTCCCTGAACTTCACCGATCTTCACCCATTTGTTCCAACGGTATTGTTCGATAATAAAGGGAAGTTTTCCTTGTTCGTTTGTAGTTTTCCAGGTTAACATTCCACTGTTTTGAATTTGGATCTCAACTGTGTTGAATGTACTGCGGGGAAGTAAAACTTCCGGATTTAAGATTTTTGGTTTACAACCGTCATTGTGTTCGATAACGATAAACACAGGTTCACCGATTTCTATATTAAAGAGCGAAAAGTCAATTTCAAAAGCCGATATGGCCGTTCCACCAGGTAAGATATCACCGTTGACAGTAACTTTTGTTGCGCAAAAGCCGAAGCCATCTCCATCTTCCGGATTTTGAACGTATAAATTTTTACCCTGATAACTTCCTTCAATAGAAAGAACCGCCGAGCTTGAAAAGCTTAACAGTAACGCGAAAGAGCAAAGTAAGAATAAGTTTATTTGTTTCATTTTCTACTTAGTAGCTAAACTAAAAACTGTGGCAAGTATAATAGCTATTTTTTACATTACCAACATTTTACACGACGAAATTACAATTTTTTTTTAATTCAACCACCTAATGAGTTAATTTGTCATGAAATATTACATGTTCGTCGATTAGATCACTATCAAACTTAACATTTCGGATGTGTAAATTTTGTTTTTTTAAGTTATTTTAGTAAAAGATTTTTTCTATTCTTGTATTGATAAACGTACATCCTACTATGAAATTAGTCCCTATAGTTCTCCTTCTTCTTATCCTTGCTTCTTGTGATTCAGATAAAAAACAATTTGAATTCGCCGGAGGAAGTTTTAAAATGGCTTTGGATAATACACCTTCGACCTTTATTGCAAGAGAGGTGAATGATGTCTATTCTTTTGAATTGCTTTCCCAAGTGATGGAAGGACTCGTAAGCTTTAATGCGGAGGATCTTTCCCTTCAACCTCAGATTGCTGAAAAATGGAGTATCAGCGGTGACGGTACGGTGTTCACTTTTACAATCCGCGATGATGTATTCTTTCACGAAAATCCGGTTTTTGAATCCATGGATGATCGGAAACTAACTGTAGATGATGTGTTGTTCACATTTGAAAAGGCATGTAAACCGAATGAAGAAGGGAATCCGACAGCGGCATATCTGTTCCTGCTTGCAAACCAGGTGAAAGGTGCCAAAGAGTATTACGAAGGAAAGGCCAAATCGATCAGTGGCATGAAAATCAAGAAAAATAAGTTTGAAATCACCTTGATTAATCCGGATCAAACCTACATCAATAAGCTGGCTAATTTAAGTGCAAGCATCGTTTCCAGAAAAATTGTTGAAGCGAAAATGGAAACGGACGTTGTGGGAACAGGACCATTTTGCTTTACAAAACCGAAAGAGGACGAAACATACATCTTATTGAAAAATAAAGATTACTATATGACTGACAATAAGGGAAATGCATTGCCCTACCTGGATTCGGTTGTTTTTTATGTTCAAACAAGAAAACTGGAACAACTGGAAATGTTCGAAGAAGGTAAGACCTTATTGATTTCCGGTTTGCCAACTTCACGTATCACAGAAATGCTGGAAGGCCGGATTTCCGATTTCAATGCGCAGCCTCCCTTGAAAGAGTTGTACAATAATCCTTTGCTTACCACACAGTATTATTTCTTCAATATGAATGATCCGCGTTTTAAGGATGTTCGGGTGAGAAAAGCGTTCAATTATGCCATTGATCGGAAACGCCTGGCAGATAACGTACTCCGGAACCAGTATTACGAATATGGGATCTATGGAATCACTCCTCCGATCAGTTCGGTATTTAAAGGGTACAATTTCTCCGAGATCAAAAAATACGGGTATGATTTCAATCCTGAACTGGCAAAACAATTATTGGCAGAAGCAGGTTATCCTGGTGGTAAAGGTTTTGGAAGTGTCGACTTGCGATTGGATATCAGTGATTTGAATACAGCTGTGGCAGAGGAATTGGCTGACCAGATTTATCAGACCCTTGGAATTAATGTAAATATTGACGGATCCAACTTTGAACAACGCAACGAAGACGGAAATATGGGAAAAGGAGACATGTTCCGAACAGCATGGATTGCCGACTATTCAAGCCCGGAGACATTCCTGGGGAACTTCTATGGAAAATTGGTTCCGAAAGAAAAAGACATGCCTTCAAGCGGGAATCAATCACGTTATGTGAATCCGTTGTTCGATAACTATTTTGAACAAGGCCGCTCGGCTAGTCAGAAGAAAAGGTTGGAGCTGTTCTCGAAGGCAGAAATTGAGCTGATGAAAGATCCGCCAATTATACCGCTTTGGTATGCAAACGATTTTACATTGAGTTATTCGCGTGTGCGAAACCTGAAAAATAATCCGATGGAATTTTTGGATTTGCGCAGGGTATATATCAAGGAATGGACTAAAGAGGAATATTTGAAGTCTATTCAATAAGTGTATATTTACCGCTTGATATACTCAAAGAATGAAAACTATCCTTACCGTATTGTTTTGCGCGGTGGTATCACTATTGATTGCGCAGCCTACTCAAACTGTTCGTGGCACTGTTCTGGATTCTGAATCGGATTTCCCGGTTTTCGGCGCTCAAGTTGTCATTACCCTTTCCGATAGTACGAAACTGAAAGCATTCACCAGTGAAGCGGGCGTCTTCGAGTTTTTAAACGTACCGGTTGGGAAACATCCTTTATCGATCAAATCGACAGTGTATGAAAATTACACAGCTTCCGTAGATGTCAATTCAGGCAAACAAACGGTATTGGAAATCAAGGTGAAGGAACGGATAAGTGAGGTGGAGGAAGTGGTTGTGACTGCCCAGAAACCGGGAGAGGTCAAGAATGAGATGGCAACTGTTTCTGCTCAACAATTTTCAGTAGAGGAAACCGAACGCTATGCGGGTTCACGGGGTGACCCGGCCAGAATGGCGAGTAATTTCGCAGGTGTCCAGGGAGCAGATGATTCCCGTAATGATATCGTAGTTCGTGGGAATTCACCACTCGGAATTGTTTACAAGGTGGAAGGAATCGATATTCCAAATCCCTCGCATTTCTCGATTTCAGGAAGTTCCGGTGGGCCGGTTTCCATTATCAATAACAAAAGTTTGGCAAATTCGGACTTCTTCATGTCGGCTTTCCCGGCAGAATATGGGAATTCCGTTTCGGGGATTTTCGATTTGAAATTGCGGAATGGGAATTCCAAACAACATGAATTCACCGGTCAGTTCGGATTTTTGGGAACGGAGGTTTTGGCAGAGGGGCCTTTGAGCAAAAAAAGCAATGCAAGTTACCTGGTAATGGGCCGTTATTCGACCCTGAGCTTATTCCAATTCATGGGAATCCGGATCGGAACGGATGCAGTTCCGGTTTATGGAGACGGGGCTTTCAAATTCAACTTTCCACTCAAAAAGGGAGGTCAGCTTTCCTTTTGGGGAATAGGGGGTAAGAGCGATATCAAGATTCTGATTTCTGACCAAACAGAATACACAACCGATCTATACGGGGAAGGTGACCGCGACCAATACTTCGGAACAGGAATGGGCGTTGCCGGATTGACTTATAAAAAATCGCTTTCCGAACGGACATTTTTGACCACGACCTTTTCCGGAAGTATCGAAGACCAGCATTCACATCATGATTTGTTGAACCGTTCATTGGACACAACTTATAACGGAGGTGAGCCAAAAGTGACGATTCGTGTAGATAGTATTTACAGGATTATGGGCTACGATTTCAAGATCGCCAAGTATTCCGGAATGTTTAGTATCAATCATAAGATTGGAAAGCAACATGTGATAAAAACAGGTTTAAATATGGATGTCCTTACATTCAATATGATAGATAGTGTATTGAATACCGCCGGGACACAATTCCTGAACCGTTGGGATTATAAAGGAACAGGTGGTGTTTTGATTCAACCGTTCTTCCAATGGAAATACCGGATTACTGAAACAATGGACTTCACCGCCGGATTGCATGCACAGTATTATTCGTTCAGTAATTCACTGAGTCCGGTGGAACCTCGTTTGGGATGGAAATGGGCAATGAAGGGAAATCAAAAATTATTTGCGGGAGCGGGACTACATAGTCAGACGCAACCGTATTATACCTATACCTATCATTTGGAAGACGCTTCCGGAAATGAGATTTACCACAATCGCAAGATGGGTTTCACCAAATCGATGCATTCTGCTTTGGGTTACCAAAAGAATTTCAAAAAGGGATTCCAGTTTAAAACAGAAATCTATTACCAATACTTGTATCAGGTTCCGGTAACTGTTCAGCCATCTTCCTTCTCCATGATCAACCAAGGAAGTGGATTTGCACGTTTCTTCCCGGATACCTTAAAAAATACAGGAACGGGTGTGAACTACGGTTTAGAATTGACCTTGCAAAAGTTTTTTGACAAGAGTTTCTATATCCTGACCACCGTTTCCATTTACGACAGCAAGTATAAAGGAAGTGACGGAATTACCAGGAATACGAGTTACAATGGATTGTACACTGCAAATATCCTGTTCGGGAAAGAATTTCATATCGGAAAAAAACATACCATTGGTTTAGGCGGAAAAGTGACTGTTGCGGGTGGTAAACGATACGGTTACATCAATCTGGCAGCCACAAGTGCACAAAAAGAACTCATCTTTAGTGATTCTGCATTTAACACACGTCAGTTCAAAGATTACTTCCGTGCAGACTTGAAAATAAGCTGGAAGATGAATGCGCGCAAGGTGACTCATGAGATCGGTTTGGATCTGGTGAATATTTTGAATACGCGAAACATCCTGGGCTTGGCTTATGCGCCCGATCTGGCAAATCCAAGCAAGGAACCATTGGCTGAAAAAACGCAGTTGGGTTTCCTTCCGATTTTCTATTACCGGATCAGTTTTAAATTGGCGAGCGGGAAAAAAGAGTAAGTTTAATTCAAAATTGAAAATGCAAAATTCAAAAGCTTTCTGGATTTTTCTGCTGCTTGGTTCACTGCTATTTTCCTGCAACAGCCCAAAACGTCAGAAAAAGATCAATGACGGAAAGCTTTATGAGAAACTCCGGCAGCAGAAAGGGTATCTGAATGCAGAGCAACTGCAAAGACTGGAACGTGACTTTTCACTCAAATTTCTTGACAAATACGATTTCTCAGGATACGACGAGGAAGACACGCTGGCTTCTTTTTTAAGAGTGGGTAAGGATATTTGGATGGTCACTTGTTATTTGGAGAATGAGGCAGAGAGCGGTTATCCGTTTTTCCGCTTAAGCGAAACAAAAGAGAAAGGATTCAAAATGATCAAGCATGGGACTATTCCAGCTGAGTCAGGAGAGTGTGCTTACGAATTAGATCAATTGCTGGTCCGTTCGGGAGAGTACATTTTCATTTCCCAAAAACACAGTGGAAGTGCTGTTTGCGAATATTCCCCGCTTGTATTCCACCTGGATGGAAGAAAAGTGGATAAGAGTTTTGAATTTAAGGCATTTACCTGGAACGGTGCAAATGAAGAAAGTCAACCCGTTAAAAGCGACTTCAAAATTGAATCCGGGAGTTCGGAAAGTATTGTTTTTCATGTGCATGAAACGGTGACGGACACTGAAATTGACGAAGAAGTCAGTTCACGTAATTATGATCTAAACTTCGTTGTCAGGAACAATATGATCTATTTCAAAGATACGGTTTATAAGTAGGGATAATCGCACACCTACTTCATTCTTAACCAACCCAAAATGCGTGAATGATCGATCTCCCATAATCCATCATTCAATTCCAAATCGAACACATCTCTCGGATGATCCGGATTTCCCGCATTCTGCTGGATAATCTCCACGTCATCTTCCGTTACTTTTGAAACGATTACCACGTGCCCGTATTCGTTCGTCCAAGTTGCATCCAGGATGATCAGATCGCCAACCTGCGGTTTGCTCTTGCTTGGATTGGTATATTGTATCAAGTCGCGGTCTGCATTCAATTCACCGTCTTTTAGATTCTTGTTGAAGAAATCGATGGCGTTTCCGTATGTGTTCGGCATTTTGTGCTTGTAAAACTGGTAATAGTACCGTTTCACAAATTCCACGCATTGGTATTTCAACCCGATATTGTATCCGTCCGGTGAGGTGTTTCGTTCACTTACATTTCCCATTCCGCCGTTGTAATAAACCACAACATGGTTCAAACTATCCAGCGGATCGCCGATTGCATACACCCGGTTCGGCCCTTCGTTTTTCTTGTAGAGAAAAAATGTCAAAGCGCCTGTTCCCATGATTGTGATGCAGATAAGGAACAGTTTTTTCATGAATTGGAAAGATTGGATTCAATATTCTTCCGGACATTTTTCAATGCCTTTTGTGTGCAATAGGTTTGGTATTGAATAGCGAAAATGGGTCCGAGCAAACGTGTGAAAAAATTTCCGGGTTTCGAAAAAGTCTGAATTTTGAAACTGATTTTTCCATCCGTCTCTTCTAAGAGGAAATAGGATATCCCACATTCAACGTGTCCCTTCAATGTTTCGTAACTAAAACCACATCTTTTTTCCTCCCGGAATATTTCTTTGATACGAACTCCGAAAAGTACCTTTTGAGAAAGTTTCGGAAAAGGAGGAAGATAAACTTGTTGTAAAATGGTATCACCTGCTCGCATGGTTCTTTGTTCATCTTCCCATTGGGTATAAGCGGACAAAATAGTTGTGGGGAAAATCCGGTAATCGAAGAAAGATTGAAGATTGACTTTACTTAAAGTGGAAACGTTTGGAATTTCAATGGAACTGATTTTTTCAACCAATCGGTTTTTTTCATAGTCCATGATCGGAACCTGTTTGAGATTCTCCAAATACTTGCTGAACTTTTTTTGTTGGTTGAAAAGGGCGAGTTTCATCGTTATTTTTTTGTACCAAAGTTAACTCACAATCGAATACCGAGTACACACACGTCATCCACCTGTTCGAGGTTTCCTTTCCAATTTTCAAATCGGGTAGACAAGAGGTTTTCCATCTTCTCGGTTGGTTGGTCCATAAGCAATTCCTTGAAAGGTTTGTATCGGAATTTTTTGTTTTTGGGTCCTCCGAATTGGTCTGCAAATCCGTCAGTGAACAAGACCAGCATATCGTTTTTCTGATAAGTGAATTCTTGTTCAACAAACGGTTTCAACTCGTGCGAATATCCGACCGCTTGCCTGTTTGCTGTTCGTTCCTCCAACGCTGTTCCGGAGATATGATAAACGGGATTGTTTGCTGCCGCGAAGAGGTAGGAGTTGGTTTTCAAATCGATCCGGATAATGGAAAGGTCCATTCCATCTTTGTATTCGCTGCTTTTTCCTTCTTTATCGAATGCTGCAATAATTCCCGAACGCAATTCATTGAGAATCTCTGAAGGGCTGTAAATACCTTTATTCCCCACGATTTCATCCAGGAGGTTGATTCCCAAAACGCTCATCAAAGCTCCCGGAACGCCATGCCCCGTGCAATCCCCGACGGCTACAAAACGGTGGTTTTCATTTTGGAAGATCCAGTAAAAATCACCGCTTACAATGTCCTTTGGCTGAAAATACAGGAACGAATCGGGGAAGAGCAAATGCAGATTGCTCCGGCTTGGTAATAAGGCTAACTGGATGCGTTGGGCATAGTTGATACTGTCGAGGATGTCTTTGTTCTTTTCCTCGATCAGGTTCTTTTGTTCCAGGATGTGTTTCTGGGATTTCAGCATTTCTTCCTTGAAAAACAGGATAAACAGTGAACTGATCAGAAAAAGTAACAAGAGGTTGACATTCCCGATCACAGATTGGATGAACTCGGATTGCTCCACTACGGTAATGAATGGCTTGTGAAACTGAAGCCAGACAATCAATCCGAAAAAGGAAAGGATAGCAAATGCGATAAAACCCTGGATTGTTTTCCGGCGATCGAACATCACGGCGCTGATCATACACATGATCAGGAGATAGAAATGCAGGTTGGTCTGCAAACCATAGGTCAGGGTGCCTTCAATGAAATAAATGAATCCGCAGCAAATGTGAAAGAAGAATGCCAGGCTGTACTTTTTTTTCCGGATGAGGTAAAAAGTGACGATGCTGGCAAGAAAGAAGAAACTGTTATTGAAAATCCCGGCTGGCTCGTGGTAATAGATGTACAAGGGCGTGTAACAAAACATCACCACCGCGGTCAGAAGCGCAATCAAATTACCGATACGGATCTTGCGATTCAGCGAATCCGAATTTTCAGTAGCAATTCCGTTGTTGAGTATGCGAGTAATCATTGGCATCAAATATACTATTCTGCGGAATAGCAACTTACTATTTAGATAGTAGAACTTCTTTTTTCCAGGCAATAACATTCACTCCTTTAGAATAATGAATCAAATCCGGTTTGCGATTCAGATCAATTGAGCCGATCCGATAATTCGTACGAATTCCGGAAATTTCAACCTCCTGTAGTTCCCAAGGTAAGTGGTGGATTTCATACAAATAGTTTTTTTCATTCTTGTCCAGATACAAGCAATAGCGCTCTGTCAACCAAATGTCCAATTCCGATTTTGATACGGAATTGGCAAAAACCTGGTAGTTTGCTGCAAACTCAAAACCTTTTTCCTGTTGATTGGAATGGTAGGTTTGGACCTCTGTTTGAAGGTTTCGCTTCATTTTTGCTTTCTCGTAAGGCAGTCCGGAAAGTAGTTTCGAGAGTTTTGCCGATACCAATTTTTGTGCTTCGATATTGAGAAAGTAAACTCCCGGTTTGCCGTTATTGATTATATACGTTCGAATATTAATTTCATGAAAATTGGATATAGGCGAAAACGCAGGTAAATTTTTCGGTCTTATTTTTTCCATCGTAAATGCGACTACGGAAATCCATGCTTCATTCTCAAAGGTGTCAAGTTTTAATCCGGATGGTAGAAATCGCTGAAGGGTGTCAGCAGGAACTTTCCAATGGAGAAACAAAGCCTTGTTCCATTCCTGGTAGTAACTCCAGCGCTTAACCGGAAGCGGCCATTTTCTATGTGAAATAGATTGAAGTAAGGTGTTTTTATTTGATTTTTTCATTTTCAAATTGGGAACAGAAAAGAGTGGCTCAAATATATAATTTAGTAATAAGAATTAGTGATTATCTCTACCTTTGAAACATGAAACCATTGCGAAAAGATATTAAACCGGGAATGTTGGTGTTGTTTGTTCAGAAGAAGCACCAGGCAAGCGGAGAACTAACGGAAGGAATTGTAAAATCATTGCTTACAAGTGCGCCTTCCCACCCGCATGGGATTAAGATCATGACGGTGGATAAACTGGTTGGACGGGTAACCGAGATCTTGGATGGTGATGTGGATTGAATGTCATAAAATAATGTAGGCACGCGATGCGTCGCGTGCCTACATTATTTTATATGAATGATTTCTTACAAATCAAATTTGATTCCTTGTGCCAATGGCAATGAATTCGCGTACCCAATGTTTATTTTATAAGGAAGATTTCTTCAGGGTTTTCGCTCTTTGAAAAGACTTGTTAAAATGAAGATCCAGTAATTGATTCCAATGAGGATAATGCTTAGGATGACGGTTGTAAGAAACTGATCGAATGCCAATATAAAGAAAATCAATATACTGTTAAAGAACAGACAGATAATAAAATGAGCAATCATTTGCCACCCGTTTATAGGTTTCCTTCCTTTCACATTAAACAATCCGAAACTGAGAAAAGTCAAAGTGAGCTGGATAAGCATAAAAGTCAAAAGAGAGGTGTTTTCCTGAAAGTCATAGTGATGCAACACAAATTCCTCAAAAGCTTTTTCGTCCGCTTGTTCGGGTTTTGGCAAATCCTGGATGGTTAAATCGGACATTCCGCACGGTGAATAGAAATGGATTCTGAAGGAAGGCCTGTGTTTAAGGAACAAACTCGGTTCATTGAACTCTGCGTCTCTTGATACTCCGACAAACAACCAAGTTATTAGAAGTAAGAACAGCCCTGTTAAGAGACTTAAGGATGGTTTCATATCGTTGAGAAT
>NZ_CAMLDC010000014.1 GCF_946478805.1 uncultured Fluviicola sp. | reverse complement strand
CTATTGAACTATTGAACTATTGAACTATTGAACTATTGAACTATTGAACTATTTCTACTACAAGAAAATCTTAGTTTTCCAATCCTCTGCTTCTTCTTCCGAAAGTAAATTCAGTTTCTTCAGATAATGAGTCGTCTTCTCAAAAGCGAGCGGGTAATCGGTTCCGTTGTAATTCCAATCGGTTTCAGATAACCATTGTTTTACTTGATTCAATCCTAAATTATAACGCCAGGAAATGATTTCTGCAGAATCCGGATTTTCTTTAACCTCCAGTGCTTTGTGATTCACAATGGCGCACATTTGTTTCAATAACTCAGGGTGTTTTTCTGCAATTTCTGTTCGGGCTGCAATTACAAAACATGGCCACGGTGTAACTACATCACCCACATAACCACATTTTCCCTGTTCCACGAATGGGAAAGTGGTGTATTTTTCCCATAGAAATGCCTGTGCCTCATTGTGTTCCAAAGCCCACAAACCGCCATAAACGTCTCCGATAACATTGAATTTCAATCCATCTAAATTCCAATCGTATTGGTCCGCCATGACATAAGCCATTAAATGAGATCCGGAACCGTACCTGGAAATAGCAAATGTTTGGTTTTCGATATCTTCCGGTTTTTTGATGGCTCCCTCCGTTGGAACATGAATCCCCCAACTTAAAGGCGAAACAACATACACCTGAAGAATTTTTGCGTCTAATCCTTGTAAGATTGATTTTGTAATTCCTTCGGTCAGAAGAACTGCAATATCAATGGACCCGGTTTCTAATCCGCGAATCATCTGGCCCGTTCCTCCGGTCATGTCTGACCAATGAAGATTTAACCCGATTTGTTGAAATTTTCCTTCTTCAATTGCCAATCTCCAAGGCAAGTTAAAATGTTCCGGGACACCACCGATTTTGAGCCCTAATTCGTTTGTCATTTTTTTGAAAATTGCATGGAATGCAACTTTTTGTACATTCCATCTTTACGTAATAATTCTTCGTGAGATCCAATCTCCTGGATTTCACCTTTGTCCAGGACAATGATCTTGTCTGCTGCTTGTATGGTAGATAATCGGTGTGCAATAACGATCGAGGTTCTTCCTTTGGTAAGTTGTTCCGTAGCACGTTGAATCAACACTTCAGATTCGTTGTCAACGCTTGAGGTCGCTTCATCTAAAATCAGGATGTGTGGATTGTAAACATAAGCGCGGATAAAAGCCAGTAATTGTCTCTGTCCCACAGATAATACACCACCTCGTTCACCGACCTGGTAATCATACCCGTTGGGCAATTTTTCAATGAAACTGTCGGCTCCGACTGCTTGTGCCGCTGCAATGACTTGTTCCCGCGTGATTTCTTCGTTACCTAATGTAATATTGTTGTGAATGCTATCGGAAAACAGGAACACATCCTGAAGTACGATGGCGATGTTTTTCCGCAAGGTGTCCATCTGGATTTCGCGCAGTTCAACTTCACCAATGTGAATAGTTCCTTTTTGATATTCGTAGAACCGGCTCAATAAGTTCACAATGGAGGTTTTTCCCGCTCCGGTTGCCCCAACAAATGCAATGGTTTCTTTGGGTTGGATTGTCAGATTGATGTCTTTTAGTACCCAGTCTTCATCTTTGTAAGCGAAATAAACATGCTCGAATTTTAAAGGTTTTTCAAAATCACAAGTTGTGATTGTCCCCGATTCCTGGACATGTTCGTTGGTATCGAGCAATTCAAACACTTTATCTGCGCGGACAATTCCACGCTGAAGAATATTGAACTTGTCTGCCAGCATGCGAATTGGTCTGAATAACATTTGGATCCAAAGGGTGAAACTGAATACGGTACCGAATAATTTAGTGTCTCCAAGATGTTGCCCGGTCATCGAAAAAGCGCCCCACACAATAAGCAAAGCCATTGAGAGCGAACTTAAGAACTCGACAACGGGAAAGAAGATGGAAAATGCCCACACTGCGTTGACATGTGCTTGTCTATGTGTTTTGTTTGCTTCCTGGAATGCGGCATATTCCATTTTTTCCCTTCCGAATATCTGGACAATATTCATTCCGGTCAATCGCTCCTGGACAAATGAATTCAAACGATGAACTGCTGTTCCTTCCTGCTGGAAACTTTTCCGCATCGCTTTTGCAAAAACACGTGTGGCAAAAATGAGAATGGGAATCGGAATCAAAACAAGAAGAGAAAGCTGCCAGTTGGAAGCAAACATCAGGATCAAAACGACAACCAACATTAATAAATCACCCAAAATATCGATCAGACCAGACGAGAACACCTCTGAAATGGCTTCGATATCTGAAACCACTCGCGTTACCAGGCCACCAACCGGAGAACGGTCGAAAAACTGCATCCGGAAAGTTGACAAATGATTGAAGACCTTGATCCGTATATCCCGGATAACGGATTGTGCCATGAAATTGGAGAAATAGGCTGTCAGGAATTGAAGCACTCCTTCCAAAAGAAGGATTCCTGCAACGATCAAGGTCCATTTTAAAAATAAGGTTTGACTTCGGGTTGTTTCTTCGACGACATATTTCTGTACCATATTTCCAATGATCATTGGACGCAAAGGACCGATAGTAGAAAGCAAAACAGTACATATGAAAGCCAGGATCAGAAACCCGGAATAGGGCTTTGCAAACTTCAATAACCGTCTAAAAATCCTAAAATCAATTTTGCTTTGTTTGGCCATGACACAAAATTACATCTAAGGATTGGGATAAAGCTTATTTTTAACTGCTAAAATTCATTAAGAAAACACATTTTTATTTCCATTGTTTGCTTTTATTCCTTTATTTTGTGAAGAGGCATGAGGCCTGATGAAAAAGCACAAGATTAACCTCCAATATTCTATACTATGGTTCACAATTTAGGTCAGTCCGCATCCATCTTCAACACCTTTTTGGGAGAGCTAAGGGATTGCACGGTTCAAACCGATCCCATGCGTTTCAGGCGTAATCTGGAACGTGTAGCAGAAGTGTTGGCATACGAATTGAGCAAGCAGATGGAATATCAAACCGAATTGGTGACAACTCCATTGGGTGAAGCTGAGGTTTCGACCTTGAAACAACAACCGGTTCTGGCAACTATCTTACGTGCAGGATTACCCATGCATCAAGGATTGTTGAACTATTTTGATCGTGCAGAAAGTGCTTTCGTTTCTGCTTACAGAAAACATACCAGTGCCGAAGACTTTGATATCCATGTGGAATATTTGGCTTCTCCTTCGATTGATGGAAAAACCTTGATCATTTCAGATCCGATGCTGGCAACAGGGAGTTCGATGGTAATGGTGTATAAAGCGCTGTTAAAACAAGGGAAACCAGCCAAGGTTCATGTGGTATCAGCTATTGCAGCCCCGGAAGCTATTGAGTTTTTGAAAAAACACTTACCAAGTACGGTTACCATTTGGGTCGGCGCAATTGATAAGGAATTGACAGCTCAATCTTACATTGTCCCGGGTTTGGGCGATGCAGGGGATTTGGCTTACGGAGTGAAATGTTAAGGGTATAAAGTATGCACTGGCACCTATATATATCACTTTTTGGTTTGTCGATGATCAAATTCATGTTTGCTCCTTTTGGAGGGCCGGCAATGAAATTGAATTTCCTGGAAACTTACCTTTCCTGCGTTGCAGGAGCATTTGCAGCAGCATTCATTTTTTACTTTTCGAGCGAGTTTTTTATGATTCGGGCACACAAAAAACGGAAAGCTGCATTGCACGCGTCCATTACGAATGGAACGCCTCTGAAGTACAAACCAAAATTTACCCGCTTCAATAAACTGATCGTGAAATTGAAACGCCGTCTTGGAATTTATGGAATTGCATTTTATGCACCCTTATTCTTATCGGTTCCGGTCGGATCAATCGTTACAGCAAAGTTTTACGGCAAAGAAAAGCGCACATTTCCACTTATTTTATTGGGAATCTGTATCAATGGTGCAATAACAACCGGGCTTGCCTACGGAATCAAAGCATTGTTTTAATGAAAGTTCGCCAACTCTTTTTTGACCTCGACAGAACCCTTTGGGATTTTGAAACCAATTCGCGTTTTGCATTGCAGCATTTGTATGATAATCTGAAACTTGGTGAAACTATTGAGCATTTCATGCATTTCCATCATACTTATATCCGCATCAATGCCGATCTGTGGAACCAGTATGGAAACGGGAAGTTAAGCAAAGAGGAATTGCGCGATAACCGCTTCAAAAAGGCTTTGGCGCATCATGGAATCCATAACGACGAGCTCGCACAACAGATGAGTAATGGATATATCGAACTTTCACCGCAGCAAACGGCACTTTTCCCGGGAGCGATTGAAACCTTGGAATCCCTGAAGGCGCAGGATTATTCTCTGCATATCATCACCAATGGTTTTAAGGAGGTTCAACACATCAAATTGGCGAAAAGTGGAATTGGGAAGTACTTTGACATGGTTCTTTGTTCCGAAGAAATCGGCGTTACAAAACCGCATCGCGAAATCTTCCGGGAAGCGCAACGTTTAACCGATTGTAAGACGGAACACGCAATCATGATCGGGGACGATTTTAAAGCGGATATCATCGGTGCGTTGAATGCGGGCTGGACAGCTATTCATTTTGATCCCGAACACAGGTACAAAAAAGAACGGAATGTTCCGCGGATCCGTGAATTATCCGAGATTCCTTCTGTGGTTAATTTATTGCCCATCGTTGCCAACTAATTCATGAAATTTGCAGAACAATCAAGATAGAAAATCCATTGGAGTCTTTTTAAGATCGATCTTCCCCTTGGTTTTTTTATTTCTTCCATTCCATTCATTATCACAGAAAAGATTGGAGCAAAAAGAGCTGATAGATTTGGCTGATAGCCTGAAGTTTGTTACCGATGTTCCTTATATCTGCAGGGATTCTGTTTTTGGAAAAAGCCAGGGATGCGGAGATAACCTTTTTTGGAAGATTGTTCAGCAGAAAAAATCAATCATTCCGTTTCTAATGGATAAGCTGGACGATACGACTCAAACTTCTGTTCCGGTTCCGAATTTTGGTGGTTATTATACGGTTGCGGATATTGCTTACACTGCCATGCAGGAAATCATTGCCGATATCCCGACTTTTCAATTACTTGGAGTCCCTTTTGATAAGGAAGGTTGCGGTTATTGTGCTTACTGGAATTACTTGCGTGAAGATCTTTCACATAGAAGGCATTTTCAAAAGGAAGTCCGTAAATGGGAAGATCGTTTGGGTGGAAGATGGATCGAAAGCGACAAAGTGTTGACCGGAGATTGTTCTTTTCCACATCCGAATGGCGGACATTATATAAAAGAATATACCTTGAGCAATTGGAACGGGTTTGGAGTTCATATAGAATATTCCTATCTGAAAGCTCACAGTATTGGTGTCGGAGTGAATTTTATTTCGGAATCATTCCGACCATTTATTGGAAAACGCAGCATCAATTATACAGTGGATGCCACAATAACAGGATTATTCTACGATCGCATTTCTGCCCTCAGCCAACGCATCGATTTGGGAATCAATGTGCAGAAAACTTCTCCCGATTTTCACATATTCGTAGAACACAATGATAAAAGTGATTTCCGGATAGGAGGGAAAGTGGGAATTTCATTCGGGAACTTCATTTACCTGCATTACCGATATAGCTATCCGCTTACGAAATACGAAAATCCCTACATTTCAAGACATGGTGTGGTTTTGACAATCAAACTAAATCAAGTGCCGATTTCTGACGCTTTGGGTAACTGGTAAGCGAGATGAACTCTTTCACTCTGAAAACCTAATAGCTTAAAATCACTTCCTGCCATTCGGAAACCAATGGTTCATTGAAAATTAGAATCGTTTTGGTATCAGGCAATTTTTCTGGTTGGGGAACCTTTGGTTTTTCATTTTTTTGGTTGGGTTTAATTGGCTCTGATAAGATATCTTCATCCAGGAAATCGATATAGAAGTCTCTTCCATAATTTAAACGATTGATAGGTTCGTCCGGAATACTGTCTTCCAGATGACACAATTGATAAACTGCCCGGATTTCAACAGTATCTGACATATGGGGAAATCCAACCCAACCGTCTTCAAAAATGCGGTTTTCAAATAGTTTATTAGTACAGGCGGTATCAACCAGGAGATAAGGGAATACCAATGATTCGTTGGGGTTTAGGATAAAATGTGATTTAAAGTTGCGGTACCAGAGTTTTTGTGGTCTTACAACTTCATAAATGGAATCTTTCGTTTTGATCTCAAAGCTGATATTGTAATAACCATAGGAATTCCAGTCTTCGTAAAAGTATTGAGGGTTGTCGGTGTTATTGTGTATAATGACATTTACCTTTTTCAAATCCGAACAATTAGCGATGTACGGAAATTCCCGGGTATGCGAAATGGAAAGCTCAATGCTCATTTTGCTCTTCAGCTTCTGCCCGAAAGACAGCTGTCCCGTTAGTATAAACAGGAAACAACAGATTTGTTTTAATAGCGACATCGTTTTCAAAAGTACTATCAGAATACAATTAAAAGGAAAGGTTACATGGTTTGGTAACAGTAAAAAGTCCTAAAATCCTGAAATTCTAGCATCTTAACATCTTAATTCCCTATCTTTGCACCCCATAAATAAAAAAAACGGATGTCATTCTCTTCTTTCGGCTTATCGCCTTTTTTACTTCAAGCTTTAACCGAGATGAATTATGAGAAGCCAACTCCTATTCAGGAAATCGCTGTTCCGGCAATTCTAACCGGGAAAGATGTATTGGGTATCGCCCCAACAGGATCCGGGAAAACAGCAAGTTATGTATTGCCGCTCCTGACACAACTTTCCAAGGCGGAGAAAGCAAAGAACCGGCATATTCAATCGTTGATCTTGGTTCCAACCCGCGAGTTAGCCATCCAGGTAGAAGAAGTGTTCAAAGAATTTGCACGTGCATTTCCTGAACCGCAGAAGGTGAAAGCTGTTTATGGTGGCGTTTCCATCAATCCGCAAATGAAAGCAATGATGGGTGTATCCGTTCTAATTGCAACTCCGGGTCGTCTGATTGAATTGGCGGAATCCAATGCCATTCAATTAAGCACGTTGAAGTCTTTGGTGCTGGATGAAGCAGATAAATTATTGAACCTGGATTTCCAGGAAGAAATGAAACGCATTTTGGGTTGGTTGCCTAAAAAACGTCAAAATTTATTGTTTTCGGCAACTTTAAATGACAAGGTTTCGGAGATCACTCAATTGGTTTTACACGATCCGATTGTATTGAAGATAGAACAGGAAGAAGATTCCATTGAATTAATTCAACAAACTGCTTTCCGCGTTTCTGACGAGCGAAAAGGACCATTATTGCGTTATCTGATCCGTTCCAGGAATATGAAACAAGTATTGATCTTTACAAGTTCGACTTTCAAAGCGGATCAGGTGGTGGACAAGCTGCGCAAAAACAACATCGACGCCCAGGCCATTCACAGTAAGAAAAGCCAGGATGCACGAACCCGTGTCATGCGCAATTTCAAAGCCGGACATCTGAAAGTACTCGTTGCAACCGATTTGATTGCCCGTGGAATTGATATCGAATTCCTTCCTTTCGTAATCAACTACGAATTGCCGCGTTCTCCCAAAGACTTCGTTCACAGGATCGGTCGTACGGGAAGAGCTGAATCTACCGGTGAAGCATTGACTTTTGTTACACCTGAAGATGAGCACCATTTTAAAATCATTCAAAAGAAAATGGGGAAACAAGTGCCGTTTGAAGAAACAGATGCGCTTGATTTAAAAGGATATTGATCCAATATACAACAAGACAAATAAAAAGAACAAATCAAGGATTTCAATCTTCCAATTTGAGATCCTGATCCCGATAACCATCGGGACTTAAAATCAAAATAAAATGAAACGTGTTGCAGCTTACAAAAAATTATTCCAGGTAGAAGAGGAAATCAGCTTAGCTCAATTGAAAACAACCTACCGAAAATTGGTAAAGGAATGGCATCCGGATAAATTCCAGGAAGAAGATCCCCTGAAGGCTGAAGCGGAGAAAAGAAGTTTGGAGATCATTGATGCATATCATTTCTTAGTGAGCATTGCTCCGGAAACCTTGGAGCAGAACATGGAGGAGTATTTGGAAACAATCAATACTTCTATGATTGCTGATTTCCATTACAAGGGATTGACACTGAAAGTGACTTTCCTGAATGGCCAGGTTTTTGAATATTTCGGCGTTCCGAATAATATTTACAAGAAGTTGACACAATCTGCAACTCCGGAGCGTTTTGCCCGTAGACACGTCTTTTCTTCGCACACTTACCGCATGGCGAGTAAAGGAATGGCTGCAGAGGTTTAGTTTATAAGAATTATGAATGAGGTAATGATCAATTATCAAGAGGATATGTTGGAAAACTGAAATCCTCTTGATAATTCATCCCTTCATGATGAACCTTCCACCACATTTGTGGTAACCGTCTATCATTTTCAGTACGCAAGACATCTAAAAATTTCATTACCTTGTTCTAAAAATTTTCAGGATGAAAAAATGGATCTTCTTTGCAATTCTTGGTGTTTTGGCTGCTTGTCAAACTCAGGAAAAGAGCGTAAACGCTGATTTCGACAAATACAAAGAAGCATTCGTGCTGCGCCTGTGGGAAATGAATCCATCCTGGGCGAGTGGAATGGGGTATCATAAATTCGATTCCGTTCTGGTAGTTCCAAATGAAGCGCGAAAGGAAAAAGAAAAGCAGTTCATCCGAAAAGAATTGGACCAGCTCAACGAATTTCGAACAGATGAGCTTTCTGATGCCAATAAGATTGATTATAAGTTGATTGAAAACTACCTGAATGGTTCTGTATGGGAACAAAGTTCTTTCAAATCGGGAGAATGGAATCCGTCCAATTACAATGTGTGCGGTGGTTTTGCGGAAATGCTGTCCAATAATTATGCACCATTGGACGAACGCTTGCGAAACTTCTCCATTCGTCTGAAAAATGTTCCTGCTTATTACGAAGCGGCAAAAGAAAATATCAAAAATCCGACGAAAGAACATACGCAATTGGCCATTGAACAAAATCGCGGCGGATTGTCTGTTTTTGCGGTCGATTTACCGGCCGGTTTGGAGAAGTCCAAATTGAGTGGGAAAGAGAAAACGGAATTGATTCAAAGAAGTGAAGCTGCTCAGAAGGCAATCAACGATTATGCATCCTGGTTGGAAAAACGTTCCAATCCGAACCCGAGAAGCTTCCGATTGGGAAGTAAACTCTACGCCAAAAAATTCGAATTCGATATTCAATCCGATAATTCGGCAAAAGAGATCTACCAAAGCGCATTAACCCATAAGAAGGAATTGCATCAAAAAATGGTGAAGATTTCAAGACAAATCTGGGATAAGCATATGGGACAAAAACCGATGCCCGAAAATGAATATGAACTTGTGAAACTATTGATCGACCAGATTTCCTTGCAGCACACACAACCGGAGAACTTCCAGAAAGACATTGAAAAGCAGATTCCTGAACTGGAAAAATTCGTAAGAGATAAAAACCTGATCTATCTGGATCCGAAGAAACCATTGGTTGTGCGCAGAGAACCAGATTACATGGCCGGAGTTGCCGGTGCTTCCATTTCCGCTCCGGGCCCTTACGACAAAGGAGGGAATACCTATTACAATGTAGGAAGCATGAACGGTTGGTCAGTTGAAAAATCGGAAAGTTACTTACGGGAATACAACGATTATGTCTTGCAGATACTGAATATCCACGAAGCGGTTCCTGGTCATTACACGCAATTGGTTTACAGTAACAATTCACCGAGTATCATCAAATCGATTTTTGGAAATGGCGCAATGGTTGAAGGTTGGGCTGTGTATACGGAACTCATGATGCTTGAAAACGGCTACGGCAATAATAGTCCTGAAATGTGGCTGATGTATTACAAATGGAATTTGCGAACGACTTGCAATACTATTTTGGATTATTCCATTCACAATTTGAATTTCACCAAGGAGAAGGCAATGAACTTATTGATAAACGAGGCATATCAACAACAAGCTGAGGCCGAGGGTAAGTGGAAACGAGCGACTTTGAGCCAGGTGCAATTGTGCAGTTACTTTGCGGGGTTCACAGAAATCTGTAAACTGCGTGAGGAAATGATGAAGAAACAAGGGAAAGCATTTAATTTGAAAGCCTTCCACGAAAAATTCCTCAGCTATGGTAGTGCTCCTGTAAGGGATATCCGGGAGATGATGCTTGCTAATTGAAAATGGAGAATATAAAAATTGAAAAGAGGTTTACTTAAAGTTGCCTGAATCGATCTGCTAAGAATAATCTCATCTTTTCAATTGTCAATTATCCAGTTTAAATTGTAGTATATTTGAATTTTGCAATTCGACATCCATGGAGTTTATCAGTTTAGAAGAGTTTTATCGGACAATTTGTAATGGCTCGCCTTTGGTTCCCGAAGGAATCAGTAAAGAGTTGGGGCAATTCAATGTGTTTGATACCAGGGAATTATTGGCTCTTGACAAAGAGAACGGGAAGAAGGGGAAAATGCCATACAATAGACGCCTGTATTATAAGATCAGTTTAATTCAGGGTCGAAGTAAAGCGGAATACGCTGATAAAGTAATTGATATTGAGAAGTATGCCTTGCTTTTTGCTACGCCGAAAGTCCCCTATAATTACACTTCTGATGATGAAGATCACAATGCCATATTTTGCGTTTTCGGTCCGGATTTTATTACAAGGTCCAATACCGGTTTCATCCTGGATGAACTGCCTATTTTCACTCCAGGCGGCATTCCTGTCTTTGAATTATCAGAAAGGGAGTTCCATTATTTGAGAACTGTTTTTTCAAAAATGCGAAACGAACAGGCCTCTGATTATTCTTTTAAATATGATTTGATCCGGAATTATGTCATGGAGCTCATTCATTTCGGACAAAAATTGCAGCCCGCATCTATCTTGTATCCAAAGCATTCGGCTTCTGAACGGGTGAGTTCCATGTTCGTGGAATTATTGGAGCGGCAATTCCCTATCGAATCCAATCGTCAGCGTATCGGGCTAAGGACGGCGAAAGATTATGCAGACCAATTGGCTGTTCACGTCAATCATCTGAATAAGGTTTTGAAAGAAAACACCGGGCGCACAACAACAGAAGTTATCGGGAACAGGATTGCACAAGAAGCTAAAATCTTACTTAAACAGACGAATTGGACTATTTCAGAGATCGGTTATTGCCTGGGATTTGAAGAAGTTGCCCATTTCTCTAATTTCTTCCGGAAACACACTCAGATCACTCCGAACTCATTCAGGAATTGAAAGTGTAAAATGGATAATTGAAAAGTGTTTGAATTTATCTTAAGGTTTTGAATTTTTCGGCTGAAATGAGTTTTTCTTTTCAATTCTCAATTTTTCAATTCTCAATTAATAGTTTGATTTTTGCAACTGTTGGATTGCTTCATGCAAATGGATGGGTGTTTTCCCTGTATACCTTTGTCTTATCAAATTTAAATCAGATGAAAACAAACAAATTAGCATTGATTACAGGAGGAAGTCGTGGTCTTGGAAGAAGCATGGCAAACAAATTGGCAGATAAAGGAATCAATTTGGTTATTACATATCACACAAACAAAGCAGAAGCAGATAAGGTTGTTGCAGAAACGGAGGCGAAAGGAGTAAAATCACTGGCTCTTGCATTGGATGTTAGCAAAGTGGACACATTCAAGCAATTTGGAGCGGATTTGCGTACAGCTCTTACAAACAAATTCGGTTCGGATAAAATTGACTTCCTGGTAAATAACGCCGGAATTGGGTTAGGTACTCCGATTGGCGCTACGGAATTAGAGGTTTTTGAAACGCTTTCAGATATTCACTTCAAAGCACCCGTATTCCTGACACAGGAAATTCTTCCGATCCTGAACGAAGGAGGTGGAATTGTGAATATTTCAAGTGGTTTGGCACGTTTTACGGCTCCGGGTTATTCTGTTTACGGTTCGATGAAAGCGGGAATTGAGCAATATACGCGCTATTTGGCAAGTGAATTAGGAATCCGCCAGATTCGTGCAAATTGTGTGGCTCCAGGGGCAATCGAAACAGATTTCGGCGGTGGAGCAGTGCGCGATAATGCAGATTACAACAAAATGGTTGCAGATTCAACTGCGCTTGGAAGAGCCGGGCTTCCGGATGATATTGGCGATGTAGTGGCATTCTTGTGTACGGATGAATCGCGTTGGATCAACGGTCAGCGAATTGAGGTTTCCGGGGGAACGCATTTGTAAGATTTTAAAGACATCAGACACGAGACTGAAGACATTGGACTATTAAAAGTCTTTCGTCTTCGGTCTTTCGTCTTCGGTCTTTCGTCATTTGTTTTAATCCAAAATATCTTGTTGTGAACCTGAAAAAGTTCCGAGTAATTTCTGCAATTCTAGTTTTTCAGATCGTTTGACCACGTATGTTTTAGACAAAGTGTCGTGCCAGCCGCGTTCTGCGAAGCAGGAAAATTGTTCGAAAGGAATGTATCTGCAAACGGTTCTTAGCATCGCTTTTCCAAAACTCACTTTGTTCGCTTGTTCGTCAATAACGGTATACCCGCAAATGAGCTTGCCTAAAGTGGCTCCGCCCAATCCTTCAGAAATCGCATAATAGAGAAAAAAGATCGGATATCCCATCAGATCAAGAGACTTGATGAAACCGGAGCCCTCTCTTAAAAGATCAGCATTGCCTGTTGCCATGACGATGATTCCGATTATTAATCCGATTATAAATGTCAGGATATAGAAGAATACGACATCAATCATGAAGTACCCGAAGCGAACCCCTTGACTAACAACAACCGGTGGTCTGGCAACCATTTTTGTTACAGGAACTTTTACAGTGTTTCCGTTTTCGTCTGTTTCTTTTTTATAGGTTGTTTTTTCAACCCTTAGATTTTCGATGGTTTTCATTTTGATGGTTTTTAAAGTTTATAATAAGACAGAAGGCGACTATCAAGTCTTGAGTCTTCTGTCTTAAGTCTATCAAGTCTTATTTCGCAGCCTTAACTTGTTTCAAGCGCTCGTATAGAATCATTCCGGTTGCCACCCCAACATTCAAAGAAGAAATATCTCCGGCCATTGGAATACTTAAGCGCACATCCGACATTTTTAATAGATCATGTGAAATTCCGTCTTCTTCCGATCCGACAATGATTGCCGTTGGGCCAAAAAACGCATAATTCTCAGCACTTACTTTGGATTTCTCCGTACAGGAAACCAATTGAAATCCACTTTGTTGTAAGTAGAATAAGCTGTTTTTCAATAAATCAGTTTTGCAAACCGGGATACTATTTAATGCTCCTGCAGATGTCTTCATTGCATCAGCAGAAACCAAGGCGCTTCCTTTTGATGGAACCAAAATCGCATCAACTCCCATACAAGCTGCCGTGCGGGCTATTCCACCGAAATTTCGAACGTCTGTAATGCGGTCCAAGACCAAAATACACGGTTCTTTTCCTTCAGAAAGCCACTGGTCGCACAATTCCTCAATGTTTTTGTATTCAACCGGAGAAACAAATGCGATCACTCCCTGGTGATTGTTCGCTGTCAGTTTATTCAGTTTTTCAACCGGAACAAACTGCAACTGGTATTCTTTACCGGTTAAAACTGTTCTCAACTCTTCAAACAAATCCTTGTCAATTCCTTTTTGGATCAGGATTTTGTTGATTTCAACTTCATTTTTGATCGCTTCGATCACTACTCGGATTCCATAGATGATATCCGACGGATCTTCTTTCGGTTTGCGGTCGAAGCCACGGTTATTGTCCTTATTGAATCCTCCGCCTCTTTCTTCGCGGTCATTTTTCTTATTATACATTGAATGTGATTTCAAGTTCGATATCTTCACTAACTGATTTTGCCACCGGACAAGCCAAAGCAGCACGTTTTACTTTTTCGATGGTTGTTTCATCCCATCCATTGTTTCTCAGGTCGATGTCAATCACCAGTTTCCCGATTCTTCTTGGAGAAGAAGCCATAATTTTGGTCACTGTTGCAAAGCCGTTTTCGTAATTGTAACCGTGCTCATTGCAGTAAATCCCGATGATGCTCATCATACAAGAAGCATAAGCAGTTGCAACCAGGTCAGTCGGAGAAAATTTCTCTCCTTTTCCATGATTGTCTGTGGGAGCGTCAGTATGAATCACCGTCCCGGATTGAAGATGCGTACATTCCGTTCGCAACCCTCCTAAATATTTTACTGTTGATGTCGGCATACTTTGTATGTTTAATTGGGTGAAAAAGTTCAAGTGTTCAATATTCAGTTTCAATTGAACTCTTAAAAGAGTTGAACTTTTTGAACGGTTTAAACTTTTTCCACTTCGTTTGTTTGTTCTTTGTACTTTTGTAGAATCAAACTTTTCAGGGTCAAAGTTACTGAATTTTTGAATAAGGGAAAGGCACGACTATGTCAGAAGAAATAACAACAGCAGAAAACAACGTTCGTATCAAAAAGCCAAACTGGCTGCGCGTAAAATTACCCATCGGTGAGAATTACAAGAAGGTACGTGCTTTAGTAGATGAGCATAAATTACATACCATTTGTGAAAGCGGATCTTGCCCGAATATGGGTGAGTGCTGGGGCGAAGGAACTGCTACGTTCATGATCCTGGGGAATATCTGTACGCGTTCATGTGGTTTTTGTGCTGTACAAACAGGGAAACCGGATGCAATTGATGAATTCGAGCCCGGAAAAGTAGCGCATTCGATCAAAACCATGGGAATCAAGCACGCTGTAATAACTTCCGTGGATCGCGATGATTTGAAAGATGGTGGTTCCGGAATCTGGGTTCAAACCGTAAAAGCGGTTCGTCACCAAAGTCCGGGAACGACAATGGAAACCCTGATTCCTGATTTTGCCGGGAAATGGGAGAATTTGCAACAAATCATTGATGTGGCTCCTGAAATTGTTTCACATAACCTGGAAACGGTGCGTCGTTTGACAAAACAAGTACGCATCCAGGCAAAATACGACCGCAGTCTGGAAGTGTTGTTCCGTTTGAAAAAAGGCGGAATGAGAACTAAATCGGGAGTGATGCTTGGTTTAGGCGAGACTGATGAGGAAATCATTGAAACAATGGAAGATCTTAGAGCTGTTGGGGTGGATATCCTGACTTTAGGCCAATACCTGCAACCGACTCCGAAACATTTACCGATCGTTGAATTCGTAGAGCCGGAACGTTTCCAAAAATACGAGAAACTGGGATTGGAAATGGGCTTCCGTTTCGTTGAAAGTGGTCCTTTGGTTCGTTCTTCCTACCATGCTGAAAAACATATTTTTGATTTGTAACTAACTTCTGAATTCAGGTTTTTACTGTTTATGCGGTTTTCCTTCCGGGAAATTCTCCATGCTATCCAGCTAGTCCTTCTTCATGCACTTCATCTTGTCTTCCTGGCTCTAGGTATTGCTTGATATCGAGTACATATTGCCTGAAAGCTTCACGTCCTTTCGCAGTAACGTTGCAAATAGTCACTGGGTACTTTTTCTTGAAGCCTTTTCGGATCTCAATGTATTCGCCGGCACGAAGTTTCTCGAGTTGCAGGCTCAGATTTCCTGCCGAAACACCTGTTTGCTCTTTGAGATAAATAAACTCAGCTTCCTCCAGGTTCATGAGGAGAGACATGATAGCAAGACGTGTTTGGGAGTGCAGAAGACTGTCGAGTTGGTTCAGCATTATTTCTTCATTAATAATCCTGGAATAACAGTAGCTGCTAATATTCCGGCAGAACCTGCAAGCAATTGGTATTCGAGTGATAAATTGAATGCTGCTGCACCGATAAGGATACTGATAATTCCTCCCACAAGCGATGGATAAAAACGTGTAACACCACCCGTTACAAATGCAGCAAAGCCAAAGATAAGTAGAATTACCGGAGGAATGATATCCGCATTTTTGAAGGTAAACGCGAAAAACGCGATAGCTCCCATGCAAAGTCCCGTGCCACCCCAAGCAAACATATACAGGCTGTCGTTGATAGGTTTTGTCGTTTCGGTCTTGTCATCTTTGCGTGTACGTAGGATCGATAACAATCCACCTAGTGGAAAAACGATCCATGAAAGCGAGGAAAGTGTCAAAGCAGCAGGAGAAGGATAATGCAAACTGCTAAAGTTGGTGAGAGCATAAACAATAATGAGCGTTCCCCATAAAATGAGGTAAAAACGTGCT
The DNA here is from genome assembly GCF_946478805.1 of uncultured Fluviicola sp. Next base: position 105,003 of record NZ_CAMLDC010000014.1, on the reverse strand, counting down.
CCGGTTTTCTCTTGCTGTGCTTTACGCATTGCATCCTCAATAATGGAAATACTTTTCTGCGGTGTCATTTTTTCATTACTCATAATTTCAGTTTCATTTCAAGATTTGTTGTAAATATAAACTAGTTAATTTTATTAACCAAATTTTCACCTGTTATTGATACTGTTTTTCATGACTCCCTTAAAGCGAGTGCGATTTTCCCGTTTTTGGATCAATTGCGTTACAGGTAGTTTGGTAACAGAAAATGTTTACTATGCAGGTGTGGCATATGTTTTTTAAGCTTAAAAACAATCATTATCACATTCCTATATCAACGGCCTTTTAGCAATTCCACCCACATTCTTTTCACTTTTCAATTCTCACTTTTCAATTAATATGTACCTTTATCCCACATTTTAGAAATTGAAACTATGAGTACGTTTGACGTTGCGATTATCGGTTCTGGTCCTGGTGGATATGTAGCTGCTCTTCGCTGTGCACAATTAGGATTGAATACTGCTTTGATCGAAAAATACCCAACTCTTGGAGGAACTTGTTTAAACGTAGGATGTATTCCTTCGAAAGCCTTGTTGGATTCATCAGAACACTTTTTCAATGCAAAACACAATTTTGCAACTCATGGGATCAAAGTGGATAATGTAGAGGCTGATATCACTCAAATGATTGCCCGTAAGGAAGAAGTTGTTGCTCAAACATGTAACGGTGTCAAGTTCCTAATGGACAAAAACAAGGTGACAGTTTACCAGGGTGTCGGTTCTTTTGTAGATAAAACTACAATCGCAATCAAAGACGATCAGGGAAACAGTACCAATATTACCGCTAAGAACACCATTATTGCTACAGGTTCAAAACCGAATTTCTTCCCTGGAATGGAACCGGATAAAAAACGCATCATTACTTCAACTGAAGCATTGAAAATGACAGAAATCCCGAAACGGATGATTGTCATTGGAGGTGGAGTTATCGGTTTGGAACTTGGATCTGTTTATGCGCGATTGGGTACAGAAGTAGAAGTGGTGGAATTTGCACCGAATATTCTTCCTACAATGGATTTCTCTTTAGGAAAAGAGTTGACAAAGATCCTGAAAAAAGAAGGATTTAAATTCCATTTGGAGCATAAGGTTCAGAAAGTTGAGAACACCGGAAATGGAGTGAAACTGACTGCATTGAACAAAAAGAATGAAGAGGTTACTTTGGAAGCAGACTATTGTTTGGTAGCTGTAGGACGTAAAGCATACACGGAAGGATTGGGATTGGAGAACATCGGTTTAGCTGCAAACAATCGCGGACAAATTGATGTGAACGACCACCTGCAAACAACAGTTCCGAATATCTATGCAATCGGAGATGTAGTGCGTGGAGCAATGCTTGCCCACAAAGCCGAAGAAGAAGGAGTAATGGTTGCTGAGCAATTGGTAGGACAAAAACCGCATATCAATTACAATTTGATTCCGGGGGTAGTTTACACCTGGCCGGAGATCGCTTCCGTTGGTAAGACAGAAGAAGAGCTGAAAGCTGCCGGTGTCGAATACAAAGCGGGTTCTTTCCCTATGAAAGCATTGGGAAGAGCGAGAGCTTCCATGGATATTGCAGGATTTGTCAAAATTTTGGCAGATGCGAAAACAGATGAGGTATTAGGAGTTCACATGATCGCTGCACGTGCTGCGGATATGATCATGGAAGCAGTCACTGCGATGGAATTCCGCGCATCCGCTGAAGATATTTCCCGTATTTGTCACGGACATCCGACATTCTCGGAAGCAATCAAAGAAGCGGCACTTGCTGCAACCGGAGATAGAGCATTGCATATTTAAGATTTAAATACATTTTGGGGAAGGCATTCGTTTTACGGATGCTTTTTTTTTGTACTCCCTCTTTCATCCCCCTCGGAAGGGGGAGATTTTAATTCCCCGGGAATTAAGCAAATTTGAGATCTGGTCAATTAATATTTTGAAATCAGATCAATCTTTAAAGAGAAATCATTGGCTTCCCCCTTCGGAGGGGGAATGAGGGGGAGGATATTTGAATTCTCTCCAAAGAATGACCTGCATCAGTTTTTGTACTTCGCTTTTCCGTATTTTTGCACTGCCTTAAACGAATAAGATGAGCAAAAAGATTGGTGTATTATTGATTCAACTAGGAACTCCGGATAGCCCGAAAAACAGCGATGTTCGTCGTTACCTGAAGGAATTCCTGATGGATCCCCGCGTAATTGATATTCCTTTTTTTTCCCGTTTGTTGCTTGTTCGGGGGATTATTGTTCCGTTCCGGACTCCCAAATCGGCAAAGATCTATAAACAACTTTGGGATCTTGGTAAAGGGAAATCGCCTCTACTGACCTACACGGAAGAAGCGACACGTTTACTTCAAAAGCGATTTGATTCAGAAAATGTAACGGTTGAAATGGCGATGCGCTATCAAAATCCCTCCATGGAATCTGTTTTGGATCGCATGAAAAAAGCCAATTACGAGCAGATTATCATTCTACCCTTATTTCCACAGTATGCAAGTGCTTCGACCGGTTCTGCAGTTGAAAAAGCAATGGAGATTATTCAAAAATGGTGGGTAATTCCTGAAATCAAGGTTATTTCTCAATTCTACAACCACGAAGGTTACATCGATTCAATTGTCGAAAGAGCGAAGGAATTCGACATCGCTTCTTACGATAAGATCATGTTTTCGTATCACGGTTTACCAGAAAGACAAGTCGATAAGGTGTATGAAGAAGGTCTTTGTTCGGATCACGATTGTGAAAAGGGAATTACGGAAGAAAACAAGTTCTGTTACAAAGCTACCAGCTATGAAACGACTCGCTTGATCGCTGCAAAATTAGGTTTGACGGAAGATCAATACATCGTGAGTTTTCAATCCCGATTGGATGAAAAGTGGATCCATCCGTTTTCCGACAAGGTCATCGAGCAATGGGGGAAAGAAGGAAAGAAACGCGTATTGGCTTTTAGTCCGGCTTTCGTTGCAGATTGCCTGGAAACCTTGATCGAGATCGGTGGGGAATATCAGGAAATCTTTGAAGAAAATGGTGGTGAAAAAGTACAGTTGGTTCCGAGTTCAAATGATCACCCGAGGTTTATAGATTGCCTGGAAGATTTAATTCGAAAAGCATAATCAGGGTTTTCTTCTCAAAGAACTCTCATACTACCCTCTAAATACGGATAGGCATGTGTCTATTTGTCCAGTGTTAGAGCAGAATGTAAGCTGGCTGAATCGATCTCTTGGCAGACTGAAGATTTACTTGATTCCACTTTCCAACTCATCAATTGCTCCTGCCCCAAATTGATCATTCGACCATTTATAGGCAGGAAGACCTTTTTTCAATTGTACGAAAGTAGGGAAATGGCCTTCTGCTAATTTCACAGATGCTTCGATGTCTTTTGCCAAAGCGATATCGAAATCACCGGCAATCAACTCGCGATACAAGCTTAATTTTTGTTCATCTCCTGAACAAACTGAAAAAAGCATCTGAATGTTAGGATTGCGTTTTTTAATCAGCTTCAGTCGGGTGATAGATTCCAGGCAAAACGGACAATCCGGAATGGTCACAATAAGCAAGTCATATTTTGCATCCACTTTCACGGTACTTTCTTTTACTTCTGTACCTTCCGAACTGAAATCTCCTTCAAAGATCGGATGTAAAGCAAACCCAATTGCAAATGGAGCTGCAAATAGAACCAGTCCAATAATCAGTTTGGCAATCACTAACCTGATCTTGAATATCTTCATGAATGAATAAGCCAGGAGAATCCCGCCAATTACAAGTGTCAGATACGGCAATAGTTTGGACATGGTCCATGAAAAACCACCGTTCAGTAAACTTGACTCGAATGATTTAAAAGCGAATAATGTAATACCGCAAATGATTAATGCAAGAGAGAAGAGAATCTTCATGAGTTGATTTTTTAGGTAAAATTAAAAAATATATGATTCGTTCAAATGTCAAAATGGAACACTTTAAACTTTTTGAACCCTTCTAACTTTTAGATAAGTCCGGCACTTAAACCGACTCCCAATAATATCGCGGTCAATTTTGCGAGATTGAAACGATGATTTTCATTTGTTTCAAAAATAATGGTGGTGGAAATGTGTAAGAACATTCCGACAACCAAGGCAAGTAGGATATCCATGAATGGAATGGATGAATCCATCGGGATGAGTTTACCGAAGATCAATCCGAATGGTGTCATCAATCCGAATACGGTCAGGAGGATCCAGGAGGTACTTGATTTGATGAGCGACTGTCTCAACAAAGTCATCAGCGCAATGGCGACGGGAAGTTGATGCAGGATGATTCCCAGTAAAAGCGAATTGTGATGCTGTCCGATCAGGTGATCGTGATCGTGCCCATGTATGGCGCTATTTGCCAAAGGAATTCCTTCGATAAATGAATGAATGCTTAAGGAAATCAATAAACCATATGGGATTTTCTTGTTTGCATGTGCGTGGATATGTCCGTGCTCGATACCCCCGGAAAAATATTCCAGGAATAATTGAACCAAAAAGCCAACCAATACCCAGACTCCGATAGAAGTATGCTGCTCGGCATATAATTCGGGTAAAAAATGAATAAAGGCGATGGCTAAAAGAAATCCGCCACTGAAAGCAAGAGACAATTTGATGAATGTTGTTTGGTTTTTCTTTTCAAGGAAAACAACAAGAAGACCACCTATCACAACGGATAGGATCAAAAAGAAAATGGTTGTAATCGATTCGGTCATTTCTTTTTGCAGATAAGGATTAAGCGATCGGATTGCTCCAGGTCGAAAGGTTCCAGTTGATAATTTCCAGCCAGTTGCTGAATCTCAAAGTTTGCGTCGGACAATAATTTTTCAAAATCGGAAAGTTCCAATGCCTGGACTTTCTCCTGGAAGAAATACGATTTTCCTTGGTATTCGAAAGCAATGGTCTTAATGATCCGGCCATTTAACACCTCTTTCTTGATATGGAACAGGATGTCACATTTTTTAATTTCCTGACGGGAACGCAAATTGCGAACCACTTTATGAGCATTCATGAAATCGATTACCAGGATTCCCGGTTCAATCAATGCATTGGAAACACTTTTCAGAACTTTTGCATTTTCGCACACATCTTCGAAATACCCGAAACTTGTAAACAGATTGAAAACATATTGATAGTTCTCATCCAATTTTTCGCGCATGTCGTGCACAAAAAAAGTAAGATCCGAACCGGAATGCTTCTTAGCTTCTTCGATACTGTTCGGTGACAAGTCACAACCGGAAACTTTCAGTCCATGAGATGCGAGGGCCCTGGAATGTCTTCCGGCACCGCACGCCAGGTCCAAAGCGCTCGCTCCGGGTTCCGGATTGAGCAAAGCCACCAAGTTATTCAGGAATTCATTTGCTTCCCGGTCGTTTCGTTCATCATACAATACATGATAGAACGGGGAATCGAACCAGGTTGAAAACCATTCTTTTTGCTTGTCTAAATGCATCATTGTTGCAAAAGTACGAAAACTTGCAAGAAACACAAGGAATTTGGAGCTGAAAGTTGGGTAGGTACTCAGTTGATGAATCCCAATTAAAAATTCTACCATCTGCTCATTTTTTTCGGCGAATACCAAAATTAGTTCGATAGGATTATTATATTTGTTGCACTTCGAAAACTAGCAATGATAAAAAACGATATCTACGAACTATACCAAACAATGGAACGGGAAAACATCCTGTTATCATTTAAAGGTGTAGTTACTTCGGAATTGTTATCGTCGGTTCTTTCAATCATGGAGTCTAAGATGGATTACATGGACGAGTCTCCAAAATTGAAGAAGAAAGTTTTCAATGTTTTGGTTGAATGTTTACAAAATTTGTATCATCATATAGATTCTAATGAAGAGCAGGACCGTAATATGACGCGAATTGAGGTGAAATCAGCGTTATTCATGATTGCCAAGAACGAGGATCATTTTGTCATTAGAACCGGAAATTACATTGATAAAGAAAGTGCTGTCGATTTGGAAAAGCGCTTGGACACCATCAATGGAATGGACAAGGAAGAATTGAAAAAGTATTACCAGGAAGTGCTTAGTAACGGAACCTTATCGGAGAAAGGAACAGCGGGTCTTGGAATGATTGATATTGCAAGAAAATCAGGGAATAAACTGGAATATCAGTTTTTACCAATAAATGATGTAAATAGTTTTTTCTGTTTGAATATAAAAATCGATTAAATAAGAATATGGAAAATTTACACCTAGAAGGATCAGCAAAAACACCTTCGATCCATTTTGATGCCACTACTGGAAAACTTGAGTTGAAAGGTCGTTCTATTCCTGAAAACTCAGTGGAATTTTACAAGCCCTTGAATGATTGGATCGATTCCTATGGGAAAGACCCGATCGGAGAAACATCTGTGGATGTGAAGCTCGAATATTTTAACACCTCTTCTTCCAAATGCATTTTGGACTTGTTTAAGAAACTGGAAGCTATCTCCGGTTCCAAAACGAAAGTTATCGTGAACTGGTTCTTTGAAGAAGATGACGAAGATATGGAAGAAGCTGGTCAGGATTACCAGGCAATCATCAGTTTGCCCTTCAATATCATCGAAGTAGAAGAAATTTAATTCAAATCCTCCGTCAGCTGACGGAGGATTTTTTTTATGTCAAAAATAATAGGAATTACAGGGGGAATTGGTTCGGGAAAATCGATTGTATCTAAAATTTTACAATTGATGGGTTACCCTGTATACTCATCCGATCAGCGGGCAAAAGATATCATGACTGAAGATCAGTCAATTATCAGCGGGTTGAAACAATTATTCGGAGAGGAAGCCTATACGAATTCAAACTTGAATCGATCATACATCGCAACCCGGATTTTCCAGGATGATGCCAAACGGATAGCCATGAATAAGTTGGTTCACCCGGCAGTCAGGGCGGATTTTCAAAATTGGGTAAAACACCAAAAATCCCCGTTAGTATTCCAGGAATCAGCTTTGTTATTTGAAACCGGAAACTACCGATCGTTCGATGGGATCATTTTAGTAACCGCTCCTGAAAAAGTACGCATGCAGCGAATTAAGGAACGGGATAAGCTCACAGACGAACAAGTGCGGGCAAGATTCGATGCGCAACTACCCGAAGAAGAAAAAATGAAACTGACCGATTACATCATCTTCAATGACGGGAACCAACTGCTGGTGCCGCAAATCCTGGATTTACTGAAGAAGATAGCTTAATCAACCTCTTCGTAATCGTCGAAGTGATTATCGGAACGATCATTTTTGGTTGGTTTATCCTCGTTATCCTGTTTCCCGAAAGCTTTTCCTGAGAAAATAACATTTAAGGCATTGAACATCCGAAGCAGCATTCCAATAGTGAAGAAGAAACCGACTATTTTAAAGATGAAGCCAAAAATAGGGGTGCTTTCAATATCAATGATATTGGTATAGAACCAGATAGAAATAGCATTTTCTCTAAACTCAGGTTTCCAAAGCAAAAAACAGAATACAGCCATCGCCAGGGCAACGATTCCAAATTCGATTCCCATTTTGGGTTTTGGTCCTTGGTTTTCTCCCAGGTTTCGTCCTTGGATCTGGATGGACATCATGGCCCTGAATTGCATGTTTTGGACTTTCCCGATAAAATAGGTCAGTAGAATGAGCCCGGTTGTAATCGATGTAGATAAATTCCCGTTGGGATTATTCGTGCAAAAAAGGATGGCTACATCTGCAATAAGCAGGTATTGGACGGTTTTAAAAGCCAACGCCAAAGGATAAGACATCGGGACACCGCCTCGAAGCAAAACCACCCCGAATTTCAAAATTCCCCAAATAAAACTGAAAATCGCTAAAATGACTCCCAGTCGAAAGATTAAACTGATAAATTCCACAAAGCAAAAATGGGAAAAAGAGATGAATCTAACAACTTGTTTTGGCAGGGTATTGGTATATTTGGGCAAAATTGTACATATGAAAAATGTTTTGGTTGGTTTTATTGTGTTTCTGGGCTTTGCTCTTCGTGCGGAAGAGGGGATGCTTATTCCATCTTTGCTTCAGGCGTTTGAGTCCGACATGAAAGCAAAAGGGATGAAACTTTCGGCAGCAGATATTTATTCGGTGAATAATGCTTCCTTGAAGGATGCGATTATGCACTTTGGCGGTGGATGTACTGCAGAGTTAGTTTCAGAGAAGGGATTGCTACTGACCAACCATCACTGTGGTTTGGATGCCGTTCAAAGACATTCATCGACAGAACACGATTACCTGAAAAACGGTTTCTGGGCAAAACAATTCAGCGATGAACTTCCAAATGCCGGATTGACTGCAACACGGATCGTTCGAATCGAAGATGTGACTGAAGCAATGATGTTTGGAATCCAGGGATTGGAAGATGGAAATAAGATCGGCGATGTTTTGAAAAGAAACATGAAGAAATTGATCGAGGATGCGACAAGAGGAACACATTATCAAGGTGATGTTCAGGCCTTCGATTATGGAAATAGCTTTTACCTTATGGTAAAGGAAGTGTTTACAGATGTGCGCTTGGTTGGTGCGCCTCCTAGTTCGATCGGGAAATTTGGTGGCGATACGGACAACTGGGTTTGGCCAAGACATACAGGAGATTTCTCTGTTTTCCGCATCTATGCCGGAAAGGATAACAAACCGGCGGATTACAACGCAGAAAACGTCCCATATACACCGATCAAACATTTGAAAATTGCATTCAATGACCGTAAAAAAGGAGATTTCACGATGGTGTATGGATTTCCGGGACAAACAGAACAGCATTTGACTTCGGGAAACTTGAAATATTATATTGAGAAACAACGTCCGATGGAAATCGATATGCGTACGAAAAGTTTGGCGGTTATCAATGAGGCAATGACGAAGTCTGATCTGACACGGATCCAGTATATGGCAAAACAGGCGCGTATTGCGAATGCCTGGAAGAAATACATCGGTCAGATTGACGGGCTGAAACAATTGGATGCTGTTTCATTAAAGAAGAAATTTGAAGCGGAATACATTGCAAAGGCGAATTCAAAAGAAGAATGGAACAGGTACGCGCCATTAATCGAGCGGATGAATAAACTGGTTGATGAAAAAGGAGTGTATGAATTCAATTACACGCTTTTCGTGGAATACTTGTTTGTTGGGCCTGAATATTTCCGTCTGGCAAGAGGAATGGAAGATTTGGAACGAAATTATGGCAAGTACCGCACGAATAACGAATTGGATGCGAAGGTCAAAGCCTTAATAAAAGGAGCTGACGGATTCTTCAAAAACTATGACATTGCTGTCGACAAGGGAATTTTCGATGTGCTTACGCCGACTTTCAAGAATTATTTGGATAAGCGTTTTGTCGTTCCGTCATTGGCTACTTCAAAACTCTCAGAAGCGATCTATACCAAATCGATTTTTGTAAACAAGGAGAAGTATGTTGCATTCCTAAGCAAATTGACTGAAAAATCATTTGCGAAGTTGGCGAAAGATCCGGGGTACAAGTTGTTCATGGAAAGCTTCAACGTCATGCGTAATGAAATTGCAGCTGGTGCGAATGATTACAATTTGGAGATGGATGCTTTGCTGAAAGATTTTGTCGAAGGGAAATTGAAGATGTTTCCTGATGGAAAAAACTGGCCGGATGCGAATTCAACCTTGCGTGTAACTTACGGTTTATTGGAAGGTTCCGCCCCGGTTGATGGAATGGCTTACACGGAACATACCACTTTGAAAGGGATGATTGACAAGTACAACACGGGCAATCCCGATTTCGATCTGGATCCCAGAATGATTGAATTGTACAAAGAAAAAAAATATGGCAATTATGCTCAGAATGGAGAGCTGTGGGTTTGTTTCACGGGTTCAAATCACACGACAGGTGGAAATTCCGGTTCGCCGGTTTTGGATGCAAACGGGAACCTGATGGGGCTGAACTTTGACAGAAGTTGGGAAAGCACCATGAGTGATTTCTATTTCGACCCGAACCGTTGCAGAAACATTGTGGTCGATATCCGTTATGTGATGTGGGTGATGGATGTTTATTGCGGTGCGAAGAACCTGGTGGATGAAATGGTTTTGGTAAAGTAGATTTTAGGATGCTAAGACATCGAAATATTAGGACTTATAGGTCCAAAAAACGCCTTTGGATTTCCAAAGGCGTTTTTTATTGAAAGATCCAAGTCCTAAAATCTTAAAATCCTGTAGTCTTAATATCCACTTATTTCTCAGGCATAATATCCATTTTCTCAGCGAAGTGAAAGCAGTAATCTCTCAAATCTTCGGCGATCAGGTTTTCTCCCGTTGCTTTTTCAAAGGTATCTGCCATTGTAAGCAAGGTTTGGTGAAAGAATTGTTTCATTTCCTCAACGGACATGTCTTTTGTCCATAGATCGATTTTCATCGTGTTGTTATCTTCCGGATTCCACAATGAAAGCAGCATTGCTTTTGCAGGTGCATTGGTGATTCCGCCATCATCAGCGGTCCAATGCATTTCTAAAGGTAGGTTGTTTGCGTTAAGCCCGATTTGTACAGTTATTGAAGATTGTTTGCGTACGATTTCTTCTTCCATTTTTCTTGTGTTATGAATGTTTGCAAAATTAGTCATTAAGGAATAAAGTTGCATGTCAAACCAAAGTTTATGCAACTATTAACCGATCACTAATCGTTTATTTCGTATTCGGATAATAATTCGTTGTAAGGTTTGTCGATTAATTGCTGTAAAGTTAGATCGGTTTGTTCCATGTAACTGCAAACAATGCGGTATCCTAAAAATTGTCCCATACGATCGGCTCCTTTTTGGGAGAAGCCGGAAGTGAATGGCCCTTCCTGTAAAAATCCTGCCTGGTCAGTTTCACTTTTGACAAAAAGCATGTTCTGTTTTACAAGGTGTTCCCAGAAAGCGCGTTCATTTTTCAATGCCCAGTCGTAATCTGCCGAATTGTATCTCAACAGGATGTGTTCTTCCTGTTCGGGTAAAGCCGCTTTGGTGATGTACAGGATTTTTCCCCATTGAATCATTGCTTCAATAGTATTCATGTCTTTTCCCGGTTCACAAATATGTGTCAATACCCAAGAGCAAATAGCATCACGTTCCAGGTATTCCGGTTCCATTGCTTTCTTGATCCATTCATAGAAAACATCACCCGGGAGTTCCTTGATAACATCCGTCCGGGTTCCCAGGTAGCGTTCCAATCCGATTCCGATCTCGTTTTCCGTACAATACATGCTGGAAGAGAAAAAGGAATTCATGAAAATCAGTGTTTTTGGAAGCTTGGCTTTTGGCAAGTGGACCTGGATGCGTTTGAAACCATCTGTGATGATTTTCTTCGAATCGGCTAGCTTGGTGAATTTTTGATCAATCCGCTGAGATAATCTCACGTAATATGGGTTGTGTGTGAAATCGAACCAGTTTGCCTGGAAAGCAGTGTCTTTCGGCAATCCTGTTTTGTAACAATAGTAGAATTGATAGTCAATGATCTCCGGAAATTTCTCAGATAAATTAAAAAGTTCAGCGCCCAATTGTTCATCCGGGGTATGTTTAATGATACTGTCCAGTTGAACACTTTCGAGTTGGTATTTGCTTTTTGAAATGTCTACATTCAGCGCGTCATTCGAACAGGATTCGATCAACAGCAATCCGAAGGCCAATAAAGGAAGTAATCCGATTTTTCGTGTAAATTTCATATTGCTCAAAAATAATCATTCTAGTCTCAATGAAAGAAACTATATTTGGTTCACTTTATATAACTTATGAAAAGATTAATAGTAACATGTTTGGCTGTAAGCATTTCAGCTTTAACTTTCGCTCAAGACAAATCAAATGACGCTGATAAAAAAGTGAATATGGGTCTTGCTTATCAATTGGGTTTAAACTTCACTAAACCGGGAACAAACGTTATCGATAAAGATGGGATTGGTGTTCAAAACGCGTTTGGATTGAATATCAATTTCAATTTCAATGACAACATCGGTTTTGCTACAGGTTTGGAATTTGATTTTGAATCCTACAAAGTATCAGTGAATGCGATTAATGGAAATACGTACTATTATTACAATGATAAAACAATCATTCAGGAGGAAGATGTAAAGGATCCAAATTCGGATAAAGTATTCCAATTGACAGGGAGAAAGTACAAGAATATTTATGCAACGATCCCAACCATGTTGATGTTTAGAACCAACGCTTTAGGTGATTTCCGTTATTATGGGAAATTCGGAGCGAGAACAAGTTTTTTGGTAAAATCTACAAAGACAGATCAAGGAAATATCTTTGGTGGCGGAGCTACCGGAGCAGATATCGATGCAATTGCATTGAATTCAACAGCTTATCCATCAACGACTTCCGAAATGGAAGGAATGAAAACGCCTTACGGAAACGATATAAGCGTGATTCGTTGCTCATTAGGTTTGGCAGGTGGAGCTCAGTGGAACTTTACAGGAAACACGATGTTGTTTGCTGAATTAGGGTTTTACTATGGTTTGACGCCGATCAATATTGAAGGTGGTGGAAAAAACAGAACATTATTCAATAGAAATCCAGGTTCTCCGGGATCCAGCGATTATTTCGGTTTGAAAACAACTCAAACTCAGTTTTGTTTGAAAATCGGTATTTTGTTCTGATAAATACGGAATTAGTTCTTAGAAATCCCGTTTTGGCTAAGCCGAGACGGGATTTTTTTCTATTTTTACTATCGAGATTTATGGAAAAAGAACTACAAGTAATCGATTATATATCAAATTGGTTGAAGCAATACGCATTGAATGCAGGAGTTAACGGGTTTGTTGTCGGGATATCCGGCGGAGTGGACAGTGCTGTCACTTCAACTCTTTGTGCGAAAACCGGACTGAAAGTACTTGTTTTGAATATGCCGATCCGCCAAACGAAGGCGGAATTTGCCAGGGCAACGGAACACATCGATTGGATCATGACCAATTTCCCGAATGTGGAAGCTCATACGATTGACTTGACGGATACATTTCACCAACTCGAGAAAACACTTCCGGCACAAACAGTAGGGAATCACCTGGCGATGGCGAATTCCAGGGCAAGGTTGCGCATGACGGCAATCTACGCTTTGGGTCAGACCCACGGACTTTTGGTAGCCGGAACAGGAAATAAGATTGAAGATTTTGGAGTTGGGTTCTTTACCAAATACGGCGATGGGGGAGTCGATATAAGCCCGATAGCTGACCTCACGAAGACAGAAGTTTTTGAATTGGCAGGATCCCTGAATATTGTCCAATCAATTCTGATTGCAAAACCCACGGATGGTTTGTGGGAAGATGGTCGCTCCGATGAAGACCAGATGGGAGCAACTTATCCCGAATTGGAATGGGCTATGGAGTTCAGTGGAAATGAAGAGACATTGAATATCAGACAAAAAGAAGTTTTGGCAATTTACCGTAAGTTGAATAAGGCAAATAAGCACAAAATGGAACCGATTCCAGTTTGTTTACTTCCGGAAGGAATCAAAAAATGATCAACAAAGGTACCATACTTTTTTTGTGCTCCTGGCTTGTTTTACTCCAGTCTGTTGCACAAAGTGATTTTAATCGATACCAACCACTTTGCAGCAAAGGAGCCGTACCTAAAGATTTTTCAAATTCCACACTTTCAAAGATCCAAAAGGATAACAGGGAAGACCTGAAATCATTAAATGGTAAAAAAAGAAAGTTTTTTGTAGAACAGATCAATTATTCCATTGATGAGATCCTGCATTCCGGGAACGTTACTTTTGGAGATACGATCAGCAATTATCTGCAACAGTTAGGAGACAGACTGATCGCTGGAGAAGAAGATCTGAGAGGAAAATTGAGGTTCTATGTCTACAATTCAACGGAAGCAAATGCATTTTCTACAAGACAAGGTATTGTTTTCGTAACCACCGGATTGATTGCACAATTGACTTCGGAAGCTCAGTTGGCTTTCGTATTGTCGCATGAGATAATTCACTACCAGGAGCATCACGTACTGGAGTTGTTCGAATATGCGACCAAAGAGAAATTTTATTCCTACAATGAAAAAGCACGATTCCTGAGTAATTACTCACGGGAAAATGAATTGGAGGCAGATCGTTTGGCGGTCAGGATGGTTCACGATGCCGGATATAAATCGAGTGAAATAAACAAGACTTTTGATGTATTACTTTATTCTTATCTGCCGTTTGAAGAACTGAAACTGGACAATACCTATTTCAATACCGATGAAATGTATGTTCCGGAAATGTATTTTAAGTTCAAACTGAATGAGATTTCGGCGAAATTCAAATACAACGATTACCTGATGTCTCATCCGAATCTGGCTAAAAGAAAGGAACAGGTTACTGATCAGGTATCCAAATTCAAGGATTGGGAAAAGGAATTGTTATATGAAGATAGTCTCCAGTTCTTTTATATCCGCGATATTTCCCGATTTGAGTATGTCTTGAATAAAGTTTATTCGGAAGAACCGGTAGAAGCCCTTTATGCGATTTATATTCTCGAAAAGAAATACCCCGAGTCCGAATTTCTGAGAAACTATAAGTCTCAGGCCTGGTTGGATATCATGAAATCTTCGATCAAAAAAGAGACTTTCTTCTATACTTCTTATTCCGTAAATCGGAAAAAAGTAAAATACTACGAAGGACAGATATCAATTCTGAATCAGTTCATCACAGTACTTCCAAAAGCAGGGAAACTGACCATGGGATTGCGGGTCATTTACGATTCCTATCATGCGGACACGACCAATGTAATCGCCAGGAAATGCTATGAGACAGCTATCCATCTATTGGTTAAAAGCGATGATTTTGAGATGAGTAAGTTTTCAACGAAGAACTTTTCCCAAACATTGGCTTATTTCAATGAATTGAAACGAGATACTTCGTCCAGATCAAAATTACATGGCGTAGAATGGGATAAGTATGCCGTAATCGAAAATCAGTCCAAAGGAATGACCGAAGATTTCGGCATTGATTCCACTAAATTCTATATGTATGGAATTTCGGATATCATCCGGGACAGCAGTTTTACGAAAGCATTCAAACAGTTTTCCATGAAGAAAAGTGTCCTGGATAAGGATAAGGATGAATTCAACCTGATGACGGACGTGGAACAGGAAGATTTGGAGTATTTCAAGTACGATGAGGAAATTCATTTAAATATGGATTCTGTTCTTTTATTCCAACCTGCAATCTTTGAAACAACCAATTCCAGTGAGATTGATGTATTCAAAACGTTTAGGACGAGGGATCTGGTGTTCAAGCAGATTTATGAGAATACGAGTGATCTGAATATCCATGTAGAAAGCCTGAGCCTCAAAAACCTGGAAACCTTGGGAGCCGAAGATTGGAATGATTATTCGATGCTGCAACGCAGCCTGACACGTGCAATTACTGATTATGAAAATGATTATTTTGTCTTGGATGTAATGGATCTAAATCGGGTGAAAACCAAGTTTGGAACAGGAAAATTGCTGTTCCTGGAGTATCAGCACACCTACGCTCCGGATCTGTATTTTGGAAATGTGGCTTTGTTTACGGTATTGCTTCCTGTAGGATTGGTCTATTTTCCCATTGCGATTCTTTCAGGCCATTATTCCGATTGGCAATTCTATGTGTTGGATTTGAAAACGGGGGAATTGGTTCTGGATCGGTCATACTATGTCAATGAGCCGGCAACGAAACACACTATCGGTTCGCGATTGAATGGAATGTTTCATCAATTAAAACAAGCCAAAAATGAGTATTAAAACTTCGCTTCTTTTTTGCTTGATGTTAGTCGGTACCTTGTTTTCGAATGCACAGGAAGTAGGATATTACAAACGCCGTATTTTTCTGGAACTGGATGGACAAGGACAAATTCCCCTTTTACAAAATGTTTTTGGCGAACGGAAAGGGTATGTTTCGAAGAACGGAACACTGAATAGTTCCTATAACTTATTGGACTTGGCTTATAGGGCAAGTTTGAATGTGGCGATTTCCGAATCGGTTGGATTTGGAGTTGAGTTTTCTCAGCGATTCTATAAAGTGAATCTACAATCTGTAGACGAAATCACCCGGAATTTCAGGGATTCCATTGGAAATGTGATTTCTGAATATATGCCTGCAAAAGTAGCCTATCTTCCTATTCGGGAAAGTGTTTTCATGCCCAAATTATTGATTTCATTGAATGATAGTCGCGTGCCTTGCGGCTTTGCCAGTGAAATTGGAATCGGTTATTCCTTAATCCAACTTCCCAACAGGAATTTAGATATTGAATTATCGGATCCGAAAACTCCGGATCAGGCGTCTCAGGTGAAGGAGAAGTTATTGGATTCACGAGTTGAAGAATTTCGTGGAATGGTTTTTATGTATGGATTCAGAATGAACTATCCGATAAGCAAACGGGTATTGTTCCACATCGGTTTCCGCTATCAGTATGCCTTGCAATTCGGTAAGAAGAAATTCAGACGAATGGATGAATCCGAATACTGGTTCTCGGGAAGAGAAGTTTGGTCGAAAGTGAATTTGAGAAGACAACTCGGGATCTTCAGCTTCGGCACCGGGTTAACATTTACCCTATAATTACGAATGTCAACTTCCTAATTGTCCCTCAAGAGAAGATATTCTATTCACCACTTTTTGCTTACAGGAGAATTTATTTAATTCGTAATTAGGCATTTGGAATTAGTAATTATTCTGCCTCTGGCGCCAAACGCAATACAATCCCGTCAATTTCCTCGGAAATGTGAATCTGACAGCCTAAACGGCTATTGGACTTTACAAAGAAAGCCTGGTCCAGCATGTCTAATTCTGCATCACTTTGTTCATCCAATGGAGTGTCGGATTCCAAATAACATTGACACGTAGCACACATGGCCATTCCACCACATTCACCCTTCACAGGAAGTTCATAAGCTTTACAAAGCTCCATGATGTTCATGTTCATGTCTGTTGGTGCAGTCAATTCATGTGCCAACCCTTCTCTGTCAATAATCGTTACTGTAATATCAGCCATTGGATTTTTTTGCAAAGGTACTAACTATTCCAAGTGATGATTCCGAAAACACTATATTTGATTAAATAAAATCTCCTTTCATGCGGCTGCTTGTTTCATTTTGCTTCATCTCTGTTTATTTCCTGTATCAGGCTCAGTCAAACCAATGGATTGAAAACTCCGAATACTTCAAGGACAAAACACCCTATCAGGTAAGTCCTTACATTTTTGAAGACGGATCTTTCCAGTTAACGGAAGGAAACTATCGGTTTAAGTTCGACAATCAAGGAATTCTGAATCGGGAATTGGTGCAGGAAATAGTAGAAGAAACTTCCGACCAAAAAATGAGTGGATGCACAGCTTTTGATATGAAAAACAATATCCGGTATACACTTGCCGATAATATCATCCATATCGAACGGATGTTTTCAGATAAGAAGAACGAATACAAGGCAATTCCGCTGGAGAAACAGGAACATGTGGTAAAAAGTGTTTGGGATGAATATTCGAATAATTCCAATCATGCAGACGCAGGGATCATTACTACAATAGAAGGCAAAATCATTTTGTATCAAACCTATTTTGCCATATCGGCAAACACGCATCCGAACTTGTTCAAACCAAAAGGAATCAATACCTATTTGAGATTGAGCGTTGTGAATCTGAAGGATTACACCGTTTCATACGAATACCTTCTGATCGATGTGTTCAATTCCACTTTCGGAAAAAAGAAGGAGGTCCTGGATCTGTTTGATTTCAAATGTATCGGGATGAACTCAAAACAAGAGTTGTTATTCAGCATTAGTAAGACAGCTTTCAAGGACAGGAATGCTCCACCGCTTTCATTGAGTGATTATAAAAGTGTGGATTACTGTAAAGCAAATACCGAAATCTGGACAGTCAACCTTCAGGATTTCTCCCAGGAAAAAGTGTATTCAGGTTCGATCGAATCGACTCCCAAAGCTGAATCCGTTAGTTTTACTTCCGGGAATGGTGTATGGATGCTGACATGGACTGAGGCAAGAGATAACTATTTCACTTTCCATGCACGCTGTTTTCAAATGGATGCCGATTACGATGTCAAAGAAACTGTCATCCATTTTCCACCTCAAGACTTGAAGTTGTTAAAACCTCAGACACCTAATCTGCGCATTTTTAATGGGCTGGATCACCGGAAGCTATTTTGCCTGGAAGTTCCGAATTACCCGTCGATCTTTATCATGGATGAGAATTTAAAACTCCTGGTAAGGGATAACAGTGGTTTGAAATGGGATTTGAACAAGGATTATGTATTATCTGATTCGGAAATGCTGTGCCTACCTTGTCTAAGGGAATTCTCAGTAGAAGAACTGAAACCCCTGGCTGATCTACCTCCATCCATTTCATCAACCGCTCTGCATACACGAATCCTGAAATTCAGGAAAGTAGGGAATACCGTTTTGTACCTGCACATGGAAACCTTGGATAAATTGGTGGAAACAACCCGTTTGGAAAAAGTGCAGCAGTTGTTTTTAAAAACCGGACGAATCTCTTTATAAGTGAACGGGGTAGTACATTTTTCAATGACTACCCCATCCTATATAGTGTCGTTCCTGTCTATCCCGGACTTTTACGTCAGGGGAAGGAGGATCGGAAAGCTCTCCCGTAATACGAGAGAACTGTAATTACAGCAAATTTAAGATTTATAAAACAATTAGGGGCGCGATTAATCGCGCCCCTAATTGTTTATTTCTATTTTTCAATTACATCATCCCCGGCATTCCACCTGGCATTCCGTGTGAATGTGCACCTTCAACTTCCGGCTCATCTGCAATGACACATTCCGTAGTCAATAACATCGCTGCGATTGATGCTGCGTTTTCGATTGCAATACGCGTCACTTTAGTCGGGTCGATAACACCTGCTTCGTATAAGTTCTGGTATTGATCGGTACGGGCATTGTATCCGAAGTCACCTTTTCCTTCACGTACTTTTTGTACAACTACTGCACCTTCACCACCTGCATTCGCAATGATTTGACGTAAAGGCTCTTCAATCGCACGTTTTACGATTGCAATTCCTGTAGTTTCGTCATCATTAATTCCTGTTAATGTATCCAATGCATCCATTGCACGAATCAATGCAACACCACCACCTGGAACAATTCCTTCTTCCACAGCAGCTCTTGTTGCAGCCAAGGCATCGTCAACACGGTCTTTTTTCTCTTTCATCTCAACTTCCGTAGGAGCTCCGATGTAAAGAACAGCAACACCACCAGCCAATTTAGCTAAACGCTCTTGCAATTTCTCACGATCGTAATCTGAAGTGGTAGACTCCATTTGCGCTTTGATCTGACCGATTCGGGTTTGGATATCTTCTTTTTGTCCGGCTCCATTGATAATCGTTGTATTGTCTTTGTCGATTTCTACTTTTTCAGCAGTACCTAACATCTCCAAAGTTGCATTTTCCAATGTCAGGCCACGCTCTTCGGTGATAACTTGTCCACCTGTCAGGATTGCGATGTCTTCCAACATGGCTTTTCTGCGATCACCGAATCCGGGAGCTTTTACAGCAGCAATCTTCAATGATCCGCGTAAACGGTTCACAACCAGAGTGGTCAATGCTTCACCATCCACATCTTCAGCGATAATGATCAAGGATTTACCGTTTTGAACAACCGGTTCCAAAATCGGAAGTAATTCCTTCATGTTGCTGATTTTCTTGTCGTAGATCAAGATCAACGGGTGTTCCATTTCAGCGATCATCTTATCGGTGTTTGTCACAAAATAAGGTGATAAATAACCACGGTCGAACTGCATTCCTTCCACTGTTTTCACGTCAGTTTCCGTTCCTTTTGCTTCTTCAACGGTAATTACACCATCGTTTCCGACTACTTTCATCGCTTCGGCGATCAACGAACCGATTGTATCGTCGTTGTTTGCTGAAATAGTTGCAATCTGCTTGATTTTGTCGTTATCAGAACCAACTTCTTTCGACATTTTTTTCAAATCGGCAACCACGGAAAGTACCGCTTTGTCGATTCCTCTTTTCAAGTCCATTGGGTTTGCACCGGCTGCTACGTTCTTTAATCCTGCAGTGATGATTGCCTGAGCCAGAACGGTGGCAGTCGTTGTTCCGTCTCCGGCGATATCTGCTGTTTTTGAAGCTACTTCTTTCACCATCTGAGCACCCATGTTTTCAATTGGGTCAGCCAGTTCAATTTCTTTAGCTACAGAAACACCATCTTTTGTTACTTGTGGAGCTCCGAATTTCTTTCCGATTACAACGTTTCTTCCTTTTGGTCCAAGAGTTACTTTCACTGCATTTGCCAATGAATCAACTCCCTTTTTCAGCTTCTCACGAGCTTCTACATCAAAATAAATTTGCTTTGCCATTTCTTATGTCTTAATGATTTTTAGTCTTTTAATGATTAATTACCCAATGATCCCGTAGATATCACCTTCTTTCATGATCAGGTAATCTTTCCCATCAATTTTGATTTCAGTACCTGAATACTGACCGTAAATGACTGTATCATTCACTTTTACTTGCATTGGTTCGTCTTTTTTACCAACCCCAACTGCGATAACTGTTCCTTTTAATGGCTTTTCTTTCGCTGTGTCAGGAATGATAATACCACTTGCTGTTACTTGCTCTGCTGCTGCAGGCTCAATTAGCACTCTATCCGCTAAAGGTTTAAATGTTGTTGACATATTGTTATTCTATTTAGATAAAATTTGACGATTCCTATCGGCTAAGATTGTGCCAATGTAGGTATTGTGTCAATTTTTCATTTTACGAAGGGTATAAACAAAAAAAATGTCAGTATGTGTGACATACTGACATTTCAAATGCTGTTATAATCGATTGATTACCGCTGCGGCTGACCACCTTGTTGACCTTGGGTAACTGGTCCACCCTGTTGTTCTTTTTTCGGTTGTTCCTTTACTTTCGCAGGTTTCATCATCGTTGTCAATCCAATACTTGCAACTAAGATTACTGCTGCAAGCGTCCATGTTGCTTTTTCGATAAAATCATTTGTGCGTTGAACACCGCCAAGTTGCTGTGCAGCACCAAAATCAGAAGACAAACCTCCTCCTTTCGGGTTCTGAACAAACACCACTACGATTAATAAAACGCTTGCTAATACTAGTAAAATTGAAATTAATGCTATCATTTTATGAGGTAATTTTTTTCTTTAATTCTTCAATTTGGAGTGCAAATAAACTCTTTTTTTCTGGAAACGCCAAACTTAATTGATGATAAACATGAATTGCTTTGGGAAAATTTCCTTGAGCGGCATATATTTTAGCCAAAGTTTCGGAAACAGGGATCCGATCATCATCCAAACTTTCTTTTGCTTTTTTCGAAGGAGAATAAAATTCGGTCTTCGGTTTGGGCATACTCGGACTCTTTTCTATGAACTTATCAATGATTGCCTGTTGTGTATTCTTTGCTTCGGATTTGGCTTCCGTCACGGGTTTGTTCCCGTCTTCGTGCTGACCTGCTTTCAGCCAATTGGTGAAAGAACGTTTTGCATCCGGTTGAACCATACTGGAAACCGGCGCTTCTTCGTGCGTATGAGGTTCAATATAGGGTTCTTCTATTATTTCTTCGTTCTCAGCCTCTTCAACGGTGTGAGTTTCGGAAGCTTGAGACTCATCCGGTTTCTCTTCCTCATTCTGACTTACGCCCAGATAATCCTGAGCCAAAGTCGCAGCGACGGTTTCGAAATCGAAAATATCCTTTTCTACCGGAAGGTTTGCTGTTTGAGAAACCTCTTCCGGGTTGACTTCAATAATCGGTTCAATTGTTTCTGAAACTTGTTCTTTTTCTTCCGGAACAGGATCGAAAACAGGAATAATCTTTTCCTCAACCGGCTTTTCTTCCGGCTCATCATTCTCTTGAACCGAAGCGATTGCAAAATCTGCTGTCGGTTCATTCTCAATAAGTGCTTCACCTTCAAATGCAGAATGCAATAAGTGAAATAAACGTGAACGATCAGATAATTTGTACGCTTGTTTCGGAAGCACTTCATCCAGGTGAACGGATTGGAAACGGGAAACTCCTTGTAAATACAAGAGCGAATAGACCGAGGAATAAGGGTGTTTTTCAGACAATTCACGCAATACATCTACATCTTCAGAACGCATAAGTTCCGGGTGCAGGATGAATTCGGCTATTTGTTCTGTATTCAGCATTACCAATTGGATAACAATTTATTCACTACGTCCTGAACCACTTGCTGGTTAATAGATTCCAATAAACGTGTTTCCACATCCACCAATTGCTCGCTGGATTCGTAATCGGCAAAACGCGAACTTGTAAACTCCATTTTCTCCAAACCTTTTGTAGGTGTAAGTATAGTGAAATTAACTGAAACGGTGAGTCGGTTCTTAGCTGCCAAGTCTCCCTGTTGAATCGCAATCGGTGTTGTATTATAATTGGAAATGATTCCGCTGATCTTGATTTGTGCCTCTTCCAAAGTGGAAGCCAGTTTCAGACGGGTATTATTTTGAATACCGCTTCTTAATCCTTCTGCCAGATTTGCAGGATAATTGGATGGTGCAGTTGCTGCAGTCAGTTCCAAAGGAGTGATATAGAATTTCTTCCATTCTTCCGGCATCGAATTATCGATGGGATTCATGAATGATTTCGGCCAGCAACTACTTAGTCCTGCCAATAAAATAAGTGCAATCGCTAGTTTTTTCATCCCTGAATATCGTATTCTTTGATCTTGCGATACAAAGTTCGTTCCGAAATTCCCAATTCCTCTGCTGCGTACTTTCTTCTTCCTCTATGTTTGTCAAGTGCTTTCTGAATCAATTCTTTCTCCCGATCCTCCAAAGACAAGGATTCCTGTACTTCTTCGTGAACTTCATAATCTTCGGTCTCAGGATCTTCATAAAGAACCGGTTTTACGGCTTCGGATTTAATCGGAGCAGGGGGTAAAATACGTTGTTCACCCAAATTGATGTCATGATACAGACGATTCACCACGGCTGCCTGGTCATTTGATAAATTGAATTCTCCCTGGTTGTTCAATAATTCGACCACCAATTTTTTCAATTCGTTCAAATCGTTCTTCATGTCGAAGAGGAACTTGTACATCAGTTCGCGTTCGTCGATCTTAGTTTCCTGCGCACCCACAACTGCAGGGAAGAATTCTTCCGCTTGTGGTAAATAAGATTGCAGGCGTGGACCATCAATGTCGCGCTCCTGCTCAATTACAGAGATTTGCTCCACCAGGTTTTTTAACTGGCGAATATTTCCCGGCCAATGATATGCCTGTAGCAATTCAACGGCATCTCCCGTTAATTTCACAGCCGGCATGCGGTATTTTTCTGCAAAATCACTTGCAAATTTCCGGAATAGCAAATAAATATCTTCCTGCCGCTGGCGCAAAGGAGGTAACGGAATGGGAACAGTACTTAGTCTGTATAACAAATCCTCCCGGAATTTTCCCGACTGGATTGCACGATGCATATTTTCATTCGTAGCAGCAACAACGCGAACATTGGTCTTAATCACTTTGGAAGAACCTACACGGATAAACTCCCCGGTTTCCAATACACGAAGTAAACGAACCTGTGTTTGCATCGGTAATTCTGCAACTTCATCCAGGAAAATAGTTCCACCGTCTGCTACTTCAAAATAACCTTGGCGGCTTCCGGTTGCCCCGGTAAATGATCCTTTTTCATGTCCGAATAGCTCCGAATCAATTGTCCCTTCCGGAATTGCACCACAGTTTACAGCAATGTATTCATTGTGTTTGCGTGTGCTCAGTTGATGAATGACTTGCGGAATGATCTCTTTACCCGTTCCGCTTTCGCCGGTCACCAGGACCGAAATATCTGTTGGTGCCACTTGCATAGCAACTTCTAACGCACGGTTCAGCTGAGGAGCATTTCCAATGATTCCAAACCGTTGTTTGATTTGTTGAAGTGACATGTTACTCATTGTTTAAATTTAGACTAGTTGACGTGATTCACCAATTCCCCCATCAAGGTCGCTGAGGTGGAATCCGTAATTTTAACCAGTACATATTCGCCTTTCTTTGCATTTCCTTTCGGGAACACCACCTTCGAATTTCTACCGTCCCGACCGCAAAAATGCTCCGCAGACCGCTTCGAAGGTCCTTCAACCAATACTTTCGCGATTTTCCCGATTTGATTTCTATGGGAAGCTGCCGAGTTTTCCAACTGCAGTGCAATAATTTCTTCCAGGCGTCGGCCTTTCACATCTTCCGGGATATCATCCGTGAATTTGCGTTCTGCCAAAGTCTTCGGTCTTTCAGAATACTTGAACATATAGGCGAAATCGTACCCGACTTCCTTCATCAAGGAAACGGTTTCCTGGTGCTCCTCCTCTGTTTCACCGCAAAAACCGGTGATGATATCTGTTGAAATAGCGCAATCAGGAATGATGCGTTTGATTGCTGCAATGCGATCCATGTACCACTCACGTGAATACCCGCGATTCATACGTTCCAATACATCCGAATTTCCGGATTGGACAGGTAAGTGAATGTAAGGGCAAATATTTTCGTATTTCGCCATCATTTCCAGTACGTCATCCGTCATATCTTTCGGGTGAGAAGTGGAAAAACGGATGCGCAAATCGGGATGGATCAAAGCTACCAATTCCATTAATTGAGCAAAGTTAGTAGTCGGGATGCTTTCATCCTTGATCACTCCCTTACTGCTCATATTCCAACGGTAACTATCTACGTTCTGTCCCAATAAAGTGACTTCGCGGTATCCATTGGCAAATAAATCTTTACACTCCTGGACAATCGTGAGAGGATCTCTGGAACGTTCTCTCCCTCTCGTAAATGGTACAACGCAGAAAGAACACATGTTATCACAACCACGTGTGATAGTAACAAATGCACTTACTCCACCTTGATCCATTCTCACAGGAGAAATATCTGCATAAGTTTCTTCACGGGAAAGCAAGACGTTTACAGCGCGTTGCCCCGTTCCAACTTCATCTATCAAGTTTGGCAAATCGCGGTAAGCATCCGGACCGGCTACCAGGTCGACCAATTGTTCCTCTTCCAGCAAGGATTGTTTCAAACGCTCAGCCATACAACCTAAAATTCCAACGACAAGGTTGGGTTGGTCCGCCTTACGTTTTTTGAATTCCGTCAAGCGATTGCGAACGCGTGTTTCTGCATTCTCCCGAATGGAACAGGTATTGATCAGAACAACATCCGCTTCATCGATGTTTCGAGTAGTTGTGTAACCTTCTTTCGTCATAATGGAAGCGACAACTTCACTATCACTGAAATTCATCTGACAACCATAACTTTCTACATAAAGTTTTTTGGAGCCGGTTCCGCCTTCCAGAATGATTGCTTCTCCTTGTCTGCTTTCGTCAATAACTTTATTTACACCGTGATCCTCTAACATGCTTGAATTTTAAAGAGAGCAAAAATAGTTTTTAAGACAGACATGTCAAAATGTCATGGCATTATCTGTGTTAATTTTTTCGAAAATAAAGTTTGTTTTTGGGTGAAATTTGGGTTTTCAAAAAAATATAAACTATAGTTTAATAGGAACTTCGGATTTTTTCAAACTGGATTATCTTGTTTTTTGTTTTTAAAACCGTTTATATTTGCACCGATTCGAATTGTTTCGATCCGGAAAACTTAGTTAGCATGAGTAAGAATTTAGTAATAGTTGAGTCACCTGCAAAGGCAAAAACCATTGAAGGATATTTAGGAAAGGACTTTACTGTAAAATCAAGTTTTGGACACGTGCGTGATTTGGCCTCGAAAGGATTGGCCATTGATGTTGAGAATAACTTCGCCCCGGAATACGAAGTCAGTTCCGATAAGAAGGCCCTGGTTGCAGAATTGAAGAAATTAGCGAAGGAATCCGATGTGGTTTGGCTCGCTACCGATGAGGACCGCGAGGGAGAGGCTATTTCTTGGCATTTATATGAGACTTTGGGACTGGCAAAAAAAGATACCAAACGAATCACATTCAACGAGATTACAAAAGGCGCCATTTTAAAAGCAATTGAAAATCCGCGCCAGATCAATAAACCGTTAGTGGATGCCCAACAGGCGAGACGTGTATTGGATCGTTTAGTTGGTTTCGAACTTTCTCCCGTACTATGGAAAAAAGTGAGACCAAGCCTTTCGGCAGGTCGTGTACAATCGGTTGCTGTGCGACTGATCGTTGAGCGAGAGAAGGAAATTCAACAGTTTAAAGCAGAAAGCTATTTCCGTGTTACCGGTGAGTTTCTGAAAGGCAAAGAGCGCATCAAGGCGGAACTTTCAAAAACGTTTGATAAAGAGGTCGACGCATCGGAATTCCTAACCCGATGTGCAACTTATCCGCTTTCCGTTCAGGATGTTCAAAAGAAACCGGCAAAGAAAACTCCTGCATCACCATTTACAACTTCTACTTTGCAGCAGGAAGCTTCTTTGAAATTGGGGTTCTCCGTTTCAAGAACAATGCAGGTGGCACAAAGATTATACGAAGCTGGACATATCACCTACATGAGAACTGATTCCGTGAATTTATCGGAGACAGCAATGACAGGCGCGAAAAATGAAATTCTTTCGGCTTACGGAAAAGAATATTCCCATCCGACAAAATACACCAATAAGAATTCGAATGCACAAGAGGCTCACGAAGCCATCCGTCCGACCAATTTTGCCATGCATGCTTTAAGTTATGGTGAAAGGGAAGAAGTGCGTTTGTATGATTTGATTTGGAAACGGTCAATCGCTTCTCAGATGAGCCATGCGGAATTGGAGAGAACAACGATTTCAATCGGGAATGAAAAGATGAAAGAAGTTTTCCAGGCAAAAGGAGAAGTTATCAAATTTGACGGTTTCCTGAAAGTCTATTTGGAAACCAATTTGGATGAAGACGAAAACGATAGCGAAACTGAAGGATTACTTCCTGCGGTTCAGGTTGGTGAGGAGTTGGTTAAAGATAATATTACGGCAACCCAAAGATTTTCAAGACCTTCAGCTCGTTATGTGGAGGCTTCTTTGGTAAAGAAATTGGAGGAATTGGGGATTGGTCGTCCTTCCACTTATGCACCAACTATCTCGACAATCCAAAAAAGAGGTTATGTCGAGAAGCAAGAGCGTGAGGGAGAGAAAAGAGAGTATATAATTTTGGAAATGCGCACTCCGACATTCGTGGAGAAGCAGATCAAAACGGAAATCACCGGTAAGGAAAAGAATAAATTATTTCCGACGGATATAGGGATGGTTGTGACAGATTTCCTGGTGGATCACTTTGGTGGGATCATGGACTATCATTTCACTGCTGAAGTGGAAGAGCAATTCGATGAGATCGCTCGTGGAAAAATGGAATGGACGGATATGTTGTCGTCATTCTACAAACCATTCCATCACAATGTGGAAGATACCTTGGAACATTCAGATCGTGCTACAGGTGAGCGTGATTTGGGAATCGACCCGACTTCAAATAAGAAAGTAATTGCCCGTATTGGTCGTTTCGGGCCGATGATCCAGATCGGAGACGAGAAAGAAGATGGGGATAAGCCACGTTTTGCGTCTTTATTGAGCACGCAGAGTATTCATACGATTTCGTTGAAAGAGGCACTTGAGTTATTCCAGTTACCGAAAAGTTTGGGTGAATACAAAGGTGTTCCGGTAGAAGTGAATGTTGGTCGTTTCGGTCCGTATGTGAAATTCGGGGACCAGTTTATTTCGCTTGCAAAAGGGGATGATCCGATGGATTTTTCAATGGATCAGGCGATAGTACTCATCGATTCAAAACTGCAGGCTGATGCCCCGATTGGGATAGTGGATGGTTTACCAGTTCAAAAAGGCGTGGGCCGTTTCGGACCGTTTATCAAATGGAACGGGATATTTATCAATGTCAGCAAGAAATATGATTTTGACCATTTGACCCAGCAGGACATTGAAACCCTGGTTGCTGAAAAAATTCAAAAGGATATTGATAAGGTTGTTCACGACTGGAAAGAAGAAGGTATCCGTGTTGAAAAAGCACGTTGGGGTAAATCAGTGATCTTGAAAGGTAAATTAAAGATTGAACTCGCAAGTACCGTTGATGCTGCAGGACTGACACTTGAAAAAGTGAAAGAAATGATTGAAAAGAAAGCACCGGCTAAAAAGACAGCTGCCAAGAAAGCACCGGCTAAAAAAGCGGTTGCAAAGAAGAAGTAGCGGAGGGACTGAAGACCAAATTACAATTCCGGACATCCGGGATTAGTGCGAAAGTAATTTGAGATGGTTCCAATTGAAAATGGAGAATGGTAAAAATTGAAAAGGAAGAATAGGTACAAAACTTTTCAATTCTCAATTTTACATTTTCAATTATTCGGAGTTATTAACTTTTCAATCTTTATTCTTAATTGGAAGGCTGGTTTCGCCTATCCATCATTCGGTTATTTTTGTCAAAAGACATTTAGAATGAAGGATCTCTCTATTTATTTCAGTCCGATTGACACCAATGAAAACCCTATTTCAGAATCTTTGGGTGAGTTTATTGTTCGAAACGATGAATCAGGTTTCCCTGAAATAGATAAAGCCGGGCTTGCACTGATATATGTTCCTGAATTCAGAAATGGTGAGCCATCCTTACATGGTCAGACAGATGACCGTTTCAGAAATCAACTCAATTCGTGTTTTCCGGGAAGTAATTGGAATTTTAAACTCTATGACTTAGGGAATCTGATGCCCGGTGAAAGGGTGGAGGATACTTATTTCGCACTGAGGCAAGTCGTGGCGGAATTGGTCAAGAAATCAGTTGTCCCAATTGTCGTTGGTGGCTCCCAGGATCTGACTTATGCGATGTATCAGGGTTATGAGGAATTGGAGCAACTCATCAACGTTCTCAATATCGATTCCAAACTGGATTTGGGAGATCCGGAACTTCCGATCGGGAAAGATGCTTATGTGAGTAAATTACTGATGCACAGGCCGTGTTATCTCTTCAATTTATCCGTAATTGGTTACCAGACTCCGCTCGTGAAGGCATCTGAAATCGATTTATTTGAAAAATTGTTTTTTGATGCGGTCCGTTTAGGTGAATTCAAGGCTGACTTTAGAATAGCGGAACCATTACTTCGCAATACGGATCTGTTGAGCATCGACCTGCAGGCTATAAAAGCTTCTGATTTTAAAGGAAAATATTTCTCCCAACCGAATGGACTGGATAACCAGGATATATGCCAAGTTGCTAAGTATGCCGGAATTTCGGATAAACTGACTTCAATCGGCTTGTTCAACTTATTGCCCGGCGATATTGCCGAAAGCGCCCATGCTGAAATTGCACAGATTATTTGGTACTTTATTGACGGGTATTCACAACGGGTTGGAGACTTTCCAATCGGTTCAAAAAAGGAATATACCAAGTTCACAGTTTTTTTGGACGAAATAAATCACGATATTATTTTTTACCGCAGCAATCGTTCTGAACGCTGGTGGATGGAGGTCCCATATCCTCCGAAAGAAGGAATAAAATACGAAAGACACCACATGGTTCCGTGCGATAAATCACAGTATAGCAACGCGTTGAATGGTGATATACCCAATTTATGGTGGAAGACATATCAAAAACTAGGGTAACCTTTTCCCGGTTGTTTCGTAACAAGAGTTTGTGTTAAATATTTATCTCTTCAACATTTCATTGTGGAAAAGATGAGTTGATTGCATTAAAAAATTTTGTTTGTTCTAAAAAATACTTATTTTAGTCGCCAATTGGCTAAAATTTGTTAAAGCCAAGCATGTTAAAACCATAATTAGGACCCTTTAATATGAATAAAACGTTACGTATTTTATCAGCGTTTGTGTTATGTTCTTTCGGAGCTTCTGCTCAGCAAGATATCGCATTGACACACTTTATTTACAATAAGTTCGCCATTAACCCGGGTGCAACTGGTATAGAAGAAGGGTTGTGTGGAAATTTAATTTATCGCAATCAGTGGGATAAAGTGAATGGAGCACCGAATTCTGTAGTGTTTAATGCGGAAGCGAACATGGAGAGCTTTGGTAAATGGACCGGAGGTTTTGGTTTGAATTTCACGCATGATGCAATCGGTTTTAACAGACAGAACAATGTGATGTTGAATTATTCGCATCATATCACGTTGGGTGATGGAAGACTTGGTATCGGATTGGGTGTCGGAATGGTGAATTTTGGTATGAATCCGACTTGGGTTGGACCTCAAACACAAATTGACCCTACTTTCCCTGGTGCAAGTTCAGCAATCACATTCGATTTAAACTTCGGTATCTATTACCGTGCCCAGAATTGGTTCGCAGGATTGTCATCCAGTCACTTGCAGGCATCGACTTTGAATTTGACAAGTTCGGTTGTTACCCCAAGTGGTACGGGTACTGTTCCATATGATCTGGCTCGTCACTACTATGCTATGGGTGGATACACTTTCAGACATATCGGTACAAAAGGGTCGATCGATGTTCAGGGGACCTTGCAGACAGACTTGTTGAAGTATTCAGGTAACATCAATGCCCGATATATTTATGACGGCTTCCTTTACGGAGGGGTAGGCTTCAGAAACAGCGATGCAGTTTCCGTGTTGTTGGGTTATAGACCTTTTGATATCAAGAAGCAAAAAGCAAGGATGTTTATGTGGGTAGGTTATTCTTATGATATCACAATCGGAAGATTGTCGAAGATTTCGAATGGTACTCATGAGATTGCGCTTAAGTTTTGTTATATTCCTATTATACCAATTACGAAGGCACATCATCCAAAATGGTTGTAAAATCAAAAAAAAATTACAAATCTTTGTAACCATTTTTTATTCGATTCCGTTATATCGCAAAATTGATCCTGTAGAATGTTAACGATAAATCCGGAACTGTAAAATTGAACTAGAATGAAAAAACTGTTGTTTATCGGTTTAATTGGGGCCTTCATTGCCTCTTGTAGCTCACGTAGTGGCCACTTGACAGGTGCGTTAGGTCGTAGAGTCTATCAACCTGAGATTCCTCTTGGAATGGTTTATATTCCATCCGGATCCTACATCATGGGAGAAAATGACCAGGATGTACCTTTCTTGCACCAGACTCGTGCAAAGACGGTTTCTGTCCAAGCGTTTTATATTGATCAAACTGAAATCACGAATAACGAGTATCGTCAATTCGTGGAGTGGGTTAGGGATTCAATGGCACGTGAACGTATTTACTCCGGATTAGAGGAAGACGATGAGGCTTCCCGTTACATCAACTACGAAGACATGTATTTTGATGAGGGAGCTTTGGAGACTGTCGAATTCGAACCTTCTGACCGTGATGTCAATCGTGCGATATTCTCATTGAACTGGGATCGTAAATTTTCCTACGATGATCCGGATTTGATGCCTTTATTGGCTGATATGTACTATCCACAACCGGAGCGTTTCTACAAACGTCGTGAATTGGATACGCGAAAATTGAACTTCAAGTATTATTGGATCGATTTGAGAGAAGCTGCCAAAAGAGGTCGGATCGAGATTGTTCACAATGGAATTGATAAAGATGGAAATGAGATCAGTCCGGAACACCGTGACTTGAACACACCTCCGCATCCGTTTACCGAAGAACCTCAAGGTTTGGACAAGGATTTGAGTTATTTCAATAAAAAAGGTCAAAGTACAGGTCTTCGTGGTCACGAGAATCGTCAAAGATTCATCATTGATGAGGAAATTAACGTGTACCCGGATACATTGGTTTGGGTTCGTGATTTCACCTATGCATTTCATGATCCGATGACAAATATGTATTTCTGGCATCCGGCATACGATAACTACCCTGTTATCGGTATCACTTGGGTTCAGGCAAAAGCATTTTCTATCTGGAGAACACAATTGTTGAACAACTGGTTGCAAGCAATGGGAGATTTATTCGTGAATGATTTCCGTTTGCCAACTGAAGCAGAATGGGAAAGAGCAGCACGTGGTGATTTGAATAATTCACCATATCCTTGGGGAGGTCCTTATATCCGTAACCAAAGTGGATGTTTCTTGGGTAACTTTAAGCCGATGAGAGGTCGCTACTTTGAAGACGGAGGTTTCCATACTGTAAAAGCTTACTCTTATAATCCAAACGGATGGGGTCTGTATTGTATGGCTGGTAACGTTTCAGAATGGTGTGAGACAGCTTATGACGAAGCAATGTATGAGTTCTCTCATGATTTGAATACGGAGTACAGATATGATGCAATGGACTGGGATCCGCCTGCAATGAAACGTAAAGTTATCCGCGGAGGTTCTTGGAAAGATGTCGGATACTACTTGCAAACTTCAACTCGTACTTACGAGTATCAAGATACGGCTAAATCGTACGTCGGGTTCCGAAATGTGGCAACACACTTAGGTCGTGGTGGACGTGACTTCTCAAAAGAAGGTGGCGAAGAAATTCGTAGCGATATCCAACTTCGCTAGGAATAAACAAACAATTACAAAACAATAAATTTGGTTAAACCTAAAAAACAAAGAAAACTATGAAACCAGGAAGTAAAGGATGGAAAAAGTTTATGGCGAAATTATACGGTTTCGGTGCGGCAGTCGTAATCGTAGGAGCCTTATTTAAAATTCAACACTGGCCATTTGCATCAGCGATGTTGATCGTTGGTCTTGGAACGGAAGCGTTGATTTTCATTTTCTCGGCATTTGAACCGATTCATGAAGATCCAAATTGGGAACTTGTTTACCCGGAATTGGCTTTCGCACACAGTGACGATTTAGATCACGATGCTTTACCGGCAGCAGGTGGAAGAGGAAGAAATTCTGGTGGATCCGGAATTACTGAGCACTTGGACAAGATGTTGGAAGAAGCAAAAATCGACGGTCAATTATTAGAGCGTTTAGGAGATGGAATGCGCCAATTAGGAGAAAATGCTTCTCAATTGAAAGGTGTAACATCAGCAGCAGCGGCAACTGACTCTTATGTTTCTTCATTGCAGGCAGCATCTGATAAAGTTTCTTCATTGTCCGAAGCATACGAAAGAGCATCTGTTTCTATTTCAGGTATGACTTCTAACACTCAGGAAGGTGAATCATTTGGTGAGCAAATGCAGAAAGTTTCTAAAAACTTGGCTGCTTTGAACAACGTATACGAATTACAATTGAAAGGTTCTTCCGCTCATTTGGAGGCAACTGAGAAATTCCAAGGTCAAGTAACTGAAATGATGAAGAATTTATCTGATTCAGCTGAAGATACTCGTTTATACAAAGAAAATATGGCAATGTTGTCTAGAAACTTAACTGACTTGAATGCAGTTTATGGCAACATGTTGAAAGCTATGACAATTTCTAGAGACTAATCAATCGGTTAGTCGATAGTTACTTTATTAACATTGAATATTACTAACAAGTAAACCAATAAAATTTAGAAGTCATGGCAGGTGGAAAAGAAACCCCAAGACAGAAGATGATCGGTATGATGTACTTAGTACTTACCGCACTTCTGGCACTTAATGTATCAAAGGCTATTCTGGATGCCTTCGTAGCCATCGAAGAAAATATTCAAATTTCAAACTTGAATGAATATGGTCGTGGTGAAGAGAAAAAAACAGACTTAAAAGAAGTTTCTGAGGATAAATCAAACCCGGAAGCAATGAAAAAGGCAATCGCTCTTATGAAGGTTGTCAACCAAATCGATAAAATGACCGCAGAACAAGTTAAGTTAATCGACGACTTGAAAATGGAAATTTTGGAGAAATGTGGTGAAAAAACGAAAGAAGTAGGTCCTGAATTTTTGATTACTAAGGCTTATTCTACAAGTGAACCATTGAAACCGATTCGTATGAACTTGATGAAAGTTGACGGAAAAGACAAGTACGATGAACCAATGGAGGTGATGGGTATCGCTGAAGATATCAAGAAACCGAATGGTAATGGTATGAAATTATGGGATAGCTACTTGAAATACCGCGGAGATTTGACTGAGCTGATCGCTTCATCATCTACTACGAAGGAGAAAAAGTATTCGTTTAAGGATCCGGATATCAGAGCTTCGAAAGATTTCGCTGATATCAAAAAACAATTGGCTCCGGCATTGAAATCGGTTGCTCCGGATGATCAGGAAGCATTGGTTAAGATTTATTCTTCATTGACTAAGCAGGAGATTGCTGACATGCATGAAGGTGAAATTAAAGATGTACACTGGATTGGTCGTACTTTTGACCATTCACCGTCAGTTGCGGCATTAGCTTCTTTATCTTCTTTGCAAAAAGAGATCCTGACAGCTCGTGCAGATGCTGTTGCTTTGATTCGTGGTCGTGTAGGTGGAGGTGAATACTCTTTCAACAAGATTATGGCATTAGCTTACGGTCCTGAAGTTGTGAACCAAAATGAAGAAGTGGAAGTACAAGTATTGATGGCTGCTTTTGATTCGGACAAACAACCGATGGTAACTATCGGTGGTGCTAACGTACCGAAAGAAAACATCAGTGACGGTAAGGCAACAATCAAAACAAAATCAGGTTCTACTGAAATGAACTTGAGCGGAACAATTACAATCCTGAATAAATCAGGTATTCCGAAAACATTGCCTTGGGAAAAGAAAATTACGGTTATGAAACCGCAAGGAACGGTTTCCCTTCCTGAGTTGAATGTATTGTACAAAGGATACAACAACGTAATTGAAGGTGTTGCTTCCGGATACGACCAGACAATCTTGACTGGACAAGGTGTGACTTTAACTAAATCAGGAAAAGGATACATCGGTCGTGTAGGTGGTGCCGGAAGAACAGCTAAGATTTCCATCTCAGGTAAAAGTACAAAAGCAAATAAAACGGTTGCTTTGGGAACATTTGAGTTCCGTGTAATGAACTTGCCTCCTCCATCATTGTTCTTCGGAGCAGTTGAAGATGGTGGTAAAGCTTCTAAAGCTGAAACACGTTTGTTTGCACGTTATTCTGATAGTCCGTTGAAAGCTGAATTCGTAGTTCAATCTTGGGAATTAAATGTTGCCGGTGCTCCTCGTCCTGCTAAAGGAACAGGAAACACTTTGAACGCGGATGGAATCAGCTTGATGAAACAATCAAAACCAGGATCCACTATCAGCTTTATGACTATGGTTAAAGGGCCGGACGGAATCCTACGCAAGAAAAGTGGTGTGTTTACCATTTAATAAATAAATAAATAATAGAGTGTCAATCATGAAACGTTTAGTTCTATTAAGTGCCTTGTTTGCTGGTTCGTTGTTAACGAACGCGCAGGAGATCAATGGTGGACCAGTGAATGTTCCTCAAGCGGATGTAATTGATGGGGTGTATATGACAGAACATATACCTACCAAAAGAATGATTTCCTATGAGTTTGTTCGGGAAGCTGATGTAGTCTGGAGTCATCGTGTTTGGCGGATGATTGATATGCGTGAAAAAATGAATCACCCGATTTATTTACCGTTTGATTATCACACACCATCGGGTCAGTACGTAAGAAATACGAGCCGTTGGTCATTGTGGACAATTATGCGTCACCATATCGTCAATGGGGATTTGAAAGTGTTTTCACCATATAACCCGTATCAGTATGATATGTTAGATGGTGATCAGTTCAAGTATCCGATCGTACCGGAAGCTGGTAAGAATTATTATACCGATTCTTTATTCCGTGACAAAATATTCTATTATTTAGGAAAATTAGGTGCACAAAGTGATGTTCCATTGACAAATGAATTTGGAGATCCGATTGAAATTACACTTCCTGACGGAACGGTTACTTTCAAATACCCGCCTGCTGATACAATGTGGATCGATTCTGAGCAAATTGTTCAGTACCGCATTAAGGAGGATTGGTTCTTTGATAAAGAAAGATCTGTATTGGATGTGCGAATTTTAGGAATTGCTCCAGTTGTATACAGAGAAGAAGTTTCTCCAACAGGTGGTAAAAACATTACCGGGATGGATGAGAAATTCTGGTTGTACTTCCCTCATTGTCGTTACATTTTAGCTAACTACTTTGTGTACAACGAAAAGAATGACGCTCAATGGCAAAGCTTCGATGACTTGTTTTGGCAACGTCGTTTCACTAGTACAATATACCGTGAAAGTAACGTGTTCGATCGTGAGATTGATAGTTACAAGACTGGTGTGGACGCACTAATGGAATCTGAAAAGATTACAGAAGAGATTAGAAATTTTGAACACGATGTTTGGAACTTCTAATTGAATCAAAAAATAAAAGAAAACCCCGGCTTCGTAATGAATGTCGGGGTTTTTCTTTACTAATAAATAGTAGATCTGTTAGGAGAAACAACAGCACATTATTTTCTCCGCATCAATTATTTGAATACCGGCTTTTAAAAGCAAACATCGTCTGGATAGATTTCCGGTTATAGTTGAAACCATTGCTTGACCATATGAACCTCTGGATGATTTACCGAAACATGAACAAATTCATTACTTGAAGGATTGTATCGGTAGTCATTCGCCCATTCTGTGTGGTTTTCTGCAAGTTGTTTTATGCTTTCACAAACATATTGTATTTCTGAGTTGGTCGTTGTCGGGTGTATAGACATACGTATCCATCCAGGTTTCACTTTGAGATCACCATCGCTTATCTTTTCAGTAAGATAGTTTGATTGCTCCTGATCAACATGCAGCAGGTAATGGCCATAAGTACCTGCGCAACTACAGCCACCCCGGGTTTGTATTCCGAAACGGTCGTTGAGCAGTTTTACACCGAGGTTGAAATGTAAACTGTCAATATAAAAAGAAATGACACCAAGCCTATTTTTATGCTGTGATGCAAGGAGTGATAGATTCGGTATTTTCTCAAGTTCTTCAAAGATATAATCGACCAGCTCTTTTTCACGTTGCAGTATTTTATCGATAGTCATCTTCTCTTTCAACTTTATGGCGAGTGCAGATCTGATAACTTGAAGAAACCCTGGTGTACCACCGTCTTCGCGCTCTTCAATATCATCAAAGTATTTGTGTTCTCCCCACGGGTTTGTCCATTTTACTGTACCTCCACCCGGATGATCCGGTATTGTGTTGTTGTATAACTTTTTATTGAAAATGAGTACACCACTCGTGCCGGGACCACCAAGAAATTTATGGGGGGAAAAGAAAATCGCATCAAGCCGGGCTTCGCTTTCTGTCGGATGCATGTCAATATTTACATACGGAGCTGAACAGGCAAAATCCACGAAGCATAAGCCATTGTTCTTGTGCATAAGTTTAGCGACTTCATGGTACGGTGTTTTAATCCCTGTAACATTACTGCAGGCTGTTACTGAGGCTATCTTTAGCGGATATTCCTTGTATTTGTCAAGCAATTCTGTTAAACTGTCAAGACATAAGAGCCCGTGTTGGTTGGCAGGAATTATTTCCACCTTGGCAATTGTCTCCAACCAGGAAGTCTGATTGCTATGATGTTCCATATGCGAGACAAAAACGACCACTCTCATTGCTTCAGGAATGTTAGTGCAACCTTTTAGTTGTTCAGGCATTTTCAGGCCAAGTATTCGCTGAAATTTATTAACAACACCTGTCATTCCGGTGCCATCTGTTATCAGAACATCGTCAGGACTGGCATTCACGTGGTGTTTTATAATATGTCGGGCTTCATGATAAGCATTCGTCATTGCGGTTCCGGAGGCAGTTGTCTCAGTATGCGTATTTGCTACAAAAGGACCGAATTCGTTAGTGATTTTTTCCTCAATAGGACGATATAATCTTCCGCTGGCGGTCCAATCCGTGTATATCATCCGCTGTTTACCGAATGGTGAGTTGAACTCTTGTTCTATACCGATAATATTTTGACGGAAAGGAAGGAAATAGTTTTCAAGTTCTGTGTTAAGAAGAGTCTTTTCTGAAGCCCGCATCAAATTAGTCTTTTAGTTTCGGACCAAATATAAGTATTTCAAAGAGGTTTCATAGAAGAGCGCTAAAAAGCGCAAAATTCCATATGGTGTTATCATTTCAAATTGGCTTCATGATTACATGAAAAAAGATAAAGAAGATTCAGTTTTGTTAACAATCAGCTGGATATCAGCTGTAACGAAAGGCCATTTTTTACGCTATTTGAAAAACCCAAGCCATGAGAAAATATACCTTTATCCTCTTGTTCGCCGCAGCCAATCAATTGAATGCGCAATGCGAATCAACCGATTTTCTGTCCTTGACTCCCGTTTTGGATTATCCCTATGTGAAAGAACATATCCTGACTAAAAGAACAATTCCCTATGAGTATGTCCGGGAAGCGGATGTTGTCTGGAGTAAACGCGTTTGGAGGCAGATTGACCTGCGCGAAAAAATCAATCACTCTTTATATTACCCTTTTGACTATCATACTCCATCGGGGCAATACGTCAGAAACACAAATTGCTGGTCTTTGTGGACAATCATGCGCCACCATATTATGCAAGGTGAATTGAAGATCTTTTCAGCTTATAATCCATATCAGTTTGATGTTGTAGACGGCGATCAGTTCAAATATCCTATTTCTCCGAAAGCAGGAGGGAATTATTGCAACGATTCCGTATTCAGAAATGAGATATTTTATTACTTAGGTAAATTAGGACCTGAGCCCGAAAGACCTTATTCAAATATTTACGGCGATGATTCGACTGCGTTTATAAATGGAGTCGAACAGTTTATTTATCCTCCGAGAGATACTTCCTGGATAGATTCGGAACACATCGTAAAATACCTGATCAAAGAAGATTGGTTTTTTGATAAAGAACGTTCCGTGATGGATGTTCGGATCATGGGAATTGCACCGGTAGTATTGAAAGAAGAAATTGCGCCCAATGGTCAAAAAATGATTTCGGGATTGGAAACCAAGTTCTGGATTTACTTTCCGCATTTGAGATACCTGTTGACCAATTACTATGTGTACAATGATAAGAATGATGCCCAGTGGATGAGTTACGATGACCTGTTCTGGAAACGAAGATTCTCAAGTACAGTCTACAAGGAAAGTAATGTATTCGACCGGTCGATAGACAGTTATCGGACAGGAGTAGATGCCTTACAGGAATCTGCAGATATCATTGAAAGCATTCGAACCTTTGAACAGGATGTCTGGAATTTTTAACAAAGTACTGTCCGCCTCGGCGGACATTTTTTTTGCCTCCATGTTACTTATCGAAAAAATGACATTCGATTGGTATAACCTTAAAAATTTGAATCATGGCTGGAGGAAAAGAAACACCGAGACAAAAGATGATTGGAATGATGTACCTGGTACTCACCGCTCTTTTGGCATTGAACGTATCAAAAACAATCCTGGATGCGTTTGTTGCGATCGAAGAGAATACCCAAAAATCAAATGGGATGCAGGTGGATAGAGGTTCCGAGTTCATTTCGGATATCTCGGATGAAATTGCATCGACGAATGGAAAAGAGAATGCTGAAAAGCTTCGAAAACTGAAAAAAGTGATGAAGCAAATGAAAGCAGTTGATAAACTCTCATCAACGTTGATTCAAGAAATCGACCAGGTGAAAATGGAATTGTTGAGGGAATCCGGAGAAGATATCACCCAAATCAAGAATTACGACCAAAAAACCATCGTTTGGGTTAAGGGAAAAGATTGCAGACCTACCCGAATGAATCTGATGGCTGTCGAGGCAAAGGATCAATACGATATT
Organism: uncultured Fluviicola sp.; assembly: GCF_946478805.1. The sequence continues at coordinate 65,524 of NZ_CAMLDC010000014.1, read as the reverse complement.
CCAATGCATATCCTGATTGGTGATGATATAAAGAATCCAACCGGGAAAGGAAAGAATATCTGGGATGATTTCAACGAGTTTCGCTCAAAACTGATTCAAACTACAGGAACCTATAAAGAGGGAAATAAATCCTTTTCAATCAACCCAAAAGCAATCAATGATTTTAAGGACAATACCGATTTGAAAAAGCAGGTCGACCGGATGTTTAAATCTTCCAAAGCAAATTTGAGAGATGATGAGGAAGTCCTTGCTTCCATTTATATGAATCTCACCAAACCGGAACGCGTTACACAGAATGAAATAGAAGGCGTTCACTGGATTGGACAGACTTTTGATCATGCCCCGTTGGTTGCTGCTTTGGCTTCCCTTTCTTCGATGCAGCAGGACGTTCTTTCGGCACGTTCATTGGCTTTGGCACATCTGAAATCAAAAGTCTCCACAGGAGAATATTCCTTCAATAAAATTGTTGGATTGGTTTATGGACCTGAGATTGCAAATGGAGGAGATGAAGTGGAACTGAATGTGATGATGGCTGCTTTCGATTCCGATAATCAACCGACAGTGACTTACAATGGATCGTCCTTTTTGGGTTCGGAAGGAAAAGGGGTGATCCGGACAAAAGTGGGGTCGAGCGGAGAAATGGTTTTGAAAGGAACAGTTTCCATCAGGAACAAATCCGGGCAGGTAAAAACGGAAGATTGGACACATACCGTAAAAATCATGAAGCCTCAGGGAACGGTTTCTCTGCCTAAACTGAACGTCCTTTACAAAGGGTACGACAATTTGATTGAAGGAGTGGCATCCGGTTACGATCAAACGGTATTAAGCGGAACCGGTGTGAATCTGGCTAAATCGGCGAATCCGAATCAGCAAATCGCGCGGGTGACAACAACAGGTAAAACCGCAGCCATAGATATTTACGGGGTGAATTCACTTTCAAAGAAGAAGGTAAAATTGGGAAGCTACTCGTTCCGTGTGATGATCTTGCCGGACCCGGAGTTTTACTTTGGAGCTACTGAATCAGGCGGTAAGGTTCCTCCTGGAGAAACCCGATTATTTTCCAAGTATAAAAATAGCCCGCTTGATGCGAAGTTTGATATTGTTAATTGGGAATTGACTACTGCTACTGCTCCTCGTCCGGAAAAAGGGAAAGGAAACCAAATTTCTTCGGAAGGATTGAAATTAATCAAGCAATCAAGACCGGGTAGTATTATAACCTTCAGATTGGAATATATGGGGCCGGATAAAATCCTGAGAAGAAAAATGATTTCGTTTGTTGTCTAAATAACAGTAATAAGAACGAGTCAGATCAAGGATAACTTGATCTGACTTTTTTATAAACCCTTCCCCGATTTCAATTAACCTTGAATTTTAGAACTTCTCATTTTTGAATTCTCAATTCGTAAGACTTTGCCTACCTTTGCATATGCTTGTTTTGGAAAAATTGGGAGTGCATTTCCCACAGGGTTATTTATTTGAGGATTGTTCAGCTCAAGTGAACCAGGGAGACCGGATTGGTTTAGTGGGTAAGAACGGAGCGGGGAAATCGACCCTTTTGAGATTAATCGCTCAAACAGAAAAACCTACAGATGGTCAGATCCATCGTCAGAGAGGTTTGGAAGTAGGTTTTCTGACTCAGGATATTGTCATTGACACAACTCAAAGTGTATTTGATTACCTGTTTTTTTCCAATGAGCAATTGAATCATCTGAGAAAGCATATCGAGGAAATCAATCACCAATTAACCACCCGGGAGGATTATGAATCCGAATCCTACCTTGAATTGTTGAACGATCTGAATGCAACTAATGACCTGTTCAATATCCATGATGGATTTCAGTGGGAAGAGAAAATTGCATCAGTTTTGGATGGGCTCGGTTTCCATAAGGAAGATTTCGAAAAACAATTGAATTCGTTTTCAGGTGGATGGAAAATGAGAGCCGAGTTAGCTAAGATATTGGTGAATCGACCGAATTTGCTTTTGCTGGATGAGCCGACGAATCACCTGGATATCGTTTCCATTCAGTGGTTGGAGAATTACCTGACAAAATTTGATGGTGCAGTAATTGTCATTTCCCACGACCGCTTGTTTTTAGATAATGTCACCAATAGAACCTGGGAAATTTCCTTCGGGAAAATTTTGGACTTTCCCTATGCCTATTCCAAGTATAAGGAATTGCGTTCGGAAGAGTTGGATCGTTTGGCAGATGCAAAAAAGCAGCAGGACAAAGAAATTAAGCAGACGCAGGAACTTATTGATAAATTCCGTGCGAAAAAGAATAAGGCGGCTTTTGCCCAGTCCCTGATCAAGAAATTGGACCGGACAGAACGCATTGAACTGGAAAGTGATGCTGTAGCTAAAATGAATATTTTCTTCCCATTGAATGTTCAACCCGGAAAATGGGTGCTTGAAATGGAACATTTAGGAAAAGGATATAATGGCAGAACCTTGTTCAAGGATATTTCAATTACTGTTGGAAGAGGAGAAAAAATAGCACTTCTTGGACCGAATGGTGTCGGGAAATCGACGCTGTTCAAATGCATGACCAAGGAAATTGATTTTGAAGGAAAAGTGGAATATGGACACAATGTCAAAATCACTTATTTTGCTCAGGATCAAGCAGAGCGATTAAACAAGAACCTGACAATTTATGAAACTGTTGACCTGGTTGCGTCGGGTGATGTGAGAAAAGACCTGCGATCCATTTTGGGAGCATTCCTATTCTCCGGAGAAGACATTGATAAGAAAGTAGGTGTTTTGTCGGGAGGGGAACGGACTCGCCTGGCACTTTGTCAACTGCTCTTAAGTCCATCAAACGTTTTGATCCTGGATGAGCCGACGAATCACTTGGATATTCAAAGCAAGCAGGTACTAAAAAAAGCGTTGTTGCAGTATGAAGGAACATTTTTAATTGTTTCCCACGACCGGGAATTTTTGGATGGTTTGACGAACCGTATCTGGGATATTGAAAATCAGACACTGAAGATTCACCATTTCGGAGTATACGAATATCTGCAGCGCAAACTATCTGTGGTGGTTCCTGCTAAAAAAGTAGAAGCTAAGATAGTTCAGAAGGAAGTGGTTCCCGAACCTGTGAAAGCACAATCTCAGGAAGACCGGAAGGAGCAAAAACGCAAAAAGAATCAGCTTCAGAATAAAGTGAAACAACACGAGGACCGCGTCCAGGAATTGGAAAAAGAAGTGAAATTATTGGAAGACCAATTGGCTACCATGGATTTCACGGACTCAACCAAAACTGCTCCGGTTCTGAAAGCGTTCGAAGAAGTAAAATCCAAATTGGATTATTATTCGGATTTGTGGATGGAAGCAACAGAGGAATTGGAAAGTATACAAGATTAATATTTTGAGACATTAGACGAGAGATGAAAGACTGAAGACAAATCTGTCTAAAGTCTTTTGTCTTCAGTCTTAAAATCTATAAAAAAATGATAGGATTATTAGATAAAATGCGTGTTTCTTTTGAAGAACCGATTCAATATCACTTAGTTTTGAACGGGGAACCTCAAATTCGCATGAATGAATTGATCGGAAGTGAAATCCAATTGAGCTGGACCGGGAAAATTACCTGCTCCAATTGCGGGAAACAGACGAAAAACTCTTTTGGACAAGGTTTTTGTTTTCCTTGTTTTCAGTCTGCACCGCAAGCTGCGCCATGTATTATCAATCCGGAATTGTGCAGAGCTCATTTGGGTGAAGGAAGAGATATCGAATGGGAACACAAGCATCATAATCAGCCGCATATTGTTTACCTGGCTGCTTCCGACAATATAAAAGTCGGGGTGACACGTGCCGAACAAACAATGACGCGCTGGATCGATCAGGGAGCTTCAAAAGCAATTATTCTTGCCGAAACATCGAATCGGTATGAAGCAGGAATCATTGAAGTTGCTTTGAAGTCCTACATGACAGATAAAACAAACTGGCAACGGATGCTGAAGAATGAGATCAATCACGAACTGGATTTGTTGGATGAAAAGGGAAGAGTAGAGGATTTGTTGCCATTCGATATGAGGGATTTTGTAAGTATGGACGACACCATTATTTCATTGATTTATCCGGTTGAAAAATATCCGGTGAAGGTGAAAAGTGTGAGTTTTGACAAGACGCCGGTCATTCGCGGAAAACTAGTGGGAATCAAAGGTCAGTACCTGATCTTCGATGATGAAAGTGTACTGAATATCCGGAAACATACTAGCTATGAAATCGAATTTTCATACGATTAAGTTTTGAACTTTTGAATGTTGTAATTATTCTCGTTAATTTCTGCCAAAAAAAGATTCAAATCTTCTGAATCATATTAATTTTAATACTTGTATAAAAACTATCAAACATGTTCGACAAAAACGAATTTAACAAGTACGCAACAAAGCATGTCGGAATTTCCAGTATGCATTTAGAAAGCTACATCGAATCTTCATTAACACCTTATATTATTGAAGAACGTCAGATGAATATGACGCAAATGGACGTGTTTTCACGCCTGATGATGGATCGTATCATTTTCTTGGGAACAGGGATCAACGATCAAGTCGCAAATATCATCAACGCACAATTGTTATTCCTGGAATCGGCTGATTCCAAGAAGGATATCCAAATTTATTTGAATTCACCGGGAGGATCTGTTTATGCAGGTTTGGGAATTTACGATACGATGCAGTATATCAAACCGGACGTGGCAACGATCTGTACAGGAATGGCTGCTTCAATGGGAGCTGTTTTGATGTGTGCCGGTGCTGAAGGAAAACGTTCAGCTTTGAAACATGCACGTATAATGATTCACCAACCACTTGGTGGTGCACAAGGTCAAGCTTCTGATATCGAGATTACAGCTCGTGAAATTCAGAAATTGAAAAAAGAATTGTACGACATTATTGCAACACATTCGAAACAAACGTATGAAAAAGTTTGGGCAGATTCGGACCGTGACTATTGGATGACGGCTGCTGAAGCAAAAGATTACGGAATGGTAGACGAGATATTGCTTCGCAATCCAAAATAGTCTAACTTTGCACCATATTATCTAAGTCATCTCGATTATCTGATTGGGATGACTTTTTTGTCGATAAAAAGTAGAATATGTCAAAAAAAGAAACTTCTTGCTCATTTTGTGGAAGACCCCGAAGTCAAGTAGGTTTGTTAATAGCCGGATTGTCCGGTCACATTTGTGACCACTGTATTGCACAGGCAAAGGTTATTATCGAAGAAGACCAATCCACCAAAATTTCACCGGAAGCCGCTCCTGTAAATGTCCTGAAACCTCAGGATATCAAAGAGCGTTTGGATGAATACGTGATTGGTCAGGATGATGCCAAGAAAACCCTTTCCGTTGCGGTTTACAATCATTATAAACGTTTGCACCAAACCAAGATAGAAGATGTTGAGATTGAAAAATCGAACGTGATTTTGGTGGGAAGAACAGGAACCGGAAAAACATTGTTGGCTAAGACCATTGCGAAAATGTTGAATGTTCCATTTTGTATTGCGGACGCAACGGTACTCACCGAAGCAGGTTACGTGGGAGAAGATGTGGAAAGTATTCTTTCCCGTTTGTTGCAGGCTGCAGATTACAATGTCCAGGCAGCACAACATGGAATTGTATTCATTGATGAAATCGATAAGATTGCCCGTAAAAGCGACAATCCGTCAATCACACGTGATGTTTCGGGGGAAGGTGTTCAGCAGGCGCTTTTGAAATTATTGGAAGGCTCTACTGTCAATGTTCCACCTCAAGGAGGAAGAAAGCATCCGGAACAAAAAATGATTGCTATCGATACGAAGAATATCTTATTTATCTGTGGTGGTGCTTTTGACGGAATCGAACGCATTATTGCAAGTCGTGTAAACAGACAGACAATCGGTTTCGGTTCCCAGGTTACTGAAAAAGTGGATGAGGATAATTTCCTGAAGTACATCACTCCGACAGATGTCAAATCATTCGGGTTGATTCCGGAATTGATCGGCCGTTTCCCGGTGTTGACTTATTTGGAACCATTGGATGCGAAAAGCTTGAAGCGTATCATAACGGAACCTAAAAACGCAATTATCAAGCAATATATACGGTTATTTGAAATTGATGGAATTCGTTTGAAGTTTGATGCGGATGTATTGGACTTTATCGTTGAGAAAGCAATCGAATTCAAATTGGGAGCCCGCGGTTTGCGTTCCATTTGTGAAGCTATCCTTACCGATGCGATGTATGAATTACCGTCTAAAAATGAAACAGACTTCAGAGTCGACCTGGAATATGCGAAAGCACAATTTTCGAAGAGCAAAGTTGCGAGATTGAAAGTGGCTTAGAAAATTATCAATTATAAACGAATGAATTATCAAGGGGATTTGTCTGAAGAAGATGAATCCCCTTGATAATTTATAATTGGATCATTTTATATTTAAAAGACCATTACCGTAGCCGAATTAACTTTTAATGAATTCTGAACGAACAATACTTGATCACCGAACCCTTTGCGGTAAACAGCTGCTCGTAATGCGTTTTGATATGTAAAATATCCCGGATAGTCGGATCCAGGTCTTCAGGCATGGATTGATACAGATTCCAAGTTGATTCGATCAGATCGTATTTATGCTCCCGGATCTGTTCTTCGGTTGATTCAAACAATAAATCGGAATCCGTTTTCAAGTGGATAATCCCACCTGGTTTTAATATGCTTCTGTAGCGCGAGATGAATTGTTCTGAAGTCAATCGTTTTCGCGGTTTCAGAGGTTGAGGGTCTGAAAAGGTCAACCAGATTTCATCCACTTCACTTTCCGTAAAATAGGAATCGATAAAATCAATTTTGGTTCTGAGGAAAGCAACGTTCGCGAGGTTTTCGTCAAGCGCTTCTTTTGCTCCTACAAACATGCGGGAACCTTTGATATCTACGCCAATAAAGTTCTTGTTTGGATAATGTTTTGCCAGTCCAACGGAATATTCCCCTTTTCCGCAACCCAATTCCAATACAATGGGGTTGGAGTTCTTAAAGTAATCTTGATGCCATTTTCCCTTTAATGGAAATGCTTCCTGCGGGTTTGATGCCAATGTCGGTTCGAACACATTGTCCCATAATTTCATTTCCGCAAAGCGTCTCAGTTTATTCTTTCCCATAAATCGGTGCAAAAATACGCATTCCAAGTCAAAGTTTTTTGTTGAATTTTTCTCAAATCCTAGCAAGTATTCTGTGCAATATGTACATTTACACTTTAATACAAACATCTTATGTCAAAGAGCCATCATCACGCGCTTTCGTTCGCGGGATTGATTATCACAGTCGGGATTATCTTCGGAGATATCGGTACCTCACCACTTTATGTACTTAAAGCTATAACAAACGCAGATCCGGTTAGAGATGCCCATGGGCACCTGATTGAGCGCGGTAAATTGATTACCGACCAACTGATTATGGGGGCTTTGTCTTGTATTTTTTGGACACTGACATTACAGACGACAATTAAGTATGTGATCATTACTCTTCGGGCAGATAATAAAGGTGAAGGGGGAATTTTCTCGCTGTATACATTGGTTCGCAGGAAAAAGAAATGGTTGGTGATTCCGGCAATGATCGGAGGAGCTGCTTTACTTGCAGATGGAATTATCACACCACCGATATCGGTTTCTTCTGCGATTGAGGGATTGGCATACATTCCTTCCATGAAGCATATTCCGATAACACCTATCGTAGTAGCTGTTATTATTCTCATTTTTGTGATTCAACAATTTGGGACTAAATTTATCGGAAGGGCTTTTGGACCGGTTATGATGATCTGGTTCCTGATGTTGGGACTGGTCGGAGCGTTATCCCTGAGTTCAGATTTGTCTATTTTAAAGGCTTTGAATCCATATTATGCATATGACCTATTAACACACTATCCGAAAGGTTTTTGGTTGTTAGGAGCTGTGTTCTTATGTACAACCGGAGCGGAAGCATTGTATTCAGACCTGGGACACTGTGGAAAAGAAAATATTCGGGTAAGCTGGATTTTTGTAAAAAGTATGTTGATTATCAATTACTTTGGGCAAGGAGCTTTCTTGTTGAGTAAACACGGAAATCAATTCATTAATGAAGAGAATCCATTCTACATGATTGTACCTGAGTGGTTTAAGTTACCGGCGATTATTATTGCAACTGCGGCAGCTATTGTGGCATCTCAAGCATTAATTTCCGGTTCATTTACATTGATTAATGAGGCTATTCGATTGAATCTTTGGCCGCGTGTGAAAGTAAATTTCCCATCCGATATTAAAGGACAATTGTATATCCCATCAATCAATTGGTTTTTAATGTTCGGCTGCTTAGGAGTTGTTTGGGTTTTTAGAAAATCCGAAAACATGGAAGCAGCATATGGTTTGTCAATAGTGCTTGCAATGATTAGTACCTCTGTATTGCTGATATTCTATATGGCGAAGAAACATTGGAATCCGATATTCAGATATTTGATGATCACAATATTCCTTTTCATCGAAGGTGGATTTGCTGTTGCGCAAGTAGAAAAATTTCCGGAAGGAGGTTACATTACATTGATGATTGCATCCTTATTAATTGCAGTCATGTATATCATTTTTAAGAGTAAGATCATTCGAAATAGCATTATCGACTTTGTGAAAGTAAAGAGTTATTTACCCATTTTGCAAAAACTTTCTGTTGATGATCAGATTCCGACCTATGCAACTCATTTGGTCTATTTGACAAGTGCAGAACGAATCGATGAAGTAGAATCGAAAGTTTTTTATTCTATTTTGGAACAACAACCGAAACGTGCCGAGCGTTACTGGTTTGTACATGTCATTACGACAGATGAACCGTATACGAAAGAATACAAGGTAACGAAGCACGATGAGAATGATTTGATCCGGATTGATTTCAAACTCGGATTCAGAATTCAACCGAAATTGGATACCATGTTCAAGCAAGTGGTGGAAGAATTGGTTCAGAATAAGGAAATTGAAATTCGTTCCAGGTATGCTTGCGAATATCACCATAGTGACCATATCGGCGATTTTAAATTCATTGTGATCCGTAAGTTCTTATCAAATGACAACGAGCTGCCATGGTTCCATAAATTGATCATGAATTCTTATTTCTTTATTAAGAGCAGAAGTTTGTCAGAGAAAAATGAGTTTGGATTGGATCCGAGTTCCTATGTGGAGGAGAACTTCCCTTATGTACTTTCGAAAGCTGCTCCAATCAATCTGAAAAGAAGTGAATAAATAATGGTTCCGGAACAACTGAGAGAGGAACGAATCTTATTTGCATGTCTCGATTGGGGAAGCGGACATGTTGCCAGATCCATTTCGTTGTTGAAGCAGTTAGCCGATCAGGGAAACGAATTAGTTATCTGCTGCACGGAAAATCAGCGGTCTGTTTTTCTATCATACGGAATTCCTGCGAAGTATCTCATAATGGATAACTTCCTGTTTCGATTCAAGGGAGACGGTAATTTCACCTCGGAAATGAGACGGAATGCCCTTCGTTTTTCACGCTGGATCAAACGGGAACAGAAACGAACGGAGAAGTTGGTGGAAGAACATCTGATTTCTCTGGTTTTATCCGATCACTGTTATGGTTTCCGTTCGAATAAAGTTCCTTCTATTTTCATTACGCACCAGGTTTTTCTTCCTCCGAAAGCCAGCTGGATTGCACAGCGCATCCACCGAAAATGGATAAGTCGGTTCAAGGAAGTTTGGATCATGGATGAAGCAGGTAGGCGTTTAGCAGGTAAACTGAGTGAATCGAATAATTTATCGCGTTATATCGGGTTTTATTCCCGCTTTCAAGGTCAGGAGATTACAGTTATTCCCGATAAGGTTGTAGGAATTGTAAGCGGACCGGAACCTTATTCGGAGCAATTTTTTCATTGGATCCTTGAAAAGTATGGAACGGAAAACCTGGTTTTGATTTCTCCGAAAAAGTATGGGGAAGTACCAGGGAATGTCAGGCTGGTTACGGACTGGAAACTGGCTGATAGGGAAATCACCTCTGCTGAAACAATTGTTTCAAGAAATGGTTATTCTACCTTGATGGATCTTCAATTCCTGGATAAAAAAGCGATTCTTATCCCAACACCCGGGCAGTTGGAGCAGGAGTATTTGGCAGAATTACATAATTGAAAAGGGTTATACCTCTTTTCGATTCTCAATTGTAGATTTTCAATTATTTTATCGTAATTCCTCTTGAAGAGATCAAGGTATTCGAGTTTCCTTCAAACTTATCCAACGAGAAGGTAAATGTACTTCCAACACCGATTGTACTGCGAACTGAGATTGTTTGATTGTGGGAATCCAGGATGTGCTTCACGATGGAAAGTCCCAATCCGGATCCTCCTTCATTTCGGTTCCTACTTTTTTCCACGCGATAAAAACGTTCGAATAATCGAGGTAACTCATGTGGTTCAATTCCCGGGCCGTTGTCCGAGATTTCAATTGAAACGATATCATCGACCTCATAAAAACGAATCAAGGTTTCCCCGTTTTCATTTCCGTATGAAATGGAATTACTGAGTAGGTTGGTAAGTACTTGTGCAATTTTTCCACGATCTGCCCGTACCATGATTTCTTTGTGATAATCTTTGGCGAACCGCAATTTAATGTGTTTTTCCTGAGCACGTAATTCCAATCCGTCTATCACCTCTTTCACCAAGTCCTTCAGGTCAAATGGACGTAAATCCATTTTCAGGTCGTTGACTTCCAATTTCGTCAATTCATCCAGGTCGTTCAGGATATTGGTCATGCGATCAATTGCTTTGGAAGCCCGTTCCAGGAACATGCGATTGACTTTTTCATCTTCCAGTCCACCTTCCAATAAGGTCAGAACATATCCTTGAATTGAAAATACGGGTGTCTTTAATTCGTGAGCCAGGTTCCCAATAAACTCCCGCCTGAATTTATCCTGCTCCTGGAGTTGGGTGATCTCGGATTTCCGTTGTTCACTCCAGTTTTTTGAATCCAGTTCTGCTTTTCCAATAATGTCTTTCGACATATTGATATAGAGCTTTTCGTCCGGCGTCAGTTTCCCTTTTCGAATGGAACGATAAAGAATACGCAATCGGTTGTAGATAAATTCCCTGAAGAGAAAATAAAAGGTCGTGAAAGTAGCCAACGAACCAAATAGGACGATGCAAACAAAAGCACCGGCAGAAATCGAATGGAAGAAGTTAACAACGAGCAGAATGAGTGACAAACAAGCTGCGACAATGATACTTCCTATTAGAACAATGGTAAACGGATTTAATTTTTTCACTTTTCAGAAAATGTATAACCAACACCTTTTATGGTACGAATATACGATTCTCCTAGTTTCTCTCTTAATTTTCGGATGTGAACATCAATCGTCCGTTCACCCACAATTGTTTCATCACCCCAAACAGTTGTCAGAATTTGTTCCCGTGTAAATACTTTTCCGGGTCTTGAAGCAAGTAATTCGATCAATTCAAACTCCTTTTTAGGTAATTGAATTTCTTCGTCATTCATGTATACCAGGAATTTTTCACGGTTAACGGTAATGGTGGAGGTCTTGATTTCCGCTTCGCCGCCATTGATACGTCCTGCTCTTCTAAGCAAGGCTTCCACTTTTGAAACCAATAAACGCGGCCTGATCGGCTTGGTAATGTAATCATCGGCCCCGGCTTCGAAACCGGCAACCTGTGAATAATCTTCGGCTCTTGAGGTCAGAAATGCTATCAAAGGTGAATTTAGCTGAAGATCCTGTCGAATAGTCTGACAAGCTTCGATCCCGTCCATTCTTGGCATCATCACATCCATCAAGATCAAATCAGGAGAGACTTTCTGTGCCATCTGAACTCCTTCAAGCCCATCGTTGGCAACAAATACCTTATATCCTTCCCGCTCCAGATTATACTGTAAAAATTCCAGAATATCTTTTTCGTCATCCACTAAAAGTATGGTTTGTCCCTTACTTATTTGCATTGTGCTCCTTGTTAATGTTTGAGCAAAAGTATCCTTGTAAGTTTCCTTAATAATTAGGGTTGTGTTACGAAATAATTAATTAATACAGGGCGGATTATTTTAATGTTAAGGATTCGGCTGTTTGGAATAAGCCCTTTCGAAGAAAAAGGATTGATTAACTTTGCAGAATGACATTTCGATATGCCTTGGAACTCGCTTATCGCGGTACGAATTATCATGGTTGGCAAATTCAACCGAATGCATCTTCCGTGCAGGAAGAAATTGAAAAAAGGTTGTCCCAATTAATGGGCAATATACCTGTTTCAGTAGTTGGTTGCGGAAGAACGGATACAGGGGTTCACGCATCCTATTATGTATTGCACTTGGATGTCGATAAAGAGCTGGATGTAAGTCAGTTGGTATATAAGTTGAACAAGATGCTTCCGGGTGATATTACCATCTTTTCAACGCAGCGAGTGACAGCAGATTTTCATGCACGGTTTTCTGCACTTTCACGAACCTATCACTACTTTATCCATCAAAAGAAAAATCCGTTTTCATTGGATAGCCTTCATGTAGTGTCGGAGCTTGATTTTGATGCCATGAACAGAGCTGCCGGGTATTTATTGGGAAAGCAGGATTTCACTTCTTTTTCAAAGCTCCATACAGATGTCAAAACGAATATTTGTACCGTTTCCGAAGCCAGGTGGAACCAAATGGCAGAAGATACCTGGTATTTTGAAATAAAAGCGGATCGATTTTTAAGGAATATGGTCCGGGCAGTTGTAGGGACATTACTGGAAGTTGGTTATGGAAATCTACAGGAAAACGAACTTTTGGGTATTATTGAATCGAAGGATCGGGGGAAAGCGAAACTTTCTGTTCCGGCCCACGGGTTATTTTTGGTTGATATCCGCTATCCGGATTTTCCTTCAGACAAAAAATGATCGGATATTGATTATACAATGCAGAGAATCAACCAACAAATTCAATAAACGAAAGGAATCGATGTCTAAGGGATACAATATAAGGCTTTTTAGGGTAATTCAATTCGTATTATTACTGATCGGATTCTCTTTCTCAAGTGGTGCGCAAACCTCTGAATTGGAGCCTTTGTATCGGAATTTTGACGTTGATCAGGGTTTTCCAAGCTCCGAGACGTATTTTGTTCACCAGGATCGGGAAGGATATATGTGGTTTTGTACTGACCGTGGTGTCGTGCGATACGATGGTTTCCGGATGGTGGTTTTCAATCAATCCAACGGATTACTTGATAATGTTGTTTTTCACATTTATGAGGATAGAAAGGGCAGGATATGGTTCATCACAATGAATGGAAAGCTAACTTATTACTATAAAGGAAAAATCTATCCGTATAAGTACAATGATTTGCTGTTAAAGTCCGTAAACCTGACTTATCCGGTAAAAGCATTAACCTTCGATAAGGATGATAATCTGTATTATTCCGTCCAGGGAATTTGGACCGTAAAGGTTACGCCACGAGGGAAATTGACTTTATTGAAACATGATAGTGGCAATACCTTGAGAAAAGTTGCTGATAAATGGATTTATTTTCACGGAACCAAGTCAAAGAAAAAGAATAACTTTTTTTCTTATCGTAATCCGAAATTATCGCCGGAAATCGAGAGTTTCGGAAGTTCAACTTATCTAAATATAATCAGTGCGGTTGAAATCAATTCTAAAATGATTGTTCGAGCAAATCCGATCGTTTATGAAGCATTCAATAGAAAGAATCAATGCGATTATCTAAATGTCACAGGGCTATTCACTACAAAGAATAAAGTTTGGGTTTGTAGTACGAAAGGCGCCTATATGTTCGACGTTGATTCACATTTTGACCTTTCAAAACCTGACCGTGTTTTTCTCAAAGATTTACAAGTTTCTTCTGTCGCAATTGATCGGGAAGGAGGTTATTGGTTCAGTACTTTGGACAACGGAGTTTATTACGCACCAAATGTGGCAATTCAGAATTTGAAACCTTCCAAGGTACGAAGCGAAAACAATATTTATGACATCAATTCAACGCAAGGAAAACTTTTTTATTCCAATATTTTGGGCTTTCATCATTTTAAGACCCGGGAACAGGTGAATCCACCGGTACAGTTTTCTTCCCGGAACAGGATGTTTGAATGGAACGGAAGGTTGTTTGTTAGTCTTGGAGACTATAAAGTGAAAAAGAAGTATTCCAAGGATTTCCTGACCCAAAAAGATGCGTACGCAGGTGTAGTGAAGGATAAATTCGGAGGTTTTTACTATTCGTTTTCAAATTTATTCTACTATAAGTCAAATGGAAAAATAGAAACAGTTTATGATTTTGAATCAAATAAGGGATTGAATGGCCAGGGAATCATTTATTCACTTGCTTTTGATGATAAGGGAAATTTATATGGAGGTTCAATAAATGGCTTGTATCTGTTTGCGAATGGACAGTATGTGCCGGTTCAGTTGCCGGTCGATTTGATGGGAGCCAGGGTGACAGATATGAATTATCATCCGAAATGGGGATTGGTGGTAGCAACAAGGGGAAAGGGAATCTACATTCTTAAGAATGAGAAAGTGATAAAACGGATTACCGCTCAAAACGGATTAGTGAATGATTTGTTGAATTCACTTTATTTTGACGAAGATGGAAAACTCTACGCGACAAGTAATACCGGGTTATCAAAAATAGAACGGTTCAGCAGTTCATTTTACCGCATCCAAAATCTTTCAAAACTCAATGGACTGGAATCTTCTGAAGTGAATCGGGTTTATAAATTTGAAGGGAAATTATATATCGCCACGAAATTGGGAATTGCAGTTATAGGTGAAAACTATCAATGGCCAATTGAATACCCGAAAAAACAATTGCAGATCCAATCGATTTTTGTGAATGGGAAACAATTATCAGGGAATAATCGGAGCTTTGAATTCGATCATACGAAAAAAGCCATCCGTTTCTTATTGAAGACGACCAATTTCAAATCACAAACCAAGCAACCTTACAAGTACCGATTCTCTAAAGATAACCCTTGGATTACCGGAACATCCGGTGAAATCTTGCTTTTGAATCCTTCATTTGAGCACTTTTTCCTGGAGGTTTCCTATAAGAATGAATACGGGCTTTGGAGTAAACCGTATGTCCTCTCGGATTTTATAATTTATCCGCCTTTTTACGCCACCAATTGGTTTTTTGCTATCATCCTGGTTTTGATCATTGCAAGTGGTTTCTTGTTTTTCAGAAGGCGGTTGAAAGTCATTCAACGAAAAAATGAATTGTTGCGGAAGGTTGATAATTTGGAGCAGAAAGCATTGCTCGCACAGATGAATCCCCACTTTATATTTAATTCGTTGAATTCGATCCAAAGCTTCTTATTATTCAATGAAAATGAACTTGCCGAAAGGTATTTGACCAAATTGTCCCAATTGATCCGGATGACTTTGACGAATTCACGGGAAAGTGAAATTACCGTTCAACAGGAGATAGATGTACTTGCAAAATACCTGGAGCTGGAAAAGATGAGATTCAAAGATCGGTTTGAATTTGAAATTGACATCGCCTTATCGAAGGAAGAATTGAATCTCTTTGTTCCGCCTATGCTGATCCAACCGTTTATCGAGAATTCGATTATTCATGGATTTAAACAATTAAACCAGGGAGGACTCATTAATTTGAACTTCAAGACAATCAATGAGGGTAAATTGGTGGTGGAAGTCACTGATAATGGATTAGGCTATCTCAAAAACAAGAGTAATGTAAAAGATTCGACTCACAAATCCTATGGAACACAAATCACTTCGGAAAGGTTGAGTTTGTTCAAAGAAAAGTACGATTCCGAATTTGATTTTTCCATTCGGATGATCCAAAATGCCGAGGGACAGGCAAAGGGAACCAAGGTGACGATTTCTATTCCGATATTCAGCAAAGGTTGATGGATTGAAATCCTTTGGGCACACGATTAATCACGTACCCAAAGGATTTATTTTACAGGATTTTTATTCCACAATGACAATGTAATTATTCTTTTTTCCTTTGCCTAAAAGGATGAATTTTTCATTGATCAAGTCGCTCGGACCAACCAAGGTACCTTCACTGATCTTATCCTTATTCAATGAAATGGCGTTTGCTTTTAATTCGCGTTTTGCTTCCCCGTTGGAAGGTAAGAATCCCGTTTTAGCAGAAAGTAGGTCAACAATACTAATTCCTTCGGTTAATTCTGACCGCTTGATGGTTGCCATTGGGACACCATCAAAAATGCTTAGGAAAGTATCGTTTGACAATTTCTTCAAATCTTCCGAAGTGGATTTTCCAAATAGAATATTGGAAGCGGCAATCGCCATATCCAAAGCTTCTTTTCCATGAACACGAATGGTTACTTCTTCTGCGATTGCTTTTTGTAAGATACGTAAATGAGGAGCTTCATTGTGTTCTTTTTCAATAGCTTCAATTTCCGCTTGTGTTTTCAAAGTATAGAAACGGATCAATTTGACAGCATCCACATCCGTTGCATTTAACCAGAATTGGTAGAATGCGTAAGGACTCGTTTTTTCAGGATCCAACCAAACGGTTCCGGATTCTGTTTTTCCAAATTTTCCTCCATCTGCTTTTGTCAACAAAGGACAAGTGAAAGCATAAGCTTCTCCAGCGGCAATTTTGCGTACTAATTCCGTTCCTGTGGTGATGTTTCCCCATTGGTCCGAACCTCCGAATTGAACTTTCACGTTGTTGGTTCTGTACAAATGCAGGAAATCATATCCTTGGATCAATTGGTACGAGAATTCAGTAAATGAAATCCCTGTTTCAATGCGTTTTTTCACGGAATCTTTCGCACTCATATAATTTACTGTAATGTGTTTCCCTACATCACGGATAAACTCCAGGAATGAGAAATGGCGCATCCAATCGTAGTTGTTTACCAATTCCGCTTTGTTTTCTCCTTCTTCAAAATCCAGGAACTTACGCAATTGCTTTTCAAAGCAAGCTACGTTGTGATTCAGTGTTTTTTCATCCAATAGGTTCCGCTCTGCAGATTTTCCGGATGGATCTCCGACCATTCCGGTGGCTCCACCAATCAATGTGTAAGGTTTATGGCCTGCCAATTGGAAATGTTTCAATAACATGATTGGAAGCAGGTTCCCTACGTGCAACGAATCGGAAGTCGGATCAAATCCCACATAACCGGATGTCATTTCCTTAAGCAATTGTTCTTCCAAACCGGGCATGATATCTTGTACCATTCCTCTCCATCTTAATTCTTCAATGACATTCTTTTTCATGTGTCTTTTTTTTGATCCCGGCATTTATCGCAGGGCTTAATTATTTAATGGGCAAAAATAGGGAATATTCCGCTTTTTGGGGCGAAGTTTAAATGAACAAGATGCAAGAATCAACAAATGTAGTATCTTCGACCATGCTTCAAACGCGAAAAGAAATTGCCTTTATGGTCATGGCCGGGATTTTTATCACCAGTGCCATTGTAGCTGAATTGATTTCTGCAAAATTAGTTTACATGGGATCTTACCTGGCTCCGATGATTGCGGGAATTGTCCCCTGGCCGGTTGTTTTCTTGCTGACGGATGTCATGAACGAGTATTTCGGAAAGCAGGCAGTTCGCAGATTGAGTTGGATTACAACGGGTCTGATCGCATTTTGTTTTTTAATCGTTTACATTGCTGTACAGCTTCCCACAGCGGAAGGCTCCTGGTTGTCTGATAAAGAATTTGCAAAAGCTTTTGGTGGTTCGCTTTGGATCATGGTTGGTAGTATTTGTGCATTTATTGTGTCCCAATTATTGGATGTCCAGCTCTTCCATTTTTTCAGTAAGCTGACCAAAGGAAAAATGATCTGGTTGAGAAGCACCGGGTCAACTGTTGTTTCACAATTGGTGGATTCCTTTATCGTTGCACTGATCGGGCTGTATCTTTCGGGAGCTTATCCATTGAAAATGGTTCTCATTTTGGCAATTACCGGATACCTGACAAAATTGGTGATTGCAGTCTTCCTCACTCCACTCATCTATTTAATGCATTATTTGGCACGAAAGATACTGGGTGAAAAACCGGTTAATGGTTAAAGAATTAACAGGTTGTTTCAACTAATAGTTTATATTTAGTGTGAATTCGTCGGAACGATGAAGAATTTAACTCAATAAAACACTGTTTATGAAGAAGTTAATCGCTGAATTTATTGGAACTTTCTGGTTGGTACTGGGAGGTTGTGGAAGCGCTGTCCTGGCAGCAGGTTTTCCTGAATTGGGAATTGGATTTGTTGGAGTTTCCATCGCTTTTGGTTTGACTGTTTTGACCATGGCGTATGCAATCGGACATATTTCCGGTTGTCATCTGAATCCAGCAGTGACTGTTGGTCTTTGGGTTGGTGGTAGATTTGAAGGAAAGAATGTGCTCTCGTATATTGCCTCACAAGTATTGGGAGGAATAGCCGGAGCCGGAGTTTTGTATTTGATAGCAAGTGGAAAATCGGATTTTGAACTGGGTGGATTTGCTGCGAATGGTTATGGAGTACATTCCCCGGGAGGTTATAACATGCAATCTGCATTGATAACGGAAATCGTAATGACTTTTGCCTTTCTGATCATCATTTTAGGAACGACCCATAAAAAAGCATCTGCCGGTTTTGCGGGAATAGCAATTGGTTTGGGATTAACTTTGATTCACTTAATCAGTATTCCGGTTACTAATACTTCTGTAAATCCTGCAAGAAGTACAAGTCAGGCAATTTTTGTACAAGGATGGGCGATCGAACAATTGTGGTTGTTTTGGGTAGCTCCGATTGCAGGAGCAATTATTGCCGGACTTCTTTATAAGTTTTTAGCTCCGAATAATGACTGATTTCAACTAAAACTGAGAGAGGCTCTAAAACTGTTTTCGGAGCCTTTTTAGCTCAATTGAAGTATACTAAAATTACTTCGTCAATGTTTTGAAGACTTCTTCCAATGATTTCTCTTCTGTTCTTAAAGTCAGCACCAGCAAGTCATTTTTTTGAGCAAATTGAGCGACGGTTTTACGTAAATCGTCCAAAGATTGACTTTCGATGAGGTACTTGGAATCCGAAACCCGTTCGATTTTGGAAACACCCGGAATTTTCTGAAGCAAGTTTTTGGTGACAGCACCATCAAATTCAGCATATACCACTTGGGTGTCTGTTGCCAATTGTAGGTTTGAAGATAAATTATCCGCAACCAGTTTCCCTTGCCGGATAATGACAACACGGTCGCAAATTGCTTCCACTTCTTGTAAGATATGCGTGGAAAGCATCACTGTTTTTTCTTTTCCGATGCGTCTGATCAGTTCGCGAATCTCGACCAATTGGTTTGGGTCCAGACCGGAAGTCGGTTCATCCAGAATCAGTACGTCCGGGTTGTGTATGATTGCTTGTGCAAGTCCCACACGTTGACGATAACCTTTCGAAAGCATCCCGATTTTTTTGTTTTGCTCTACTTCAAGGCCAACCAATTTGATCATTTCCTTCACACGTTCTTTCAGGTTCTTCACCTTGTAGATTTTCCCAACAAATTCGAGGTATTCTTTGACATACATGTCTAAATACAGCGGGTTGTTTTCCGGAAGGTAACCAATGCGTTTTCTGGTTTCAATTGAGTCTACGGAAACAGGAATTCCACAAACGCTGATCTCTCCTTGTGAAGCAGGGATAAAACCGGTAATCATTTTCATTGTCGTTGATTTACCGGCTCCGTTTGGCCCCAAGAAACCGATGATCTCACCTTTCCCGACGGAAAAAGTAATGTCATTTACCGCCGCTTGTTCACCGTAATATTTGGAAAGGTTTTTTACTTCAATTGACATACTAAAAACTTTGGCTACGAAGATAACGAATGGGAATGGAATAACGTTGGAATTTTAGAGCAAAGAAGCAAAGGCGCTAAGAAAGGGAAGGAGTTAACTTTATGTTCTTTCATTCTTCGCGGTTCAAAATAGATAATTTGTATCTGATAAGAGAGATATAAATGCTTTTCGGTGATTATTTTACAATCTCTTTCGGTAATTTTACTGCATGAGTGACAACCTTCACGGAAGAGTATTGAAATCGACAGGTAAATGGTATCAGGTCTTGATGCCAACGGGAGAAGTTGTGGAGTGCAGGGTCCGTGGGAAGCTGAAGTTACAAGGCCTGAAAACAACGAATCCAATTGCGGTTGGGGATATTGTAATTCTTGATCCTAAAATTGACGAGGAGGGAAAACGGGTGATTGTTGATTACGAACTTCGTGAAAATTACATTGTGCGGAAGAGCACGAACCTAAGTAAGCAAATGCACATCTTAGCTGCAAATATCGACCGTGCTTACCTCATGGTAACTTTGAAGCATCCTGAAACACATTTCGTATTCATTGACCGGTTTTTAGTCGCTGCTGAGTCGTTTCGAATTCCTACAACATTAATTTTTAATAAGGTTGATTTACTGGATGACGAAGGTTTGTTGGATTTGAAGGCGATTATGTTCATGTATGAAACTGTCGGTTATCCTTGTTATGCTATTTCTGCTACGAATCAAAAAGATATTGAATTCTTGAGAGAAGAAATCAAGGATCAGCAAGTGATGATTGCGGGCCATTCAGGAACCGGGAAAAGTACTTTGGTGAATGCCCTGGATCCGAATCTGGACTTACGGGTTGGCGAAATTTCATCTGCACATCATCAAGGACAACATACCACCACTTTTGCAGAAATGCATCCGCTGCAATCGGGAGGTTTTATTATTGACACACCGGGAATCAGGGCATTCGGGATCGTGGACCTGGACAAAGAAGTGATTTCACATTATTTTCCGGAAATGCGGGAATTGATCGGAAAATGCAAGTTCCACAATTGTCAGCATTTGAATGAACCGGCCTGTGCCGTGAAGGAAGCTTTGAAAAGCGGGGAGATTTATGAAAGCAGGTACTTTACATACTTGCAATTAATGACTGGCGATGATGATGATGTACATCGCAGGAACAAACGTGGATTAGAGTAGTTGAAGATCGGTATATACCGATGTTCCGATATTGATATTTACCAATTTAGCTAATTTGGAAATTTCAAATTTTTCAAACAATCCCTATATTTGATCATGCGACTAGTCATTCAACGGGTTTCCCATGCAAGTGTAACAGTAGATAATCAGATTATTGGCCAAATTGGCGTTGGCCTTTTGGTTCTTTTAGGAATTGAACACCAGGATTCTGAAGAGGACATAGATTGGTTGATTCAAAAAACACTTCAAATGCGCATTTTCTCCGATGTGGAGGGTAAAATGAATTGTTCCTTACAAGATATTCAAGGGGAATTATTGGTAGTTAGCCAGTTTACACTTCATGCATCTACCAAAAAAGGGAATCGACCTAGTTTTATCTCAGCGGCACGACCGGAACAAGCCATTCCGTTGTATGAATCATTCATTGATAAGGCGCAAACGGCTTTGGGGAGATCGGTTCAGACAGGGATTTTTGGTGCGGATATGAAAGTGAGCTTAATGAATGATGGACCGGTTACAATTATCATCGATTCAAAAAATAAAGAATAATGGAAATTTCAGAAGCACAAAAAAAAGTTGATCAATGGATTAAGGAGGTTGGTGTTCGTTATTTCAATGAATTGACCAACATGGCTATGCTCACGGAAGAAGTGGGTGAAGTTGCCAGGATTATTGCGCGTAGATATGGTGAACAAAGTGAGAAGGAAAGTGACAAGGACAAAGATTTGGGAGATGAATTAGCTGATGTGCTTTTTGTGGTGATCTGCCTGGCAAATCAAACAGGTGTTGATTTGGAGGAAGCTTTAAAAAAGAACTTAGCGAAGAAAACCAGCCGTGATGCAACCCGGCATCGGGACAATGAAAAATTAAAGTAAATCCCGCACGTAACCACGGAATAATTTTTGCTTTATGTGGTTAGAACCAAGTAATCAACTCTCCATGAATAAGTTGCTGTTAATACTCTTTGCCTTGCTGTGTATGGATTCTTATGCCCAGCATTCCCCCGGATTTGATGCAAAAGAGGCCCGGGATTTTATTCAAATCTGCAATTCTTTTACTTATTTGGATTTGCATGGTTCCGACAATGCCATTATTCCCCAGGAATATACCCGAATTTATACATCTCCGGCATTTGGAATGGATAACCTGTTCCAGGTCTACGTAAATCAGTCGAAAACGAAGGCGGTACTGAATTTCAGAGGATCTACAGACCAGAAATCAAGTTGGTTGGAGAATATGTATTCGTCCTTGGTTCCGGCGAAAGACACTATTTTCAAAGGAGAAACCACCTTTTTGTATACATGTGCGGAAGATGAATCTGCTGCAATTCATGCCGGATACATACTTGGGTTGTCGTATTGCGCAGATGATATTTTGGAACAGATCCGGAATCTCAACAAAGAAGGAATTTTCACGATTTACATCATCGGGCATTCACAGGGGGGTGCTTTGGCTCAAATGGCACGCGCATATTTGTATTTCCTGCCAAAATCCCGGTTGAATCCGAAAAACACGTTTAAAGTCTACGCCTTTGCAAACCCGATGATCGGAAATAAAACGTTCGCGCAAGAATATCAAAGACGTTTTGCTGATCCCGGTTATAGTTTTTTAGTACACAATCCGGAAGATATTGTCCCGAAAATGCCGGTTTCGTATAATGATTCCACCTTTTGGAAGAGTAACCTGCAAACGATGCTTTTCGATCGTGAAAACTTCAGTTTTAAAGAAAGTATGAAAGAAGGTTTGTTGAGCATGATGGGAAGTAAGGTTGGTAAATTAAATAATGGCATCTCAAATAATGTGGAAGGTCAATTAGTTAAAGTCCTGGGAGATTTTCGCATGCCGAAATACCGGAAAGAATCCAATTTCATGCACACTTCGAATCCCATTTTGTTGCCACCGACCCAATATCCGTTGGAATTGAAAGATTCGAGTATCTTGCAGAATGATTCCCTGATGAGGTTGTATAAACGGGATGCAAATGGCGTGTTTGAGGAAAAAAGTGTCTACAAACGCGACAAAGTATTGTTGCAGCATAAACCGTATAACTATTATACCGCCTTGCTGAAAGTTTATTTTATCACCGATTACAATCAATTGAAGGAGAAGTATTTTGTGGTTTCGAAGGAATGAAACTTTATGGATTTAATTTTTCCGACAAATGTAAGGGCTACAGTGCCGGATCATTTACCGGGTTATCTCATTTTTCACAGACAGTTTTACATCAGTTTTGTTTCTTTGATCATTCTGGGGTATTCTCTAATAGAGATTTATATTTTTGTGAAACAACTTGCCATATATAACGGTTCTCTGCAATTGCTTTCATGTCTTTTCCATTTTGGGTAAAGAAAGCTGAAGAGGTTTCAACCAGATTTTTTAACGCGGATACATCTGAAAAATACATGGCTTTGTTTTCCGTTGTAGCCCTGTTATAATGCACATCAAAAGCTATGACCGGCAAGGATAAATACATGGCTTCTACCAAGGAAGGATTTGTGCCACCGGCGCTGTGACCATGAATATATATCAGGCAAGCCTTTCTTAAAGTATTCAATTTACCGGTGTCATAAATCGGATCAACCATGTAAATGTTGGTACAGGATTTATACTTTTCCAGCAAATTTTGCCCGTAGTTGCTATTTTTCCAGTTCCCAACCATCACCAGGTTAACAGCTGGTAATTGCGAAAAAGCCTCAAGTATGAGATGAATATTATTTTCCGGTTCTATACGGCATACACCGAACGCATATTCTTCAGGAAATTTGATGTCGTTTTCGCCGCTGTATGAAAAGGTATTTACATGATCTGCTCCGTACTCGATGAGCCAGCTGGATTTCCCATATTCTTTTTCCAGATAGCGTTGTATTTCTATGTTATCGGCAATTAGTTCATCCGCCCATTTAACAGAAAGTGATTCAGATAAACGAAGGAATTTTTTGGCTGTTTTTCCCCATTTATCTCTTTTCCATTCCAAACCATCCAAATGAACAATGTATTTACGACGGGTAAAGATTTTCAAAAAAGGCAATATTAAAGCTCCTGACACACCAAGCATAAGAATTGTCTTATGGGAGAAAACCGCATGTAAAACAGACACAATATCATAAGGAATACTTTGGACGCCGTTTGCATTGAGAGAAATATACTTTAGCTTTGCGTTTTTGTAGTTCTTTTCTCTTTGTTTATAGTTTTTGGTACTGCAATAAACCGTAAAGTTGAAATCTTCGCCCAGATAATTTACCAATTGTTCTGCTAAGGTCTCGAATCCACCATAATTTGCTGGGATACCGGCTGAACCAATAATAGCTATTTTATTTTTCTTCTTCTTATTCATAATCTTTTAGACTGCATTTAATGCCGCATTAATTGAGCTTGAATACCTGTTTTACCATTCGTGCCGCTATTATTTCCCAAGTTATCTCAGTAGGTAATTGATAGTGAATGTTCTCTACGGGAAGTCTGGAGATCAGTAGTCCGGTTTTTTCAACAAAGGCTTCTTCGTTGTTACAGATAAAGATGGATTGATCATCATTGAATTTTCTGATATTCCCGATGTCAGTAGATACGATTGGCTTGTTACACGCCATATATTCGTAGAATTTAATTGGATCTCCGCCATGTTGCTCCTCAATATAATACGGTATAATACAGATGTCAAATGAGTTATAGTAAGCTGGAAGTGAATCGTATTGCTTATCACCTAAAAAGTGAATGTTTTTGATCTGTGACATACCATTTGTCCAATACTTCTTTTTCCATTCAATATCCAGAAACTTCCCTAACAGCACAAACTGAACATCCGGGTATTTTGCAGCAAGTCTGATCATAAGCGAAGCATTGAACATACGTTGCATTTTACCTGCGTAACCCACAATTTTACCCGGAGGTAAATCTGAGGGTCTGGGGAAAGTTCCCCGGAACTTTTCAAAATCAACACCATTAGGTACAAGTTCTAAGAATGCTCTGCATTGTGGCTCCAGATAATTATATGTGTCTTGAGAATTAACAAAAATGAAGTCGAAATGTTGTTTGGCTGTTTCATAAAGAGAAACGATGGTGTTGTTGAAGTAATCCCAGTTTTTGTACTTTGCAAAATTGTCTACAGCATCAAGGACTTTGACATCTGCTTCAAGGTTCATGGCAGTTTCAACAGAAAATGGAGCGGACATATAAACAGCAAAATGCTTGATGTCCAAATAATTCAGAGCATTCTTTGTTTTTGCTGCGATCTCCTTTTTGGAATAAATAAACGGCAACCAAGCATGTCTTTTCCGGATCACTGATAAAAAATCAAAAACAAAAAAATCTATGATATAAACTTTTTCATTTAGCTGCTGCAAATAACAAAAATGATCACTGTAGATAACGTTTTTAAGTGTACGGATTTTTTTTCTTTTCACGAGTACTTCTGCAAGTGAAGTAGGCCTGTTCACGATTACAACTTTGTCAACGTTCTCATTTTTAATAAAATGTTCGTACAAATGGGCATCACGGGTTCTGAAGCCTTCCTGCAGAGACACTTTATAATCGTGAAACGGAATAATAACCAGGTTGTTCATCTTATGCGAAAATATAGGTGAAGTTTAAATAGGTGTTACTTCCATATGTAAGGACTGCTGAAACAAGTAAAATCAATAGCAGATACAGCATGTGTTTTCTTTGATTTCCGATTTCAACCATTTTTACGGCGAACACTAATCCGGGTAAAAACGCACTATACATAAATCGGTACGAATACGGACTTTGCCAGATCAATGCATATGGCAATGCCAGAAGGAATACCAGCATTGCAAACAACAATATTTGGCGCTTATCGGGCAACATTTTGATTTGTTTCCGATAGATGTAGAAAGTACTCAAAAACCCCAACAGAATCAGTAGGAAGTAATATTTAAATGCTCCTAAAAGGATTTCCTGTTCTGCAATTAGATAGATATTGAATTTATTACCCACACTTTGGTCTACGTCGAACATCGGCATAGATACTGCTGTTGCAAATCCGGCTAAATCTTCTGTAAAATTGATCACATGCCATGAAGCAATTAATAGGACAAAAGCAATTGCCAACACGTTAATTATCCGGAATAGGTATTTTTCGTTTTTGATCCATGCTAAAAAGTAGAAGATTCCAAAAGTTAAAGTCGACTTATGTAAAAAGACCACGCAGAATGCTGTTATTTTAGGAATCACCTGTCGCTGATAAGCCAATACAAATATCAGTGTGACAATACATGTCGATAATCCTTGCCGAAGACCATTTGTAAGCATATCAAAACCCGGTAAAAAACTCACGTAAGCCAACAGCACCAAAGCCATATTCTGAAGCTTAATGATCCGGCAGATAAGTACGATCAGTAGCATTTGAACGAATACATTTGCAAATACAAATCCTTCCGGTCCGGTAATTAGGCGCAACAGATATGTAAAAGCGTTGTAAAATGCCTCGAATCCTTCATTGGGTGTATCCGAGTTAAAATACTTTACATAATTAATGGTGTCTGTTCCGGATGTATTGCTTCTCAAGCCTAGGAATAGAAAAGAAAATAAGAGAATCATGGATACAGTCCAGAACTTAATAGTCCTTTTCTTATCAATGATAGAAATAAAGACCATCAGCCATATCAGCAAGTAGGATATGCCTGTAGCATTAAATAAGAAATTTGTTAAGTATTCCATTTTTCTTTTACCAGGTGAATTAAGCTTGAATGACCTAATCCCTGAGCATCATATGTGAATTTAAAGTATAATCTCTAGTTATTTAATTTTAAAGATCTTTTTAGTTAATCGAATAACCTTTTTAGCAAAGGGTTTGGCTTTATGAAAAGCGAACCAGACCAACTTCAACGAAGTTCTCTTTTTATAGAAAAATCGGTTGTTTTCAAATTGGTTAATAAATTCAAGATCTTTGTTTTCTATGATTCCGACTGACTGAAACAACTGATTGATTGGTTCTGCATTTACAGCCCAGTTCAAGTTTTCAAGGGCATAGGCTCTGGCTTTCTGCTGATATGTTTCGATTTTGTCTGCATTCTCGACATAAAAATCCATTGCTTCTTTCAACGAATCTACAGATGGATTGCATTCGGGCCAATAATACCCGTCTTTTCTCATCTCATAAGAATCAATTGAAACCAATTTGCCATTTTCTCCTTCAACAATGAATTCATTCATCGGGGGACAATCAGATGCAATTAATGGAAGTCCGCAAGCCAAACCTTCAGACATTGTCAATCCAATCCCATCTAGCCTCGAAGGATATACATAAACGTTTCCTAAATGATACAGACCTGGAGCAGGAACTGTTTTAGTGAGGATTTCAAGCTGATTACGCCGGAGCAATTTTTCAATGACCGGATCCAATCCTGGAAAATAAATTCCGAGATCCACTTGCGTATGAATGATCAACTTTGCTTCCGGTGCATTCAGGCTGTCAAATGCTTTAATAGCGAGATCGGTTCCTTTACGGTATGGATTGAATCCTGCAGAGTGGAAAAAATTAATTTTATGTGTCTTATCGGGAACAGTAATCTGGGGTTTGAAAATGTCGACATCTGTGCCCCAGGGAATAAAAAAACATTGTGGATGCCATGAAAAAGCTTCATAATGCCTTTTCGTATTGCAGATCAGGAAATCATAGCTTTTAAAAAAGGGAACTGTTTCTTTTGTATAATAATCAATATACGAACCTGTCTTGATTCCCATTTCATTACACAGCAATACAGGCAACCACCAGTGTTGTTCATTGAAGAAAACAATTTCAATTTCATTATCTGAAATCCATTTCTTAAATCTTTTAAGGTTTAAAAAAGTAGGTACTCTAAAATAAGAATAATTGTCCCATGTTATTTTTCCATCATCCCAATGACTGTCATTTTTCGCGAAGTGTTCTCCACCTCTAGCATAAATGTATACCTCGTGTTCCTGTTCCAGAATCTTTTTATACTGTTGAGAAACATACCCCGCACCACGCTCAAACCAAACTGTTACAATACCTATTTTCATAAGTGAATATTAGAAATGAATCAGATTCAATCTCCTTTGTTTTTTAATTTAACCAAAGCCTTAGACTGTTTTAATTTGTCAGGCAAAAATTCAACGGCGTCAATAACCAAATATTTCTCAAATTTCAAAGCAAGGGAAAGGAACAATACGGTGAACAATATACTTGTAATGAGCATGGACCAAATCGTAGGTTGCATAAACATTAATAACAGATAACACGGAAGGGATGCAATTAACGGCAATAAGAATGGTTTGGCATATACTGCAAGGTATTCTGAAAAACTGACATTTATAAATGGTTGCACATTCATTTTCCAATTCGGGATAAACAATACAACCTGAAGTATGCAAGTTCCAATAGCAATTCCGATTAACCCCCAATAACTTCCACTAAAAATGGATACCGGATATAAGATAAAGACGAGCAAATTCCAAATAAATGCCTGTTTCGCGGCTCCAAGTGATAATAAAAGACTTCCTGAAGGATTTCCGAAAGACCGGAAAACGTATGTTAACGCAAGGATTTGAATTAAAGGGATTGCATCCACCCATTTGGAACCGAATAAAACGAGTACAATTGGTTCTGCTAAAAGGATAATCAACAAGTAGATTAGAATATTTATGTAAGAAAGGTAATTTAGGGTCTGAAGGAAAATCAGCTTTAGTTTAGGAATATCGTGATTTATTTTGGACATCACCGGAAAGGTAACCCGTGTTATGATCGGATTTATTATCATATAAGGTTTGCTTGTCAGGTCCTTTGCAATATTATATACTCCAAGAATCTCAATTCCCATTATTTTTCCAATCAAAATGGTGTCCATTTGCAAGGCAAAATAGTTCAGGAATTTGTCTCCCATTTGAAACAAGCCAAAATTAAGGTAGGTCTTCACTTTTTGAAAACTGAAGAAAAGCTTCGGTTGGTAATATCTTCTCCCCACAATGTTATAACCGACAGCACTGCAAAGAGCGTAAACAGGAGTTCCCAGTGCAAGTGAATACACTCCATAATCCAAATAAGCGAGAATGATTACCGAGGAAAAAGATACGAACTTGGAAATGATTTCAACCTGGGCCAGGATTTTAAATTTCAACTCTTTCTGAAGAAAGATCATGAACTGTTGCCCCCATGGTTGGATCACAAAGGAAATTGCCACCAATTGCACCAATGACGAAAGTCTGTTATTATCGTAAAATCGGGCAATTGACCAGGATGAAAAAACTAACAGCAGGAAAAAGGTACACCCTACAACGATGTTAAACCAGTAGAGGGAACTCAACTCTTTATAACTGATTTCTTTTTTATAAATGATTGCGTTAGAAACTCCCATATCAATGAATAGCTGAGAAAAACCGATAACAACCATTACAATTGCCATCAATCCGAAATCTTGCCGGCTAAGTAACTGTGTCAGTATAACAAGCTGAACTAATTGAACTAAGATATTGACCAAAGCAGATAAAGTTGTCCATTTTACCCCCGAAAATGCCTGTTGCTTAAGATTCATTGTATAGTGTCGGACGAAATGCTGTCCATAATATGTTTTACAATTCGCTCACAGGCTTTGCCATCGCCATACGGATTATGTGACTGACTCATTTTCATATAATAATCCTTATTGGAAAGCAGGTTTCTGACTTCTGAAACAATTGAATCTGTGTTCGTCCCAACCAATTTGACCGTTCCGGCAACAACAGCTTCAGGTCTCTCCGTTGTATCCCGCATAACAAGCACGGGTTTTCCGAGACTTGGAGCTTCTTCCTGTACGCCACCGCTGTCTGTAATAATTAGTTTTGATCGGTCCATCATCCAGATAAAATCAGGATAATCCAATGGGTCTATCAATAAAATATTCTCAGTAGTACCCAGTAAGCTGTAAACGGGTTGCTGTACGTTTGGATTTAGATGTACAGGATAAACAATCCAAAGATCCGGATAACTTTCCGCAATTTCCTTCAAAGCCTGACAAATATTCATGAATCCCTCACCATGGTTTTCCCTCCGGTGCCCGGTTACCAGAATCACGTCTTTATTCCCCAATTTGCCTGAAAGATCAATGATTAGTTTACTCGGATTTGATTTCACTTTTTCCACACTCTGCAAAAGCGCATCAATTACTGTATTTCCAGTTACAAAGATCGATTTTTCCGGCACATTCTCCTTCAGGAGATTCTGTTTTGCTTCTTCAGTTGGAGCAAAATGAAGATCCGTCAACCGGGTTGTTAATTGACGGTTCATTTCCTCCGGAAAAGGAGAGTGCTTATCATTGGTCCGTAAACCGGCCTCCACGTGGAAAACACGCGATCCTGAATAAAATGCAGCTAAACTTGCGCTGAAAGTGGTGGTGGTGTCACCATGGACGAATGTAAAGTCCGGTTCGTAGGAATCAAAAACAGCTTTTAATTCGCTGACGATATCGGCAGTCAGTTGGAACAAATTCTGATTCGGTTTCATCAGATCCAAGTCATAATCGGGAGTTAAATTAAAAAAGAGCATGACTTGGTCGAGCATTTCACGATGTTGTGCCGTAACACAAATGCGCACCTCAAAATGATCCCTATATGATTGAAGTTCTTTAATCAATGGAGCCATTTTTATAGCTTCGGGTCTTGTACCGAAAACAACTAGTATTTTTTTGTTCATTCTCTTAGTTTAACGCTTCCTCACTACCTCAATCACTGCAAACAATCCGATTATTTTATTGTTTACGCTGCAAACCTGTTTTCTAAAAAGAAATTTATATGATCAAAAATCGGATAAAATTAATTTATTTAAATGGTTTTCTTCTAAAGATTCTTCAATTCAACGAGTAATTGCCAGGTTTGCAACTCCTCACCAAGTCATTTATGAAGAGTCAATAGTTTTTGTGCTACAATCTTATCAATTGGAAAAGTGATCAGCTCGGCTGTTAATTCAGAAAGCTTTATCCAATGCAGTTTTTCTTCGCCTGCCTGATCATTCACAAGTTGATCCAAAGCTTCCAGGTCTGCTTGGATCAAATAATAAATAGAGACAACCTGATCGTTTTCGGAGAATGCCGAAACCTGAAAAAAATCGGTCAGGTAAAACAATTCACCAATTTGAATTTCCAGGTTGAATTCCTCCTGAAATTCGCGTTTCAGGCAATCAGTCATTCCTTCTCCAAATTCCAATCCACCTCCCGGAAATTTCGTGAAATTCCAATCCCGATGTGACTCATCTGAAAGCAGAATTTCCTGTCTTTCATTGATGCAAATCCCGTAAACACGAATATTGAAACGCTGCATCCTATTTGTCCAAAACAGCTAAGATGTTCGGTTTGAAATACAATTCGGATTTCAGGACTTTTCCATCTTCACGGTAAATAGGTGAGCCATTCGCATCCAGTTTACTCATATTTGAGCGTTGAATCTCCTCAAAAACTTCTGCAATTTTGTCTTGTAACCCGTGTTTTAGTATTGTTCCGCACAAGATGTACAATTGATCGCCCAAAGCATCGGCGATTTCTACCAGATCCCCATTTTTTGCAGCTTCCAGGTACTCTTCGTTTTCTTCTTTCATCAAGTTGTAACGAAGAGTGATATCGGCTTCGGACAATTGTGCTGTCGGTTCGTAATTATTCTGGATGTTGAACGCATTGTGAAAAGTTTCAACCGCTGAAATGGTTTCTTTGAGTGTCATTGTTCTTGTGTTTTTACAAATATAGTTCAAAATGAAGGTTCAAAAAGTTCAAAAGTTCAAATCCTGATAACTATCGGGATCAAAAGTTCAAAATAGATTTACTTAAACTTCTTACTTGGAACCCTTGGAACCTTTTTCACTGTTTGAACTTTCCAGAAAGGTCATAACCGGTCTGAAACCGACCATCGGATTTGCTTCTGTAAATTTCTTGGTGCTCTCATTGCGGATATCATATCCCGGAGAATGCCAATCACCACCAACAGCTATATTTTGCTCGAAAACCATTTCGGAAACATTCCCATTTAAATTATAGATCCCGAATTCATTCGGAAAGTAGGATTCAACCGGCGCGGTTACATCTGCATATTCTGCTCCGTTTCCAAGGAGATCGAAATAGGTACCTGTTACTTTGAATTTCCCCGTAATGGTATCTCGGGTGATAGCTCCGCCATCAATTTGTAAGAAATTAGCCATCATTTTCCCATTTTGAGATCTTATGTAAGGAGAATTCCACGCATAAGGTCTGCACAAACTGGTTCCATTCGCTGCACGAAGAAATTCGGCTCTTTTGGGCAAACGAAAGACGAGGCTTTGGTTTTGGGTGTATTTACGCCAAACCTGCGTCAACCATTCACAATATTTTTCTGCTTGTTGACGTGTTAGATTTACCACAGGATAATATTTGTATGCTTTATGGCTAAAATAGTGCTGGACGTATTTATCTCCCTTAAAGTAAGCTGAATTCCATTTTGCGGAATCAACCAGTGCCAATCGATATTCCTCCATTTTCCCTGCCTTTTTCAAATCATCTAAATATTCCTGATAATAGAAATTGGAAACTTCCTTTTTCGATATGAAAAAACCATCACAAGAGATCGTATCGGTTCCCATGACTGTTTTTCCGGGAGGGATATAAGAAAACCCGACTTTTGTTGCATTTTTTAACCCGGCCAAATCCAAAACAGGTTTTCCGGGTTTTGAAAAAGAAAAGAATGCGATCGCGGCAAGGATAGAAATAGAAATCAGGGAAATTTTCATAGGAGTAAATTTTGCTTTTGTAAACGTGAATTCATAAAACTAGTTACAAAAAAAACTCCCATCACAAGGATGAGAGTTTTCTTTCATAAATTATCTGATGTTTAATGAAACAACTTTGTGATATAATAAATTCCTGCGGCCAATAAACCTGAAACCGGAATGGTCAGGATCCACGCCCAAAGCAAGTTGATTGTCACACCCCAGCGAACAGCACTCAAACGTTTTGTCGCTCCAACACCAATGATGGATCCGGTAATGGTATGTGTTGTTGAAACCGGAATACCTAAGTTAGATACGGTAAACAAAGTCAAAGCACCTGCTGTTTCAGCACAAACACCTTCCAGTGGAGTTACTTTGGTGATTTTTGTTCCCATGGTTTTCACAATTTTCCATCCTCCCATCATAGTACCTAAACCGATCATCAGGTAACAGGAAAAGGCAATCCAGCCCGGCATTGTTTCGGAATTCACTTTCGCCTTGATTTTGTGTCCTTTGCGAATTTCTCCTTCTTTGTTCACGTAGTCATTAAAGATACTTGCTTCCATGTATTCTTTATTCAACTGTTTTCCTTTGAAGATGATATCGTGCGTTTTTGCATCGTAAATATCCTCACCCTTCGTGTAAATCAAAATGTGATCTTCCTTTTCGATCTTCAAGGAATCAATATCCTTTGTGTATTCTGGTTTGAACTTCGCCTTTTTTCCATCTGCATCCTCGAACTCAATTTGGAATACTTCTGAAATCTGGAACATTTTAGGAATCTCTCCTGTAATTTGTCCTTGTTCATTGCGTTGCGAATTTGCGAATACCATCAATGCTGCACAAATAATACCCATTACTTTTTGAGAGTCTGCGCCACCATGTCCTAGTGAAAAGGCAGCGGATGAAAGTAATTGTAATTTCTTGTACATGTTTGATTCTTTCATGGCAGTTTGACGTTTTCCATGAACAATCTGGTACCAGGTATACGTGAGGATAAACAGGAGGATCATTCCCATGACAATATACATCATAACCGGTTTGACATCCAGGTATTCCACCATGTAATCCATGATGAAAAAAGTCACGGTGGAAAGAATCAAGATGGAGATCATCTTTTTAGCGAAACTCCTGCTTACTGTAATCATGGCGATTACGAAGGCAATGATACCACCGATAAATGGTGCAAGGAAAATGAATAAAGTGACTTTAATGATCTCTGCGGAAGCGATCACATCAAATCCGGCATGAGCGACAGCAGCACCGGCAAATCCCCCGATCAAAGTGTGGGATGAAGAGGATGGAATCCCCAGCCACCAGGTTAACAGATTCCAAATCATTGCTGCGATTAATCCGGCTAGGATCACATATAAATCAATAGCGCTATTGTCGACTGTTTTTGCTACCGTATTTCCGACACTCATATCGAATACCCAGAAAGCGACAACGTTAAAAAGAGCTGCCCAGACAACAGCTTGAAATGGAGTAAGTACTTTGGTGGAAACAACCGTGGCGATTGAATTTGCAGCATCATGAAATCCATTTACCAAATCAAATAATAAGGCAATGACAATGATGACAATTAATAGTGTAAACATATCTTTAGTTGGTTTACCAATTAGTATTAAGCGTATTTTACAACGATGGATTCGATGACATTTCCTGCGTCTTCACATTTATCCGTTGCAACCTCCATGATTTGATAGATTTCACGTTTCTTGATCAAATCTTTTGCATCAATATCCGAATCAAATAACTTTTCAATACTCAAGTCAAAAATATCATCTGCCTGGTTTTCAACATAATTGATTTTGATGACACATTCAACGATTTTTTGAGTGTTTTTCAAATTTCGAAGCTCTTTAACTGCCGCGTTCACTGCCAAAACCGCATCGTGAATCGCATCTGCCATTTTCAAGATTCCGGAATCGTTCGGGTCCACTTTGTAGAAGTTGATTTTCTTTGCAGAAGCATAAATGTAATCCGCAATATCATCTAACGAAGTTGCTAAGGAGTGAATATCTTCGCGATCAAAAGGAGTAATGAAATTTCTACCTAATTCAACAAAGATTTTATGTGTCAGATCATCATTTTGATGCTCCAGATCTTCCATTTCCTTAATGATGGATGCTCTCTTATTGTAATCAGATTCGTTTACACATAATACCAACTTCCCGGCGATTGCTTCCAAATTCTGAGAAGCTTCTTCAAATAGGGAATAAAACACTTTGTCTTTTGGTAAGAAAAATTTTAAAAATCCTGATGCCATTTTACTAAACTTAATATTGTTGCGCAAATGTAATTCTACTTTGTTGAGGATGTTTCCCGGAAAGCAAATGTTAACGAAATGGTAAAGTTGAAAGATTTCAATGTATTTGTAATGCCTGATAGCCCAAAGTATCAGTGTTTGAGATATTTAAAACAGCCCCAATGTTAAGTAAATATTAAGAAATGGTTTTTTGGAGGAAAATAAATGGGGGTGAAACGGATAATAATGCTCGAAAAAACGCTCAAAAAGAACCTTCATGTTATGGGAATATTAAAAATGTTATCAAAAAATTAAACTATCATTTGTTGGATATTAATTCAATGTGAAGCCATTAGTTTTGCCCTCAGAAAATGATTCTTGTTAATCCAGGAGCAAAAATTTAAAAATGAAACAATTAATTATCTCTTCTTTGACGGTCGTTTGTACTTTACCACAAATTACCCAAGCACAAACAACGGACAGTAGGACATATATTCAGCGCAAATCATTTTGGTTTGAGGGGAATTTTAACGGTACGATAAAAAGAAATAAGGCTGACCAGATGACTTGGCAGTACCAAGTGGATTATCAATACAGAAGAGGTAGTGATGCAAACAATATTGTGAATGGTCAACATTTGAATTTGTTTAAAGATATGTCAACGAATGTGGTGCGTCCATGGATACATTACTTTCCTATTCCCGGGAAATTGCGTTTCTCAATTTCTCCATTGGGTCATTGGGGATCATGGACACCAAGAAGCGAAGGTGTGCAGAAATATTATCATGAGTTTCGAACAACCCTTCAAGCAACATTATATCAAAAACTGGGGCGTATTGAATTTCAACAACGTTACCGTTACGAGTTTAGGTATTTAGGCGCGAAAGACACTGCAATAGGCGGAATTAGGGACGTATTTAGCAAAGGCGGAGAATTTTATTCGAATGCAAGAAAGTCCAGGCTGCGCTATTTGGTAAGAGCAAATATTCCTGTGAATAAATCAGGATCATCTTATATCGCAATTTGGGATGAAGCATTTATCAGTTTGGGAAAGAATGTTTCCAATAATAAAATTATCGATCAAAATCGCTTGGTGTGCTTGTTTGGAAAGAAAATTTGTCAAGACACCTATCCAATGAAAGTGGAAATAGGATTGTTATGGCAAGTTCAACCGAAATATGATCTTGTTGAATATAAAAAACAGAATTGGGAAAGTAATTTGGCCTTAAACGTTTATTGGATATTTGATGAATTCCATAAATTCAAAGGGATTAAAAAAGTCAAAGATTAAAAAAGAGCCGTGATATATCACGGCTCTTTTTTTAGATCTCAACCTTAAAGAACTTAATCGAAGGTCAAATATTTTTGAATTTATATCCAATCCCTTTAACAGTTTGTATATAATCGTCACCGATTTTTTCGCGCAGTTTTCTGACATGGACATCGATCGTCCTGTCACCTACAACGATATCGGTTCCCCAGACACGTTCCAGGATTACATCGCGTTCAAAGACAACTTCCGGTCGCGAAGCCAAAAGGGAGAGTAATTCAAATTCTTTTTTAGGAAGGTGAAGTGTTTCCCCATTTTTAATGACCAGGTATTTCTCGCGGTTAATGACCAGGTCAGGCGTGCCCGAAGGTTTTGCCTGAACAGATTCCTTTCTTCGCAAAAGTGCGTGAACGCGACTGATAAGAACGCGTGGCTTGATTGGTTTTGAGATGTAGTCATCCGCTCCCGCATCCAAACCTGCAATTTGACTATAGTCTTCGTTGCGGGCTGTCAAAAAACAGATCAGTACATTTTCTAACCCTTTTGTATTTCGAATTTGGTCACAGACTTCGATTCCATCCATTCCCGGCATCATCACATCGAGAATCACCAAATCGGGTTTCTCCTCTTTACATATGCTAATGCCTGATTGACCGTTTTCGGCAAGAAAGACTTTGAATCCTTCCTTCTTCAGATTGTACCCAAGAATTTCCCGGATATCCTCTTCATCATCAACTATTAAAATTTTATCCATTCTTAATCAGTTTCTAGATACTTTCAAAGGTAAGAAAGTATTTTGAGTAGGGTCTGAGATTCCTGAATTATATTCGGTTCACTAAAACGAGGTAGTTGAAAATGTGGCTTGTACTTAGTGTTTTAGATTAAATTGTTAAAAAATCCGTTCATCAATCATTTCATCCACTCAACATTGAAAAGCCATTCTTTTTTGTGCAAAAAAAACACCCTTTCTTGGAATCTTAATTCGGCAAGGTACTTGCTTATGCTTTATTTTAACTGACTTGATTAGTACCTAATCTGTTCAATTTTAGATGTAATTGACTGATCAGTGAATTATTTAACGTAAGCGTTATACTTTCGTTTAAACCATTCTTTAAATCCTTTATTTGTTCTTTTTTGTAAGTCTCTCCCAAAAGTGCGAAACCAATGTAATTATGGCTTATCTTTGTGGCAGTAGTAGTAGGTTAGGTTGATTAGTGTGATAAGAGCTTGAGACGCCCGTCTTGAGCTCTTATCTTTTTTAGTTCGGTTCATCTATTTTCATAGAGATCAATTATCCCGAAACTATTTCTTGTTATCTTCACAAAAACAATCATTTTAGAATGAAACCAAAGGCTAGAATATTATTGGTTGAAGACGACGCCAATTTGGGATTTGTTATCTCCGATCAGTTGAAATCAGAAGGTTATCAGGTTGTACTGTGTACAAACGGAATGGACGGTCATATGCGTTTTTCTGAAGATGAGTTTCATTTATGCATTTTTGATGTGATGATGCCCAAAAAAGATGGGTTTACATTGGCACGCGAAATTCGTACAATGAACCAGGATATTCCAATCATTTTCCTCACCGCAAAAGCAATGACTGAAGATAAGATTGCGGGATTCAATGCCGGTGGAGATGATTACCTGACAAAGCCTTTTTCTTTTGATGAGCTTTCGGTAAGGGTCAAAGCACTTCTGAAAAGGGTCAATATCAAAGACGACCCGGAAGAAAAAACGGTTCAGATCGGTTCGTACGTTTTCGATACGGAGAATTTTACATTAAAGCATCCGGAGTTTGAAAAAACATTAACCAAAAAGGAAGCAATGGTGCTGAAAATCCTCTGTAAGTTCAAAAATGCAGTTGTTCCCCGGGAAAATATCCTGACCGCAGTTTGGGGGCAGGATGATTATTTTGCAGGTAGGAGTATGGATGTTTTTATCACCAAGTTGAGAAAATATTTTTCCATGGATGACAAAATTTCGATTTCAAATATTCATGGAATCGGTTTCAAATTGGAAGTTCTTCCTTAAAGACGAATCCCAACCAGGTAGCATGACATTGATTTTACATATTGAAACTGCGACGAAAGTATGTTCCGTTGCATTGTCCTTGAATGGGGAAATGGTCCAAATTCAAGAATTTAAGGATGAAGGATATTCCCATGGGGAACAACTCACGGTCCTTATTCAAAAAACATTCGATTTACAAGGTATTACAGCACAGGATTTGTCTGCAGTTTCCATTTCTGCCGGACCAGGTTCGTATACCGGTCTGCGGATTGGAGTTTCCACTGCAAAAGGCTTGTGTTATGCTTTAAAGATTCCGCTTATTTCCGTAGATACACTTCAAGCCATGGCTGAAGTAGCACGAATTGTATATCCTGCATCCAATCTTTGTCCGATGATTGATGCGCGAAGAATGGAAGTTTTTTCATTGATCACCAATTTCGATTCGGATATTCTGAAACCGGTGAGTGCAGATGTGCTGGATGAGAATTCCTATTCGGATTTTGAACCTTTTGTCTGTTTTGGAGATGGTGCTCAAAAGATGGAAGAACTTTGGGGCGACAGAAACGTTGAGTTTGATTTAAACCTGGATCCTTCGGCAAAAGGGCAGATTTCGATTGCATATCATAAGTTTTTAAAGCAGGAATTTGAGGATGTGGCGTATTTTGAGCCGGCTTACCTGAAAGAGTTTTACCAGGCACCGCCTAAAAAAGCTTAAGCCTGTTTTCTTACGCGGAATGAAGGTAGGAAAACGGCTATGATTCCTATCAAGGGTAGGAAGGAACAGATGTGATAGACTTCGATAATTCCACGTTTATCAATCAAATCTCCGAGGAAAGCTGCCCCGATTCCACCCATTCCGAAGGCAAAACCGTAAAACATTCCGGAGATCATCCCGATTCTTCCCGGAAGTAACTCCTGCGCATAAACGAGAATAGAAGGAAAAGCGGAAGCGAGAATGAAACCGGCACAAGCCAGGCAGACAATCGTTCCGGTAAGATTCATATAAGGTAGAAGCAGGGTAAAGGGTGCGGCTCCCAAAATGGAAAACCAAATGATATTCCTACGTCCGTATTTGTCACCTGCCAATCCGCCGATTACAGTACCAAGAGTGATTGCGAAAAGATAAACAGCTAATAACAGTTGTCCCTGGCTTCCCACGAGGTTAAAACGCTCCTTAGCATAAAAAATCAGGTAGCTTGAAATGCTGGCCGTGTAGAAATATTTTGAAAAAAGCAATATCAGCAGGATTACAACCGAAATGTAGACCCGTTGTTTGGAAAGCTGGTGGGTAATAATTCGTGCTTTTGTGTTTTTCAGATGTTCTTGCAAATAACCTTTGTACCAGCGACTGACAAAAAGCAGAATTCCAAATCCGGCTACTCCTGCAATAACAAACAACAAGGTATATTTTTGTCCGAAAGGAAGAACGCACAAGGCGACCAGGACAGGACCGAGCGCCGTACCACCGTTTCCACCTAATTGAAAAATAGCTTGGGCGAGACTCCGTTTCCCTCCTGAAGCTGAATAGGCAACGCGTGAGGCTTCCGGATGAAATACGGATGATGCCAATCCGATGCAGCAGGCAGCAGCCAGGGTCATGGTGAAATTCTCGGAGTAAGACAAAACAATGATTCCGACGATGGCAAACAACATTCCGAAACTGAAGGAATAAGGTTGTGGGTATCTGTCTGTAATGGAGCCTACAATAGGTTGAAAAAGCGAAGAAGTGATCTGGAATGCAAACATGATGAATCCAACTTGTCCGTAATCCAGATGCTGGGTTTCCTTGATTAAAGGGAATAAAGGTTGTAAGACTCCCTGGATCAAATCGTTCAGTAAATGCCCGAAAGCAATTGCAAAAAGAATCGGATAGGCGGTTTTGGTTGAGTCGTACGATTTTGTATCCGCTTTCATACGCGCAAAATTAACGCTTCATTCGTTACAGAGTTGTTAACTGACCAGGTTTTCAATAAATTCTTCTTCTTTTCCAATGGAAAGTGCTTGCAGATAGGCAGATCCGACGATTACACCATCCAGGTAGTTGAAAGCTTCCTTCTTTTGAGCGGAACTTGAAATTCCAAAACCAAGGAATAAAGGAACTTCTCCACAAAGTGATTTCACTTCCGAATAACGTTTTGCATTTGCCGATAAGGAATAGGAAGAACCGGTAATTTTATTTTGTCCGACAAGATAAATGAAAGACGACCGGCTTGCTTGTACTATTTGGGTGATCCGTGCATTGGTAGAGGAAGGTGTGACCAGGTAAATCAGTGGAACCCGATGAGAATCAAAAGTGCGTTTGTATTTATGTTGAACCAATTCGAAAGAAAGATCCGGAATGATCAATCCTGAAATCCCGACTGATTCACATTGTTCCAAAAAGGAGTCCAATCCAAATTGAAGAATGGGATTCAGGTAGCCCATAAGAACCAATGGAATTTTGACCTGATCCCTGATTGCTGTGAGCTGTTCAAACAGAAGGTTTAAATTCATTCCGTTTTTCAATGCAATCGAACTGGTTTCCTGAATCACCGGTCCATCTGCCAATGGGTCTGAGAATGGAATTCCAATTTCGATGAAATCAATTCCCCGTTCTTGCAGATCGAGGATCTGTTGTGTTAAACTCTCTTTTTCGGGATAACCGGCTGTAACGAACAGGCTGAGGGATTTCTCGTTTTTTTTGAATGGATTCATAGATCTTGAAATGCTTTTTGATACGTATTAATGTCTTTGTCACCTCTTCCGGAAAGATTGATGATGATTATTTCTTCTGAGGTGAATCCTAATTTTTTAAGCGCTGCAATGGCATGTGCGCTTTCAAGTGCGGGAATGATTCCTTCCAATCGGCTGCATTCCAATGCAGCATGTAATGCCTCCGAATCACTGACAACGACTGATTTGGTTCTTCCGGAAGAAATGGTGTAGGCATGTAGCGGCCCGATACCCGGATAATCCAATCCTGCGGAAATACTGTGTGGTTCCGTAACCTGGCCAAAAGAATCTTGCATCAACAGGGTCAAACTTCCATGTAAAACTCCGGGAGAACCCAAAACCGATGTTGCGGCGCTTTTCCCTGACTTCAATCCTTCTCCTGCTGCTTCAACAGCAATCAACTCGACTTCAGGATTGGAATAAAAATGATAAAAGGCTCCGGCAGCATTACTTCCGCCTCCTACACAAGCAATTATTTTGGTCGGTGATGCTGATTCGATTTCCCGCAATTGTTCCGTTATTTCTTCCGATATGATGGATTGAAAGTAAGCGACCATTTCGGGATAGGGATGAGGTCCGACAACTGAACCGATCAGATAGTAAGAATCCGGAAAATTGATCCAGTGACGGATTGCTTCATTGGTTGCGTCTTTTAATGTTTTACTGCCGCAAGTTGCCGAACGCACTTCTGCTCCCAGCATTTTCATTCGCTGCACATTCGGAGCTTGGCGTTCCATATCCTTTTCGCCCATATAGACTATGCAGTTCAATCCCATTAACGCACAAACGGTTGCGGTTGCGACGCCGTGTTGCCCGGCTCCGGTTTCAGCGATGATCTCGGTCTTTCCCATATATTTGGCGAGTAAGATTTGACCTATCGTATTATTGATTTTGTGCGCTCCGGTATGACAGAGGTCTTCCCGTTTGAAATAAATTTTCGCACCGTATTTCTGAGAGTAATTCTTAGCGAAATACAAAGGTGTCGGTCTTCCCACATAATTCTTCAACAAATCCAGGTATTCCAATCTGAATGAATTGGTGAAACAGTAATTTCTGAAAGCAGTTTCTAATTCTTCCACTGCCGGTCGAAGTAATTCGGGAATGTAAGCACCACCGAATTCTCCATAGAACCCGAATTCGTCCGGATGGACGGTTTTAGCAATTTTCATGGTTTCAATTGTTTAATGAATGATTCAATCAAAGGGACGTTTTTTTGTTTTGGAGCAATCTCAAATCGACTGTTCAAATCAATTCCAATGAGTTTCGGGTGATTCAGTTTCCTTAACCGTTCCGCATGCTTTGGCGAAATTCCACCACTAAGTAAAAAGGGTGTTT
The DNA here is from genome assembly GCF_946478805.1 of uncultured Fluviicola sp. The sequence continues at coordinate 23,354 of NZ_CAMLDC010000014.1, read as the reverse complement.
CTCCATGGTATTCGTCGAGCAATTCCCAATTAAATGCCTTTCCTGTTCCTCCGAACCGTGGACTTTTGGTGTCAAAAAGGAAGGCGTCTACAATTCCTTCATAGGCTTTGCATTGCTTGAAGTCACCTGGATTTTGAATCCCGAAAGCTTTCCATTTCAGTACATTCAATTTTACTTTCCGTATATCTGCAGGCGATTCTGTTCCGTGAAATTGAACGACATCCAATCCTTCTTCCTTGACTTTTTGGAGGATAAACTCCAAAGGTGCATTCACAAAAACTCCGACTTTCTTTCCTGAAATCACCGGGGTTCGTGTGACAAAGCGAGGAGAATCGGGATAAAAGATGAACCCGTAATAATCGACTCCATCCAGATCAAACAACCCGGGATAAAACTGTTCGATGCTGCATCCGCAAATTTTGATCTTCATAAGGCGATCATTTTGAAAGATTCTTCGAATTTGAATTTTCCTTTCAACAAACTTTCGCCGATTAATGCTCCGTTGAATCCAAGGGCATTCAATTCCTTCAACTCATCCGGAGTTGAAATCCCGGAAGCTGAAATGCTCACCGTATTTCTAGGTAAGTAGGATGCCAATCTGAAGGAATGTTCCAAAGTGGTTTCCTGGGTTTTCAGATTCCGGTTGTTTACCATCAGGATGTCAATTTCGTCATTGAGTTTATCCAATTCTTCAAAAGAGTGAATTTCAAAGATCACTTCCAAGCCCAGGCTTTTCGCAACAATGGTCAAATCATGGGCTTCTTCTTTTTCCAGGATTGAAGCGATCAGTAAAATAGAATCCGCACCGGCTGCTTTACTTTCGAACAATTGGTATTCGTCCACAATGAACTCTTTCCGAAGTAAGGGTAAATGGGTTTGGGAACGGATTTGTTCCAGGTCTTCAATCGAACCGCCGAAATAGGAATGATCGGTTAAAACAGATATTCCGGTAGCACCTTGACTCTCATAGATTTGAGCTTGGGAAAGAACATTCAGACCGGGATTGATCTCGCCGGCACTTGGAGATTTTCGCTTGATTTCTGCAATGATCCCAAAGTGATTTTGAATCCGTTCCCTGATAGAAAAGACCGATCGGCTAAAGTGTGGACTTTGAATATAATCAGACAACCCGATTTGTTGCTTTAATTGTTGGATTTCGTGGCGTTTGTTGGCAACGATTTTGTCTAAAACAGGTATCATAAACAGACTTTTTTGAATGTGTAAAAGGACTTTCCGCTTTGGATGTGTTCGTTTGCTTTTTCAAATGCAGAATCGAAGGGTAATTCAGGATCCATGGTTTGGAGTGCCAAAGCAACATTTCCTGCGAGTACCGTATTCTGACTTTTCGTTCCTTCTCCTCGTAAAATGGAAGTGAAAATGTGCGCAGATTCCGAAACCGAATTTCCTCCCGAAATCTCTTCGGGTCTGATCTGGAATCGATTCGGAGCATCTTGGATGAGTTCATCACTTGTTGCTTTGAGAATCCGGGTTCCGCCAATAAAAGTGAGTTCGTCATACCCGGAAAGCCCATGGAGAACCGTGAAATTTGTTCGTTTTGATTTCAGAATATGCTGGTATTGTTTTGCAAGTTCCAGGGAATGAGTTCCGGTCAATTGATGCGTAGAATCATGTGGGTTCACCAAAGGTCCGAGACTATTGAAAAGTGTTGTAATCCCCAAAGATTTCCGCAAAGGAGCCAACTGCAATAATGCATGATGGAATATGGGAGCGTGAAGGAAACAAATATTGTTCCGATCCAATTGGTTTTGTAATTCCATTGAGTCCGAGGAGAATTCGTATCCCAGGTATTCCAGGACTGTGGAAGATCCGCAGAGCGAACTGACTCCGTAATTTCCGTGCTTAATTACTTTGTATCCCATGGAAGCGAGGATAAATGAAGCCAAGGTGGAAATATTGAAGGTGTTTTTTCCGTCTCCACCGGTTCCACAACAATCAATGCTGTGCTCTGTCTCAAGAGTGACAGGTTTCGCCAATTCCAGGAGGGCATCCCGAAATCCTTCCAATTCGGGAAGTTGTAATCCGCGTAATTGAATGCTTGTTATGATCGCAACAACTTGTGTTTCGGGAATTTCATTTCTTCCGATTCGGATCATGCATGATCTTGCTTCTTCGCGGCTTAATATGTTATTATCAATTAGTTTTTTCAGGTAATTCATATGCTTGTTTTTAACCAGTTTTGAATCATTTTCCGTCCAAGTGGAGTCAGGATCGATTCGGGATGAAATTGCACTCCGATGGTCGGATGTTTTTTGTGTTGGATTGCCATGACAACCGCATCTGGAGTTGTAGCAGTAATTTCCAATTCACTTGATGGGGAAATTTCGGTTTGCCAACTGTGATATCTTCCAACTTCCAGTTCTTTTGGAAGATCCTGAAAAATACCGCATTCCCCGAAAATGGTTATCCGGGAAGATTTTCCGTGTATCGGTTCAGGACAAGGAATGAGCACATCTCCGAAATGCTCTGCAATTGCCTGGTGTCCGAGGCAAACGCCTAAAATGGGTTTTCTTCCGTGAAATTGTTGGATAATTTCTAAAAGCCTACCTGCTTCTGCAGGAATTCCCGGACCCGGAGAAAGCAAAATCGCATCAGCGGATTCCAAAATCTTAAAATCGATTTGATTATTCCGCTGAACAAAAACCTCGTGCTTTTCTTCCCTGATATAGCGGATGAGGTTAAATACAAAGGAATCAAAGTTGTCAATGACTGCAATTTTCATAGTGAATTTGGTTTTGAGGCACATTGGATCGCCGAACGGATTGCCCCGAGTTTATTTGTTACTTCCATTAGTTCGTTTTCGGGAATGGAATCCAAGACGATTCCCGCTCCGGCTTGATAGCAAAGCTTGTTGTTGGAACTCAATGCACTCCGGATTATGATTGCCAGGTTCATATTTCCATTGGTATGAATGAATCCGACAGCTCCTCCGTAAAAACCACGTTCCTTTTTCTCATACAAATTGAGAAGCTGCAAGGCTTTTGGTTTGGGGGTTCCTGAAAGAGTTCCCGCGGGGAAAGTTCCGCTGAATAATGAAAGCGGATTTTCTTCGCTTTGTGCCCTTACTTTCGAAACCAGGTGAATCACGTGTGAGAAATATTGCACTTCCTTAAAGGATTCAATCTTTACCGAATGGCAGAATTTGCTCAAATCATTTCGGGCCAGATCAACCAACATGGTATGTTCCGCATTTTCTTTTTCATCCAGGATTAATTGTTGAACAAGCTGGGCGTCAGTAGCCCGGTCACCTGTTTTCCGAACGGTTCCGGCAATCGGGTGGATTTCCGCAATTCCATTCTTCAGTTGAATCTGTGTTTCGGGTGAAGAACCGAACAAGCGGTAAGATTCCATATCCAGGTAAAAAAGATAGGGTGACGGATTGAGTCTTCTTAGCTGCCTGTAAACCTGAAAATCATCCCCGAAAAATTCTTGCTCAAAGGGCCTGGATACAACTAATTGGAATACATCGCCCAGGTAAATATGTTTTTTTGCCTGTTGAACCAATTCCAGGAAATCGACTTCGGAAACCAGGGCTTGTTCAGCATTGGATACTTCAAATGGCAATTCGGAAGCCTTGTTGAATTGAAGTAACTCCAGGAACTCGGAATCACTTTTTTTACCGGGTTTGCAAGTGTTCGACAAAATACGCCCCTGGTCGTGGAAATGATCCAGTATGATCAGGTATTCAAAAAGGGTGAAACGAGCCAAAGGAAGATTCAATTGGGATTGTGAGGTGGTGATATTCTCTTCAAAATGTGCAAATTCGAAACTGAAATAGCTCAGAAAACCATTGTCTTCAAACTCATTTTTGAATGAGTACTTGGCCAGCAATCCTTGAATTTGCCGGGTTATTTTCTGTGGATTAGCAATGGGAACCAGATGAATGGTATCCGATTCCTGTATTTGAATCGTTGTTCGAAAAACCCGGATATCAATCAACGGATTCAATCCGATATACGATTTGCTCGATGTCCGGTCGCTGTAATCGTTGCATTCCAATAAGCAGGGTGAGCGGAAACGGTTTCTGAAAGACAGATAGAGGCCTACCGGAGTAAAATTGTCAGCGTTGAAAGTGTAATCTTGTGTGTAAATATGCATGAGATGAGATTTTCGGGAATAAAAAAACGGCTTGCCAAAAGTGACAAGCCGTTCAAAAAAATAGATATAATGAATTATGCGTGAGTCACTGTTTCAGTTAACCCGCACCACCAAAATTTCATTGTTTGTTGAAAAATCATGGTACAAATTTACATGCATAAATGAAAAATCCAATAAAAATGTGAAAAAAATATTTTATTCAATTCATTAGTGTTTAATAAATAACATTAGTTTTGTCCCCGAAGATGAAAAACACAGCATTTTGTTTGAATTTTTATTGGTGTCCCGAAGCTCATTGAGTTCGAGGCAATAGATGTTAATATATCTCAATCCCGCTTCGTTTTGGAGCGGGATTTTTGTTTTAATCTGAATTAAAAAAAGTAATTTGGTTCTATCATGAGTAGCATCATTCAAAAAGGAGGAAAGAGACCCATTCTCATAGCAGGACCTTGTAGTGCTGAAACAGAAGAACAAGTGATGGAAACAGCACTTCAGATCCAGGAATTTTGTCAAATAGACATCTTACGGGCCGGAATCTGGAAACCTCGTACGAGACCGGATTCATTTGAAGGTGTCGGCGAAGTTGGATTAAGTTGGTTGGTGAACGCAGGAAAGGAATTGGGTGTTCCTACGACAACTGAGGTTGCCAATGCCAAACATGTGGAACAGGCACTGAAAGCAGGAGTGGATGTGCTTTGGATTGGAGCCCGCACAACCGTTAATCCTTTTGCAGTCCAGGAAATCGCCGATTCATTGAAAGGAATGAAAATTCCGGTTTTGGTGAAGAACCCGGTTAATCCGGATTTGGAATTGTGGATTGGTGCTTTTGAACGTTTGGAAAAATCGGGAATTACAGAATTGGGAGCCATTCATCGTGGTTTCTCAGTTTATAAACATGCGAAATACAGGAATGTTCCTAACTGGGAAATTCCAATAGCACTTCATGAACGACTTCCTGATTTGCCAATTATCAATGATCCAAGCCATATTACAGGGAATCGCAATTTATTATTAGAGGTTTCCCAGAAGGCAATGGACTTGAATTTTGATGGATTGATGATTGAAACCCATCGGAATCCGGATGCTGCCTGGTCGGATGCTGCGCAACAATTAACTCCGCAAAACCTGGGGATTTTATTGGATTCATTGGTCTTGCGCTCTCAAAATTCTGAAAAACTGGATAGTGAGCAAATTTCTGTGATCCGCGAAAAAATAGGCGATCTGGATGACCGTTTATTCGATATCCTGACCGCGCGGATGCAGTTGAGCGAGGATTTGGGGATTTTTAAAAAGGAACACAACATTACGATTCTACAACCTGAGCATTGGAAGAAAGTGATTTCAGCCAGGTTGAATAAAGCATCCGAATATAAATTGAGTGATCGCTTCGTGCGCCAGGTGATGGACGCGATTCACCAGGAATCCATTCGTCACCAGGTACGGGTCATGAATAATTCTGCAGATAAAGAAGAACAATGAAACAGGTTATCCGACCCGGTTTGATTTCCGGAACCATCCGGATTCCCGCATCCAAAAGTGATTCCCAAAGAGCGATTCTTTGTGCTGCTCTAGCTGATGGAACTTCCGTTTTGTCCGGAGTTGGAAAGAGCGATGATGAGCAAGCGATGCTGAAAGCAGTTGTTGAGCTGGGAGCGAAAGTCACACCAATATCCGATTCCAGGATCGAAATTACCGGAATTACGGATCCTCCCGGAAACCTGGAATTGTCTGCGGGTGAATCTGGTTTAGGCCTGCGTTTGCTTACCTGTGTTGCTTCCGGTTTTGATCGGAAAATCACCTTGACAGGAAGGGGGAGCCTGCTTTCGAGACCTATGAATTTTTTCGATACCATTTTACCCCGATTCGGATGTGAAATTTCAACCAATCAAGGATATTTACCGATTGAAGTCAAAGGACCGCTCGTGGGAACTGATCTGGAAGTTGACGGCTCACTGAGTTCCCAATTCATTTCGGGTTTGTTAATGGCATTGCCACGAAGCAAGAATTCCAGCTCGTTGACTGTTATCGACATGAGATCAGGACCATATATCCAAATGACAATAAGTACACTCAAGCAATTCGGTGTTCTTATTGGGAACGAAAAAAATGTCTTTGAAATTGCCGGGAATCAATCGTATAAAGCAACTGAATACGAGATCGAGTCTGATTGGAGCTCGGCAAGTTATTGGTTGGTTGCTGCAGCGATAGGTCATCCGATCTCTGTTTCAGGATTGAGTATGCGCAGCTTGCAGGCGGATAAAGCATTGTTAGAAGCCTTGATGCACGCGGGATGTAAAGTCACATTTGAAGATCAAAGGATCGGGGTAGATGGTTCGGCGATCCGGCCATTTGAATTTGATGCAACGGATTGCCCGGATCTATTTCCGGCTTTGGTCGTTTTGGCAGCCAAATGCAACGGGATTTCTAAAATACAAGGTGCGAACAGGCTTATTCACAAGGAAAGTAACAGGGGAATTGCACTTCAGGCTGAGTTTGCTAAAATGGGATTGAGAATTGACCTGGAGGCTGATTCCATGTTGGTTTATGGAACGGGAAAACTGGAAGGTGCGGAGGTTGATTCGCACTATGACCATCGCATTGCAATGTGCTTAGGAATAGCCGGAACCATTGCCGTTGGTGAAACAATTCTTACAAACGCAGAATCGGTAGCTAAAAGTTATCCCGATTTTTGGAAACAATTTGACCTTCTGTAATTAATATTGCCGTTTAGACTGAAAATTAACCACTTATCATTTAATCCATTTATTCAATAGACTAATTTTGAAAATTAAAAGTTAGTTTTTACATTCGTGAAGCTGAAACACTAAAAAACGCCCTACTACAACTTACTACTAAGTTCCATAGAGTATTATTTCATGTTACAGCAATATTTAATATTGCCACATTTACTGTGTTTGACTATACAACTCAAAACGCCGTGAGGTTTTTTGTTTTCTATTATAGAAGTTGGTTAGGTACGGTTGGTGAAGCAATAGTAATTTTTCTTCATAATCAGGTAAAAGCATCCGTCACTGACGGATGCTTTTGAATTTTATGAAAGTCTTGTTTGAATTAATTCTTTGCATCTTCTTCTCTTTGCGGTTTAAATTGTTTTTTCTTACTGCGAAGAACGAAGGTTGTTCTCACGTTGAGATTATTCTAAATAAACAGGTTCATTTTTCCCGTAGTCCACTTGGTAATCAAATTTGAATTGTTTTGTTTCCCCTTTGTTTGTAGTGAATTTCCAAGTCAGGATCCCGGTTTTTTCATCCAAAGTCGCGCCAAGGTAGCTTCCTTGTTTCACTTTGATGTCGTCATTGATAGAAATAGGGAAGTGGTCTTTTACGATAATCGGAATGGCTGCACCACCGTTGTTTCTAACGGTGAAATCCCAAGTCACTTCATATTTGTAGCGGTTTCCAAGCAAACGGGTCTTACTCATTTCCTCGCTGCGTTTCCTGTTGATTACAATCTTCTTGTCTTTTCCTAAAGAGAAGCTCAATGTGTCTTTTGAAGAATTTACATCGATGTAGCTCTTACCAATGTAAGTTCCGTCAAAATACAGGTTGGATTCACCGTTCAACAGGTTCAATTTTTCCCAACCGGATATTTGCGCCACTAAATAAACCGATTCATCCAGTTTCGGAACCGCGTGGTATTCGTAATCTGCTTTCATTTGATAAGTTGCAATTGCCACTCGGTGATCCGCATCATCCGACGGAACGGAGAACGGTGTTTCGATTTGGAATTCCATTCGTAGGTCTTTCTCTACTTGTTCGGCAATCGATACGTCATATCTTCCGGAAGCGTCCAGATCATGAGAAATTTCCGATTCTTCCAATTTATAATCTCTTGATCCTTTTAAACGGGATTTTCTGTTATTGGAATTAACACCGGGTGTTTGGGAGATAAGTCCACTTACATTTTGGGAGATGACCGCTCCATTTATTATGTAAGGTGCATACTCTGCATCATCTAATGCTTTCAGTTCATCCATTGCGATTGTTTCCGGATAAAGTTGCGTTTTGATGTAAGGAGCGGTGATGTTGACATATTGTGAGTGGTATCCTAAATAGGAAATGGTGTAACTGCGTTCTCCTCTTGGAACAGCGAATGAAAAATGTCCCGCTGCATCAGTCGTGAATGAATTCAACGGATTGTTGTTCATTGAAATCTTTGCAAAAGCAAGTGGTTCACCTGAAGTTGCATCTGTGATTTCCCCGTGAATGGTTTCGCCGTCGAAATTGTATTCCGGAACATAACGCTCGACAATCTGTTTTCTTGGCGCCGGGGTATAGTAATTCACATACCACGGATCGATTGTAGGTTCCTGGGTATTGTCGTAGGGATCATTGGTTGAAAGAATCAATTTCACATTTTTCCAGTCAATTCCGGTGCTTTGTGTCACCAATCCTTTTGCTTCCAATAAAACGGGAGCCCCAACCCCGTTGCTTCGCATATCGTAATACGGTTTCCAGGAAGCTTTGTGGGTGATGTACGTGAAATCGAAATCAACATTTCCTGACTTTAAGACATCCAATTCTACTTCCACTTCTGTGTAATTGATAACCGGAAGGCCTTTTCGCGTATTGATTTCCTGTTCAATCGTATTGATCTTGCGGACCACCGCCTCGATTTCCGAATCCAATTGTGATTTGCGCGTATTGATTTCAGACAACTTGGCGTGGAAGAAAGTAGATGCTTCTTTCAGTTCGGCGATTTTCATAGCTTGTTGCTGACTGCTCAAACTGTTATTCTTCAATAAAAGCTGTTCGTCCAATAACAATACTTTGTATTCATCCCGCAAGGTTCGTTCTTGTTTTTCCAAAGCCTTTTTGCGGTCGTTTTTTTCAGTCAGTTCCGTTTCAGCAATTGATTTATCGTCGAAGTTCTTCCTTGTACGGACGCTTAAGATCGTTGCTGATTCGGAGCATTTCAATTGAATGGAACTCGGATCGAGGAAGTCGGTCAGTTTTTGAAAAACAACGACTTGTTTCCCAGTGCCCAAAGACAATTCTTTGGAATGTTCCACTTGAGCGCCTTCCTTAAAAACGGTCACTTTTTGGATGGAAGCTTCTGCCTTTGTTTCCTTCTGACTCCATCCGAAAGCGGGTAGAAGGAGTAGGATAAATACTATTTGTTTCATAATTGATCTATTTCTTAATGTTCTGGTTACTGAATGTGTCACTCCAAATAAACAGGTTGATTTTTCCCGTAATCCACTTGGTAATCAAATTTGAATTGTTTTGTTTCCCCTTTGTTTGTGGTGAATTTCCATGTCAGGATTCCCGTTTTTTCATTCAAAGTCGCGCCAAGGTAGCTTCCTTGTTTCACTTTGATGTCATCATTGATAGAAATTGGAAAGTGATCTTTTACGATAATCGGAATCGCTGCACCACCGTTATTTCTAACAGTGAAATCCCAGGTCACTTCATATTTGTAGCGGTTCCCAAGTAAGCGTGTTTTACTCATTTCCTCGCTGCGTTTCCTGTTGATGACAATTTTCTTGTCTTTTCCTAAAGAGAAGCTCAAGGTATCTTTCGAAGAATTCACGTCGATAAAACTTTTCCCGATATAAGTTCCGTCAAAGTATAAGTTCGATTCGCCATTCAACAGGTTCAATTTTTCCCAACCGGAGATTTGTGCCACCAGGTAAACCGATTCATCCAGTTTCGGAACCGCATGGTATTCGTAATCTGCTTTCATTTGGTACGTAGCAATTGCCACTCTGTGATCCGCATCGTCCGAAGGAACGGAAAATGGTGTCTCGATCTGGAATTCCATGCGCAGATCTTTTTCGACCTGATTTGCGATTGAAACAGATGCTATCATGGAACTTTTCCTTGCAGGGAGGTGTTGAATATCTTTTTTACTCAGTTTACTACTGCTGTATGCATCGTTTCGTGATTTTTTAGCATATCCACCGCTAACGGTAACTTCTTGGATATTCTTATCGAAGTATCCCAAGTCCTTATCCAATCCATCACCATTGGCAAATGGATTTTCTATATTACCTCCATACGGATTATTCAAGGTTTCCATTGCAACTGTTTCCGGATACAATTGTGTTTTGATGTAAGGAGCTGTGATGTTGACATATTGGGAATGATATCCTAAATAAGAAATGGTATAACTGCGTTCTCCTCTTGGAACAGCGAATGAGAAATGTCCCACTGCGTCTGTTGTGAATGAAGTCAACGGATTGTTGTTCATTGAAATCTTTGCAAAAGCAAGCGGTTCACCTGAAGTTGCGTCCGTAATTTCACCATGGATGGTTTCCCCGTCGAAATTGTATTCGGGGACATAGCGATTAATGGTTTGTTTTCGTGGTGCAGGAGTGTAGTAATTCACATACCACGGATCAATCGTTGGTTCCAAGGTATTGTCGTAGGGATCATTGGTTGAAAGGATCAATTTCACATCTTTCCAGTCAATTCCTGTACTTTGTGTCACTAACCCTTTTGCTTCCAATAAAACGGGAGCACCAACACCGTTACTTCGCATATCGTAATACGGTTTCCAGGAAGCTTTGTGTGTGATGTATGTGAAATCAAAATTCACGTTTCCCGACTTTAAGACATCCAATTCCACCTCCACTTCCGTGTAATTGATCACCGGAAGGCCTTTTCTTGTATTGATTTCCTGTTCGATCGTGTTGATCTTGCGGACCACTGCCTCGATTTCCGAATCCAGTTGCGACTTGCGGGTATTGATTTCCGACAACTTCGCATGAAAGAAAGTCGAAGCTTCCTTCAGTTCGGCAATTTTCATTGCTTGCTGCTGACTGCTCAGGCTGTTATTCTTCAACAAAAGCTGTTCGTCCAGTAGTAATACTTTGTATTCATCCCGCAAGGCACGTTCCTGTTTTTCCAAGACCTTTTTGCGGTCATTCTTTTCAGTCAGTTCCGTTTCAGCAATTGATTTATCGTCGAAGTTCTTTCTTGTGCGGACGCTTAGGATCGTTGCCGATTCGGAACATTTCAATTGAATGGAACTCGGGTCTAAAAAGTCCGTCAGTTTTTGAAAAACCACGACTTGTTTCCCGGTACCCAAAGACAATTCTTTGGAATGTTCCACCTGAGCCCCTTCTTTGAAAACGGTCACTTTTTGGATGGAAGCTTCCGCCTTGGTTTCCTTCTGACTCCAACCGAAAGCGGGTAGAAGGAATAAAATTACTAGTAATTGTCTCATAAATATGCAGTAAAAAAAAACGTACCCATTCAGGTACGTTTAAGTGTTCAATTCGTTCAATTTGCGATTAAAGTTTTACCGGTAAAACCAATTTACTTAAATCCATTTCAAAAATATCGATGCTACTTTTCTTTTCGTTTACCGTAAGTCCGCTTATGTAAGCTTTCCCAAGTTCTTTGTAGATAACAAAGTGCGTGTCGTCATTTACTGAATTCACAAGTGGCCCCAGGTTTTTCGCTTTTGTCCAGCCTGTACCCGTATTTTCAGAAACAAAGACATCCAAACCGCCCATTCCAAGATGACCTTCCGAACTGAAGAACAGGAATCGTCCATCCGGTGAAATGTATGGAGTCGTTTCACGCATCAATGTATTGACACTATCGCTTAGGATTTTTGCTTCTCCCCATGTTTTTCCGGTGCGTTGAACCACATAGATATCCGTTGAGCGTTTGTCGCCCTTTCTGTCCGAGACGAAATACATCGTATTTCCATCTGCAGTTAAGGTCGCCGAACCTTCAAAAAAGCTTGTATTGATCGATTTGTTTGAGATCATCTTAGGAACATTCCATTTTCCTTTTTTAGTGAATTCAACTTCAGCAATATCAGAAGAACCGGTTACTTTTTTTGAGTTCGTTGCTGTATTGTTAATTGTTACAATTGCATGCAAACCATCATTGGAAAGCCACGACATGGATTCGAATCCCGGCCCGTTGATCCGCTCAACTTTATTGTTAATACTGTCGTATTTCAGCATTTTCTGGTCCCAAACCCCGGTATAAACATCCTCAAAATATTCCTGGTCATCCGGATTCATCATTCCTCCGGTTGTATTTGCTCTCCTGGAAGTGAAATAGATGCGTTTTCCATCAGCAGTAAAGACAGGAGCATAATCGTTGTATCCGGAATTCACATCGCCCATTAAAGGCATTCTTAGGTTTGCAGTTCCCGAATTCGCTTTCGCAAACTGAACGGACGCTAATTTTCCTTCCGTATTTAATTCTTTTGCTCTGGCTTTGGAAAGATGCTTCAATGCCTGTTTGAAATAACTCTCGGAACTATCCAATTCATTCATATTGTGACTTGCTACTCCCAAAATGTCATACACTTCAGCATCCACATCATCCGGTCCTTTTGCAATTGCTTCCAAACCGTATTGTTTGGCATATCCAAAGTTTTTCAGACGGTAGTGACAGTAAGAAATCCAATAGGAAGCTTTCCATGAGTTCGGATCTTTAATAGCTGCCTCACGAAATACCAATAATGCTTCGCGAATTTTATTCTCTGCAACCAATTGTTTCCCTTGATCGATCTTGATCAAAGCAGCCGATTTGTCAATAATTCCGGTAACACTGTCTTTTGATTCTGTGTTAAACGCAAATGATTTAGTTGCACAAAGTAGCAGTAACAAAGTTCCAAATAGGATTTTCATATGTAGATGTTGTATAATTCGAAGACAAAGTAATACAAAAAATTCAAAATGAAGAATTCAAAATGCAAAAGTGTGATCTAAATGAAAGGCAAAGACGGGCTTGTCGTGTTTTGCATTTTGCAATTTTAATTACCTGATGATATTTTCTGAAAATTCATCTTTGTATCTGCTCTTCAGATCCAAAAGATCGTGCATTGCAATAGTCGATGCTACAATGGCCCAGATAGGAGCAAAGGAAGCGCAAATCCAAAGACCGAGGTTTGTAAGAAAAGTGAGCATGAACTGCCCCGGATCTGCACTGAAACCCGACCAGTCAAATAATGTATTCAAATCGATGAAATTCCAGATGAGTATGGAGTAAACAGAGCCGATAGAAAGTGCAATTCCACGGTTTTCACGGGCCAATTGAGTACTTTCCTGAACATTCATTTGAAGGCGTTCGTGAATATAGTCCATGAAGGAAAAACCGTAGTAATAAAAACTGATGAAAAATAAGACATGTCGGATGGGACTGATACTGAAATCTCCCCAACCAATGATTCCAATGAGAAAAATAATGGTGAAGAAAAAGACTTCCCACATGATGTTCCGGACACCGATCTTAAGCCCGCGTTTGATATCATTCACCAACTGGGTGAAATTGAACCGGTAGCGATTCCCGGTTAAAATGAATTCCACTTTTTGGGAAATTTTCGAAAACAAAGGAGCCAAAAGAATTACCACCAGGTATTTTGCAAAACGCATCAAAGTGGTAGCGACCAATATCTCAAACATCAATTTGATCAGGTACCAGATAATGCCATTCATACTGCTAACCGTAGCTTTTGGCTCGTGGAGATGAATCATGAAACCGACCTTGTAAATTCCCAACATCAGGATCGCAGGGACAATGATATAGAAATACAATTTATAATCGATGATTAAGCGAAATGCCTTGACGTAAGCTTTGTAACCGATAAAGAGGTTCTTGATAAATCGCATAGTCAAAATTACGAATTCCAAATTACGAATTCCGAATTATGGGGTTTGAGTTGATCAACAATACCTTATTTTAATTAAGAGCAACTTCTTTCCACAGTTGTATGTAGTGCAAATAGGTAAAATCATATCACTGCGACCGTCATTTTACAGAGTGGGCGACGAATTCGTAATTCGGCATTCGTAATTCGTAATTAACGCCTATCTTTGCACCTTCAAAAAATGATCCTATGAGTAATTCAATGTCTCTCACATCGTTAACAGCAATTAGTCCGGTTGATGGACGTTATCGCTCAAAAGTCAGCGAGTTGGCTCCTTATTTTTCCGAATTCGGATTGATAAAATACAGGGTTCATGTGGAAGTTGAATACTTCATTGCCTTGGTTGAAGCAGGAATCGGTCCTTTGGAAGAAGTTTCGCCTTCAATCTTCCCGAAATTGAGAGAAATCGTTACTGCTTTTTCTGAAGCGGATGCTTTGGCAATCAAGGATATCGAGAAGACGACCAACCACGATGTAAAAGCGGTTGAATACTTCTTGAAAGACAAAATGCAAAACCTGGGATTGGAGAACTACCTGGAATTTATCCATTTCGGTTTGACATCTCAGGATATCAATAACACGTCGATTCCACTTAGTCTGAAAGAGGCAGTGAATGAAGTATATATTCCTTCATTGAATGAACTGATCGGGGTTTTGAAGGGATATACAAAAGATTGGTCCGGGATTGCTTTATTGGCAAGAACGCACGGTCAACCGGCTTCTCCAACCATATTAGGGAAAGAAGTAGGTGTTTTCGTATACCGTTTGGAAACGCAATTGGAGATTTTGAAAACGATTCCCTATGCAGCCAAATTTGGCGGAGCAACCGGGAATTTCAACGCACATCAGGTGGCATTTCCCGATACGGACTGGGTTGCATTTTCGAATAAATTTGTGAACGGGCAATTGGGTTTGACTAGAAGTCAATTGACAACCCAAATTGAGAATTACGACCAACTGGCTAATTTATTTGATTGCCTGAAAAGGATCAACACGATCATTTTGGACTTGGATCGCGACATGTGGACGTATATCTCCATGGAATATTTCAAACAGAAATTGAAAGAAGGAGAGGTTGGTTCTTCAGCAATGCCTCATAAAGTGAACCCGATCGATTTTGAAAATTCAGAAGGAAATATCGGAATAGCCAATGCATTGTATGAACACCTTGCGGCAAAATTACCTGTTTCAAGGCTGCAACGCGATTTGACGGATTCAACCGTTTTGAGAGCAATCGGAATGCCTTTGGCTCATTCCCTGATCTCGTTCAAAGCGACTATTGCCGGATTAAGTAAGTTATTGTTGAACGAGAAGGCTATTCAGCAGGACCTGGTAGACAATTGGGCAGTTGTAGCGGAAGCGATACAAACCATTCTCAGAAGTATCGGTTTCCCTAAACCTTACGAAGCATTGAAAGGATTGACACGCAAGAATGAGAAGGTAACACAACAAACAGTTCACGATTTTATCGATACGCTGGCAGTGGAAGATTCGATGAAAGAAAGACTTAAAAAAATAACACCTTCAAATTATACAGGGGTGAAGTTGGTGTAAGAAATCTTTTGGTTATATTACAGAAAAAAAGCATTGCGATTTATTCCATTTATTTTTTTTCTATTACTAAGTAATTTCTTGTGCGGGCAATTACCTCCACAAATTGATTGGGGTCCGGATAATCTTTCCAGACCGAACACCCTTGCTATTTTGCCCAAAGACAGTAGTGTGTTTTTCACCTTTCATTATGGAAATGCTTCCCTGATGCCATCTGCCAAAGTTTCGCGATTTGAGAATGGAAAGGAGATTCTTTCCAAACGGATCGAGCCTAGAATCGGACAGAAAATGGTGACTTTGGAAGATATCTTTATGTTTTCGAATCGCCTGTTCGGCCTTTTCTCGGATAAGGTCGGAGCTTCGGTAACCTTGTACATGCAGGAATACGATGATGATGTGGATCCTGTTTCCGAACCATTGATTGTAGCATCTTATGTCATTCCAAAAGGTTGGAGCAGAAATGTGTTGGTAACAACAAAAGTTTCTCCCAAAAACAATTTTTTGGTTGTCGACTACCTCATTCCTGCGAAGAAGGAAACCTACGACCGATTCGGATACAATATCCTGAACGAAAAAATGATTTCTGTCCGGGAGGGTGAATATGAAATTCCTTATGATTCTAAACTTTCTGCTGTTGAAGCACGGCACCTGACGAACGCAGGCGATTACTTTTTAGGGGTATCTGTTTTTTCCAAAGCTTATTACAGTATTTGGAAAGATTTCGGGTTGGTTGATAAATCCGTTCTGATCCACATGAGTCCGCAGGATTCGACGAAAATGTATGAACTGGATATCGAGCAGCGGAAAGTATATAACTTTTCCATTGATTCGAATGATTCAACGGCTGTAGTGACCGGGACCTGGGGGGATGAAGATTCGAAAGGAGCCAAAGGGATTTTTTATTCCACATTTTCACTGGTATCGAATAAAATTGAATTGCCTAAATTTTTAGAATTCCCCAAAGAGATCCTGGAGCAGGAAAATCCGCAATCGGATGACATTTACAGTTATCAGAATATAAATGGTGAATTGCTTAATTATGCCTTCCGTGATATTCTTCTGCTTCCTGATGGATCGATTAATGTACTGGCAGAACAGTATTATATCTATGAAGTGAATTCCACTGATTCGAGAGGAATGAGCCAGATAACAAATTATTATAATTACAATGATTGCATTGTTTATTCCATTTCGAATATGGGAGAACTCAATTGGTTCCGGAAAATTCCAAAGAAACAAGAATCGGTGAATGACTTCGGGCAATATTCTTCCTTGATAAGTTATTTCAGTAAGGGGAATTTGGTGTTGTTTTTCAATGACAATATTCAAAATTATGATCCGATCGGAACTTATCTGGGTACACGGATCCCCTTTTCAAATTCATTGAGGTATAAGGATTATTGCCTTGCAAAAGCAACAGTTAACCTGGGAAACGGAGAAACGAATCGCGCCATGTTCTCACCTTACGACGCCATTGAAGCTTTTGTTTGTCTGAAGCTCTCCTGCGTGAATTACAAATCGCACAAAGTGATCTTTGCGGCATCGAACAAACGGGATAAATACGGTTTTCTGGCTTTCGAATAGGTTGGTCATTGTTTGCTTCGTCTGAAAATCCGAAGAATTCTTAAGACAACAAACATTCCGAATCCAACCAATGCAAAATAACCGATATAGTCACCCAGAATTTGATAGAGTGTCTGCTTGGAGTTCAATTGGATGGTATAGTTGAATTCGGTCTTTACCCACCAGTTTGTTTCCTTGAGGATATCTCCGCGATTTGAAATAATTCCGGATTTTCCTGTGTTTGCAGATCGGACTACGTATTTGTTGTTCTCAATTGCTCTTAATCGGGCGAATTGGAAATGTTGTTTATATCCGGGAGTATCTCTCCACCAACCGTCGTTAGTGATGATCGCGATGAATTGAGATCCTTTTTTTGTTTGTTTTGCAATAAATCCGCCGTAAATGGACTCGTAACAAACTGCCGGAGAGAATTTCACGCGGTTCTTTTCGAAAATTTGGGGTTCATTTTCAATTCCGAGCGTTCCGGAGCCACCTTCCATGTCCAAAGCGAGTTCTTCCAGGAATGGGAACATGTTTACAAATGGAATCTTTTCCACTCCCAGCACCAATTTTGATTTGTGGATAATTTTAGGGTAAGGAGTATTGTCGAATAAAACAGAGGAATTGTAATCCTCTACAAAAGAATTGAGGGGTTGGTAAAATTTACTCGCTGATGAGTTTTTGTGATCAAACAATTGATAGGTCGATGCACCGATGAGTAAACCTGCATTTGCCCAACGTGCGCGGTGTTCGTTGATCAGGTGAAAGAATGTTTCTTTGCGCAGGCCGTCTTCATAAATTTTGGAAGTGGGATAAAGAGCCGTTTCAGGTGCCACTACTAATTGCGTTTCTTTGCAAATGGCTTTGTCTGCCTGGTTCAATAACTCCTGCAATTGTGCTTCATTGCCCAAAACAAATTTTTCCCCGTAAGGGTCCAGGTTTGGTTGAAGAACTGCAACATTGTAGGGAATTCCTTTGGTATCTTTTGCAGTGTATAAAATCAGGGAAACAATGATCGGTAACGCAAGGATGATAGCAGCTAAGACGGAATAACTGCTCTTAAACCATTTCTTGGGTTGGATAATCATTTTGAAGAATAATAAATTGAGAATCAGGATCCAAAGCGATCCTCCCAATACTCCCGTCATTGAATACCATTGTACCAAAACAGGTTCTGAAGCGAATACATTTCCCAATGTTAACCATGGCCAGGATAATTCCCAATGAAAATGCAAAAACTCAAAACTTAGCCAGACACAGATAAGAATGGGGCCATTCCATTTTGATCCCAATTTCCGTTTCAATAAATGATAAACCAAGAATGTAAGAGCCATCAACAGGCTATTGGCAAAGAAAGCCATGTATGCGCCTTCCGGACTTGCGTAATAGATCCACCAGGTAGTGCCGATATTGTAAATGAAAAACACCAAATATGCCTGGAGAAAGAGGCTAAATGCTTTACGTTGTGTGTGAAAATAGGACTCTACCAGGAGCAAGGGAACCCAAGCAATGAAAGTTAAAGGAGTCAAACCTCCTGTTTCTGGAAACGAAATAGTTAAAAGGATTCCGGATAAGACACTTAGTAACCAACGATTTAGTCTTTTTTGAATGATTTTTTCTATCATGATACGAAATTACAATTTGTTTGTTGAAGGTGATTTTATTTCGACGAAACCCTTGAAAACAGGGACGAATATCTAATTAATAAAGTGAATTATCACACATAAATTTGAAAATAAACTGTTAAAAAAAAGGTTTTATTTAAAAAAAAGACAACCAGCCCCATTTTTTTTCGTCACATTTGTCAAGAACTAAAATACTCATTTAATGAAAAATCGTTTCATTAACTGTTTGTACATTACTACTACGCTCTCTCTCATTTCCGCGTTGAATAGTTATGGCCAACAGGTTGAAAGACACGAAGATAGTGTCTACGCGAATTCGCACGTTTCCGGAGTGGGATCTCCTACGGTAGTATACCATCTCGCTTCCTCATTGGAAACTACAATTTTAGATGAACTGGAAAATTATCTCGAATCCATGAATGCGATTACCCAGGTCGATATAAACGGTTTGGATATTTCGATTCATTTCAAAGAGTCCACAACAAATGAAATGATTTATCTCTTTATTCAACGAATAGAGATGTTATACATCAATAAAAATCCAAAAATCAGATAGACTACTAAATACTACTCTCTCCAGTATGAAAAAAACTATTTTTTGGGGTTATTTACTATTTCCCCTCTTTACCATGTTAGGTTTTCTAACCTTTTCGCAAGGTTCAGACACACAGGCAGGCGCTTTTGCATCGCCAATTATCGTGCCTTTTAGTGCGGCAGGATCAACAACTTCTGCTGCAAATAATTACAATGCCGCCGGATATACTTTCGATGATGGTCCGGATTGGTATTATTATTACTGTGCTCCAACAACTGCTACTCTTTGGGTGACGATCACATTTACTCCCGGGGGGCTGCCCAATCCGGTTATGCCCTCCATATCTGTTTTAGATGGAACAGGGACTTTGCTCGCACAAACTCAAATTTTTGGAGACCTTTCAGGAACTTACGGTATTCCGTTTACGCCTTTAGCCGGACAGTGCTATTATTTTGTCGTTGATAATGATGGCGTAAGTGGTCCTTCCGGATTTAATTACAACATCCAGATTTCAAATACGGTTCCGGTGCATCCAGCCAATCCGACACAGCCGGCTTGCACGAATATTGGTTTTGATGCAGGTTCAACTTCAGGTTGGTTAGGTTCCTGGGGGCATTCCATGCAAACGGGCGTTTCCCCGCAACAAACCCCAACATATACTCCTGTTTTTTACAATACAACGGGCGGACACCACACGATTACAACTCCAGGGATGGATTTGCAAGTGCCAATTCAAACAGTTTGTCCTCAAATACCCGGAAATGTGAATTCACTCTTGCTTGGTGATGGACCTAATGGAGCATTTGGCGGGGCATCTATTGAACAAAAATTCTCGGTTACTGCTTCCAACGCCCTATTCACTTATTATTATGCAGCAGTTCTTCAGAATGCATATTCAATTGATACGAATGGTGATACAATTTTACATACTCCTCAAGAACAGCCTTATTTTCAGATTGAAGCATTGAATTGTGCAGGTGTTCCTATTGTTTGTGGTAATCTTTTGGTTACAGGAGGACCGGGAATTCCGGGATTTACCCAAGTTGGCAGTTCTGGAATTTTCTGGAAAGATTGGACACCGGTAATGCTTGATCTAACCCCGTATATCGGTTCTTGTGTCACTATTCGGTTCACTGTCGGGGATTGTTCTGTCGGTGCCCATTATTCCTATGCCTACCTGGATGCAACCTGTGCCCCGATGGCTATTGTCGCACCTCCGAACATTTGCCAGTTCCAGACTTCTACTTTAACTGCTCCAACCGGTGCGGCAACTTATTCCTGGGTGGAAACTTCTGCTCCCGGAACTGTCTTGGGAACATCAAATGTATTATCACTTACACCAAGTACAACAGGGACTTTCAATTATCAATGTACGATGACCTCCGTTACGGGTTGTAATTCTACATTGACCTCCTCTGTCACCGTTCTTCCTACACCGCAGATTACAGTAACCAATCCACCGGCAGTTTGTTCTCCCGGAACGATTGATTTGACCAGCGCCAGTGTTGTAACAATTAATTCCGGTTCAGGAACGATCGGGTATTTTTCAGACGCGGCATGTACGATTCCGATAGCTTCGCCAAGCGCAATTACGGTCAGTGGCACTTATTACATCCGAATCCTGAATGCAAACGGGTGTTCTGAAGTTGAGCCGGTGACTGTAGTGGTTAACGCAAGCCCGTCGACGAATGTGACGACAGCCGATCAGGCAATTTGCCTGGGAGCAAGTGTGAATCTGAATGCAACGCTTTCACCTGCAGGAGTCAATAATCCGGTTACATTTACGAATACGACCGATTTTGCAATTCCCGATGGAAGTATTACTCCGGCAACATCACCGATAACTGTTTCAGGAATTACGCCGCAAACAGCAGGTGTTCTTCCGATTGTCTCGGTGAATTTGGATATTACACATACCTATGATGAGGATTTAACTGTTTGGCTTATATGTCCGAATGGTAGTACTATAGAACTTACTTCTGATAATGGTGGTGCCGGTGATAATTATACCAATACAACTTTTGTTCCCACCGGTTCTACTGCCGTTACTTCAGGAACAGCGCCCTTTACAGGTAGTTTTACTCCCGAACAGGCATTTTCATTGTTGAATTCATGTGCTGTCAACGGAACCTGGAACTTGCAGGTTTATGATTTGGCATCTGGAGATGTTGGAACATTAACCGATTGGTCAATTACATTTAACAATTATGTTCCAACGACATTTGCATGGTCACCGACAAGTAATATGACCAATTCAACTACCCTGACACCGACAGTATCGCCAACAACAACAACTGCTTATACGATTACTGCAACAAATCCTGTTGGGGGATGTACTTCATCAGATGTAGTGAATATCACTGTAAACCCGTTACCGATTGCCACCATTTCCGGAACAGCAACAGTTTGTCAGAATGCTACCGGACCGACAATCACCTTCACGGGAGCAAATGGAACTGCACCTTACACCTTTACTTATAAGCTCAATGGCGGTGCAAACCAAACGATAAGCAGTGGTGCAGGGACTACAGCAACTCTCACCGCACCAACCGGAACGACCGGAACGTTTACATATAGCTTAGTTAGTGTAACAAGTGCAATGGGTTGCTCTCAAAACCAAACAGGTTCGGCTATTGTAACAGTAAATCCATTACCGACAGCAACGATTTCGGGAACCACTTCTGTATGTCAGAACGGGACAGCTCCAACAGTCACTTTCACAGGAGCAAATGGAACTGCACCTTATACGTTTACCTACAATATCAACGGAGGAGCGAATCAGACGGTGAGTAGCGGAGCAGGAACAACAGCAACTGTTACAGCACCAACTCCGGCTTCAGGAACGTTTACTTACAATTTAGTGAGCGTAAGCAGTGCTATGGGATGCTCCCAAAGCCAAACGGGTTCTGCCATTATTACTGTTAATCCGTTGCCAACAGCAACAATTTCTGGAACTGCTACGGTTTGTCAGAATGCGACAGCACCAATCATTACTTTTACCGGAACGAATGCAACTGCACCGTATACTTTCACTTATAACATCAATGGAGGAGCAAACCAGACTGTGAGCAGCGGGGCCGGGTCAACGGCAACTGTTACAGCACCAACCGGAGCTACCGGAACATTTACATACAACTTGATAAGTGTTGCCAGTTCAACAACTTGTTCCCAAAGCCAAACAGGTTCTGCTATTGTCACCGTAAATCCGTTGCCAACAGCAACGATTTCAGGAACAGCAACAGTTTGTCAGAATGCTACAGCACCAACGATTACATTTACGGGCGCGAATGGAACAGCTCCTTACAGCTTTACTTATAACATCAATGGCGGAGCAAATCAAACAGTAAGTAGTGGGGCTGGTGCAACTGCAACAGTTACTGCTCCAACCGGAATAGCGGGAACTTTTACCTATAACTTGGTGAGTGTGAGCAGTGCAATGGCTTGTTCGCAAAACCAAACAGGGTCGGCAATAGTTACTGTAAAGACCTTACCAACGGCGACAATTTCAGGAACAACAACGGTTTGTCAGAACGCTGTTGCACCAACAATAACATTTACCGGGGCAAATGGAACTGCACCATATACTTTTACTTATACACTCAATGGAGGCGCAAATCAGACGGTAAGTAGTGGTGCAGGAACGACAGCAACCGTGACAGTTCCAACCGGAACCACCGGGACATTTACTTATAATCTGGTTAGTGTTTTAAGTGCTACAACATGTTCTCAGAATCAGGCTGGAAGTGCCGTTGTTACAGTTAATCCAACTCCAGCGATCGGTGGCATATTTACTGTTTGTGCAGGTTCCACAACCCAACTGACAGGAAGCGGAACTCCTGCGGCAGCGAGTCCATGGACATCGTCCAATACGGCTGTTGCAACTATTTCATCAACAGGTTTGGTAAGCGGACTTACACCTGGAACAAGTACAATCACTTATACCAATTCCAATGGATGCTCTATAACACAAGCCGTTACCATAACTTCCGGGGCGACAATTTCCGGAAACTTGACTGTCTGTATCGGAGCTACAACTCAATTAAACGGATCAGGAACTGCGAATGCAACCAATCCATGGGTTTCTTCCAATACTGCTGTTGCTACGGTTTCAAGTACCGGGTTGGTTACATCACTTACCGCTGGAACTACCACAATTACTTATACCAATTCGAACGGATGTTTGGATAATCAGGTAGTTACTGTGAATCCATTGCCAACAGTATCCGGATCGGATGTGTGTATTGGTGGAACTAGTCAATTGACAGGATCCGGAACTGCGAATGCAACCAATCCGTGGGTTTCTTCCAATACAGCAGTAGCAACAA
>NZ_CAMLDC010000013.1 GCF_946478805.1 uncultured Fluviicola sp. | reverse complement strand
TTACTAACTCAATACCATTATCTTTAATTCTTGGAATCCATTCTGCACCTTTTCCAGTTGGATCAATTAATCGCAATGGAGTACCTACAATTATGTGATGGGTAATCCATTGCGATTAATTGGTCCAACTGGAAAAGGTCCTACGGATTGGTTTTATAACCCTCAAACAGGAAACGTAATTTATATAAAAGGTCAATCGACAGTAAAACAAGAAGATTTAGACAAAATAGAATCTCCTTACAAACCATCTGATTATTTGCGATTGGGTGACGATAATATGTTTGGATCAACAGTTTCAAATGGTGCGACTTCAAATGTATTAGATAAAGATATACACTTGATTGAAAACCCTGCTGAATTTATGTATGACCATGGCTATCATCGTGCTCAAATGGTTTCCGTTATTGAAAAAGAGTCGACTCAAGGAGGATCTTTTGGAGCAGGTGAAAATATTAAGCATACGCAATATTCAATGGATCAATCAAAAACAGAACCTTCTTTTAGGTATGCAAAAGAAAGTGAAATGGATGTGCGAATGAATCAGACTCAAAAAATTGATTATTATACTTTCAGTCATGTGATGACAATAAAATATGATTATCTTAAACCTTATGGAGGGACTGTAACAAATGGTGCATTCAATCAGGATATAGGAACAGTATTGGATCTTTTTGGTTTGGAAGAAGAAACTAGAGATTTTCTGGAAAAAATGATTAAAGCTTATGCAACAGTTGAAAATAAAAAATAAAAAAGCTTATGAATAGATTACAAGTATTTTCGTTACCATTATTAGCATTAGCATGTTCCTGCTCTATTTCGCAAGAAAAATTGGGGAAACTACCCGATCAAAAGTATTATAATGAATTTAAAGGTGAATATCCAAAGGATTTTACAAGCCATTTTCCGGATACCGTTTACAATCCTATATTTGCGCTGATTAATAATAAGGATTCCTCTCGCAACAATGTCGGATTTGTTTTAATAGAATCTGACGTTGATTCTGAGCGGATTAAAAGAATCGAAAAAACTTTCGGTAATAATTTTCAATATCACGTTAAGTACTCATTTGATAATTCTTTTGTTGTCAATCGATTTAAAAATATTAGTGCAAATAATATTGATTCTTTAAAACTTGCTGCTCCAGTTTTCTTTGATGTATCTAAATATTCGAAAAGTTACCCTATACCGAATTTCAGGGATTATTTTTTTTCGGATAATCCTCAGTTGCAAATCGATGAAACATTTGAAATTTATGTTTTAGATTCAAAAAATGGAAATTTGTATCCGAAATTTGTTTCAAAAAAAGATATACAAATGCCAGAACCTTGGGAGAATGGTTATTCTAAGGGTATAGCAATTAGCAAAAAGAAGAAAATAGCTGCTTATTGGGGTATTATGTGGTAGAAACTAACCACGCAGGAAATGTACATCAAAGACGCACTGGGCAGGGATCTGAGCATTGTTAAATTTACGACTACGGGAAGTACCACTACTTCTGCTACGGAATATTTTGTGCATGGCACAGACCGCGTGGCACGAGTAACAGTTGGAACAAATATCCCCTTGGCAAAAATTAAACCAGATGAAGTAACCTATTTCTTATATGATCATTTGGCAAATACCCGTGTTGCTTTCATGACAGATTCACTGAGTGTTCCCTTGATTGTGAATGCACTGGATTACTATTCTTACGGAAAGATCTTGCGGGAATATGACAATGGTGCTGGTGATCGTTATCTGACTACCGGACATGAACGCGACAAAGCTACTGGTTTGGATTATCGGGGTGCGAGGTATTACGATAGTGATGTGGCGAGGTTCCTGAGTTTGGATCCATTGGCAGCAAAATATCCATCATTTTCGTCTTATAATTATGTAATGGCAAATCCAATCCGATTAACTGACCCAGATGGTAGATCAACAAAAGATCTTATTGTAACAACAATGGCAGGAGAAGAATTATTTACATTAGATGACGGAAAAACAGAAAAAACTAAAATTACAGCGAAGGCATTATATAAAAAGGGAGTTCAGTGGTTTGAGCCGTTAGCAAATAATTATATGGCACTTAAAAGTAAGAGCTCGACAATTGGTTCAACCGCTGCATTAAAACATTTTTCCTGGGGAGATATTACATCCTTTGCTAGTGAGGATCTATATTTATGGCAATATCAGCAGGGATATGCAGGAGATTGGAAAAAGTCTGAAGATGGGGCTGATGGTGATTTTATAGTAACGGTTGGTGGTGATCCCTATTGGGCTGATGCTGTTGGTCAAATTCCATTTGCAATTGATGCATACACAGACTTTTTAGTGTCTGGAAAAGATTTTGAAAAAGCGGTCTACAGCACTGTATATACAGGAGAAAAATATGGTAGTGGTGAGTTGGTCGGAGGAACAGCAGATTTTTCTAATTCGTATGATAATTACATGATTTTAAGAGGGGCTTTGTGGGCTGCACACAATCATAAATTAGTTGATGGAAAGGCTGTTAGAAATGATATTACTACTAGGGTAGAAATAAGTAAACCAATTAGCGTGTTTTATGCAAAAAAATACTTATCAAATCTAAAATAATAATTATGACGAGTTTAAATAGAATCTTACTTTTTTTTGGAATATGGCTGCTCCAACTCATTTTCTACATTAGTTTTTACGAATTGGGATATACAATTTGGGAATCTCTAGGTAATGAGATTAGAAATAATTTAGGTTGGGGAATTACAATTTATTTCTCGCTTTATGTTTTTATAGTATTGAGTTTAATTAATTCAATACTATTTACTATTAGTGTTAGGAGAAAATGGCTTTTTATATTGATTTTGTTTGTTATTTATGAAATATTTTTCGGATCAAATTACTTTCACTCACCATTTAGATTTTTACTATTAAGTTCCAGTGTTTTGATTTCATTTATTATTCCGTCTTTTATATTGTTTTTTTTGAGAAGAAAAGAGGAACCCACAAAGTAACTTCCGCTCAAACCACGCAGGAAATGTACATCAAGGACGCACTGGGAAGGGATCTGAGTATTGTAAAATTCATTACGGATGGAAGTACGACTTCCAGTACGGGATACTTTGTGTATGGCACAGACCGTGTGGCGCGTGTAACAGTTGGAACAACTACTCCGTTGGCTAAGATCCTACCCGACGAAGCAACTTATTTCTTGTACGACCATTTGGGGAATACCCGTGTTGCGTTCATGGTAGACGGAAGTACTGTGCCTGTGCCTTTGATCGTGAATGCGCTGGACTATTATTCTTACGGGAAAATCCTCCGGGAATACGACAATGGGGCTGGAGATCGTTATTTGACAACGGGACACGAACGCGATAAAGAAACAGGATCGGATTATAGAGGTGCACGCTACTACGACTCAGACATAGCAAGATTCCTGAGTTTGGATCCTTTGGCTGCTAAATACCCAATGTTTTCTGCTTATAGCTATGTCGGAGGCATGCCAACAATAGCTGTTGACCCAAATGGAAAAGATATAGTAATAATAGTAAATAAGACGAATGCAGCTACTGCAAATCCTGGACATACGATGATTGGCGTAACAGAATATGATGAAAGCGGTGTAGCGACAGGTAAAATGATGATTTACGATTTGCATCCAGATCATTATCCAAGTGATAATCGTCCAGTTGATGGAAATATTCATTATACGGTTATCAATGCGGATGAAGTGAAACAATTTGCCGAAGGAAGAGGGGATGAATATATTCTTTTGGGAACAACTCAAGAACAAGATGTAAAGAGTATGAAATTTTTGACTGCTATAGGAAAGGCAGTTAATGATAAAAAAATGAAATATAAGGCAGATACATTCAATTGCACCTCATTAGCAACTGAAACATTAGAAAAAATTGTTTACCCCGATGAAGAATTAGGACAAACAACATTAGAAGGACCCTTATTTTCTTCGTTTACGGTTGACGCCCCTAATCAATTATATAACGATTTGATGAATAAATCTGAAGTAAAAGAAAAAAGTACAAATAAAAAATTCAATGAGAAAGCTGCACAAGAATTTTTGGATTCGCAAATTAAATAATGTAAATGTTGCGATTTGGATAGTATTTATATTTTTCCTTGTTTTTTCATGCCAAAATACTGGTTATTATGAAATTAGTAAAGAAAAAACGTCAACTAATCAAAAAACAGCTCTAATGACTGTTCGAAAACACTTATATTCTGGTAATGTAGGAAATGTCGATTTATACGTTCAAACACTTGACTGTAATCTTTTTTCCTATAGTATTGGTCGAAAAAGAGATACATTAACGACTAAACGAATAACATGTAAAGAAATGGAAGAGGCAACACAAAAGATTTGGTCAGCCATGGATCGAATTGCGAAAAGTAAGGGGGTTGCTCGAGATTCTGTTCAAAAAGTATTTTATATGAAAACTTTTTTGAGTACAGATAAAAAATATGCATCCGTGCAAGTTGACTCTGCTAGTATTTACAATCTATATCTGGACAATTATAAACAATGGAAAATTTTTAGAAGGAGTGATTGGAGCAATTGTGGAAAGTGTTTAGAGGATACATTAGGGAAAACGATAGAGTAATTAAAGTATATATCTCATAACCGGGCATGAACGCGACAAAGCTACTGGTTTGGATTATCGGGGTGCAAGGTATTATGATGGTGATGTGGCGAGGTTCCTGAGTTTGGATCCATTGGCAGCAAAATATCCGGCGCTTTCTGCATATAATTATGTTGGTGGAAATCCAATTATTTTTGTTGATTCTGATGGAAAATATTTTAAACTACCAGATAATTTTGTTCGTCCAACCGTAAGTGCTTTTCAAGCTTGGTATACTGCTGTTTCAGGTGATGCTTCTATCACCTTTATGGCTGGTGGGACTGGTAATTTAGAATTCGCGGGAACACCACAAGAAAAGGAAAAGATGAAACTTAAAGCTGAAAAAATCATTGCCAGATTTGGACCAGGAGGAACTCAGTATAAGACGGCTACAGATGAAGAAAAGAAAACTGCACTATTTTTAATAGACTTTTTAAGTCCAAACGAAGCAGATATACCTTATACTGCAAATACAAATAATGAAAAAGATTATGAGGATCTTAAACCAAAAGAAAAAGCGGGAGTAGATAGTAAGGTTAAGGAGAAGCAGGTTAATGCAATAGAAAAAGAATACACAAATAAAGTTGTTCCTCCACCCCCAGCAGCTCCTGCTGGAGGTGGTGCTGCAAAAAAAGCTGCCCCAGCTCCACTTGAGAAAAAGGATAAAAAAAGTACAAAGCCACAATCAAATACAGGAGCTCCTTCTAATCCTGATGAAATTTATAAGAGCGAGGGTGTTAAAAAATAATATATTTAAATAATTGATAATGAGCAAAATATACAATATAGAAATTTTACTCTTTTTTGTTTTCTTTGTCTGTTTGGGATACAGTCAAACCATAAATAATAATTTATTGGGAAAAAGAAATATTCCCTTTCTTGAGACATCCTCAATATATCAACCAGTTAGAGTTAAAGAGTCTGTAGGAGAGTATTTATTTATTTTGTCAACTCCAGTAGTAAAGCAAAATGAAGCGTTTATTTTGGATATCCCTACAAGAAGACCCTTTTCAAGAGTTGAACAAATGGAGCTAAAGAATATTACAATTCCAGATTCGACATTTTTTGTAGCATTTGGAATTTTTACTTTGCTTTCAAAAGAAATGGAACAAGGAGATGTATTACCGATGGTTAGTTTTGAAATAAGCAATATGCCTAAAATTGGAGATAGTGCACTATTCGAGTTTAGTATTATCAGAGATAATTCGGATGGAACTGAGTTTTCTCCCGAGGTTTATTTTTCAAAATCCATTGAATTTAGAGATGGAATGATTCAAGGGTTTAAAAAGTTTGAACCGGCTGGGAAACTACAGTTAGTCAAAAAATCTCACCATTTGTATTATGGCTATTATAAGATTTTAGTAACAAAAGAAATGGTAGGAAAAGAATGGATTCATTTAGTTATACCCTATACAGGCGATTTGTCTTATCCTTTTGCGAAAGGTTTAATAGCTCCATTTTCATTAATAGAATTAAATGAAAAACCACGACAAATCAATTCAGAGAATGTTTCTTCTTTACGTTTTGATTTGTTTTCAAGCACTTTGTCTATCATCGATAGTGAAAAGCTCAAAAGTTGGACTAAATCAAATCAAGGCGCTTCGAAAGTGCAAATAAGTTCAGCTTTGACGAATTCTGGCAATAAAGAGAATGCTGTTTTTTTAGCGTATTTGCGAATGGAGGCTGTTCTCAAAAAGTTAGTTGAGAATGGTATTTCTGTCGAGAAAATTGAAGTGGTTTCACCTCAATTTAAGGATGGACAAAACGAAGAATTAAATAGAACGGTTCAAGTGAGATTTTTATAACCTTACTTAAGAATCGGTTTTTATTTTTAATTGAATCTTCCATTCAAACCACGCAAGAAATGTACATCAAGGACGCACTGGGAAGGGATCTGAGTATTGTAAAATTCATTACGGATGGAAGTACGACTTCCAGTATGGAATACTTTGTATATGGTACAGACCGCGTGGCGCGCGTTACAACAGGTTCTTCGGGTTCTATTCCTTCACGGATCTACTTCGATGAAGCAACGTTTTTCTTATACGATCATTTGGGAAATACGCGTGTTGCTTTCAGTGTAGATGGAAGTAATGTACCGTTGATAGTGAATGCGCTGGATTACTATTCTTACGGAAAAATTCTCCGGGAATACGACAATGGTGTTGGTGATCGTTATCTCACAACCGGGCATGAGCGCGATAAAGAGACTGGATTGGATTACAGAGGTGCGAGGTATTACGATAGTGATGTGGCGCGGTTTTTAAGTTTGGATCCAATGGCAAGTAAATACCCAGCACTTTCGGCTTATGTTTATGTGGCTAATAATCCTGTAATTTTGGTTGATGAAGACGGACAAGAGGTTAAGTACTCCATACTAATCGCTAATGCCATGGCAGCGAGAGGAGAGGCGCATGGATATACTACTAATGTGGTTGCTAATCCTAATAAACCTGGTGATTATGGTGTGAGTTATTCAAAGACTGTGAATGGAAAATTTTCCAGTGGAACTCAATATGAAGGAAAGTTTACAGGTATTGCTGATATTGGGCGAAGAAATCTCAGTTTAGCTCTCGAAGCGAAATTTAGAAATAATTCTGCTGATTTGTATTCTGCTGCGAGTAATGTTAATACTGTTATAGGAACTGCCGCAAATGGCTTGGAACTCTCCAGTTCTTCATTCAGGTTGACAAACGGAATCAAGAACGGTTCTAAATTTAGTCCAAAAGTATATGCGAGTGGTTGGGGTGGAGGTAGCCGGGCTAGTATTAGTACATATAAAACAGCAAGCCTTGGAGGTTTCATTGGAAAGTTATCTTTTGGTTTGGGTGCCATATTGGATATTCGAGGAGCGTTAATTTATAAAGACAATCCAGATTCTCCTGATGCAGTGCATCCTGTTAAAGCTGCAGTGAATACCGGAGTGGGGGCGTTTGCTTTGGAATTAAATCCAATTGCTGGAATCGTTTACACAGGAGTTGATGCTCTTTACCCTGGAGGTTGGGTAGGATTGGGCAATGATCAGGATCGGTTAAATAAGGAAAATAAGGCAATTAATCCGGAGTGGCAACTTTGGCCAGGTGCAATGAAACAATAATGTTATGAAGCTGAACAAAATATATCCTTACTTGTTTTACAAATTATACCGATGGTATGAAAATCGTTCCTTTGCTTGGCTTAGCGACTGGAAGGCAAGTTTTGTAATAATTGTACTTGAAATTTGGATCATTGTTTCTTTTCTTATCTATTATAAATTATTCTTTAATCCAGAAGCAGATATAATTGGAAAAGAGATAATATGGGGTGGGATGGTTCTTGCTCTATCGTTGATTGACTATTTGGTTTTTCATACCCGAAATCAATGGAAAAATTACGTTAAGGAATTTGATCGATTATCAACAAGAACGAATAGAATAGGTGGATGGATAGTTTTTGGAGTAATTACTTTGATCACTGTTAATTTTATTTTTTCTTTTTATCTATACTACCAGACTTGATTGATGGAGAGGTTAAAAAAAGCATATTACTATCTTTTTTACAAATTATACAGATGGTACGAAAGTGTGGGGTCATTTGCTTTCTGGAGTGATTGGAAAGCATCTTTTAGTGTAGATGTTTTACTTTACTTCATTATAATTTCGATTTTTTTATACTACAAAGTTCTTTTTAATCGATACGTTCATCTAAGCGGTAATAATCTTGACGCGATAATCCTTGTAGTAATAGTAGCGGGCACTAATTATTTTATTTTCCACAGCCGAAATCAATGGAAAAATATCGTGAAAGAATTTGATCAGTTGCCAAAGAAAAAAAATAGAATCGGAGGTTGTTTGGTAACTGGTTTTGTTCTTTTGGTAATTGCAAATCTTGTTTTTGCATTTTACTTATTGAGTCAAATTGATTGGGCGAAATACAGATGAAAATGAATAAAATATCTATAGTATTAATGTTGCTACAACTCCCATTATTAGAATGCTCAAATCAAAAAACAGATACAATTAGTATTAATACATCTCAAGAATTTAAGAATAGATTTGCCGCTGACGGGAAAAATAATTTTGCTTGGGTGATTAAGTAACTTTCGCTCAAACCATGCAGGAAATGTGTGTCAAAGACACCCGATGAATCGCGTCCCTATTGTTTTTTATAAACCTTCCCATCCACTTTCATGAACCAGGAACCTCCTTGTTCGTAAGGCTCTGCGTTCAGGTTAAATGTTCTTGGCGTTTGTGAATTCAACCGGATGATGGTGCGTTGCTGATTGATTTCGGACTTGCCGGTCAATTTTGCGGTGCAGGAACACAGGTTCGCATCACAGGTGTCGCTGCAATCCACCTGGTAGGTTCCCATTGTTCCGGAAAAAGTCAATTCATCACCCACAAATTTTTGCAAATCCGGATTGTATTGCGTCTCACTATACCAGGTTCCTTCAAAATCCTTGTTGTATTTTAAAAGTGGTTTGTTGCAAGCAGCCAGTACCAGGAGTGTTGCAGTAAGGAAGAGTGTTTTTTTCATTATATTCAGTAATTTACTATTTATTAGACTTCAGATGAAAGACAAAAGACCTTAGACGGAAACCGTCTTACGTCTTTTGTCTTTGAGTCTCTATTTTTTTCTCGCTTGTAATTCAAATAATTCATCACGCAAACGTGCAGCTTCAATGAAATCGAGGTCTTTAGCCGCTTTTTCCATCTGTTTGCGTTTCGCAACGATCGCTTTTTCCAATTCTTCCGGGTCTTTGTAATTGACTGTCGGCTCAGCTGCAAACAACCCGGTTCCCGGTTCATAAGGTGTATAACTTGCTTTTTGTGCACGTGTTTCAGGATCTCCATCCGCCACCTTGGTAGATTTCAAGATCACTTCTTTCGACTTGTTCAAAGCGGTAGGAACAAGTCCGTGTTCTTCGTTGTATGCAATTTGCATGGCTCTTCTGCGTTCGGTCTCCGAAATGGTACGTGCCATGGAATCCGTCATTTTATCAGCATACATGATTACCCGTCCGTTTACATTCCGTGCTGCACGACCAACGGTTTGAACCAATGAGCGTTCATTCCGGAGAAACCCTTCCTTGTCTGCATCGATAATCGCCACCAAACTCACTTCGGGTAGATCCAATCCTTCCCGAAGCAGGTTTACCCCGATCAAAACGTCAAATTCGCCCAAACGCAATTGGCGCAGGATTTCAACCCGCTCGATCGTATCGATATCCGAGTGGATATAACGGCAGGCAATTCCCAGTTTGTCCAGGTATTTCTGCAATTCTTCTGCCATGCGTTTGGTCAGTGTCGTTACCAAAGTCCGCTCATCCTTTTCGATGCGGACCTGCATTTCCTCAATCAGGTCGTCTATCTGGTTCAGGCTCGGCCGGACTTCTATAATCGGATCCAACAATCCGGTTGGCCGGATCAACTGTTCCACCACAACTCCTTCCGATTGCTCCAATTCGTAATCTGCCGGTGTTGCAGAAACATACACAATCTGACTGATCAGGGATTGAAACTCGTCGAACATCAGGGGGCGGTTGTCCATCGCGGCCTGGATCCGGAAACCGTAATCCACCAGGTTGATTTTACGCGCCCGGTCTCCACCGTACATGGCACGGATTTGCGGCATGGTCACATGGCTTTCATCTACGATCATCAAATAATCATCCGGAAAGTAATCCAAGAGGCAGAAAGGTCGTGTGCCGGGTTCGCGTTGATCAAAATAGCGTGAATAATTCTCGATTCCCGAACAATAACCCAATTCGCGCATCATTTCCATGTCGTAAGAGGTCCGTTCTTCCAAACGTTTTGCTTCCAGTATCTTTCCTTCCCGTTTGAAATTCTCAACCTGGATAACCATGTCTTCACCGATCTGGTCGATTGCCCTGCGGGTAGTTGCCGGACTGGAAACGAAAATGTTTGCGGGATAAATATTGATTTCCTGGAAGACTTCTATTTCCGAATTGTTTTCAGGATCGATGGTTCGGATGCGTTCGATCTCATCTCCCCAGAATTCCACACGCAAAGCGTAATCCGCATAGGCGAGGTGAATATCGATCGTGTCACCTTTTACCCGGAAAGTTCCGCGTTTGAATTCGGCTTCCGTCCTGGAATACAGGTTTTCTACCAGGCGAAGCAAAAACTTGTTTCTTGGAAACAGTTGCCCCACGTGGATGGGAATGATCGAATTTGCAAATTCATTTGGATTTCCGATACCGTAAATACAACTCACGGAAGCAATGACAATCACATCCCGTCGGCCGGAAAGCAATGCAGATGTGGCTGAGAGCCTCAACTTTTCAATTTCATCGTTGATCTGCAAATCCTTTTCGATGTATGTATCCGTAACGGGCAGGTAAGCTTCCGGCTGATAATAATCGTAATAACTCACGAAATATTCCACGGCATTATTCGGGAAGAATTGCTTGAATTCTCCGTAAAGTTGTGCGGCAAGGGTCTTGTTATGTGAGAGAATCAAGGTTGGTTTTTCCACCTGTTGAATCACATTGGCCATGGTGAATGTCTTCCCGCTACCGGTTACACCCAATAAGGTTTGTGCGAAATGCCCATCGCGAATTCCGCTAACCAATTGTTCGATTGCTACCGGTTGATCGCCGGTCGGTTTAAAATCAGAAGTGAGTTGGAAATCCATAATAACAAATATAAGGAATTACGAATTCCTAAATACGAATTCCGAATGCGGAAGTTGCCACTAATTCTTCGTCTCTCTCTTATCTTTGATTTTAAAGAGATTTTAAGAAAACCTTTTCAATTCTCAATTTTCCCTTTTTAATTTAATCCTATCTTTGCAATTCGTTCCAAAACATACAAATCAATACGTAAAGTCCTATGATGAAACAATTCCAAGAATTTGCAACAATGATGACAGAGCATCCTTTGAATGCGATTTTATTGATTCTTGGAATTTTACTGCTTGAGATCATTTTATCTTTCGACAATGCTGCAGTGCTTGCAACTATGGTAAAAGATCTTCCCAAAGAGCAACAATCGAAGGCATTAAAATATGGGATACTTGGGGCATATGTCTTTCGGGGAATTGCATTGGTCCTGGTGGAATCGATCCTAAGCATCTGGTGGTTCAAACCAATCGGTGGAGCTTACCTGATTTACATGGCGGTAAAGCATTTTGCTGCAAAAAGCATCCAGGCGGAAATTGATGAAGAAGTCCAGGAAACAAAGAAAAGTTTCATTTACCGCTCAACAGTCGGAGTGATTGGGATCTTTTGGTCTACCGTTTTGGCAGTTGAATTTATGGATATCGTGTTTTCAATCGACAATATCTTTGCGGTCGTAGCTTATTCGGATAATGTCGTTTTAATCTGTATTGGTGTATTTATAGGGATTTTAGCCATGCGTTACGTGGCAAAGTATTTCGTGATTCTGATGGAGAAATATCCCTTCCTGGAAAATTCGGCCTTTTTGGTGATTGGAATCCTGGGAGTGAAATTGTGCCTGGCACTGCTTGTACATTTTGTACCTTCAACCGAATGGATCGAATCGGAGCAATTCGATTTATGTATTTCCGGTTTGACTCTCGCAATCTTTGTTATTCCAATTCTTCTATTCCGGGTAAAGAACAAAAGAGATCAGGAATAATTTCTTTTTTTTTGTCAAGTAAAACCAACCATTTGCTAAACCGGATCAACCATCCAAACTGAAAACTACATTTCTAATTGGTTATCTTTTCGTTAAATGCCGGAATGTAAACGGAATTGTCATACATTTGCCGCAACTAATTTATAACTTACATTAAAATGAAAAAGATTTTTTATTCTACCCTTAGTATTGCTTTATTGGCAGTTTCTATTTCTTCTTGTGGTAAATCAAGCAAAGGTAAAATGGCTAATGAGTGGAAAGTAACTGAAATGAGCAGTAGCTCTACAGATACTCAGTCGAATGGTGACAAAACTGTTACTACAACAACAGCGACAGAAACAAGTGCTACTACGACGACAGCAACTACTTCCGGAAGTTCAACTACAACCACAACAAGTACTGCTACAATTGCGGCTAATAACATGACTATTGACAAAGATGGGACATGGAGCTGGGATCAAGATTACACGATTGTGAATGGCCTGGTTAGTCAAAATACCAAAACTACTAAAAGCGGTACTTGGTCTTTTGTTTCTAAAACTAAAGGGGATGATTTCAAAAAGAACGAGCGTGTAGTTTTCAACGTATTGTCTGATAACTCCACAGTTGTTTATACTGCCGGGTCATCAAGCACCACATCAACTTCAGGAGATACTTATTTAACTGGAGAAAATACAATGATTTATACGATTAAAGATTCTAAGAAAGATGAATTGAAGTTAGAAAGAGAAGGTTCAAATACATCTTCTTCCGGAAGCTCATCATCTTCGTATGTTTCTAGTGAGACAATCACGTTGTCTGCGAAATAAGAATTAGCTTCGGCTACATTGAAAAGGGATTTGCTGCGGTGAATCCCTTTTTTTATACGTGAATTTTCAGGGAAATCAGCAAGTAAACGTGTTGATCAATCTGATCCGTTCACTTAACCGGGAGAGCAGTAATTCGTATTTTTCAAATGATGACATATGGCGTTTATTTCCTTCAGACCGGAAATGGAAAAAAGAAATGGTTTTGAATAAAGTGATTGTAAAGTAAGATTTTGATTCCTTTTTTCGATAACTTTATTCCATTCACAACTTAACAGCTAATGAAAAGAATTTCTTTTTACACCTGCATCGCCCTTGTAACCATCGGAATAACTTCTTGTGTGAAAAAGAGCGAAGAAACAATAGCAAATGCTTGGAGAGTCGCCAATTATTACGAAGAAACAACCCATCCAGATGGTTCTACGAGTACTTTTTCCAACGGTGATTCGCCTTACAGTCCAAATGAGTTAATAATCGATAAGGATGGCACTTGGACCTGGAACAGACATTATAGCAGTACAATCACTATTTTCGGGGGATCTATCCTATTGTCAATTAAAACATCTGAGACTCAGAAGGGAACCTGGGCTTTTGTTAAAGTCATAGCAGGAGATAATTTGGCAAAAAACGATCGTTTATTGTTCAATACCTTATCTAAATCAACTGTTAATTCGCAAACCGGGGGCGGAGGCAATCCTAATTTCCCGGATACGACTACATCCAGTTCAGAGACTTATGCGACTGGAGAAAATAAGCTTGTTTATACGATTACAAAGTTTGATGAAAAAACCATGTGGATGGAATCGGAAAGTTCAGATACCAATTCTTCTGGTGGCGTGTCAACCAAAAAGACAAGATTTGTGTTGGGAATAAACTAATGAAAATAAGCATGAAGAGTTAACTCTTCATGCTTATTTTGGTTTTCTAACAGATCGGTAAATGAAACTGATAAATGAAATAATAGCTTATTCCGACTACAAGTAAAATCGCTATACCAATAGTAACCAGAATTCTTTTTTTCACGGATAATAGGCTTAATTCAATCCACCTCTTACATACGAACTGAACTGATCGCTGAATGTGGTTCCGTTTTCAAGTTCTGATTTGCTTAATTTATTACTTTCAACCAATCCCCACAACACAAATTCCTTCAGGAAATGCTTTTCACCTGCAACCACTTTGGGTTGGTATTTCTGGATCAAGGCTTCTAATGGAGCGATAGAATCCAATTGAGCATGATAAGTCTTGTCGTCAGCATCTTCAGAAAGTACAAATTCGTCCTGTTCGAAGAACCAATCAACGATAGCCTGGTAAGGACCGCTTTCTCCCGGTTTTTCCAATTTCTCCACTTTCGGGAAGTAACTTTCGAACAAGGTCTTTACGGCTCTGCCGATCAATTGTTCAGCAACATAAGTGCTGCCTTCCTGTTCGCCTTCGTAAACCAATTCCATTTTCCCTGTCAGCGCAGGAATGATTCCTGAAAAATCCGCCAAACGAACACTGGTCTTTGGGTTCTTACTTTTCAAACCACGCAATTCGGCAGCACTTACCAGGTTTTCAAAAGCTGAAATGCTCATACGTGCGCTCACACCGCTTTTCACGTCGATGTATTCGCTGTCACGTGCCTCGAACCCGATTTGTTCAATCAGGTCCATTGCCAGACTCGGAACGGAGATGTTTTCTTTTTGATCACCTTCCAATTTTGCTTCCTGTTCGGTGATTGTCCGTGCAATCCGGATTGTTTCCGGGTAATGTGTCAGGATCTGGGAACCGATCCGGTCTTTCAAAGGAGTTACAATACTTCCCCTGTTCGTATAGTCTTCCGGATTCGCTGTAAATACAAATTGAATATCCAATGGGAAGCGCAATTGGAATCCGCGGATTTGAATATCACCTTCCTGGAGGATATTGAACAGAGCTACCTGGATACGTGCTTGCAGGTCGGGTAACTCATTGATTACGAAAATACAACGATTTGCACGTGGGATCATTCCAAAATGGATCACACGCTCGTCTGCGTAAGACAATTTCATATTTGCAGCCTTGATCGGATCCACGTCTCCGATAAGATCGGCAATAGTTACATCCGGTGTTGCCAATTTTTCAGCAAACCGGTCATCCCGGTGAACCCAGGAAATAGGTGTTTCATCTC
Source organism: uncultured Fluviicola sp. (assembly GCF_946478805.1). The sequence continues at coordinate 127,715 of NZ_CAMLDC010000013.1, read as the reverse complement.
CTTTTTCGGCAATCAGGTCTTTCGCATAACGGGAAAGTGGGCTCAAGGGATCGTCATTCACTTCCGAACCCTGAACGATCGGCATCCATTCGTCCAGTAAATTGACCATCAAACGAGCCAACCGGGTTTTCGCCTGACCGCGTAGTCCGAGTAAATTGATGTTGTGTTTTGCTAAAATAGCACGTTCCAATTCCGGAATCACGGTATTTTCATATCCATGAATCCCTTCGAAAGGTTGTTTTCCTGTTTTTAGTGCCTCCATCAAATTCGAACGCAATTCTTCCTTAACGCTTTTTGTCTGGTATCCTGAGGCCTTTAATTCGCCTAATGTGTTGATTTTTTTCATACGTTTTGTCTGTGTTTTAAGAATTGATAATTTAAAATGGAAAATTGAAAAAGGGTCGACATTTAAAAACTTTTCCATTTTCCATTCTCACTTTTCAATTACCCTCTGATTCGTTTAATCCGGTTTGCCTGGTAATCTTCAAAAATCATTTGTCCCAATCCCTGGATTCCGGTGTAGAATGCTTTTCCCTGGTTTGCAGCTGTGAATCGTTGGATAAATTGTTGTAAATACGGATCCTGTGCAATCATGAATGTGGTGATCGGAATGTGTAATTTCCGGGCCTGTTGCGCTGTTGTATAACATTTGTCGACGATGTACTTATCCAAACCATTTGAGTTCATATAATAAGATCCGTCGGGTTCGATAACACAACTTGGCTTCCCATCCGTAATCATGAAAATCTGCTTGTTGGTATTGCGTTTTCTGCGCAGCAAGTCCATGGCCAATTCCAAACCCGCAACGGTATTGGTGTGATATGGACCAACCTGCAAATAGGGAAGTTCTTTTGCTTCGATTGCCCAGGCATCATCGCCAAATACTAGAATATCGAGTGTATCTTTGGGATAACGTGTTTTAATCAGTTCAGCAAGAGCCATGGCTACTTTTTTGGCCGGAGTGATACGGTCTTCTCCGTATAAGATCATACTGTGACTGATGTCGATCATCAACACAGTGCTCATCTGTGCTTTATAGAAACTTTCCTCAACTACCAAATCCCGTTCGTGAAGCTGGAATTCGCCCGGTCCATTGTTGATCTGGGCATTCCGCAAGCTTTCTGTCATAGAAATTTTTTCCAGGCCGTCTCCAAAATTGAATTGTCGGTAATCGCCTGTTTGTTCATCTCCGTTTCCACTGTGTTTGGTCCGGTGATTTCCTACGCCGCTTTTCTTCAGGTTGCCGAAAATCTGTTCCAGGGCATGCTGGCGAATGGCGAGTTCCGTTTTGGCTGTAATAGCTGTTCCGCTTCCCTCATCTCCTGTTTTATCCCGGATGTAATTCTTTTTGCGGAGTTCCTCGATGAAATCATCAATGGTGTAATCAGCTGTGGTAAGCTCGTATTCCTTGTCTAGGACACGCAACCAATCAATAGCTTCGTCGAAATCTCCTGAAGTATGCGTGATCAATTCCTTGAAAATCTCGAAGAGCCGATCAAAAGGTGATTGCTCCGGAGCGGAATAGGGTGTAAATACAAATCCTTTGCGCATGATGTTGTTTGTTTAGTTGTTGATTGACCGTTAGTTGGATGAAATGTCCGGTCAAATTGTGATTGGATGAACCTTGTACTTTTGAACGAATAAAGGTAAGTGATTAAATCGATTTTGTGACAGCTTGGAAAGCTTAAAATGTGTTAAAACAAGGAGTCAGTTTAGAATTGTATAAGATGTGTTTTTACCGCAAAGAGACAGAGATCGCAAAGTTTAAAAAAACAAAACCCCGGTAAACAATTGTTCATCGGGGTTTTATGCGTGTTGACAATTTTTTAAAATGTCAACCTGAACGTATTTTTTTTATTAGTTCTTCACGACCTTTAGCAAAGCCATTTGTCCTCCACGGTAAACACGCAGGAAGAACGTATTGGATTCATATGCCGAAAGGTTCAATTCCGTTTGAAACGTATTCGGTTCTGTAGTTTCCAATACTTTTCCAAGTATGTCGATCAATTCTACACGTTCTATCACTGTTCCCGAAGAAGCAACAGTCACTTTTCCATTTGTAGGAACCGGGTAAACACTCAACTCAGCAGCCGATGATTCATCGAGTCCTGCAAATTGAATATCCACACAGTTTGAAGTATCAATACATCCGTAAACATTGTCCTGGACAATAATTGCGTAAGTTCCTCCGTGTGTTGGTTCAAAAATGACATCCGTTTCTCCCGGGATGATGGACATATCGGAACAATTAACCCACTGAGCGGACATGTCAACCAGTACTCCGGCAGTAAGTATGTTTCCTGATGAAAAGATCGAAGACATGACATTGTGAATGGTAACCGTCATTTGATCACTTGCAAAACATCCATTGGTATCTATTCCCGTAACTGAGTATATGCCGTTTAAAGGTGCGATTGGCATACCATTGATTACCCCGTTGTTCCAGCTATATGTTTGTGCACCTGTTGCTGAAAAGATATGTGGTACACCCTGGCAAAGGTCCAGGTCAGGTCCTGCAGAAACAATTGGTGTCGGATTAACGGTAACTGTGATCGTGTCGCTTTTAATACATCCGTTGGTATCTGTTCCAGTTACAATATAGGTTGCATTACCTGCAGGTTCGAAAGGAATATTATCTGTTACTCCACTGTTCCATACATACGTATCAGCACCTTGTCCTGTTAATGTGATATCATTTCCTTCACACACATCGAAATCTGCACCTGCATTGACATTGGGAAGCTGATTTACAGTTACGGTTACCGTGTCATTAGCAATACAACCGATGGAATCGGTACCTGTTACTACGTAAGTTGTTGTAACGGTTGCTTCGAACGCTACGCTATCTGTGACACTGTTGTTCCAGGTAAAGCTTTCCGCACCGGTACCATAAAGTAACACTTCATCCTCTGAACATACTACCATCGGTGCGTTTGCAGTTACAGGAGGAATGGAAACCATAACTTCCAGTGTATCAGCCAATGTGGAAGGACACCCAGGAACTGTAGCAGAAACGGTATAAGTTGTTGTAGCAGTTGGTGCTGCAGGAATGGATGCTGTAGTTTCTCCGGTACCCCAAGTAAGCGTAGCTCCGGGTTGGTTAGCTATAGCATAATGGATTCTTCCGTTCCATACCCGTGGTTGATAAACAGCTCCTGTATTTGCTGTAAATGGGTATTCCATACCACCTCCTTCCAGGAAAGTGATGTTTGCATCACTACTGTAAACGTTTCCGACATTGGTTCCATTCGAATAGTTCAAACTAACAGCAGACGTATTCGATGTTACATAGAATGCATACGTTTGACCAGCCGGTATAGTCACGTTCACAGGTACTGCAACGGCTGAGAATCCGCCGGTGTAAGGGGTAGCGGCAGAACCAATATATGTCCATGCTGAAGGCGTATTGGCAAACCCGTTCCATGTACCAGCTTTGTAATACACCTCGATGGTTGTATTTCCCATTGGGGAAGCATCGAATGAAAGAATGGTTACTGCATTTGTTGCAACGATGTCGAACATGTTACCACGGTGGTTGTTTCCGGCAGTATTCGAAGCATCCATAAAGTTATCGGGACCGTTTGCAATAGCATTCAGGGTAATGTTGTCTCCGGAGCATATAAGGGCATCTGAGGCACTGATCACGGCTGCACAAGGTTGTGCATAGGCTTTAAAACCCAAAAAGGTAAACGCAAGAAAAATTAAGTGTAGTCTTTTCATCATAAATAGTGATTTAAAAATTCGGGCGAAGGTAGTGTTTTTATACTGAATCAATGCATTTTCGGTTTAAAAAAAGAAAATTAGGGGTTTCCCCTGAAATTGTAATTTATTGTTTTTCAGTGCTTTCTTCTAATGATACAGATTGTCAGGATAAAAAACGGAGCTAAAGCTGCCAGGAACATCCCGTAATGATAGACGACCCGTGAAAGGAGGAAAATACTTCCGAAAAAAACAAGAATATACCCGATTGCGAGATGGATATTGCTGCGTTTATGATAATCCAAAAAGATTAAAAAAGGACAAAGCAGGGATATTAGTGTTATGACGATCATTGTCAGACTAAAATACGATTTTGTATTTAAGAATCGGATCAGATTTCCGATATTTCAGAACTAATTTCAGCAAAATGACAAAATTCAAAGACTTCAATTTTAAACTGGCTGTTATCCAGGAATTGATGTACAGCAAGAAACTCCTTCAACCTGCTTTTGATGTGAAAACGTTTGTTGGTCCTGAAAAGTGGCAGAAAATTAACAAGGCGATGCATCCTTCGAAAGCGGTTCCGGGGGTGAAAAAATTTTTCAGGGATCTGGAGATTCCGCAGGAATTGTTGGACCAGGTTGAGATTCTGGATCAAAATTACCACCAGGCATATCACCAGGTAACACCTTATTGGGATGGGGAAGGTGATGAATTCAATATCACTTCAACGGAAGATGTGAAATGGCTTCCGAATCTGAAGAAAGTGATTCTGCTTTATGATCGCGAACAGAAAATGGTTGGTGAATTTCAGGCGAAGGGGATAGAAGCGCGGTATTTATAATTACGAATTCACCGGTTTAAACCATTCTTTCTGCAAATTGATGTTCCATAAATTCAGCTAAAGTGCTGGCTCCTGAAATTTCTTTGGTCTCGTGATCCCAATCTACTGTTGCATAAGAGTTTTCGGTTGGCTCAGCTTTATAGAAGTTCTGAGAATTCCCCGCTCCGTCCTCACAAAAGGGTAATAAGTCGAAAAAAGTATAGTCCACTTCCCATGCGACTACATATTCTTCCAAAAAGGTCAGGGATGTTTCCAGGGAACTTGCATTCGGAATACAGTCTGTGATTGCGTTTTTGAGGACACTTTTCAAATCGCCGAAAATGCTGTGAACGGAATACAATTCCTGTAAATCCTTAGGCATTTTCCAGCCTGTGTCCAAAAGTGCTTTAGGTAATCCGGCATTTTGCTCCGGTTGGCATCCTCCCAAAAAGTCATAGTAACTATTGTTGTTGTAATCTTTGCCTTGATAGGCATAAACCATGTACCATTTCTTGTCTTCGAAAATCACGAAAAGGTCTTTGGTGTATTCTTTCAAGACTTCAACAAAGGAAATCGGGAAAGCTGCCCAGACCTTCTGAATAAAGTCGGAGATCTGTAATTCGCGCAGTTCGTGCCACGGACAGTCTTTAGGAATAGCGTGATAATGCATGATCTCCAAACTTCGTTTGGTTTCGGAATCTACATAAACCCGGGTTTCGCAGTCGATCAGGAGCATGAGCCCGTCCCGACCGTATTTTTTCACCAAGTCTGTCTGAGTTTTGTACAATCCGCACAATTGCTCCGAAAAGTCCAGCTCTTGATTGCTGAAAGCAGTGTCGAGGGTTTTCAGAAGTTCCACTTGTTCTTTTGGGGCTATTCTGATATTTGGTAGCATGTTATAGAAAATGGGTTTTAATATTCTTTGAAATAGAGATGGCAAAAACGAAAAGTTGGTTGCATGAAAGCAGAACTAATTTCACATTGAAAATGAATCAATAAGTGATTAGCTTTTTTTGAAAAACTGATTGATTGGACTTAGTAATTGTGAGAAATAGAACTCCAATAGGGTAATGGTTTAGATCAATACTGGTGTTTTCGGATGTGATATCTGCCGAAAACAGGACTTGCCCCAAAGCATTTTGAATACAATATGAAGATTGCTCCAACTGAGGATTTTCGATACGAATAGTTGCGTTTTTTTCCTGCTGTGTAACATCAATACCGTATGGATTTTCGTATTCCTCGGTACTCAGATAATCAGGCCCTGTAGTCAATCCATAGATGGCGGTTCCAGGCCAAAGTTGTGGACAAACCATTGAAGTTGCACCTGTATTCAGGTTGAGAATCCGTAAATCTGCACTTGTAGAAATGTAAGCCTCATCGGGATTCAAGGATTGATGCTTGGTTATTCCATAAGGGTTTGGGGGCAATCCTCCGATTTCAGAAATTAAAAATGGATTGGTTTGGACTTTTATGAGTTTGTTAGTGCCAGTATCAAGGACGGAAATATAAAAAACATTATTATATATTTCTAGATCACCCACCGTGTAGTAACCTCCTAAAGATCCTAAATTACTAACTGACCCGGTGGAAGGAATTGCTTTGGTCAAATAATCGCCAGAGGCATATAAATTTCCATTCTCATCGCCTGTCAAACCTGTTATATTGCCGTCACTTAGACCTTCAAGGTTTGTTGAAACTGCTGTGCCTGATAAGAAATCTATTCTCCGTATAAAATTGGCATTGGAAACGTATAATTCGTTATTGGCGAAAGCAATATCATTGAACCCTTCGCCAATTTGATAAGCTGATAATAATGTTTCATAACTGCAATTGCCCGGGTCAATTCGTATAATGGATCCGTCATTGGTAATTGCATAGATGCTTGTTTGAGAAAAAACATGCATGTTCGCTAAAAGAAATAATAAAGTGAAAAAGGTAAGTCGGATCATTTCTTGATTGATTTAGGAATGTTTATTCAGCTAATATAAGGAATCTGCCAATGAATCCCTTCAATACCTTATTCTGTCGCCATTTTTTGTTCTTTGTCCGAAACCATTATTTTGGGACCAACCGTAGGAACTGCAGTCTTTGGAGGACAATTGATTCGGATAATACATCCACAGTAAGAATCTCCATAATTGACCGGAAGCCCTCCAGTAATTACCGATACTTCTTCCGTAGCTGTTTTGGGAAGCAGTCTGGAACCGCGAACTTTTATTCCGTCAATGTAGAAATCAGCTTGCCCTCTTACATGGATTGCGGTATCGGAAACGGAAGTTTGGGTAAAGGAATTGGTTATTGTCAACAAGAATAGAACGGAATACAAAATGGTTTTCATAAGCAATTGTTTTGCATAGAGATGTCTGGGTTCATCTATTTCCATAAGACTTGGAATTATTCGATTATTTTTAGAACTAATTTTGAGCTTGTATGAAGAGAAATATAATTGTCTTACTGGTTATTGTTGGATCAATCTGGTTAGGTCTGCGCATTTTTGGTTGGTATAAAAGCAATCATGTGATGAGTAATGAAGCTGTTTTCGAAATGTATATGGATGTTTCTGAAGAAAGTCTTCAAGTCTATTTTGAAAAGGGAATTTATGATCCTGAACAGCATCAGATTATTTGTAAGCTTCCAACCTCAAGCGAAGGATTCAAGCCTAATTTTGTGTACGTAAATACAGATGTTTCGGGAATCAATTGTAAACAGGAATTTGATAAAACCCTGCATGTGAAATACGAGAGCTATGAGTTGAATCAAAACAGTTTCAGACTATTTCTTGTAAAGAAAACAGGGGTTCCTTTAGTTGTTTTTAACGAAAGTACTTTTGCTTCGAGTATTGTTGCAACGGCTGAATTGGGAAATTACTATAAAAAAGGAAAGATCAATCGCTTGTATATTTCAAAAGATGGGGTGAAAGATTATTGCGATTGATCTGGAAATAAGCTCACTCCATCAGTTTTTGGGTTTCTTCAATCAAAGATCGTATCAATTCGTCCGCTTTCCTGTGTTTAAGGATCGGCGCAATCTGGCCACTCCAAAATAAGACCAGTTCGTGCTTGTCTTTTGCTAAAGCGGCTTTGCGTAACGACGACATGAAAGCTGTCTGAAGCGGGAAAGGAAGAATATCCGTTTCGTTTCCCATTACTTCTTTTGCAAGCTGAGTAGTGATTCCTCTTCCCAGTCTTCCGGTATAAGCTCGTGTCAAAATGGTTTGTTTCGCTGCGTCTGAAAATAAGGCTGCGCGATGTTCCGGCAAAGCTCCCGATTCTTCCGTTGCCAAAAAAGCGGTTCCGATCTGTACCGCATCTGCACCTAAAGCGAAAGCTGCAGCGATTCCTTTTCCATTGGCAATTCCACCCGCTGTAATGACGGGAAGTTTCACTTTTTCCCGGATCAATTGAGTCAATACAAAACTTCCGGTGGTCGATAATTCTGCCGGTTCCAAAAAAGAGGGGCGATGACCGCCAGCTTCAAATCCGGATGCTACAATGGCATCGACACCCGCATTTTCAAGCGCAATGGCTTCGTCCAACGTAGTTGCATTGCCAACCAATAGGATTCCCCTTTTTCGTGCTTCTTCCAAAATGTCCTGAGAAGGAATTCCGAATACAAAACTGAAGACTTTGGGTCTAACGTCCAAAATAACCTGAACCTGGTTTTCGAATCGGGTTTTGAAATCGGGCTTTGGGGGAAGTTCCACACCAAGTTCATCGAAATAGGGTTTGAATAAGGTTTTGGTTCGTTCAAATTGTTCGTCGCTGACACTTCCATTCTTTGCGTCCGTATCTGAAACCCATAGATTCAAATTGTACGGTTTGTCCGTGAGTTTTTTGATGCGTTTATCAATTCCGTAGATTTCTTCCGGGGAAATGCTATAGGCACCGTAACCTCCTAAACCACCAAGGTTTGAAACAGTCGAGACCAATTCGGGTGTCGATAAACCACCTCCGAATGGTCCTTGCAAAATGGGATATTTAATTCCCATCAATTCCGTTGCTTTTGTCTTGTACCACATACTAATGAATTTAAATAATTAATCAGTTACGTTGGTGAGGGTTTTATTAACGATCAGCCATTTTCCACCCACTTCATGGAGTGTTAGAAAGTTGTAGTAATTGAAGGCATACATTTTTACATGTAATTTAGCGATTGCTATTGAATTGATTACATCTATTGAACGAATTTCTGTGTCAAAGGGTTGACCCGAATCATTCGGACTTACTCGATTTGCGACACCACTCAGATACTCATTCCGGGTCTTGGCATAATCTACGCCATTGACATCTCCGAAAAGAAGTGCGTCTTTGTGGAAGGTTTGACCCAACAGAACGGTGTCGCCAAATTGGATTCCTTTAAAGTATTGATTGATTACTGCTGTAATGGCCTCTTTGTTATTTATTGTTTCCATGGTTGTAAATTTTAGTTGTTGTTTGGGTATTTCAGAGACGTGAGGCGCCACGTCCCTGAAACAAAATGCCCATATGATTAGTATTAATTTCATGTGACTATTTTTTGTCGGCGGTAATTCCCTGTTCCCGTAGCACAGAGACTTGTTCTCCTCCATAACCCCAGTTATCGGTATCGATTTCTCGAATCACTACATGGGTGAGATTCGGATCTTTATTCAGGATGTTTGTAACGACATCGCTTACCTGTTGAATGAGTGCTCGTTTTTGTTCACGGGTAACGCCTTCACGCGTTAGTTCTATATTGATGACCGGCATGACTGTTCAGATTAAGCCTGGGCTGTGAGGTTGAAATTCAAATCAAAATTGTTGTAAATCAGGTTGTCTCCCAGGTTGGTGAAGAAATTCCCGGAACGGAAACGGATACCGTATTTTGTGCGGTCGATAGTTATTTTTCCTGATGCATGAGCAGTGTCACCAGAATGACTTACCTGCATGTCAAAATTAGTCGGATGTGTGATCCCTTTGATTGTCAAATCTCCTGTTACATGATAAGATCCGTTTTCGCGTGGTTCAACTTGTATCACTTCCAAGCTTGCTTCAGGAAATTGCTCCGAGCTGAAAAAATCATCCGAAGCGAGATGTCCGGCGAATTGTGCATTGGTTTCGGGGTCAGTAATGTCTATAATCTTGATGGATCTTGTGTCGATTACGAAACGTCCACCATTCAGGGTGTTTCCGTCGAATTGCAATTCCCCTGATTTCAGGTCAATTGTTCCATTGTGGGCACCGGTTACTTTTCTTCCGACCCATTCCACTTTGCTTTTTGCAGCATTGATTTCAAATTGTGTTTTCATGTTATTTGTTTTTGAATTAATAACACAAAGTTGAGGAGGAAATCGGGCACGATTGTGTGACCTATGTCACAATCGGAAAACGGGCCTGGAAATGTGATTCAGATCACTTTTCTGAGTTGTACAGACGACTCAGCGTTTCTCGTGAAACACCTAAATATGCTGCAATGAGCTGTTTTGGAACCAGGTTGTAGAGTTGAGGATATAGGGATAACAATTCTTCGTAACGGTGTTTCGTGTCGTTATTCATAAAGGAAAGCAGGCGTTTTTGAGTCGCAACATATCCCTTATTTGTGCGCCATCGAAAGAAATGTTCCATCGCATGGATCTCCGAGCAGAGCTTTTCCCGATCTTCATTCGAAAGGGCAAGAACAGTCGCATCCGTAATGCAATCCACATTAATCTTTGCCTTTTCACCGCTGTATAAAGCTTCAAAATCGGAAGCCCACCAAGTAGGCATGGAGAATTGTAGGATGAACATTTTAACTTCTTCATTGATATAAAAGGATTTGAGACATCCTTCCACTACAAAATACTCCTGATTCGTTTTTTCACCTGCAGAGATGATCGTTTGTCCTTTAGTGAAATGTTGTTCTTTGAAATGCGAAAAGATGTATTCGAATTGCTCATCCGAAAGTGTAACTGTTTTTGAAATGTGTTTTTTGAGCAATTCGTGCGCATTCATAGAGACTAAAATACTACTTTTAGTTACTTCAAATTTACATTTATATGAAACAGCTTATCTTTCTTTCCCTTTTAACACTTGTTTCTTTCCAGGCTCTTTCCCAGAAGCAGGAAGTTCCTTATGGCTCGAATAAAGCGGTAGGTAAGTTTATGAAGATCAATGGGGTGAACCTGTACTATGAGATTTATGGAAAAGGTGAACCGATCCTCCTGATTCATGGAAACAGCACCGGGATCAAAGGCTGGTCGGCACAGATCTCTCATTTTTCCAGGAAATACCAGGTCATTGCTGTTGATTGCCGTGGTCGCGGAAATTCTGAATTGGGGAATGATTCACTGACGTATCTGCAGCAGGCAGACGATTTAGCTAAATTACTCAAGGAACTGAAGCTGGAAAAAGTGACTGTAGTTGGAAAAAGTGATGGTGGAATCATCGGATTATTAATGGCCATTCATTATCCCAAATCAATGAAGCAATTGGTCGCTTACGGTGCAAATGCGGAGCCGGATGGTTTGTTCCCTGAATCAGTAAAAGAAATTCACGAGGAACGCGCAAAAGCAGATCAGATGCTGACGAAAGGGGATACTACCAAGAACTGGAAACTCGAACAACAGAAATACCGTATGATGGAATTTCAACCACATATTACAGCACAAGATTTGAAGAAAATCACCATTCCTGTTTTGGTGATGTCCTGTGACCGGGATTTAATCCGGGAGGAACATACTTTTTGGATCTACAAGAACATTCCATCTGCAAACCTGAGTATTTCTCCCGGAGAAGTTCACAAAATGCCGACCTTGAATCCGCGCCTGTTCAATTCCATAGTGCTTGAATGGATTTCGGAGCCGTTCAAGGGGGAAGAGGTGCGGTTTAAGTGATTTGTGCGCACTTCGAAAAATAGAAGATGAAGATAATTTAAGAAGTTAGTCCAAACCACCCTCCAATTCCAAAAACCTGCGTAGTACCTGGTTCTCACGTTCGGCTAAAGTTCCCGAAACCTGGATGATCTCTATCTCAAAATCGTCAATCCATTCTTCCAGCAAGTCATTCACTTTTTTCCGGAGTTCCGGAAATTCGCTCTCCGGGCAGCCGATCAGGTCCGGGTTTTCAATTGGAACAAACACCAGCAGATCGATATCTGCCATGGCTTCCATCACCTTGGTATAGAAATTTTGAGAAGCTTTGGCTCCGCCTATCACATACATGTAGGCAAAAAGATCCAGCGGACATCTGTCGAAAATCATATCCGGCTCATCGATGGAACAGTTTTCAATTGCATGATCTAACTGGATTGAAAAATCTTCCAGGATGGGTGTTCCGGAAAAGGAATATCCTTTTTCTTCCAGTTCAACATAAGGTTCGCGTACGTAGATATAATCGCGTAAAGAAGCGTGAAGTTTCTCTGCAAGTGTGGTTTTTCCAACCAAGTGAGCGCCTGTTATAGCAATATTCATGGGATAAAGATAGTAACTACAGAATGAGAAACGGTCCGCCTTAGCAGAGAGATTTTTTTTGGTGGGATTTTTAAAAGAAGTGTTTAATTGTTAAAAAATGTCCAGGCTAAAGATCTTTTATCCGATTTAATGGTATATTTCTTCTATCCATTTTCGGCGTGCATAACATGGGTTTGTGTGGTCGTATAATGAACATGTAATTGATAGGTATGTGTTTTTCAGCGAGTGCAAGTTTTATAGCGGGGGCAGTTTTAGCAGTTGCCGGAGCCGTTTCCGTTAGTCAGGTCCGTAAACCTGTTCATTTGGTTTTTGCTGTTATCCCACTATTTTTTGCCATTCAGCAGATTTGTGAAGGATTCGTCTGGCTTTCTTTATCCGATCCGGATTTCGTCAGGTGGCATATAGTTGCGAAGTATTCCTTTTTGATTTTCGCGCAGATCATCTGGCCGTTCTTTATCCCGCTTGGATTCCTGCTCATCGAACCGAATCCCAAACGACGGAAAATCATCCTGTATTTTCTTTTTGCCGGAATTGCGTGTTCAATCATATTGACTGGGCGCCTGCTTTTCTATTCGGCTGTGGCACAGATTGACGGATGTCACATTTCCTATGAGATCGGTGATTTTAAACTGATGCAAATCGTGACGGGGGTTTTATATATCTCCGCAATCGTAGTGGCTCCTTTCTTTTCCAGCTGGAAAAATGGAATTATCCTGGCTGCAGTGAATGTGGTTTCACTGCTTATTACCCAGGCGTTCTACGAAGCATACCTAGTGTCCGTATGGTGCTTTTTTGCAGCAGTACAAAGCGTATTGGTTATTTTGGTCATGCGGGAAATCAAGCGTACCTCGAAGTTCGGAAATTTGGCCAAAAAATATGAGCGGGGATCGTTTGATGTGGAATAAACATTCAATTTTATTCGGTTTCTGTTTCCCTTCCCGTTTTGATGAAGGGCCATTCTCCATTTCGCCTGGCCTTAATGAAATAAACAATGGTTCCGGCAGCAATTACTCCAATACCTGCCAAGATCATATTCAAACCGGTAGAAAACAGGATTCCGGCCCAAAGGATAATAGCAAGATATACGGGAAGAGGAAACAGGGGCATTTTCCAGGTGAAAAACTGTTTCCCACGTGCTTTGTGAAGCAGGATCAACCCGATTGCCTGTCCGATGAACTGGACCAGGATCCGCATGGCGAGAATCGCACTGATCACATCGCTGAGCCGGAACAATAAACTGAAAACAAATCCCAATCCACCGAGGAATAACAAGGAAATATGCGGGAACTGTTTGGTTGGATGCAATTTGGCAAATACCTTGAAAAAAGCTCCATCCGCTGCTGCTGCGTAAGGAATCCGGCTGTAACCCAATGTGGCAGAGAATAAAGAGGCAAAAGCTACCCAAAGGATCAGACAGGTTACGATAATCGCTGCTGTGCTACCAGCCAGGCGTTCCATGAACAGGCTGATGACGAATTCACTGTCTTTGGCTTCATTCCAAGGAACAACACTTGTAACACTGATGTTCATCGCCAGGTAAAGAATTGAAATTCCGGCTATCGAAAGAAACATGCTTCGCGGAATATTGCGTGTCGGATTTTTAATTTCGCCTCCCAAATGACAAACATTGTAATATCCCAGGTAGCTGTAAACCGTTTTGACACTGGCAAAACCAAGAGCAGAAATGAACGCATAGTTTACTGTCAATCCGTCATTCATGTGTTTCACAGGACCTAAAAAATTCCCGTGGGAAATTCCTCCGGCAACTATCCATAGAATAGTGAAAATCACACCGACCCAAAGAAACACGCTGATCTTCCCGATAGTTTCAATTTTCCGATAGAGTAAGAGTACGATCAGGATCACCACGCTTCCACTGACAGCTTTGGCGGCAATGGTATTCAAAGGGATGAGGTAAGAGAAATAGGCTGAAAATCCGATAGCTGCGGAGGCAATCACCAGAGGTGCCTGAATCATTGTTTGCCAAACGAATAAAAAACTCATGAGACCACCCGCCTTACCATAAGCCTCTTTCAGGAAATTGTAAGATCCTCCGGCTTTTGGAAATGCAGCGCCGAGTTCACTCCACACCATCGCATCCACGAAAGACAGCAAAGCACCGGCAAGCCAGGCGTAAAGAAAATAAGGCCCGTTCATCATCGTAATGATCATCGGTAGGGTGATGAATGGCCCGATCCCGACCATATCGATCATGTTTATTGCGGTGGCTTGCGCAAGCCCTAATCGTCTTTCCAACATCTTGTAAAATTACGAATTCCCGATTACGAATTCCGGATGATGGAAAGAAAGTTTCTTGTTGAAAATTGGTGTAAAACGCGCTCTATAGTTACTTAATAGTCGGGTAATCCTCTCATGATCCATTAAGTATGGTCAAACTGATTTAAAAGATGAGAATGAAATTTTATGATTTTGTTCGATGAACAGTTCCGTAAAGGAAATGCACATTTAAAATAATAAATTTGCCCTTTTTGGGTGAAAGATTTACCTTTTGAAAAAATTCGAAACCATGAAACTATCATCATCTTTACTACAAGCCATCACGTTGGGCGTTTCTGTTGCAACCATCTCTGCTGCAACCACTTCTTGTGAAAAACAAGACATCAGAAAGAAAAAGGAGCAGGTCAATGATAACCGATCAAGTGGCTCCGATTCAACTGCCACTCATTGTGAACCGTGCCCGGCTTGTGGAATGGGATAAAATCCATTCGGGGGTTTCCTGCAATCTTGATAATCAGCTTTTACAAGCTACCTTACCTTTGTTTGCTTCTGAAAAAGTAGAAGCAATCGAATGGTCTTTCGATACTTTATACAAGGTCCGCGATATTCCGGGTTGGTTTGTTGAGTTGCTTCAAGCATTCGGAGACGAAGGAAGGCTTATTGGCCATGGTGTCTACTTTTCACTTTTTTCCGGGAAATGGACTGCCGAGCAACAGCGCTGGCTCGATCATTTGCGCAAGGTTTCTGAAAATTTCAGGTTCGATCATATCACAGAGCATTTTGGCTTCCTGACCGGAGAGGATTTCCATAAAGGGGCTCCGATTTCCGTTCCTTATACTTCCGAAACCCTGAATATAGGAATTGATCGTCTACAGCGTATCCAGGAAGTGTGTTCTTGTCCGGTGGGACTTGAAAACCTGGCATTTTCCTATTCTTTGGATGAAGTACAACGTCACGGGGAATTTTTGGAACGCTTGATAGAACCTGTCAACGGATTCATTATTCTCGATCTGCACAATTTGTATTGTCAGTTGGCGAATTTTTCACTGGATTTTGAAACACTGATTCAAGCTTATCCGCTCGACCGTGTGCGTGAAATTCATATTTCGGGTGGAAGTTGGGAGTCATCCGGAGTTCTCCCGGAGCGAACAATACGCAGAGATACACATGATGATGCAGTTCCGGAAGCTGTTTTTGAATTGCTGAGAAAAACATTGCCTTTATGTAAAAATCTGAAATTTGTAATCCTGGAACAACTGGGAATTGCGCTTTATACTCCAGAAAGTCAACGCCAATTTCAAGTGGATTTCAAACGGATGCAGGCGATTGTCCAGGACTTCAATGAGCAAAGTTCATCCGGTTCAGTTACTGATTTTTTACCAATAGAATTCATTTCACTGAACGAACCGGTTCCCGAATCTCCGACATTGTATCAACAGCAACTTGAATTGTCCTCGATTTTGGAACGTGCATCAAATTATGAAGAAGCACACCGCTTATTAAGTAATTCTTCGTTGGCTGATTCGGCATGGAAAACTGAAAACTGGTCGCCCTATATGCTGGAAACGGCGCTGAGAATTGCACAGAAGTGGAAGCAAGGGTGGTGAAAAATTGTATTCTGTTTATCTTTCTCATTTTGAAAGACTCAGAGTTCAGTCCATCCATCTTTAGTGTAATTCGAAGAAGCTTTTAATTCTGTTCGCTTACGTAAGTTCTCTAAAGATTCATCAGGAAATTTAAAGTCCGGATTTTTAAGTGAGAGATTTCCACCTTCTCTTTGTCCATTAACAAGAAAAGTAGTAATGGTACACTCATATCCACAAAATGATTGGCAGTATCTGGGGATCCATTTTGTTTTTACTTCAGTAATTTTATAGTGATCTTTTTTTTCGATAGTGATCAGTAAATCGAACTCGGAAGTAATCTCATCCGGGAATGAAAAACCTCTTCTATATTTGGGATCATCCCGATAATGACTTGTGTTTAATACTTTAAAAGTCTTTATTAAACTGTCGAAATGAGAGTTTTTGACATATGTTTGAACTGTTATTGTATCAAATCGGTGGCTTTGATAACCGTCTGTGTTGGCCGGGAAAGCTGACCAGCTAACATTTTCACAAGGTTCAGCCGGAGGACCTGGAACTTGAAAGCTGGGTTTCACTCTTGGTGTATGAGGATGCCCTTTACAGGATACAAAAAATAGCCCGCAGATAAGGAAGATAAATAGATAGTTTTTCATTAACCGGTTGTACAAATGAAATAGGATATTGTTCAAAAGTTCGTGCTACCTGCTTTTTTTCGTTACCATCTATCACGAACCATTTATGAAAAGGATAAAAAGCGTAAGTCCAAAAAAGGGCAAAAACGTAAAGCAGCAGGTAACACACGTTATTACTTATTTTCATAATAAGAATACCTGCGAACAATGGAATAAACGCTATGTAAAAGCTATTTGCTCTGTCCTATTTGATTTTGAAAATCGTAAAGGAAATCAAAAAGGAGACAACTTTCGTCATCTCCTTTTCAATAACTGTTTTAATGCCTATCACGTGTTGTAACGCTGATCGATCATCGAAAGTAGCGCTTTCTCTTATTCCTTCACGAATCGCTCGCGGTGAATGTTGCCTTCTTTTGTAGTGACTTCAATAATATAAGCTCCCTGATCCAACTTACCTATACTTAGAGTAATTGCATTCACTGTACGCTCACTTGCTTTTTGTGAAAGTACCTGGGTTAAAGTCAGGAAGTTAAGTCATTCACTATTACGAGTCAAATGGGAAAACGTTAAATGTGGTTTTCCTGTAGAATATAGCACAAAAGAAATGTTGAAAGTTAGATAACTCAATTTTATGTGATAAAAAGTTACATTTTATAACTAAAAGCCCGGTTAGCTTTCTTCAACCCCAAAAGATTTTTAATGGAATGACTTAATTTCCTCTTCGCTTCTGTTCTTTGACGATTTTATCGATTTCCGCTGTCATTTCCATTGTAAGATCGTTCCAATCGGTGAAGAATTCATTTACTGTTCCCGGTTCATTCACTGAGTTTTTCTCTGTAATTCCTTCCACATATCGGAAGCGGTCTACGGGACTTGGATGCGTGTCCTGTTCACTCGTTTTTCGATTGAGTGATTTTTCCACTTCACTATCAATGTCGGATTCGATTGAAAGGTTTGTCAATTCGTACAGATTATTGTAGGAACGTTTCTGTTCTTCTGCCTGATCGATTTCTGCTTTTGCCAGTGTACCGAATTCAATGGATCGTCGAACAACAAAGGTTAATCCATTGCGGAATGACTGCGCACCATAGGTTTGTGCTGCAACGCGGTCAGCAAGCACTTCCTGCAAACGTGTTGCACCCGCAGAAATACGTGTAAAAATGAAATGGTAGAATTTCAAAAACAAAAAGGCAATGCTCCACCATGTGGCATTTCCGCTGTTATAAAGTGCGATGTAATAATTGGTCATATCACGTTGTACACGCATTGCAACTCCACCGCCGGCGGTATCGCGATTGGCAAAATGTCCGTACTCATGTGCAAGAATAGCTCTGAAATCGTTTTTCTGAAAATCCTTTAAAACGGCTGTTCCCAAAATAAGTACGCGCTTACTGTTATCACTCATTTTATCACGCAATGAACCAATTTCATACACTGCCAAATCCGTCTCCGGCGTGATTCGAATTTCATCGATAGGCCGTGTATTCAAATCTTTCGCAACCAACCGGGTCAAGGCAAATAATTCTGGTGCTTCCGATTCATTTAACAGTCTTCCGGGTTCCTGCAAACGTGCCCGCACCAGTAAGGATTTCAATAGCGCAAAGATAGTTCCACCAACAACTATCACAACAATGATGATGAGTTTAAAGGCTATGATACCTGCGGAAAGCATCCCGAATAGAAGCCCGCCGCCAATGGCCAAAACCAGAACCACGATGATAGGCAGCGAAATGTAGTAGTAGAACCCTGCAACATTGATCAGGACCTTGTATACTTTTCTTAGTTTGGAACTTGTTTGCAGATTATTGTTTTTGATTTGTTGTTCAATGGAACGTAAAGTAATCATGGACAAGATCATTCCGAACAGGTAAAGAAGTACGATACCGGTTATCCAGGTAATGACGATCCAAAAAAGAATACCGAGGTAACTCCATGCAGTACTTTCTGTCAACGGAGGATCTGAATTGGTTGATTCGTATTGCGCATTGGTTGCTAAAAACAGCGTCATATCCGCATCCGGAAGTCCCAATTTATTTGCAATCCTGATTTCACTGGCTGCCTTTTTCTTATTACCGTCGTTTGCAGCCAGGATAGCGGCATAATAATGGGAGATCATTTGATCCTTGAAGTTAGCCATCAAAAAATTGGTTCCTTCACGAAATTGTGTAAGATCGTTTCCCTGGAGCCCGATTTGCGCGAGCATTAAATAATAGTCGGGATCGGTTTTGGATTCAGGAAGTAACTTTATTTCTTTCAGCAGTGTATTTGCACGCGCGATATCAATCGCATTGTTTCCGGGTAAACTTTGCCCTTGTCCAGCTAAACAGGAGACCAGGGTGATAAGATTGGCATAGGACCGGTTTATTTCAACTGCTTTTTCACAAAGAGCCAAGCCCTCAGCGTGTTGTCCAAGCGAGTTTTTTATATTCCCCAAACGTCGCACAACGTGGTCAAAAAGAGGTTCTTGCTGATAAACGATGGAATAGAGACTATCTGCAAGAATATAATCACCGTTGTCCATTGCAATAGTTGCTTGCTTGAATTCATCGACATATTCCGGAGCGATAGATTGAAGCTGTTTTTCAATTGCCTGTTCTTTAATTGAGTCGCGTTTTTGTCCGACAACTGTACTTGAGAAAAGCAATACGATGAGTGCGAGGAAGGTGGTAATGTGTTTCATAAAAAGGTTGCATGATAAATTCCACCACGAAAATAAGGTATTTAGAAATAAATAAGGACATGTTGGAACAGTAATTTTCTTATGATAGGGAAAGAGGAACTATTCGTTCAGAAGTCAAACCGGTTATAAGTTGAACACTTTTCCAATACTCTGTCAGTGATTGGTAATTAATTCCATTTTCCCCGTATTTTCAACTTATCCGGATTCCGCACATAGAGTAGCCGGGTGATTTCCTGACCTTCCAGTTCAACATACTGCATCGAATCCAGTTCGTTGGTAGTCCGGTTGAAAATGAGTACCGCCGGCCTTCCATTGACGAATGCGGATTGGTACTCGAATTGATTCTGTTGTGCTTCCGGGAGCTGAGTAACTCCTATCAGGAATTTCAATACTTTCTCCAAACCGAAAAGCGGTTTTAAGGCAGCTGCCCGTTTGCCTCCACCGTCGTTGAAAAGCTCAATATCTTTACGCAGCAAGGAATCCAGTTCGGAGCGGTCCTGACCATGAAGGGCAATCAAAAAAGCCTGGGTGAATTTCCGTTGTTTTTCAGGATCGACTTGAAGCGGTTTGCTTCTTCCCAGTTTTTCGTGGGCGCGATGCAGTAACTGCCGGCAATTTTCAGCAGAAAAGCCTGTAATATCTGCAATGGATTGATACTCTTCTGAAAAACTTTCACGCAGGATAAAAACCGCCCGCTCATTGGGGTTCAACCGTTCCAGCAAGAAGAGCATTCCGTATTCAAGAGTTGGAACAGGTTCCGGCTCCAAAGTGATATAGGGTTCCGGAAGCCACATTCCAACGTAGTTTTCCCGGCTTTTGCGAAGATCGTTCAAGCGGTTGATACTTTGGTTCACGGCGATACGTGCCAGGTACGCTTTTGTCTCATGAACTTCTTTAGCCGACAGCCACTTTTCAAAAACGTCCTGCACAATATCTTCCGCTTCTTCGACCATTCCCAGCATGTTATAGGAAATGCTGAATATGTAGGGACGAAGCGCTAGTATTTCTTTTGTCAATTCCATGGAAAAACAAACTTATGAGTTTTGTGGGAAAGAAGAAAACTTACCCGACTCTTTGTCTTGCAATGTCGCAAAGCATATCCGAATGGATATTCAACCCGATGTTGCCGATGTTGTAGAAAAATTCGCTCGACACCAACCAGATAATTTCGCAAATGGAGCGCTCATCGTAATGCTTTGCGAGCTGATCAAAAAGCTCTTTTTCCATTTTGCGGTCTTGTGCAAGCATGGTGACAAAATCCAGCAATACGCGTTCTTTTTCGGAGAACAGCGGACTGGACTCGTAATCGTGCAATGCATCAAATTTTTTCTGGTTCATGAACGAAACAATCGTTTGTGCACGCCCGATATCCATGCAGAATTTACACACATTGATCCGGGCCACCTGCTCACGGACCAGCATGATGGTTTCTGCCGGTAGCAGCAATTTTTTATCCAGTTTTGAAATTTTCCCGGAAAAACTTCCGAAACTCACGGGAAGTCGCACTGCCAGCACTTTCAATGGTGTAATGACCTTGCCGAAGCGTTTGCGGGTCAGATAATAGATCAGCTTCCAAAGAAGGCCTTTGGGTTTCTCGATCGGTAAAAGAAAGGGAGTATCCATATGTTTTTTATACCAAAGACAGGGAAGAGGGTGTTTTGTGACAGAAAGGATGAAAAAAAAATAATTATTCCGTTTGATTCGACATTTAAAGGCAACAAATCCACCCAAGATAATCACCCGGTCGGAATACTATTTGCTTGAAAATCACTCTTAATCGTCGAGATACTGTTTCGTTGTTGAAACGCGTTTTACATAGATATTTGCATTTTTCTGGATAACGAACTCACTCATTCCCACGTGAGTCGGGTTCCCCGGATTCCAGTCATAGGTATAACCGAGTTGTGTCCACGGATACTGATCATAGAGTTGGCAAGCATAATAGCGACTAATCCGGCTTTCATTAATCCAGTTGATGTAATCCGAAGGTGTATTAGCCGGAAAGCAGGTAGAACAGGATTTGTCGTTAATCTCACTGTCTGGACACGGACGGAAAAGATCCGAAAATTTTACCCAAAACTCTACGAAATAGTTGTAATTGGTTCCCGAAGGAGGCAATCCCAATAATTGCTTGAGACGCAGGTTAGTATCGGCTACATTCTGCTGGTGAAACCAGTTTTTCAGTTGAGGAGACGTTGTCACCCAAATCTGATACGGTCCGGTATTGTAAAGCGAGTCGCCGCCATTCGGATAGTAAGAAACACTTTTCCAGGTCACAACGAGCAAATAATTCTCACCGTTAAAGGTTTTCCATACAAGGTTAGGGTTTTGAGACGTGATTGCTACCAGGTTGGTATCAATTTTTGACGAATCGGGATAAACAGCTGTGCTCATGGCGTTGCGATAGAGCGTTCGAAGGTTTTGGGCATTTAAGGATGCTGTAAGTAACAAGCTGGCGCAAAGTAGCAAGCCGAATAGTGGATTTTTTTTCATGTGAATAGTGTTTGTACTGATTAAAGGTATCTAATTTTTTTACTTGCACGACAAGATCTCAGGCAAATGTCAGCAAATACCCCAGTAGGGAACCACCCAAAACAATGAATACGCTATTTACTCTTTTAACCCCGAATGTAATTCCTATACTGAGTATTCCGATTAAGACGGTCCTCCAATCTGAAACAGTGTCTTTTCCCAACTCAAAACAGATTGCAAGAATGATAGCAACGGAAGCAACATTGACCGCATCAAGAAAGGAAGCAAAAAGAATAGAACTCCGCATTTTTTTCACCAAGGGATTCAACAATGCAACAAACACGAACGATGGAAGGAAAATCCCGATGGTCGAAACAATAGCTCCGGAAAAACCATTGATCTGATATCCTAAAAAAGTCACCGCTGAAAAGACGGGCCCGGGAGTGAATTGTCCGACGGCGATCGCATCAGTTAACTCCTGACGGGAAAGCATTCCGGTTGCGACCAGTTCCGTATCCAAAAAAGCGAAAAGAACGTACCCGCTTCCATACAGGATTGCCCCGATTTTTAAGAAAATCCAGAATAATTGCAAGTTGATGGAAGAAGCAAGAAGTTTACCTGATAATGGCAAAACCAATGCAGGAAAACCATTTTTGCGGATACTATCTATGTCGGTATTGCGAAACCAGGTAATCCACAGTCCAATAAATCCGGCTCCAAAAAGCAGGTAAATTTCATTGATACCAACCAGTGAGAGTACCAATACCACTATTCCGATCAACGCCAATTCAATGGTTTTTATGGATTTTTTTGCCAACGGAAAAACTGCTCCCAAAATGATTGCGATAATTGCCGGCTGAATACCATATATGAATGGCTTCACTTCAGGCAAATGACCAAATCCCTTGTACAACCAGGCAAACACACCGGTAATAACTACTGCCGGAAGAATAAAACAAAGTCCTGCAACAAGTAATCCTTTCCATCCTGCTTTTTCGTAGCCTATGTGGATGGCCATTTCCGTACTGTTGGGTCCCGGAATCAGGTTGGTTGCCCCGACCAGATCCAGGAAATGTTGCTCAGTAAACCATTTTCTTTTTCGTACAACCTCTTCCTGCATCATGGAAATATGCGCTGCCGGACCGCCGAATCCAATAAATCCGAGTTTAAGGAATAACCCGGTAACCTCTTTCAGACTATTTTCCTTTTTCATGTTTTAACAGATTTCTCAGCTACGGTTACCTCATCGGAATGAAAGTTTTCAAAATCTAAAATTAAAGCATTTATGGAAATACTGCTGTAAAGGGAAATCCTGCATATAGGACTATATATTGGGCGTGAACCGGGAAAGATCATAGATTCCCAGGGATTTTTCGATGCCGGCAACTTTGTTGACCATTGTATCAAAACCGTCTTCACCGAAAAGCCGGTGTTCGTTCTTTTCAAACTCTTCACCCAGGCTATCGTATTCGTTTTTGGAAACAAGCTTCCTGAACGCCGGGAACAAAACGGTATCCTCTCGTGCTTCATGCGGATTATACATCGTGTTGAAGGCAAGCAACAGTCGGATCAATCGCTCGTTTTCAGCCTCTGTGCGACGAATCCGGCGGCTAATTTCCCCGATTTCATCTGTGATCTTTCTTCCTGCCTGGTGCTGCTGAAAGAGGATGTCCACGAGATCGGTCAATTGGTTCGCCTTCTTAAAGCGTGGAAACAAATAATCTTCCTCCTGCTTTTCGTGATAATCCTCGATAAATGTCCGGATGAGATCCGAACTGTTTACAAGAGCTTCTATCGGAAAAGATTCGTTGTTAGCCAGATGAAGTCTGCAGGTATCGTAAACCAGCAGGATGCGTTTAAGAACACCGTGCTCCTGCATCAGATCTTCCGGTGGAGAGACTTCCTTCTCGCTTTGTTCTTTCTCTTCTTCTTCACCGGTACAGCTATTCAATAATCCAATTCCGGCAATACCGCCAAGCACGGCCAATTTCACTCCGTTGCCGATAAATTGTCTTCGGTCGGATCCGGAATTGCCGTGAGCCTCGTCGGAATGAAACGTATTTTCATTTGATCCCATAATACAGCTTTTAACTATTGGTACTTTACAATTTAGTGTATTTACCTGTATATTACAATCTACGCTCTCCAATATGTGCGAAATCTGAGCTTGTGCGGCGTGTGAGAAAAAAGAACTGCTACCGAAATTTTTTATAAATTTTGACTGGAATAGTCATAATCTTAAGCTTATATGTTTAAACAAAAAAGCACCGGTTTCCCGATGCTTTCTCTATAGTTGTTTGTTGATCGTATTATTCTACGATGATCTTACTTGTTTGAACAATCTCTCCACGGTTATTTTTCAAGTTGATGAAATAAATCCCAGATTGAGTAATTCCCTGTAAGTTGATTGAAGTTTCCTGGTTATTGATTGGCGCAGTGTAAATAACTTGTCCCAAAGTGTTTGAAAGCAATAAGTTGTACCCAGTACCGATGATTCCGTTTTCAGATACAACTGTGATGTAATCTTTAGCCGGAACAGGATATACCATAAATTGGTCAACTGCTTGCAAATCTTCAAGTCCCAATGCATTCAGGTTCACAACGTAACACTGGTTGTTCGAACCGTTTCCGGTTGTAACGTTCCCTCCGGAATAAAGAATTTTTCCATTAGGCAAACGGTTTACGGTATAATCATTTGCTGTGATGATATTTACAGGAGTCGTTCCAGGGTATCCCCATGTGTTAGTCGACGGATTGAATTGTTGTAATGCTTTTCTATCGGTAGAAAATAAATCCCCGATACCGTAAATAAGTACGCTTCCGTCAGTAAGGTTGACCATGTCACAAGCACTTGCGTATTGTCCCATATCACCTGCAGCAGTAAATGTATTTGCAACCGGGTCAAAAACTTCCGATGTTTTCGTGAAATTACCACCTGCTACCAAAACTTTTCCGTTTGTCATCAAGATGGCTGTTGGAGCTGTTCTAGAAAGTGTCATTGGGTTGGCTGTTGGGGTCCAAGTACCTGTTGCAACGTTGTAAATTTCAGCAGCAGCCGTACCACCACCGACGATCAATACGTTTCCATTTGGAAGTTTCACTGCATCAAACCAACCATTCGGATCCGTATTCAAACTTCCTGTAGTGGACCATGTATTTGTTGCTTGATCGTATAATTCACATGTTCCTGTATAATCACCACCAACAACCAATACTTTTCCGTTGTTTAGAGTAATTGCTTTAGAAGCTGAACGTGCTTCCGCCATACTATCTGCGTAACTCCATGTTCCGGTTGCTACATTGTAAATTTCACATGAAGCGAATTCGTTCTGGTCTGCATCTCTACCACCCATTACCAATACATTTCCGTTGGAAAGTACTACTGAAGCCGGAACCCGACGGTTTTTAGCCATACTCCCTGTCGCACTCCATGTTCCGCCGTTGTACAATTCAGCTGTTTTGTGAACTACATAAGAGTTTACGTTTCCGTTGTCTCCGCCAAATACAAGAATTTTTCCATTTGCAAGAGTTGCAGAACCGTGAGATACACGTTGAGCAGACATGCTACCGGTAGATGAAATAAGTTGTGCATTCAAAGTGACACAACATAC
The DNA here is from genome assembly GCF_946478805.1 of uncultured Fluviicola sp. Next base: position 102,566 of record NZ_CAMLDC010000013.1, on the reverse strand, counting down.
CAGTGATAATAAAAAAGTAATGTTTCTTTTCATAGAAATTGATTTAAACTAGTTAGTCCTACTCGTAAGGCTTTTCGGTTCCGCCATTTTTGTTTTGAGTGATAAAAGTACTTTTTTGTGAGATTTATGGATAGATAGATGGTGTTAAATTATGTTATTTCGAGAACTAGGAGCGTGAGTATTGAGAGATGCGCACAAAAAAATAACTGGACTTACCTAGGAAGTCGAGCTACAGATGAACTTGTCGGAATAAACTTCTCGTCCAGTCGGAATGAAATGAAAAAAAAGCTGTCTTTTGGACAGCCTCTAAACCTATTTCTTCAGGTAGCTTATTCATGGTTATTTCTACAGGCAGTTGATATTCACGAATATTTATCGGATGAGGTTGTTTTCAGGACTGGGTAAACTTCCCCTCCTGGTAAGTTAGTATGAGATTATAAATATTGTTTGGGAATACAAGAATGAGTTTTGGATCGGTAGATGATTCACTCAGAATAGTGCCTGTTGCAATATTTTCCGAACAAGCGATATAATAGATCGGCGTGACGTCGAACTGTTGTTGGGTATTAGGAATTGCTTGGGTAAGGAAGGTTGCAACTCCAGACATACCTATACCAACTCCGAATTTATTGTCAGGAACTGTGAATTTGGTAGTGACTTGCATTCCTGGAATATTGGCTTGTACAAGATCACTGAAATTGGGAGTATCATCATCAATTGAAAACGTTATCGCTGTTTCGGGGGCTGCATTTTCCATTCCCTGGGCATCAAAAACAACAGGAGGTTGAACTGAACCATAGCCTTGCCAAAAATAGCTGTAGGTCTCCTCCCATGTGAAAGTGAAGCTTCCATTCCCGGGTACTTTATATTCACTGACGCACCAGGCAAGTGACGTGATTCCGGAAAGCTGATCGGGAGATCGTTGGAAGAAGTAGAAATACAAGTTTTCATCAGAGAGATTGATGCATTTAACTGAATAGACGGGAAGTGTATCTGTCTGGCTAGTTGATTTTAATCTGTTTACGTAACTGGTTTCCTGGACATTCATGTTAGCGTGTTGAGCGGCAACGAGTAGACCACTTTTAGTGAATAATCGAAACAATACCGGCACTAAGTACCGGTATTGTTTCATTGACAAAATCATTCTGATCATTGTTGAAGAACAAAGTTCAAGGTGCCATCTAAAATATACGATTTGCTTGTTTCACCTTCAGCAAAAACAACTGGAGTCGCTTTGCTGAGAAATTCACCCGATACAGCTACACCAACCTTGGAATCAGTCGTACACAGGTAGTAGGTTGGATGCGTGTCAAACTCGTAAGTTCCGTTGGGTTTTCCCTGCATCGCAAAAGTGGGTGTTCCATTCATATAAACAGAAATACTCATGTTTGCAGCTTCCCCTACGGTAAACGAGGAATCTGTAAGGACATCCATAGATCCATTAGGAATAGCAGAATTGTTAAACGGTCCGGCACTTTCAAAATCATCGTTGGAATAGGACACGGTCATGTAGTTTGCACCTGATGGATCTGGTTCAACAGATATGGGTGTACCACCTGACGTCCAAAGCACGCCCGGTACCAATGGCTGAGGAGTTGTACCCCAATTCAGAGCCCAGTCGATTTCCCAGGAGAAAGTATTGTTGTTACCTTCATTGATGTTTTTGGCTGCCCATATAAGTGGTAACCCGCCATCCAGATTCGGATAACTTTGAAAAATAGCGATGTTCTCACTTGCACCGCTTTGATTTGTAATACTGATTGAATAGTTCATGTTGTTATTTTTAATAATTAATAATTAGGTTTATTGGAGTTTACAACCATTTCACTCTTTCCGGCCGGAACGAAGAATAACAAGGAGTTTACTACAACTTTTAAACAAACTCTTTCGCTTTTCCCTGCCCGCTACACCTTTAATAATCTTCATGGAATAAGCTTCCTAAGCGTGGTGTCTTTTCGGCAGGAATTGTGATCCTGTTTGTGATTCAAAGTTGCGAACAACTCACAGATCTGCAGCCATAGAAAACTACGGTTTTATCAAAACAGTTAAAAGCAAGGGGAGAGGCGGTACAGGTGTTTTTATCTGCTTTTACCGATCAGTAGTTTTCATCCTAAAAAATCCGGATGCACATTTCTACATTTGTAGACATGGAGCTGATACCATTTCAAACAGAGCGGAAACCGAAAAGCTAAAGAGTAGGATTTATCATGTAATGAAACAATGTGTATGTTCATAAAAACAATTATCCCGGACAGGTCGGATTAGAACTTCCCGGTTAACAGGAAGCATACAATCCAATTTTCCGAATTCGAATATCAATTGTGAAAGTCGATTTATAAACCTTGCACCGATTTTACTGAAAGCACAACCAATTGAAAAAATATTCCTATTTTGAAGCAAGAAAACAATACGGGGATTACCCGAAATGATAGACTACATTTACTGCATCCAAAGTACATTCAGTACACTTGACCCGCTATTCGTTCGTCTTGAAGATCGACCCTTTTAATCTTTAAAAAGCAATAACTATGAATACCTCTACATTATCTGTGGGTGACACTAGTCCCACTATCCTGACTAAATTCAGCCAATCCATTCTTAATTGGAATAGTGCGCTGGATCATGTCGACACGCTTAAAGAAAAATTTAAAGACTGCCTGGGATTCGATATCCCTAAAGAATTCATTGCTCAGATCACCGGAGAATTCGTTCATGTTTATCTGGGGCTTGATGACAACGAATTGTTGATGTTTTTCCTCATCGATAGCGCAAAAGACAACAAAGCAACCCTCTTATCCGATTCGTATCCTCCAAGTGAAGAATGGCCTATTTTTGATATTTATGCAAACTATGGTTCGCCGGATTCAAATGTAGTTTCAGATCAACTCGATGAACCCGAAGCTGCACGACGTATAGCTAACTGGGATCTCAATTACCAGAACTGGATCGATGAAATGTGCAGGGATGAAAAACCAATTTTTCAGGCATGGAAAATACGGAAGGATGATTTGGGTCAAAATATCGCAGACTACTCAGCCCGCTTCGCACTCGTTATTACTGATCAAGGTTGTACACCGGATTTGGTCATTGTATGTAAGGATACATATACTGCTAAGAATGGGAATGTCGTTCACAATACGTATTACGATCTTGTACGACCGGTTCCCCCATTCAAGGTTGTGGAAATGCCAGCTTTCTACTTACTCATGTATTCTCTCGCAAGTCGTTAATGGGATTTTATGAGTTGCTGGATTACCTGACTTGGCTTTCCCCGGTGGCTTTGTTCATCGGGGCTATGATAGGTTGTCTTCGTTTTGCTTCGCTCGAAAATCCTTACCGCATCCTCGTGGGATACCTTCTGTTCGAATTATGCATTGATATTGCAAGCCGGATCATCAGCTGGAATGGAAGCAGTAACTTAATCGTGATCCCATTTATGAACTTCGCTGAACTCTTGTTATTCCTGGGTATTTATTCCATGTGGCTCAGTAAGAAGATCATACCGTTTATGGTACTTGCACTGGTGGTTTTCGTTGTCTTTTTTGCACGTGAAGTCCAGGAAATCCGGATGCTTCCGATAGGAGATATGCAAACTTACACCGGCATACTTGAAGCGTTCTTCATCGTTATCTTTGCACTTCTACAATTTATGTACAGCCTGAAATATCCCGAACAGATGAACTGGCAGCGCTTCTCATTCAATGCAGTAGTACTCTTCTATTTTTCGATGAAGCTGCTGTTTTCGATTCCGCTGAACTTTTTGGTTAATGAAGATTCGGGTCTCTCTCTGCTCTTCTGGTTTGCCTATCTCTTTATTACCTTGTTCTTTTACAGTTACCTTATTCTTACATTATGGAAAAATGGCAGGACTCCGGCGTAATTGCCAACTGGATCACGATAGCAGTGCTTTTTGTTGTTGTACTCGTCGGCTTTCTGATCCTGTTCGTATACGTCAGTGTGCGACGTATGATCCACACCCGTCTTAAAGAAGCTAGCGATAAACTACAGTATGAGAAGGGTTTGCTTGAAAACAGCATTGTTATACAGGAACGGGAGCGTGATCGGATTGCATCTGATCTCCATGACGAGCTGATAGGAAAGCTACTTGTTGCGCAGCTCCAGAATATGTCCAGGGATAGTCAGACGGTTCTTGATGAACTGTTGACCGATTGTATTTCCATAGCGCGGCGCGTATCACATGACTTGTCACCACCAATGTCCGAACACCTTTCACTGGCGGATCTGGTCTGTGAAGTCCTTGCACCCTGGAAACAGGTTATGACTATTGACTTCCGGTGCGATGTACGCCACGTTCCCGATCTACCCAATCACGTGAAGATACAGTTCATGCGCGTCGTGCAGGAGTGGGTATCCAACATTGTGAAACATGCCAAGGCCACTACCATTCAGGTACATTACCGTCATTCCGAGCGTGGATTTTCATTCAGCATCCGCGACAACGGAAAAGGATTCGATACTGCAGCTGCCACTGCCGGTTTGGGATTGAAGAACATCGAAATGCGAATGCATTATCTCGGCGGGAATTACCGTTTGCGTTCTGAAAACGAAATGGGTACATCAGCATTATTTATTCTCTCTCATTCCATAAAAGCAAACCATGACAGATCAAATTAGAATTGCAATTACCGATGATGATCTCTTGGTACTGAATCTCTTACGGGACTTCATAGGTTCCCAACCCGGTATTACAGTGCAACTGACTACCGAAAGCGGGGAAGAATTGCTTGCTGCCCTGCGGGAATGCGATTTACTTCCCGACTTATTGCTGGTAGACCTGAAGATGAAAGCCTTGAATGGAATCGAAATTACCCAGATTCTAAAACTCGAATATCCATCAATCCGCGTGATGGTCATCTCCTCACACTACAAAAGCGCGTTCATAGGATTCATGGTCAAAACAGGTGTAGCAGCATTTTTTCCTAAAGGGATATCGCCGTTGCAACTCGTGGAGTTAATCCGTAAGGTACACGCACAAGGATACTATTTTACCGAAGAACAGATGGAGGTCCTTCGCGAACAACTGTCTCATAAGGCACCTTCTCCTCCAGTAGATATGGATCATACCTTATCAACCCGTGAAATGGAGATCGTTCAGCTAATCTGTCAGCAGAAAACGGCCAAAGAAATAGCAGACTTGCTATTCCTGTCTCAAAGCACAGTCGAAGGACACAAGAACAACATTTTTGCGAAAACCGGAGCAAAGAATCTGGCCGGGCTGGTAATTTACGCGATACAACATGGAATCATCGATCCGGATTCGCTACCGGTGATTTGAAAGTGAAGTTGACCTAAAGTATAAAAGTCATAACAATTCAAAGTTCGAACCGGAAATTAAATCCAAATTCTTGAAAATCATCTTAGTAGATGGAGTGTTCCCGATTTCGATTCGGACTCACTCTCGAAAAGATAATAGTATACTCCTTCAGTACATTCCTTACCGTCAGAGGTTTTTCCGTCCCATGAAAAAGGCAGATCAGAGTGGAAAACAGTATTTCCCCATCGGTTCACAATAGTTATCGACCCTTCTTTATTTCCGGTACCCCAGGTAAACAAATCATTTTTTTGGTCTCCGTTTGGCGAGAATATGTTTGGAAATTCAGCGATATATTCAGGTGGTATCAAATCTTCCGGACCGGAAGTAAGACCGTATATCCCGAAAACTGAGTTACAAACAGGAAGAACGAATCCGTTGCTAAGATTAATAGAATAGATGTTCGTTAAATCTGTAACGTAGAGCTCTCCAGGATTCTGTGGTGATTTTACCAGGCCGTAGGAAGAATTAGGAATGCTTGTGAAAACTGAAAAGGAGAATGGGTTCGTCTGCACCTTTAACAAATAACTCCCTCCATTATCATGCGCTGTAATATAAAGGATCCCGTTTACATATTCTACATCGCCGGAGGTATAGTATGGATATAACGAGCCGATCACTTCCAGGGTGTTGGTAAAAATGGTGTATTTGGATAGTTGTGAACCCGCTATATAAAGATGACCGTTCTCATCACCGGCAAGTCCATTTATATCAAGCATTGTTGCGCTGACCAATTTCACAGAACCATTTTCAGGATTAATGGAACAAATGCTGGAGCTGAGTGAACAGTATAGTACACCTTGTTCCCAGGCAATATCCGAAATAGGTGTGCCCGGATCCGGATTCAGGTCTTCTGCGTTTAAGATGACTTCAGAGGAACATGCGTCCGCAGAAATTTTCACTACATTTTTATCGTCTGTTATCCCGTAAATGGCTTGTGCATGTGTTACTACGGAGAGCACAAAAGTGATTAAAAATAAAATCAACGCGGCTGGTTTCATTATAACTTATATTTCTTTTGAAAACGGGTAGAAAGATGAAATGGTTGGTAAATTTTTCCGCCATTCTTCCTTCCACAAAAAGTCGGCATCTTTTTTACGCATGACTAAACTTACCAACGAAGTTCTCGCTAGAACTTTTGTCTGTACGCCACCGTTCCCACATATTGTTTTGGAGTGTAGAATTGTATTTCCATGAAATACTTCGTTCATCGAACTGAATTATTGCATATGTTTCTTCCGAACCTTTGCTGCTTTGGACATAACTTTTGTTTTCAATGCTTAGTTAAGATCTACGAAAAAACATCGATTACGAGTGCTTAATTTTTTTTACTATTGAAAATCACAACCTTTTTTAGGATTTGAAATAGACTAAAGCTTGAAAAGCGCTATATTCGCAAGCGTTTAGAACGCAATACCGCGCATGTGGTGAAATTGGTAGACACGCCATCTTGAGGGGGTGGTTTCCTATGGATGTGCTGGTTCGAGTCCAGTCATGCGCACAACGAGGGAGATAACGGAAGTTATCTCCTTTTTTATTTTGTTAGGACTGGACGAGAAGTTTATGCCGACAAGTCGAATGCGTTCGTGATTTGACTCCATGATAATTATTTACCTTCATCAAGTTTTGATGAGCATACGGCTAGAAATTTCTTGCCCAATTCGGTAATTCTGAACCCGAAATCTTCTATATCATATTCTGCTTCTATCGTATAGTATTTTTCCATAAGACCACCGAAACTCACATCATGATTCCCCCCAATCAAGAGTTCAGGTATGTATATTTTTGGTGGAGTTTGTTTTATAAGTTTCAACCTTTCTAGATTATCGCTGGAATCGATACTAACATAAAATCCACTTTGCTGATTCTCGTCATATTCTTTGAATAAAATTCGGTATTCATCGCTCGAAGAATGATAACCTGATTCTGTAGTTTCACTTTCTCTTAACTTATCCAATTTTTCCCTTTTTGATGTTAGTAAATCCTCATTCTCCTTAAGTGATAACAATTCTTCATAATCCTCTTTGGAAATTTGACTTAATATAGAAGGGAAAATATGTTGATTAAAATTTTCTTCTATATTCAACATATTTACAAGCATATTAACCCACAAATCTCTCATTGATTCATCCTCCTCTAATGAGGCGCCTTCTAAAAGTGGTATAATTACTTTAATAGGAATATTCTTTATTGGAATATTATGTTTTTCGGCTCTAGCTTTTGCTCTTTCAAGAATCCCTAATGAAAGACGAAATCTGACGGCTTGTATTTGATCAGAAAGTGTTTTTCCAATTTGATCAGCCGCAGGACCGAAAATTTTGATCATTAACTCAGATAGTGGTTCTTTTTGTTCCATAAAGTAAATTTATCATGAAGAAAGCTCTTGTTTCCTAAAGATCATTCAAGTAAAACTAAAATACCAAAATTCTCATAAAAAATCGAATAAAGACCTTTGAAACGAATAGGTAATGAAAATCTATAATCTATTTCCGGTTCTCGTTCCGGACCGAATTGTGCACAACGAGAAGGGAGATAACGGAAGTTATCTCCTGTTTGTTTTATTCTTATTTTTACTCTATTAACCCCTTAATCTTTAGAGTGATGTTTAAATATACTATCTGCGAACCCCTAAATCCGAATATTCTCGAAAAAGGATTTATTAGTAAAGAAGATTTTATTCAGGTTTTAAATGAATTCCCATGGCTGGATATGTTAAATGAACAAACTGCTGCTGATGAATCCAGTATCTGCTATTCCCCTTCATTAGAATTAGTTAATACAAATTCTAATCATGGACTGGCCATATCCATTATTGAACCAAATCAATTCTATATCTTTTATAAACGTCCCAAAATGATTACTAAGCGTAAATGGTTTAAGTCTGTAGAGATTTTTGAACCTGATTATCTTAGTGAGCGTCTTAACCAAACAGAGAAAGATATGAGAGATGCCTTTAACGCTCTTTTAAATAATGATTTAACAGAACTCGAATCACGTTGGGGATAAAGTATAGAAGTATTTATCCGGTTCTATTTTGAATCGAATTGCATATAAAAAGGAATGAGGAACGGTATGACTATGAAGCTTCTCATTTTTCTTTTCTAATCATTTATTCTCAATCTGAAAATTGCGGTTTCCCGCAAAATAAAATACCGTATTTATACGCTTGATGTTTTCCGAAAAAAATGCGTGATTCGCACATCATTAATTTGGAAACGAAACTATTCACAATGTATAATTTTCGAAATACCATCAAATATCTATTATCATTTAGCTATAAATTCTAAAATTCTGCGAACATGGAGACAAAATCAAAAAGAGAGATCGCTCGTGAAAATTTAAATATCGGAGCAAATAAAAAAATCATTATAAGTATTGACGGTGGTGGAATGCGAGGCATATTTACCATTCAGTTATTAAAAAAGCTGGAAGAGCTGGCAGGATCTCCTATTTACGAATGGGCGGATATGATTGCAGGAACTTCAACAGGAGCAATTATCGGTGGTCTGATTACCAAGAAAAAGACTGCGGTGGAAATTGAATCTTTATACGAACAATTGGTATCTAAAGTATTTACATCCAGAAGCCTTCTGGCAAGCAGGTTTTATAACCCGCCTGCATTCGACAAAATAAATTATCGAAAGCTATTAAAAACAATAGTGGGAGACGATACCCTCAAAAATGCAAACGATGAATCGGGCTTGGACATGCTTTTTACTTCAAAAGATATTTCTGCAGGTGAAGAAACTTTTTTTACGTGCTTTAAAGTTGGAAACGAAACAAAAGGAACGTACCAGGATGTTTTGCTACGAGGCGTTATGGAAGCAACAATGTCGGCCCCAACGTACTTTGCTCCTTTTGAACGATTTGTTGACGGAGGTACCACGAGTTATAACAATCCGGTTGGTGCAGCCGTGCTGGAAGCTGTTGTTTACAATGGAAAAGGGAAATATCATATAAATGAGTTAGCGGTTTTCAGTTTTGGTACATCCACATTATTCCGGTTTGTTGATGCAAAGGATGTTGAGAATCCCAAAGGGCCAGATGCTTTGTTTTGGTTAAACTATGTAATGGATGAAGCAAGCAAAGACGCAAGCGAAATGCAGGTGGATATGTTGCGCAGTCCGCTTTTGGACGGTCTTGATTTCAGAAGGTATCAATTGTCTCTTGACGAGGAAGCTATAAAAAAATTACCCGACTTATCATTAGAGTCGGTACCTCATGAAATGGCAGATTGGATACATCAACTATCAAACGAAGAACTATCTAAAATCGATATGTCTGACGTAACAAAATTCCCTCTCATGAAAGTTTTAGGAGAAGCTGTAGCAGAGCATATTTGTCCACCTTCAGAAGCAAATAAACCACTGAACGAGAGGAAGGCCAATTGGTTTAGAAGAGATTTAATAGATCCGGAAACGGGAAGGGGGGAGTTAGTAACTGCCCACGGTGATAAAGTAGCTAATCTGAGCCATCTTTCAAACCCCGCCTGGATCGATAGTCGAAATACTAAATAATGCGGTTCAGCTTTTGAACTGACTTGCGCACACGATAAGGGAGTTAACGGAAGTTAGCTCCTTCTTTTATTCTACTTCACCCGCAAATCCAGAATTTTCTCTTCTCCGATGAACGCCTCCAGGTGATCTCCGATTGCTACCGGACCCACTCCAGCCGGAGTTCCGGTGAAGATCAGATCGCCTGTTTTGAGGGTAACGTATTGGGAAACAAATGCAATGATCCGGTCAATGGAGAAAATCATGTCTGCTGAATGTCCTTTCTGAACGGTTTCCCCGTTTTTATTCAAGCTGAAATGGAAATCAGCCAGGTTCACGGAATTGACCGGGATGAAGTGCGTTCCCATCGGGGCGCTGTTATCAAATGCTTTCGCTTTTTCCCACGGAAGGCTTTTTGCTTTGCATTGTTCCTGTAAATCGCGCGCTGTGAAGTCGATTCCCAATGAGATTTCATCGTAGTAATCCTTGGCAAATTTCTCCTGGATGTTTTTTCCCACTTTTTTGATTTTCACGACGACCTCACATTCGTAGTGCAGGTCTTTCGTAAAGTCAGGAATATAAAAATCGTTTCCTGCAGGCAGATAGGCCGTATCCGGTTTCATAAAAAAAACGGGTTCGCTGGGAAGCGGATTATTCAATTCTTTTGCGTGATCTGCATAGTTTCTCCCGATACAAATGATTTTCATTTTTTTAAATTGAAAATGGACAATTGAGAATTGAAAAGTAAGTTTGAATAGTTAAAGAAGTGATGTCAGTGAAGCAACACTTTCCCCTCTTTTCAATTTTAGATTTTCAATTATCCATTGAATTACTTTTTAAATTTATTCTGAAGCGCCGCCAATTTGTCCTCTATACTTAAACCGGAGTTTTCGCCTTCGCGTTTTTCACGACGCTTCTGCTTGATGCGTTCCATTTCTTCACGCAGCAGTTGTTTGGTGAATAGGGGGAAGTCTGCATCCATCATCCAGCCAAAATATCCCGGTTCGGATTCTGCAACTTCTTCGACCGTTTTTCCCCTGTGCTTTCCAAAGTTATAAGTCACCTGGCCGTCTTTTGTTTTTCCCAATCTTCCTGCGAAATCATGCCATTCCTGGTTTCCCTGACGGGAAAAGTCGGACAGTTCGGGAATGGATCTAGCCAGATCCGGATAGCGCTCCAATTGTGCTTTGAACACGTCGAGGGTAACTTGTGTATCGTATAAGGCGTTGTGTGCATTTTCCATCGATCCTTTGCAATAGAACTGGTAAGCTGCCGCCAAGGTGCGTTGTTCCATCTTGTGAAAGATATTCTGAACATCGATGAACCGGCGCTCATTGATCTTGAACCCGTGACCGATCCGAAGGAACTCTTCCGCTAAAACGGGAATATCGAACTTGTTTGAGTTGTATCCTCCCAGGTCTGCATCATCGATGAATGCAGCGATCTCGTCTGCCAATTCCCCGAAAGTAGGTTCTCCGGCAACCATTTCGTCCGTAATCCCGGTAATTTGAGCCGATTCAGCCGTAATCGGAATCGTAGGATTAACGCGTTTGCAATATTCACTCTGTTCTCCGCTTGGAGTGATTTTAATCAAAGCAATTTCAATGATTCGGTCTTTCGCTACATCCAGTCCTGTTGTTTCCAAGTCCAGCATGACAAAATTCCGAGTGAGTGATAAATTCATAATGCAAAAAGTTATACCTCAAAGATGGGGAAAATGTGGGGAAGTTTGATAATTGATAATTGAAAATGTAAAATTGAAAAGGAAGAAAATACTTTTTAAGGCAGATACCTGTTCATTACCAGGATGAAAATCCCATCTTTTCAATTCTCCATTTTACATTCTCCATTAAATAATTGATACAAAAAAAAACCGGCTTCTCTTTCGATAACCGGCTTTATATAAAATAATCTATTTTCTTATTTCACAATAATGAACTCAGTTCTACGATTCAACTGATGTCCTTTTTCTTTCTCATCCCAGCTTGGCATGTTGTTGATTTGAGCATCAGATACTTTCAGTTTCGTTTCACCATATCCTTTTCCGGAAATCCTGTTAGCAGCGATTCCTTTGGAGACGATATAGCGGGCAGAAGCTTTTGCACGTTGATCGGATAATTTGATATTGTATTCGTCCTTACCACGGCTATCCGTGTGAGAACCCAATTCGATATTGATTCCCGGATTTTTCTTCATGATATCGACAATCTTATCCAATTCTTTCGCAGCATCCGGGCGGATATCCCATTTGTTGTAATCAAAGTAAATTGGATTCACGTTCAAACCGATGTCTGTTCCCACTTCATTTTTAGCCAATGACCGGTCGATTCGGATTTCAGAATTGTCATCTAAGGTGATAGGAGAATCGTATGTCATTGTCACATATCCTGCTTTTTCCAATGTCAAGGCAAATTCTACGTTGTCACCTTTCTTCATACCACCAAGTGTGTCGGTCTTGTAAGCTCCGGCAGTATTCGTTGAAGATTGGGACAGTTTTTCTCCTGTTTTCTTGTTCACCAGGCTGATTGCAACACCCGTCAGTTTTTCTTTCGTCTTACTATCCGTAATTGTTCCAACTACGTAGTAAGGTTTCACCATCATTTGCTTGTCGAGATCCAACCAGAATTCGCGGTAAACTTCCGAGTATTCCTTGTTACATTCGGTTTTGAATTTCTCGTTATAGAAGTTCTTTTTCCCGTCTTTTTCGTAAGAGAATGTCAAGTCGTATTCTTTACAAGGTTCCAAAGCATTCATGAATACTCCATCACGCAAACGAGGGAATAATTTACGGTCATACGGGTTGTCGCAATTCAGACATCTCAATGTTACGGATACATCTTCCGGAAGCGGTTTGTTTCCGATCACGTTGATTTTCCCGTTCAATACAGCGATATTTTTCACCCCTAAATAGTTGTTCTTGATCTCGTAGATATCTTTTTCTCCTTTACCGTCAGCACGAAGAGAAGTCATGTATCCGGTCAAACCGTCAACTGTAGTGGTGTAGAAAATATCATCACACGTGGAGTTGATAGGGGAACCTAAATTCATTGCCGGTCCCCATTGACCTTTACTGTCAATTGTAGACATGAAGATGTCAAACCCCCCCATACTTTTATTTCCATTGCTTGAAAAGTAAAGGGTGCTGTTATCGATAGAAACGAATGGAGATTCTTCTTCCATCGGCCCGTTGATGTTTGGTCCTGCATTTACAGGATCTCCCCAAGAACCGTCTTTTTGTTTGATACTGTAATAGATATCACGCCCTCCGTAACCACCTTTGCGGTTCGATACGAAATACATCCGTTGTCCGTCAGGAGTGACCGTAGCATGAGTTTCCCAATCGTTGGTATTGATTTTCTTATCATCCAGGTGAGTGACCAATTGGAATTTATTGGTAGAGAAATCGGAATAGAAGATGTCCCCGTTTCCTTTGGTGTCCTGGTATACATACACGCGTCGCTCATCCGGGCTTACCGCTAAAGTTGCTTCATTTTGCAAGGAGTCACAGAACTCTAATTTGATCGGGTCCATCCAGGTCGAATCGAAATCGCGGTATGAAACATAAATATCTTCCGGGTACTGGTTATTTCTTGGGTCTAATCCTTTGTCGGATGCTCCCGTAGGCCATCTTCTTCTGGAAGTGTAATACAAGGCAGAACCATCCAATGAAATCACCGGAGAAAATTCCGGGTTAGCGGTATTCACCGAACTTCCCATGTTTTTCAAATAAACATTTTTAGGTTTGGCCATTTCGGCACGTGCGATTTTACATTGCTCCAAATACAGCTTTGCAAAGAATACGTTGTTTGATTTTGCAATTGAATTGGTGAGGAACTTGTTGTAAAACTCTTCCGCTTTATCAATGTTTCCTGCCGCATGGTAGCATTTTCCCATTTCGAAATAAGAATCAACAGGAGCTGCTGTTTCTTTGGTATTGAACGGATCGTATTTTTTGTCCGTTTTCAATACCGCTTTTTCCAGGTAAGGAGTGGCCTTTACGAAATCCGTAGCCATTTCCAAATAGATAAATCCACGGCGGTAATTGTAGTTAGAACTCGTTGGTTGGAATTCAAGTAATTTGTCAACGATCATTCCGGCTTGGTAATAATAGCCTTCCTGGATCATGATTGCACTTTCCATTACCAGTTCGGATTCCGAACCGCTGTTAATCAATTCCATAACGCGCTTGGTATCATATTGTCCAAAGGACAAGAACGGACACAAGAGAGTTAGTAAAATAGTAGATTTCAGTAATTTCATTGTAGTATAAATTAAGAAAGACCCACCTCTTTCAGTTTAAGTTGGTGGGTCTTACGCGTTTTTTATTTTTTAGTTACAACTAATATCATTAAAATTCTCTATTGATATCAAATTGTTCCAAATAGTCGGCTACCCGTTTTACAAACTGACCTCCCAAAGAACCATCAACTACGCGGTGGTCATAAGAATGGGATAAGAACATTTTGTGACGGATACCAATAAAGTCTCCTTCCGGTGTTTCAATAACTGCAGGCATTTTGCGGATTGCTCCTAAAGCAAGAATCGCAACTTGTGGTTGGTTGATGATAGGAGTTCCCATCACGTTTCCAAATGTTCCCACGTTCGTTACAGTATATGTTCCGCCTTGGATATCTTCCGGCTTCAATTTGTTGTCGCGTGCAGCTCTTGCCAATTCGTTTACGGATTTTGCAATTCCTGTCAGGTTCATGCGGTCTGCATTCTTGATAACAGGAACAATCAGGTTTCCTGAAGGAAGTGCCGTTGCCATCCCGATATTGATATCCTTGCGTTTGATGATCTGAGTTCCTGAAAGGGAAACATTCACCATTGGGAAATCCTTGATTGCTTTCACGATCGCTTCCATGAAGATAGGAGTGAACGTCAGGTTTTCACCTTCGCGTTTTTCAAATTCCTTCTTCATTTTGTTTCTCCAGTTTACGATATTCGTAACATCTGCTTCAACAAAAGAAGTTACGTGAGGAGAAACGTGTTTGGACATCACCATGTGCTCGGCGATCAGCTTACGCATACGGTCCATCTCGATAATCTCATCTCCAGGATTGGCAAGAACAACCGGTTCCTTGATGTTACCCAAGAACGAAGATCCACCTGAGACAACCGCAGGAGCAGCCCCGTTTGATGCAGCCGGTGCAGAAACAGCAGGTTTCGGTTGAGCAGCAGTTGTTGCCGCAGCTCCGTCTCCACGTGTTTCAATGTATGAAAGGATGTCTTTTTTTGTCACTCTTCCGCCCATACCAGTTCCGCTAAGGGTGTCAATCTCTGACATGGAAATATTTTCTTTTTGTGCGATGCTTCTTACAAGCGGAGAAATGAATTTTCCATTTCCACTGCTTTTCTCAAGAGTAACTCCTCCGTTTGAAACAACTGCTTGTGCCTGGGTTACTGTATCAGCAACAGCCGCTACCGCAGCAGGTTCAGCTTTTGACGCAACCGGTGCAGCATCTCCATCTGTAGAGATAATCGCAATTACATCACCAACTTGAGCAACCTGATCCTTTTCAAATAATTTTTGAACCAAAACTCCAGCAGCTTCTGAAGGTAATTCGTTATCAACTTTATCAGTTGCAACTTCTACCAAAGGTTCATCCATTGCTACGGAATCACCAACTTCTTTTAACCAATTGGTAATGGTAGCTTCTGTAACGCTTTCTCCCATTTTTGGAAGACGAATTTCAATTTGTGCCATATAACGACTAAGAATTCTCGATTAATTTTGTACAAAAATAACGGAAAAAATAGGATTTTCACCAATGGTTTCTATTGATCCAATTTTTTCCAGGCTTTCCATAAAATCTGAATGTCACGGAAGACCGAATATTCGCGTGCATACAGCAAATCCAGTTTGGATTTAAGATTTTCGTCCAAGCCGCTTAAATGGTCGGTTGGAGTGAGGATTCCCTTCTTGATTTTGGGTAATTGCTTGTTGGATAAGTTACTTTGCTCGTTGTATGAAACAAGCGTTTTTCTTCCACTGATCAATTTGAAAACATTTCCCAGGAATTGGAACTTGTTTTTGTAAAACCAGCAAATCAGTGGAGAAGTGAGCAGAAGAACCAACCCAACGATGAAATCAAACAATCTTTTTTGGCGTCTTTTTGCAGGCTGACTGATCGCATTGATTTCCAGGATGTATAAATCACCCGCAGTTTCAATGGAATTTGATCCGATCAGGTATTGACTGTCGGGTTGTGCAATTTTATAATCAACCGAACCATCCGGAATGGCGGTCATCCAATGGATAATTTCAGCGGCACTTAGATCTTTCGCACAAAAAATGATTTCGTCAATCGCGTGGACACGTACAATTTGTTCCAATTGGTTGATGGAACCCAAGGCATCTTTTCCATGCTCTTCGTCGAGCGAAACGGGAATGATCTGCGCTATTTTGGGTTGTGTCTGATGCAATAAGTGTGAAACGCGTTCAAATTCTTCGGGTGAACCGATAATGGCGAAATTGGCGTGTTTGCGGCCATTGATCGTAAACCGTTTTCCAATTGCCAAATGCAGGATAGATCGCGAAAGAATATAATACGCAATAATCCAAAGGGCACCGAGAAGGATAAAAAGTCGTGAAAATTGCCATTCCTTTGGAAAGAGTGCATACAGTATCAAAATGAATGCAGTTCCGACAGTTCCACCCAAAAAGAACTTCTTGAATGTGATAGGCTGATCGTATCCGCCTTGCAGCGCCACAGAAGACATCCAGATAAATGTGTAGAACAGGATCAGAATACTGGTACTCTGTTCGGGAAAATCAATTTGAGCCTGCTGCCAGTAATTCGTCAACGCAAATAATCCCAGTAACAGGTACAAGGTATCAAAAACAGGAAGCGTGATCTTCCGGATGAAGCGCATCCCAATTGCCAATCCGGCCCTGAAATAAATGGCGGAATTGATCAGGAATGAAAACAGGCGTGCATTCTTTTGAGAAAAGTGCTTCCGGGCAAAAATGACCATCGCGCGGTAAAAAACGAACACGTAGTTTACCGAACTTTTTTTGGTGCTTTCTCCTTTGTAATGAATGATTCGCGTTTCGGGGAAATACACATTGGTGTAACCTCCCTTTATAATCCGGTAGGAAAGATCGATGTCTTCGCCATACATGAAAAATGCTTCGTCCAGCAAACCAACCTTATCTAACGCTTCCTTCCGCATGAGCATGAATGCACCGGAAAGAATTTCTATCTCATTGGTTTCGAATTCGGATAAATAACCCAAGTGGTATTTCCCGAAGAGTTTGGATTTCGGAAAGATGCGTGAAATACCGAAGATTTTGTAGAACGCAACTGCAGGAGTTGGCAATCCTCTTTTCGATTCGGGGAGGAAAACTCCTTTCCCGTCCACCATCCGGACTCCCAATCCACCTACTTTCGGATGTTCGTCCATGTATTTGACCACTTTGAAAAGCGTATCTTCTTCAATGACCGTATCCGGATTCAAAAGCAGTTGGTAATCGCATTGGGAGATTTCCATCGCCTGGTTATTTGCTTTGGAAAACCCTTTATTGTCTTTATTGGCGATGATGTGAACCCATGGAAATTTCTCCCGGACCATTTCAACAGAACCATCGACGGAATTATTATCGACGACCCAAACTTCTGCAGGTTCCTGTTTCATTGCTTCAGAAACAGAATTGAGGCATTGCTCCAGGAAAAAGACAACATTGTAGTTGACTATGATAACAGCAATTTTTGGAGCAGGATGAGTCACAATAATGGTTGTGTATTTAAATTATTTTACGGCAATACAAGAAATCTCGATCGGTACGTTCATCGGCAATTTGGAAACTTGTACGGTTTCCCTCGCCGGAGGCACGTCCTGAAAGTATGATCCATAAACGGCATTCATCTCGGGAAATTGTCCTAAGTCTATCATAAAAACGCTGCATTTTACAACATTGTTCAATGTCATCCCGGCTTCTTTCAATAGTGTTTCAATGTTTTTCAGGATGCGATGGGTAGCTTCTTCAATGGATGCAACTTCCAATTCGCCCGTAAAGGGATTCATTGGAATCTGACCGCTCACATAAACAGTGTCTCCACTAACAATTGCCTGACTATATGGTCCGATCGGAGCAGGTGCTCCCGGAATTTGAATTGCTTTTTTCATCGCTTCTTTTTTGCAAGTTTACTAAATTTGGTGCACATGCGGTTTTTATTAGTAGATAACTTCGATTCCTTTACCTATAACATTGTTCATTATCTGGAACAGTGCGATGTGACCGTTGATGTGCTTACCAACTTGGATGTGGATTGTTTGTCTCTTTCGAATTACCAGGCTGTTGTTCTTTCTCCGGGGCCGGGTTTACCTCCTCAAGCAGGAAAATTGATGGAAGTGGTGGACGCAGCATTTGAAAAACGAATCCCGATTCTAGGGGTTTGCCTGGGAATGCAAGCATTGGCAATTCATGCAGGAGATACTTTGTACAACCAGGAAGTGGTGAAACACGGATTGGCTGAAGAGATCCAGTTGATTAAAACCGATTCGCTTTTTTACACGGGAGTCCCCGAGCGTTTTGAGGTAGGCTTGTATCATTCTTGGGCCGTAAAGTTGAATGAGAATTCTCCTAATGTTCCAACAGCAACTTCGGAAAGTGAAGTATTGATGTCGATGGAAATTGCGGAAAGAAAAATCTATGCAGTCCAATTTCACCCGGAAAGTATTTTGACACCAATGGGTTTAAAGATGATTCGGAATTTTGTGGAGATTGTGAAAAGCTAATCTGTCCATCTCTCGATATATTCCGCACACGTCCGAGATAGGCATTAAAATCCCATTAGAATTGCAATGCAGCGCATAACTTCCTATGCAATCATAATAAAAAGTACTATATTGGGGTAAAATTCGAAACTATGAAATGGATCACCACATCGTTATTTTTGTTGTTTTTTGTAGTTGCCAAAGCACAATCGTGTTTGGGAGTCTGGGTTACAATTGACGATAAGACAGGGAAGAAAAAATCTAAAGTGGAGCTTTACAAGAAGGATGAAAAGCTGTATGGTAAAATCACTTACCTGTATCCACGTGAAGGAAGAGAAGACAATCCGAAATGTAAGAAATGTACGGATGACCGTAAAGATCAACCCTTGGTTGGTTTGCAGATTGTCCGTGGATTGAAATGGGATGGTGGAGAATGGGAAGACGGTACGATCGTGGATCCTGAAAACGGAAAAGTTTATACTTGTGCAATCTGGATCGATCGCGATGATTTCACCAAGTTACATGTAAGAGGATATGTCGGACCCTTTTACCGAACGCAGACCTGGATGAGAAGTACGGACTAAACTCTGAAAATAAGTTGTTATTGGACACAAAAAACCCCGTAGCAGAATTCACATTCGCTACGGGGTTTTTTATTTCATTTAATGTCTTAAGCAGCTTTCTTTTGGCAGCAAGTACCTCCTGATTTTTCACCAGTGCAAGTACCTTTTTTGCTTTTTTTCTTCTTACCTTTTTTATCGTCATGTTTAACGATAGAAACCGGTGTATTGTTAGATGCAGCGTATACTGTAGCGCTTACAGAACCTACGAACATCAATAATGTCAATGCAACAAATGCTTTTTTCATGATACAACGTTTTAATTTGCTTAAAAATACAATTAATATTAGAATGAGCCAAGCTTCGTTAACTTAGCTTTAACATCCTGGTCGATTTTAACATCTAATTTCGTGCCAAGAGGTAAAAATACATCCACGCGCGACCCGAATTTGATGAAACCAAATTCTTGTCCTGTTTCCGCGATCTGCCCTTCTTTTGTATAATAACAGATTCTTCTGGCAACCGCTCCTGCAATTTGTCTGAACAGGACTTCCTGCCCGGATGAATGCTGAACCACTACCGTACTTCGTTCATTATCTGTAGAACTTTTCGGATGCCAGGCAACCAAAAACAATCCTTTATGGTATTTCACATATTTCACCAATCCACTGATTGGGAAGTAATTGGCATGTACATTTAAGGGAGACATGAAAATGGAAACCTGGATCCGGCGGTCTTTGAAGTATTCTGTTTCCTCCACTTCTTCAATTACGACCACTTTTCCATCCGCCGGACATAAAATATCCGAATCAGTGAATGAAAAGGTGCGTTTTGGAATCCTGAAAAATTGAACCACCAAATAAAGCATTACCAATGCTCCGGCAGACAATAACAGGAATAACCAAAGCCAGTCTGTTTTCGTGTACAGCCAGTAATTTCCCCATTGGATCAATCCCAAAATAATTACTGCAATAATGATCGTAGTTGTTCCTTCCCTGTGAAGTGTCATGTTCTGATATTAACTGATGATGAGCGCCAAAAGTACATATAAAACGGGAGCTACAAAAAGCATCGCGTCAATTCGATCCAGAATACCACCATGCCCCGGAAGAATATTTCCGGAATCTTTAATGTTGATCGAACGTTTCAATTTACTTTCGAATAAGTCACCGAGTGTGGATAAAATGCTTGCTAAAACGGATACTCCGACAATAGCAATTGCATTTGCCTGTGTGAATTCGTTTACAAAATAAAGGATGGCCAGCATCACGATAGCAGCTCCGACCATTCCACCGATGAATCCTCCACGGGTTTTTTTCGGTGAAACACTTGGAATCAATGGCGTCTTTCCGAATAACCGTCCGAATACATAAGCCAAAGTGTCGTTCAGATAAATCGGTAAAAGGACAATCAATAACAATTGTTTTGTATCTCCGCTGGAGAAGGTATATGCACAGGCCAGAACCCACATGGGTAAGAGCGGATAAAAGAAATTGAAAAGAAAGGTATTCTTAAAGACGAAATCAATTTTTTCCTTCTTGAAAATCCAATAACTCATCACCAGGATACTGAGAATCACAATTCCCCAAAGAATGAAAATGAGTGGTGTCTGGATGATAAAGTCCCAAACCGGATTAAAAAGCAAGGGGTAAAATTGTGTCGCAGTCTGGATCAGTAGCGGCATAAAGAAAGCGGTCACCAATAAAAGAGCCGGTAATTTCAAGGCGTTTTTGAAAGAGCTTTTCTTGCTCATTTCGAATAACTCATGGGTTCCCAACATCGTGAATACGTAGAAAACCAAGTTCAGGATATTTCCTCCATGCCGTACGTCGTAGACAAAGGGAGTGAAAACTACCATCAAAAATAAAGCCCCGAAAACGGAGCGTATCAATACATCTTTCATCTTAAAAAAATATCCCGAAGTATTGCAAATGATTACTCCGGGATCTTTATTATCTGTTAGTTATTCTTCTGAGTTCGTTGCACTGTTATCCAACGGTTCAATAGTCGGATTAATTATGTTCGACTCTGAATTTGTAAGGTCATTCGTAGCTGTGTCCTCCGAAGTGAAGTTTACCTCTGAATCTTCATTTGGTGGAGTATTCACTGCTCTGTTTTCTTCTTCTTCCGAAATCCACAATCTTTTTCCGAATATCTCTTCCAGATCTTCTTTGAAAATAACTTCTTTGTCCAAAAGCTTGTCTGCCAAAGCAGTCAGCTTGTCCTTGTTTTCGGAAAGAATTTTCAATGCTCTCTGGTATTGTGCTTCAATCAACTTACTTGCCTCTTCGTCAATGATACGCGCTGTATCCTCCGAATACGGTTTTGTAAAGGAATCACGACCTTGTGAATCGTAGAATGAAATATTTCCGACCCGGTCATTCAGTCCGTAAATGGATACCATTGCGTAAGCTTGTTTGGTTACTTTTTCCAAGTCGCTCAAAGCACCTGTGGAAATCTGTCCGAACATCAATTGCTCCGCTGCACGACCACCTAATGCGGAACACATATCATCCAGGATTTGTTCTGTAGTGGTGATTTGTCTTTCTTCCGGCAAATACCAAGCTGCACCTAATGAGCGTCCACGCGGTACAATAGTCACTTTCACCAAAGGATGTGCATGTTCCAATAACCAGGAAGTGGTAGCGTGACCGGCTTCGTGGAATGCAATTGCACGTTTTTCTCCTTTTGTAATGATTTTATTTTTCTTTTCCAATCCGCCGATAATCCGGTCGACCGCATCCAGGAAATCTTGTTTTTCAACAAACTTCTTGTTTTTACGTGCGGCGATCAAGGCAGCTTCGTTACATAAGTTCGCGATATCAGCTCCGGAGAAACCAGGTGTTTGTTTGCTCAAGAAATCAATATCCATGTTTTTGTCCAGTTTCAACGGTTTCAAATGCACCTGGAAAATTTCCTTGCGCTCATTCAAATCCGGCATATCTACGTAGATCTGACGATCAAAACGACCTGCACGCATCAAAGCTGCATCCAATACATCTGCACGGTTCGTTGCTGCCAGGATAATCACCCCGGAGTTTGTTCCGAAACCATCCATCTCTGTCAATAACTGGTTCAATGTATTCTCGCGCTCGTCATTCGAGTTGAAACCATTGTTTTTACCTCTTGCACGACCGATCGCATCAATCTCATCAATGAAGATGATTGCAGGCGCTTTTTCTTTTGCCTGGCGGAACAAGTCACGTACACGAGATGCACCGACCCCAACAAACATTTCCACGAAATCGGATCCTGAAAGTGAGAAAAACGGAACTTTTGCTTCACCGGCAACAGCTTTTGCCAATAATGTCTTACCAGTTCCCGGAGGGCCTACCAATAAGGCACCTTTTGGAATTTTCGCTCCAAGTTCCGTATAGCGTTGCGGGCTTCTCAAGAATTCCACAATCTCCTGAATTTCTTCTTTGGCACCTTCCAAACCGGCAACATCCTTAAAAGTGATGTTGGTGGATTTTCCTTTTTCGTATACCTGGGCACGTGATTTACCGATGTTGAAGATCTGTCCTCCTGCGCCACCGCCACCGCCAGACATACGACGCATAACGAATACCCAGATCAAAATGATGATCAGGATAGGTAAAAGGAACCCGATAATCGAACTGAAGTAATTCACTTCTTCAACCGGTGGAGCCGAAAGAGCCGGTTTTCCTTTGGCAACCAGGCGCTCATTGATCTCATCCAGTTTTGTTTCGAAATTTCCGGCATCTACAATGTCAATAGAGAAAGCTGGAGCACTTTTTTGGGTGAAGCCATTGCTTTTCTTTTCAAGAGCAGCCTTCAGGTATTTCAATTCCCCTTTCGGATTTGCTTTTACGAATTTTTCGCCTTTTTCGTTCAATTTGAAGTCGACACGTTGGCGATTCACGATTCGTACATCAGCGATCATACTTGAATCTGCCAATGAATAGAATGTTTGAATGCTGCGCAACTGTGTGTCCGAAGATCCGTTGTAATAAGCCGCAACGATAATTCCAAGGACTATTACTGCATAAATCCAGTATATCGCATAAGGATTCTTCTTCGGTTTGTTTGATGGATTGTTATTTTCAGCCATAATAGAG
This sequence comes from uncultured Fluviicola sp., assembly GCF_946478805.1. Next base: position 79,381 of record NZ_CAMLDC010000013.1, on the reverse strand, counting down.
TTAATTCAAATTTGGAATATCTGTTCTGATAGCATCAGACCATAAATCCTCCAATTCATAAAAATGTCTTGCATCCTTGTAGAAAATATGAGCAACAACGCTCACATAGTCCAATAAAACCCACTCAGAAGTTGTCTTACCTTCCTGATGCCAAGGTTTCTCTTGCAATTCTTTTCGTGTGTGTCTGGTAACTGTAGAAGCAATACCATCCACTTGCACGCTGGATTCACCGGAGCAAATGACAAAAAAGTCTGTAACTGCACTTGAAATGTTTCGTAGGTCTAATACAACGATGTCTTTCGCTTTGTTTTCTTGCATACCTTCAACGATAGCGTCACAAAGTACTTTAGAATCTATGTCGTTTTTTAATTTATACATTCGTAAATTTGTAAGTACAAATCTAAGCATTTATTAGCTTGATTTGTGTGATTGTTAAATGCAAATACTTGTTAATAAAACATGATTGGTCAACAAATTATCCAATTACATGAGGTGGACTCTACCAACAATTATGCTGCCAAGTTACTTTCAGAGGGTAAATTGGCGCATGGGACTGTAATTTTGGCAGAACATCAAACAGCAGGAAGAGGGCAAAGGGGTAGAAGTTGGCAGTCTGTGGGCTCGAAACAGTTCACCGGAACTTTTTTCCTGAAAACTGATTTTTTGTCAGTCGACCACTTATGTTTTCTGAATATGAGCATCGCACTCTCGGTTCGTGGGATGGTTCAAAGCTTTACACGTAAGAAAGTTTCCATCAAATGGCCGAATGATATTTTTATCGAGAACCACAAGATTGCCGGCATATTGATTGAAACAAATTGGAAAAATGGTCGGGTGGAAGGAGCAATCGTAGGAATCGGGGTCAATATATCACCCGTTCAAAGTGTCGGTTATGCGACATCACTGGAAGAGCTTTCCGGAAAATCACCGGAAGTATTGACGATACTGGATGTTTTGAATAAAAACCTGACGGAATTCTATCGACACATCCAACACGCTGATTTCGAGTATTTGAAAACGACCTATGAATCATTCTTGTGGAAGAAAGACGAAGAAATTACTTTGGAAGAGCGTCAAAATCCGATTCCATTCCAGGGAATTATCCGTGGTGTGGACCAAATTGGAAATTTATTGGTTGAGAAGGAGGGAATTGTCACGGTTTATCACAACCAGGAGTTGAATTTCGAGGCAAATTATGGTCGAATAGTTCCGAATGCCTAATCCGAATTATTCTTGAGAATTATTAATTCGTAATTCGGCACTCGTAATTCGCAATTATTTTTCGAATTGTTTCTGAAGATTTTTTGTCATTACAACAAAGAGGCCGGTAAGTGGTTTTTCAACCATCATTTTCATAAACATGTTGATATTCGCTTCAAATTCAATATGTCCTTCACAAGTTGTTTCACTTGTTTCCTTTAAGATGATTGATAAAGTATAACTGAAGGGAGCTTTATCTCCGGATTCCATCAAAATTTTAGTGTTTGGCTCTTTCGAGGCATAGATCAATGGGATTACAATTCCACCTTGCGCTTTAAAAGAACATCCTTTTTCATCTGACTGAAAATCAGAGATTTTATCTGTCGGAAGTAACTGTTCGATATTCCCGGCATCTGAAAGGAATTCAAATACCTTTTGTGCTGAAGCATTTACCGGTGAAGAGTCAGTCTTTAATAACATGGTGTCAGTTTTTCCAGTTTTCGGGATTAATCTTCCACTTGCGTAATGAGTCAACCTCAGAATCAGTAATATAATCCAATTTCAAAGCTTGGTCGATCAAATGATCATAATCTGTCAATGTTACAAACGGACATTCCGCATCAGCGAAGTTCTTTATTGAAATATCAAAGCCATAAGTGAAAATTGCAACCAATCCTTTTACTTCCAAACCTGCTTCTCTCAATGCAGTGACGGCTTGTAAACTGCTTCCGCCTGTTGAGATCAAATCCTCAATAACCACTACACGTTGTCCTTTTTCAAAATGGCCTTCGATCATGTTTCCCATACCGTGCGCTTTCGCTGAGCTGCGAACATATATGAAAGGAATACCTAATTCCTGGGCAACTAAAGCTCCTTGAGCGATTCCTCCGGTTGCAACACCTGCAATGATATCCGGTTTTCCGAAATGTTCCAAGATTGCATCCGCATATCCCTGTCGGATATATGTTCTGATGGCGGGGAAGGAAAGAGTGATTCTATTATCACAATATATAGGTGATTTCCAACCTGAAGCCCATGTGAATGGAGAATTTGGTTGTAACTTTACTGCTTTAATTTGTAGCAAAAATTCAGCTACTTTTAGTGCTCGATCTTTATTTAAAATCATGGTGCAAATGTACAAAGTTTTTATTGATAATTCGGTTATAGATTTTTTGGATTCGGAGCAAAAGATACCTTCGAAAGGGTATGATTTGGTTGTAAATTCTTCAGAAAATGATTTATCAACACTCCTGGATCAATTTGATTTTTCATTATCAAGTGTTTGTTTGTTAGTTGTTTATGATGATTTTGACTTGGCATTCAATCAGGTTTTTCACGCATACGAGTTTATGGATGCAGCCGGAGGCATAGTAAAGTGTGATCGGCGGTATTTATTTATTGAACGACATGGGATGTGGGATATTCCCAAAGGAAAATTGGACGCAAATGAGCAGCCCTGGGAGGCAGCAATTCGAGAAATTGAAGAAGAATGCGGAATCAAAAAACCTGTAATTGACCACTTTTTAGGGATTACTTTTCATACTTATTCTTATATGGGAAGACCGACAATCAAAAAGAATTGGTGGTATGCGCTGAACTATTCGGGGTCGATGGAAGTGTTTCCGCAAGAAGAGGAATCCATTACTCAAGCTATTTGGATCGCAAAAGAAGAATGGAGTTTGATTCGCAGCAATACCTATGATTCTATTCAGGAGGTGTTGGATATGGCCAAGGATTTTTAAATTATCAATTATAAATGGTTCAATTATCAAGGAAATTTTGGCTAATTTTTTGTTAATTAAACAACCATTATAAAAAGAGTTCGTATTCTTGTATAGTTAAAACTAAAACACATGAAAGTAATAGCAATTCTAGCCGTTTCATTGATCTCATTTGGAACATTTGCGCAAGCAACAAACGATAAAGCGAAAAAAGAAGTGAAGACAGAAGCTAAGTCTCCTATCTCTTTTAAGACGCTAAAAATTGAAAGAGCTGAAATCCCTTATGATTCTAAGGAGCCATTCATCTTCGAATTCAAGAATAATGGAAAAACTCCATTAATTATTACAAACGTTCAAACTTCTTGTGGTTGTACAGCTGCTGAGAAACCAACTGAACCGATTGCAAAAGGGAAGTCTTCTAAAATTGTGGTGAATTACGATACGAAACGTGTTGGTCAGTTTACAAAAACAATTACAGTAACGACAAATGCTTCTACAGAGCCAATTATCCTGACAATTACAGGTAAGGTATTGCCTCAGGAAGCAGCAGTTGATGCTCCAAAGACAAATTAAGAAATCAATACACTTGAAATAAAAAAAGCCAGACAATAAAAATGTCTGGCTTTTTTTGTGGACTTTTTGTCTTAGTCTTGAACCTCTATTGCAAGGATACGGTCACCTTGTCTGATTTCATCAATGATATCCAAACCATCGATCACTTTTCCAAAGCACGTATGCTGACGATCCAAGTGAGCTGTGTTGTTTCTGCTGTGACAAACGAAGAATTGAGATCCTCCGGTATTTCTTCCTGCATGAGCCATCGAAAGTACTCCACGGTCATGGTGTTGGTTTCCTCCTGTCAATTCACAATCGATCTTGTAACCGGGACCACCTGTTCCAGGCATTCCACTTGCTCCTTCACGTGAATTCGGGCATCCTCCCTGAATTACGAAATCAGGTAGGACACGGTGAAATGTCAATCCGTCGTAAAAACCTTCTTTAGCCAACTTTACAAAGTTAGCAACTGTATTCGGTGCATCTTCCTGGAAGAAGGTTACACGCATATCTCCCTTTTCAGTGCGAATGATAGCTTCCATTTTCTATAAATTACTTTTTGCAAAAGTAATTTATAATTACGAATTACGAATGCCGAGTTACGAATTGGAGTCTCGGGATGTTCGCAGGCTCACCAGTTGAAAACTTAGGTCATGTAAAAAAATAAGGGCATTTAATCAATGATTCTTGGATTCGCAATTTGGAACTCGGAATTCGGAACTCGGAATTCTTTTAAGGTTTTTAACAGTTTAACTTCCATGGTAACTGCTTCAACTGAAAATGATGTGTAAATTTGCTCCATGAGTCATACAACTATCGTCCGAGATAAAATCAAACAATTTTCATCATTTTCCCATGCTTTTGGGAATCAATCAACATTCGGGCAATTTCTAACAGCACCATTGAATTCCATTTCGGATTTGCAAGTGCAGGCACAAAAAAAGAAGGAAGCTTATTCTTCCGAAACGCGTCGAAACCTGGTGCAGGTCTGGAGCGGACAAATCGGTTCTTATGCATCGAAAAGTCAACTGGAAAACCTGAAATCATTGGAAAACGAAAACACGTTTACCATTACGACGGGACATCAGTTGACACTTTTTGCCGGACCGCTTTACCTGATCTACAAAGTATTGCATGTAGTTCGATTGGCTGAAGAGTTCAACAACAGTCAGAAAGATTTTAAGGCAGTTCCCGTTTTTTGGATGGCTTCCGAGGACCATGATTTCGATGAAGTCAAATCGACTCACCTGTTCAACCAGAAATTGACTTGGGAATCTGCACAAACGGGTCCGGTTGGTCGGTTCAAGATGGATGACTTTCAAGACGTTTTGACTCAGTTTAAAGCTTTTTTCGAAGGAAAAGAAACTGAAATCAATGAATTGATAACGATTTCCGAAAAAGCGGATTATGCTTCATACCAACAGGAATTCATCAGTAAATTGTTTTCAGAATTCGGAGTTCTGGTCCTGCAACCGGATAATCGGGATCTGAAACGCGAGTTTGTTCCGGTTATTTTAAGAGAGATTTCAAGTGATTTGGCGAATCATGCCGTCCAGGATACGAATAAACTGATTGAATCGGCGGGATATAAACCACAGGCTCATGCAAGGGATTGTAACTTGTTTTATTTGAAGCCAGGGGAACGTTTACGTATCGAACCCGTGGCAAATGGTTTGGCTATTGATGGGAAGGTTTATTCCATAGAAGAATTGAGTCAATTGGTTCAAGCGGAACCGGAGAACTTTTCGCCCAACGTGATCTTGCGCCCGGTTTACCAGGAAACCATTTTACCGAATTTGGTTTACGTCGGAGGTGGAGGCGAAATGGCCTATTGGATCCAATTGAAAGGAGTCTTTGAGGTGCATCAGACCCTGTTTCCTTTGATTCAGCAACGTGTTTCTGTTCAACTGGTGGATGGAGCATTGAAGAAACGGATGGATAAACTGAATTGGCCCGGAGAGCGATATTTTGAGTCAAAGGATGATTTGAAAAAGGTGTTCCTGAAGGAAAATGATGGCGATGACCTGGATCTTTCCAATTTGTATTCGGAGTTTAAGACCTTGCGTTCGACGATGATCGAGAAAGCAAAATCCATTGAAGCAACATTGGAATCTTTTGCAGAAGCGGAAACAGTCCGTATGAAAAAGCAATTGGAATCATTTGAACAACGTTTGGTGAAACAATTGAAACAACGCCACGAGCAAGTGCTTCAGTCGATCGATTTTATTTCAGAACGGATCATACCGGAAAACACCTTGCAGGAACGTCATTTTCATTGGTTGCAATTCGCACCGAGTGGAGCGTATAATGAATTATTGCATCAGATTCACCAAGAAATTGATCCTTTTGAAGTGGAGTTGATCGTGGTTGATTTGACGAAATAGTTTCCCGCAAATCTCGCAGAAGAGCGCAGATGTTTTTGTATTTAATTGAAGAGTTTAATGAAATGATTTATACATCAATAAGAGTGATTAGAATTGGCTCAATAATGCTAGGTTTTCTAGGGATCATTCTCTCTTTCTTATTGCCTGTTTACAGGAGTTGTAAATGGAATTCAGACGAATCGGGTACAATTGAGTTTGTTCGTTTTGGTTATGAGACTACTCAAAATTATATTCCACTCGGTCTCATTTTATTTGTGTTTATTTCAGGTTATTTTTTTCATAATTTGATCAATAAGATATTAGTGTATTTTTTTTCAAGCTTATTAATCATATTTATTTTTTTGATTTGGGGTGCTCCTAATTGGGGTGCTACACCTTGTGAGAGAAGTTACGTGGTTGGTCAATATGTTTTCGTTATTGGATTGAGCTTGGTAATGCTGGGAACACTTATTTCTATTCATAGAGAAAAAGAGTAAATACTCCTTTAAAAATTATGGATTTAGCATCTGCGCTCTTTTGCTGTCTCTGCGGAACAAAAAAAGCTTGCTTGTTCCAACGAAATAGAAACATTTACACTAATTTCGGCTTTTCAACGTTTAAGCGAACATGCGAAACCAATTTCTAGTATTACTTCTTCTTGTTTTTACACCTTTGACCGCTCTTTGGTCTCAAGTTCAGGTAACTGGAAATGTGCTGGATAATCGCAAAATAGCCTTACCGAATGTAACCGTTCGTTTTATTCTCGGAACAGATACTATTTCTGCGAAAACAGATGCGGATGGCCGTTTTCAAGTGCAGTTGGCACCCAATAAATATGGGATGATCGCGCAGTATGACACGGAGAATGACTTCCGGAAGAATGTCCAGATCCCGGATGTAAATTCATTTGTTCTGGATCCCATTATTTTTGATTTCGGAATCATTGATGGGGTTGTGATCAAAACAACGAAAGACGATTTGAATGGCTTGGATCGGATTCCTCCAATCGATTTGCAGAAACAAGTATTTGGCGGTGTTGAGCGTATGCTTGTACTAACTCAGGCCGGTGTGAATTCCAATAATGAGTTGACTTCCAATTACAATGTGCGGGGAGGGAATTATGATGAAAACCTGGTTTATGTGGATGGATTCCTTATTAATAGACCATTTTTAACCCGTTCAGGTCAGCAGGAAGGATTGAGTTTCATCAATACCGCGTTGGTTCAGGATGTTTATTTTTCGTCAGGAGGTTTTCAATCGATGTATGGGGATAAGTTGAGTTCGGTTCTGGATATTCATTACAAAAAACCGGATTCACTTCGCGTATCGGCTATGGCTTCCTTATTGGGAGTTGAGGCACACGTAGAAGACCAGGTTGGAAAACACAACCGCTTTCAGTATTTGTTCGGAGCGAGATACCGCGCGAACGGTTACCTATTGAATTCACTTCCGACAAAAGGAAATTACAATCCTATATTCTGGGATGCGCAAGCAGTAACGAACTACACGATTAACGAACATTGGACCTGGACAATGCTGGCCCACGTATCTTCAAATACCTATCAATTTGCACCGCAAACCAGTCAAACGGATTTTGGAACAGCAAACCAGGCGTATGCTTTCAATATTTATTTTGAAGGACAGGAAAAGACCAAGTTTTTGACATCGACCGTTGGAACATCATTGAATTACACTTCCAAAAAATACCAGGGAAAAACATTTTTCACTTATTTCCGAAGTGATGAGCGTGAAAATTTCGACATCCTGGGGGAGTATTTTATTAATGAGTTGGAAACCGACCCGTCCAAAGAAAATTTTGGAGACTCGATTGCGGTTCTCGGTGTCGGAGGTTTCCTGAATCATGCCCGAAACAAATTGAATGCAGATATCATTAGCGTTTATCATGACGGGGTGGTGAATTTCAAGACAAAGAATGAAAATACGAAACACCAATTAAAAGTTGGAGCCGGAATTCAGATCGATCATTTCAACGATGTCCTGAGCGAATGGAAATATGTAGATTCAGCAGGTTATTCGCAGGTTGATCAGCCTACGGAAAAAGTTGACCTGTATGAAACGATTAAAAGCAAGCTGCAGTTGGACAACCAGCGATACAATGCATATGCCCAGGACCATTGGGAATGGAAGAAAATCCGCAAGAATATTCCCGTTTCAAAGAAGTTTACTTATAAGGATTCTCTGGGAACAGTTCATGAGTATCATAAACGGGATACCATTGCAGAATCAAAATCCGGATTGAGCCTGGATTATGGATTAAGAAGCACTTACACTTCGTTCAATAACGATGGATTCATCACGCCCAGAATGACGCTGACCTATTTTCCTGTAAAGTACGTTTATCAAAACGGGAAATTTGTCCGAAGAGGAGTCCGTTACCGTTTTTCCTCCGGATTGTATTACCAACCACCTTTTTACCGGGAGTTCAGAACATTTGACGGACAGATCAACCAGAATGTGAAATCCCAAAAATCGGCTCACTTTGTATTAGGGATGGATTACAGCTTCTTTATGTGGAAGCGCGAATCTCCTTTCAAATTCTCAGGAGAAGCTTATTACAAGTATTTGTGGGACGTAAATCCTTACGAAGTAGATAATGTTCGTACGCGTTATTTCGCAACAAACAATGCGGTAGCTTATGCAACAGGATTGGATTTGAATCTGAATGGTGAATTTGTTCCCGGATTGATGTCATTCTTCAAGCTCGGATTCCTGTCTACGAAAGAGGATATAAAAGACGATTATTATTACAATTACTATAATGCAGCCGGCGAAAAGATCATTTTCGGTTACAGCGAAGATCAGAAAGTTGTGGATTCAGTGCGGGTAAATCCCGGATACATTCGCAGACCTACAGACCAGCATGTGACGGTTGGAGTATTGTTCCAGGATCACATGCCTGGATTACAGCAGTTGACTTGTCAAGTCGGGATAACCTATGGTTCGCGCTTGCCTTATGGTCCGCCGGATCACTCGCGTTACAAAGACACCTTGACAATGAAAGCTTACTTCCGTGTGGATATGGGAATGTCGTATGATATTTTGTACCGCAAACCTGGGAAAACCCGCAACTTCCTGAAGAAAATGGAAAGTGCGATCGTTTCCTTCGAAGTGTTCAACCTATTAGGTGTGAATAACGTGCTTTCAAAACAATGGATCCAGGATGTTTCCGGGAAGTATTACTCGATTCCGAATTACTTGACTCAGCGCCGATTCAATGTAAAGCTGATAGTCAGGATTTAGTGATTTTAAGGAGATACTTTATTTAAAGTACTTGGATTATGGCGTTATCAGCACATCAAATTCTTTCTGAAATTTCGTTCAAGACCAGTCGGAGTGGAGGCAAAGGCGGTCAAAATGTCAATAAGGTTTCCTCAAAGGTTGAATTGAACTGGAATATACAGTCATCCTCGTTCATTTCTGAGGAACAGCGTGAACTTTTGCTAAGTAAACTTTCACATAAGCTCACCAAAGAAGGAGTACTTCAAATTATCTCACAAGCCGACCGGTCTCAATTAGGAAACAAACAATTGGTTTTAGAGAAACTGGATGAATTGCTTGCATATGCATTCAAGATTGTCAAGAATAGGAAGGAAACCAAAGTTCCGAGAGGAGTGAAGGAACGCCGTCTTTTAGTCAAGAAGAAAAAGGCTGAAATCAAGAAGTTGAGAGGGAGGGTGGATTAGAGGTTAAAGGATTGATTCAGTCTAGTAAATGATCTGAGTCGTTTATTAGCAATTTCTTTTTTCTGTTCATTGAAATGATTGTTACCGTTAGAACGAGTAAGCTTCCCAATAGCGTTAAATGGTATCCGTATTCGGATGAATGTCCACAAGGTTTTCCCCAACCAGCCTGTGAAATCCAGGTAACAAATGTGATGAAGAGCGTTAGAATGCTTGCGAAACAATACACCAGAATTTTGTTGGCTAAATGATTGAAAAAATATCCTATAGAGAAAATAAGGACTGAGCCAAATGAAAAAAAGTACCAAAGTGGTGACTCGGATCCTGAAATCGAAATGGGCATGATATCTTCGTAGCCATCTACAAAACCACATGTCGATTGGAATTCAGTGAAAAAACCGAAAGCAATAAGTGTAAAACCAAGAACGACTAATGAGGTTCTAATATAGAAAACAGACGATTTTTTCATGTGATCATCACATCTGCTCCAAAACAGCAATGCGCTTTTCGATAGGTGGATGTGTTGCGAATAAACCGGCAAAACCTGCGCCATCCAATGCTTTGTGTTCGATGAACATTTGTTTCATGTCTTCACTTTTCACAGAACTCACTTCCGAATGACCGGAAATCTTGCGAAGAGCAGAAGCCATTGCTTTTGAATTTCGCGTCAATTGAACTGCTCCGGCATCTGCCAGGTATTCCCTTTTGCGCGATAAGGCAAATTTGAAGAGTACGGACAATAAGAGTGCAACGGCTGAAATAGCCAAAGCAATCAAAGCTCCTTTGTTATCATCTTTATCTCTTCTGCCTCCTCCCCAAAGCAGATTGCGTAATAAGATATCCACCGCAAAAGAAAGGATTCCGACGAAGATGATGGAAACGATCAACAAACGGACATCTTTGTTACGTATGTGTGTTAATTCATGTGCGATGACACCTTCCAGTTCCTCATCGTTCAGATGTTCGATGATTCCGGTAGTTAAAGTGACAGCATAACTCTTCTCATTGATTCCACTTGCAAAGGCATTCAGTGCAGAAGATTCGATGACAAACAATTGAGGCATTTTCATCCCTACTGACATACATAGATTTTCTGTCAGGTTATACACCCGCATGTTTTCACGGCGTTCCAAAGGTTTCGAATTGGAAGCCATCTGAATCATGGAAGCATTGAAAAAATAAGCGATCAGGAACCAAATTACCACACCCCCGATCACGAATGGAATTGTTACGATGAAGCGTTGGTTTACCTGTTCGATATGTTCTTTTCCTCCCATCATAAAGAAGAAAAAAGCGTAGACTCCCGCTAAAATTAATAACGGGAATCCGGCCAATATCAAGGAAGATTTTAAATTATTGCTTCGAATTTGTTCGTGAAGACCAATGTAAGCTGCCATTCAAACAGATTAGAATTTAACTTCCGGTGCTTTGTCAAGTGTTTGACGTTGATCAACTCCCAAGTCGAACATCGGTTCTGTTTTATACCCTTTTGAGTTCGCAATAATGCTACTAGGGAATTGTTCGATACCGTTGTTGTACTCTTTTGTTGAAGAGTTGAAGAAGCGGCGTACGGCAGCCAATTTGTTTTCAAGGTCACTGATTTCATGTTGTAAATTCATGAAATTCGTGTTTGCTTTCAAATCCGGGTAAGCCTCAATCTGAATGTTCAATCCCTGCATTGCAGCACCGAGGTTGTTTTCTGCAGCGATTTTCTCAGAAATGGTCCCTGCTTGCAAACATCTTGAACGTGCTTCAGTAACACGAGTTAAAACTTCACTTTCGTGAGTCATGTAGCCTTTAACAGCTCCAAGTAATTGTGGAATTAAGTCGTAACGTTGTTTCAATTGCACATCGATATCCGCAAAAGCGCTTTCGCGATTGTTTTTCAATGAAACAAGTCGGTTGTTGATGGATACTAACCAAATGACTAAGATCAATACAACAACTCCAATGATAATACCAGCGATCATGTTTTTTTAAGTTTAAAAGTTAAGCGAATATACCACTAATTTTTGTTCGTGTGCGGGTTTATGAATTCTTAACTAAAAAGTGTTTTTCAGAAAGTTAGCAGCAATTGTAAAACATCACAACTTTGTCTTTTTTCACGGAAAAAGCGATGTGTTTGCCATCTTCTGCTCCGAGCAGATAGTAAAATCCGACAGCTTTTGTATTCGCTTTCACTTCTTCCCAGGTTTCCTTGTCAATGTAATAACTTTGGTCTTCAAAAGTGATCTCGTCTTCGATAGCCGGAACACTGAATCGATCCTTGCCGAAAAACTCCTTAATTCGTTTCGTAATAAATGCATCCGTTTCTTTTTGGGAGTTGATATTCCCGGTGAAGTCATATCCCAATAAATAATTGGCATCGAATTCCTCTTTCCACAAATTCTTCCCTTCGGAATTGGTGATAGCGAAAAGCACCTTTCCTTTAAGAAGATTTTTTCCGGTGATGACAATCCGGAACTCATCCTTTTTGGAAGGGTCTGAAAATGTATGAAATACTTTGTTTTCAATCAGAAAATCTGATTTTTCATTCAACTCCGAAGATTCGTTCGGTTTTTTCGTTTCGTTGATTTCTTTTTCAATGGAAACTTCCCGGGTTTCTTTTTTTGAAGAACTATCTCCACAGGAAGCCATTGTCAAGGCCGCTCCAATTAAAAGTGTCAGAAAGGTTGTGTTTATTTTTTTCATGGTTATATTTTTATTGTTCAATTTGATTCATCCAATCTAAAATTCCGTCTTTTAGGTCGGATTCAAGTTGTTTTAAGTCTTCCAGGTTTTCAATGGTTATAATCTTTCTTCCATCAGGATAGTTTTTTCCTTTTAAAACTGAATCGTTGATTTTTGCCCCTGTGGGGAAGACCAATAAAAATTTTCCGCGATGCAGATTCAAAACTAATAAATCGCGTTTGTATTCTTTTGCATCAAAGGTTTTCATTTCTCCTGCGAAAAAGAAACTGGTGGAATTCCATTTGATTTGCTCGTGAATTTCCGGATCAATTCCTAATACAAAATCTCTCAAATAATTTACAAATTCTTGCTCATTCGAGTCCAGCTTTGAATAGTATTCATCCACATTCAGATCTTTCATGGCTTAGGGTTTGTGTTTGATATAAATAACTTCCTCAGTTCCGTCTGTAAAACGATTTTCGAGGTAAGATAATCCAATTTTTTCCAATACCCGAATGGAAGCGACATTGACGGGTAGAGCTCTTCCAACGATTGTTTTTAGTTCGAATTGATTAAATCCCAATTCCAGACAAGCTTCTGCGGCTTCTGTAGCATATCCTTTACCCCAGAATTTTTTCATCAAACGGTATCCGATGTCGAATTCGTCCAGTTCGGGAGTGTATTTCAATCCGCACCAACCCAAGTATTCGCCTGTTTCCTTGAGGATCATTCCCCAGCGGCCAAAACCATAGGTGCGATAAGAAGCGTAATTTTCCAAAAAAGCTTTTGCTTCTGCTACACTTTCAAAGGGATCGTCACCCGTGTATCGAAGGACCTCCGGATCAAGATTCAGCAAATAAGCCACTTCCGCATCTTCTGGAGTCATTTCACGCAAATACAGTCGGGATGTTTCGAGGATTTTCATTATATTATTCCTATCCCTTTTGAGGTCTGTAATGACAATCCGCAATAGCAAATTGAGTTTTCAAATCGTTTGCAAAACCATCCAAATCAGGAAATAAGTTTCCTTGTCTAATTCCGAGAAAATAAAGTGAATTTTGTATTTCGTAAGCAATTTCCTTAGTAAAGGTTAATTTAACAAACTCATCACCATCAAATTCTGTTTCATAACTAAGTTGAAAGTCCTCAGTTGGATTAGGTTGTATTGAAAATAGTCCTGATTGCCCAGAAACCCGCTCAGATATGTGTGGTGGAAAAAAAAAGCCTGGTTCAGAGAGTTCAAAGGGATTGGGATTTTCTTCAGTATCTATATATTCGCAAAAATGAGTTGCATAAATTGCGCCTCCATTTTCACAACAGTCTTTTAGTTCGCCATCTTCTGTAAACTTTGGTTTGGTTGCAAAGTAAGCTGCAACAAGTGGACTGGAGGTCCAATCAAGGAGTCGCGTAGGTAGCCCATGATGTTGAGCTAATGTCATCCATTCCCAATCATTTTTTGGGTGATATTTAAGTTGTCCGTATGAACGTAGTTTAAATTTATCAAGCAATTCTTTCTCATTTTGATTTAAGTCATAAAACTCCTCTTTAAATTTGGCTATTCGTCCCACTGATGGAATTAAAGGTCTTTGTTGGTCAGTAACACCTCTATAAACCCAGTGTCCACAATTATGGTTTTGAGTAACATGTTTTATAAAATCAGTAAATGAGTTTATTTCAATTATAATCATGATCTATTTAGTATTGGTTTGTTATAATTGTTTTTCCACCAGTTATGAGTATTATGTATCTCGTTTTTTAAGTTGTAGGGTTATGAAGTTATTATCCTAATTCGCAATCACTCCATCTCAATCCCCATTATACAGACATCATCAATCTGCTCCAATTCGCCCTTCCAATTGAAGAAAGTGGATTTCAGAATATCGATTTGCTGATGGATCTTTTCATTTGAAATTTGAACCAAGAGGTTTTTCAGGTTCTTCGCCTTGAATTTCTTCGATTCCGGTCCGCCGAATTGATCTGCATAACCATCCGTGATCAGGTAAATGCGATCGCCTTTTTCCAATTCCACTTGATGGCTGTTGAACGGTTGCATATCAAAATGCTTTCCGATTGGTTGTTTATTAGGTTTGATCTCTACAATTTCGTTACTTTCTTTTTTCCAAATCCAAAGTGGGTTATTCGCCCCGGCCCAAGTGATTGCGTTTGTGCTTTTGTTCCAGCTACAGAGTGAAATGTCCATTCCATCCGAAATGTCAATATCTTCTTCCTCTTTAGATAACTCATCAACAATTAATTCGCGGGTTTTATCTAAAATGATCCCCGGGTCTCTTAACCCGAATTCTTTCACCGAACGATTCAAGGCATTGTGACATACGACACTCATCATGGCTCCGGGAACGCCATGACCGGTGCAATCTGCAACTGCAAAAATGATGGAATCTTTCGTTTCTTCCAACCAGTAAAAATCTCCTGCAACGATGTCTTTTGGTTCGTAGAGTACGAAATGGTCCGGAAGGACCTTAGCCCGCAATTGAGTAGAAGGAAGGATGGCTGTTTGAATGCGTTTGGCGTAATTGATGGAATCCAGGATCTCGTGATTTTTTTCTTCAACTTGTCGGTTTTTCTCTTCAATGATCACCTTTTGCTTTTTCACCTCATTCCAACGACGGTACAAGATGAATGAAAAACCAAGGATGAGGATTCCCACCACTGCAATTGCCCAATTGATGATCAATGCCTGTTCCTGTTTTTTCTTGTTTTCCAAAGCGGTTTTCAATTGATTCAAGCGTTGTGTTTCACGTTCCTTATCAAATTGATAGTTCATTTCTTCTTGTGTCTGTTTACGGATATTTTCTTCGTTGTCCAATTCTTTCTCAATCTCCCGAAATTTGACCAGGTAAGCATATGCCTTTTCATAATCATACTTTTTGTAACCGAGATCGGATAAGCTTTGGTAAACCGATTTCAAAATTTCCTTTGCTCCCAGTTTTTTAGCGGTCACTTCAGCTTCAGACAAGTAATTTTCAGCTTTTTCTAATTGATCCTGTTTCAAGGCTACCACTCCTAAATTTAAGTTAGAATTGCAAACACCTAAAACCTGCCCCAAATTTTCCCGGATTTTCAAGGATTTTAACTGGTAGTATTCAGACTGTTTATAATCCTCTTTTTCTTGGTAGCAAACTCCCAGGTTGTTGTAATCATCTGCGAGTCCGATACTGTCTTTCAATTCCAAATCAATGGATACCGATTCATTGTAATAGCGAATTGCTTTTTCATATTGTTTCATGTCCATAAAAACAATGGCCATATTGTTGATGGATGCTGAAATTCCTTTTTTGTGTTTTATTTCACGTCTGATCTTGAGTGATTTTTCGTGATATTGAAGTGCTTTCTGATACAATTTTTGATTATTGTAAATCAATCCGATATTACTTAGTATATAAGCTTCATTATCCTGATCATGGATTCGTTCCGCAACACGCAAGGCTTGGTAGAAATGAAATAGAGCCTGGGGATAATCACCCTTATAATCAAAGGCAATTCCAATATTGTTATTCATCAGGCTGGCTATGGAATCCTGTTTGTATTTGTGTGCCAGTTTCAAAGATTCATTTCCGTAACGGATCGCTTTGTCGTAATCGCCGTAATACCAACCATAAGCAATGGATTCGTTGAGCAGAAGAAGTTTCTTCTTGATGTTTTTTTCTGCTTTTCCGAGCCTGTAAATAGAATCCATACCGCCCATTTGTCCCCAGGAAGGAACAATAAGCAAAATCAAAGCAATAGTGAGTATGGAATTTTTCACGTCACAATAATACAACTTATACTCATAAGCTTTGTTAAAGAGGATAAAACATTTCGTGCGTTTTGCTTATTAATAACCAAAGTCTTGTTAGTTTTGTGCCTTCGCTGAAGCAGCTTCTGCATAAGCGTTGCAACACTTTTGAGCACAATGGAAATGGAATTGATCACCACATATATCTGTAAGGACTTTGATATAGGGATTCACAACAATATGTTTGGAGGAAAACTAATGTCCTTGATCGATGATGCGGCGGGTTCTTTCGCTTCCCAGATTTGTGATTCTCCCAATATGGTTACGATTAAAGTAGATGAGCTGGTTTTTAAGAAAGCCGTGAAATCCGGTGCTATTCTAAAGGTATACGGTCGGGTGGTTCGTTTTGGGAATTCTTCCATTGAAATGTACATGGAGATCCGCAAGCACAATGTGTATACCGGAAATCAGGATTTGGTAACTCATACCAATATGACGTTTGTGCGAATTGATGAAGAAGGGAAATCATTGCCAATCGCAGAATACATCAAGAAACGCCACGCTTTGCGGATCGAAAAATACGGTAAAGCATTGTTGTTGCCAACGGAAGAAGGTTTTTCTGCTGAATAGAATTTGGCTTTGTTAAGCCTTAGATTTCAGATACTGTTCTATTTGCATCAGAACCTCTCTCTTTTTTCTCCTCGGAAGAAATACTTCAAAATTATTGGCTTTCAACCCAATATAACCGGATCCTCCTTGGTCGCAGGTTAAAATGTCCTGAAGGTTTATGATTACGGATTGGCTCACACGAAGAAGATAAGAAACTTCAGAACAATCAATTTCCAGGTCGCTGAGTGTCCGTGATAGAATATATGACTCGCCGTTCTTACAAAAAATAGTGGTATAACCTCCCGATTGGCCGATCATATAGGCGATGTTCGAACAATCAATGTAATGCGTTTTTTTGTTTTTGGTCACCGTGATCTTGTGACGATTATCTAATTGGTTTTTAACCGATTCGATTAGTTTGTTTTCAGAAATACGTTTTTTTGCCTTTTCAATTGCGGAACAAAAACGGTCTTTATCGATTGGTTTCAGGACATAATCAATAACGGAATGCTCAAATGCTTGTATTGCAAATTGTTCAAATCCGGTTACCAGAATTACTTCAAAAGTTCGTTTGTTCAGTTGATTCAGTAAGTCGAATCCGGTACTGTCAGGCATTAGGATGTCTAAAAAAAGTAAATCCGTTTTCCGCTGTAGTTCCCTGCTTTCAAGAAAAGTATTCAAATTGTCAGATTCACCGATCATAGTGATTTCCGGATAATATTTTTGAATCAGGATCTGAAGGATCTCTCTATTGGCTTGCTCATCATCAATTAGATATACATTCATATCGGATTGGATTTATAGAGTTGGGGACTGAAAATGAAAATCACCTTTGTGCCGGAACCGGAACTGATCACTTCCATTGAAGCGACTGGTTTTTGAAATTGCTTATTAAGCGCATCAATTCGTTCGGAAATCAGTTTATTTCCTTTTGATAAATGTTCTTCACTTTGATTGGAAAGATTGAAACCAGGGCCGTTATCACTAATCAGAACCACAAGCTCCTGATTTTGATTGATCTTAAATGAAATTAGAAGTTGTGGATTATTTTCCTGGAATTTCAATCCATGCCAAATGGCATTCTCCAAAATGGGTTGAAGTAGCAGCGAAGGAAAATGAAATTCATTCAGTTGACTTTCAGATAAATCGATTTCTTTTCGGATTTCGAAACGGTTTCTGAAACGCAACAGTTCCAATTCCAAATAAGCATCGGTCAATTCTAATTCTTGGTTTATAGAAATGAACTGAGTTTCGCTGTAGTAAAGGATTTTTCGCATGAGGTAACTGAATTTTGCCAGATAATGTGCGGCGTTATCGTTATTACCTTTTAGGATCAACGCTTGAATGGCTGCGAGACCGTTACTCAAGAAATGCGGATTTACTTGGGCTTTTACTGCAAGTAGTTTGTATTCGTTCAGTTTACTTTCCAGTTTGGAGCGTTCGGCACTTCTTCTTTTCCGGCGAAGGTTTACAAAAAGGAAAATCGAAAAGACAAAGGAAAGAACTAAAATTCCGATAATAATATAGAAAACCGTACTTTCCCAAAAAGTAGTCTGGACGTTAAAATGATACTTCACAGGATGCTTGAATTGGATTTTACCGTTTATTATCGGGTAAACCTCCAGGTCATACTCACCGCTTTTTAAGGCATCAAAATTGATCTGAGTTCCTTTGATTACCTGGTCGAATGTGCTATTTCCTTTTAGGCGGTAATAAAGGTCCAGTTTGTCTGCTCCGAACTTTAAAATATCAAAGTCGAGCGTTATGGACTTATTAGGCGGGATTTCAGACGGAAATGCGTTTGTTTTGGTTTCCCCCAATTGAATGCTGTTCAGAATAACCGGTGTTTCATCTTTTTTGTAACCTTCAGGTCTGGTAATGATCAGGTCGTTCTCATAGGAGATCAGCAGGTTATTTTGAAGGGCAAAAATGCTTTTGGTTTCGCCATTGAACAGTTTTACCCAGTCAATGTTCTCCGAATAGTTCATCGGTTTGATATAAACACCGTCATTTCCCTGGATCACCAGGTTGTCTTTATATATAAGTCCATCCATAACAGAAATACAGGGTGCCGGAATATATTTAAGTTGTTTATTTTTTTTAAAAACAAATATTCCCTTGTACCTGGAAAAAACTACCAATTCTCCTGATGTGGTTCTTTTTAACGACCTGATTCCCGATTCGGGCTTGAAAAGAGATGAACGTTGAAATCTTTCTGTTATTAAATTCAAACGAAACAAACCGTCATCTGTCCCCAAAAGCAGGATGGAATCATTTAGAAAAATATGACACTGGACGTTTTGCAGATAGATGGTTTTGCATTGCTTTCGATAATCTCTGTAAGACAAAGATGTCAAATGTTTCCAGGTGCTTTTTATAATACCTCCCCGCAGAATAAAGTAAAAAAAGTCTTTGCGGATAATTATTCCGAAATAATACATTCTTCTGTCCGCCTTTT
Organism: uncultured Fluviicola sp.; assembly: GCF_946478805.1. The sequence goes on along the minus strand of NZ_CAMLDC010000013.1, from coordinate 60,368 downwards.
TCAGTATCAATTGAAAATTTGGTTTATAGTAGTAAATTCCGTTCGTTGAAGTGATTAGGAGTTTGTTTCCGAAGGTGCTCATTTCATGAATAGCATTAGGGATTCCTACTCTTTCAGCATAGCCAAGGGAATCTACTCGTGCCAGTTTGGATAAGTGGTCTTGTTTGTATTGATAGATTTGGCCATGGGTCGTACCAATCAAGTTAAACGGATGGATTCTTGCCACAGAAGAAGCTGTAATATGGGGATAGATCCGGTTGTGAATGTTGGTGCAAATAAATACCCCTTTTCGATTAAATGATACCGCAATTCCACCGCTTTTTAGCGGACAGACCCCGCCAATAATTTCTCCTTTGAAGTGATGGTGTAATAGTTTCCCGTTCAGGTCCAGTTCGAGTAATCCACTATAAGTGCAAAGCCAGATCCGGTTATGGAATTTTTCGATAAAAAGAATTCTTGTAAGGTTTAAGGAAATCACGTGATTTCCTTTTTTTTGGAATAGCTTTGAACCGATGAGCAGGTATGTTGTTTCCCCGACAGTTACCTGATCTTCTCTTGAATCCACTATAGCACCAGACGTATACTCAAAAACCTGACCCGATCCAGGAAAGTGAATACTGATGTCCTGATTAATAAATTTCTCTGAACTGGGGTACTTAAAAAAAGGGAACTCCCGGTCAGGTTGATAGCTGTAAGTTAATAGTTCCCTTCGGTCCGAAATGTTTTTGTAGAAGGGTTGGATCTTCCGGGATTTGAAAGAATATTTTAATAACACATCGTAAGTGAAAATATACAATCCGCTTTTGGTCCAATGCAATTTCGTGAAAGAGTGCTGATTTCCTTTGAGAACTATTTTTTTCGGACCTATCAAAAAAGCCTTATCGTCACGAAGCTCAAAAAGCTGGTTTTTGGAATTGAGGAGGTAAATCGTTCCGTTCGGTGCTTTCTCGAAATCATAGATGATCCGTTCCTCAATGGGTAAATTGGTACAAATAGGCGTAGACTTTTCTCCATCATACTTCACAGGACCGTATTGAGTACTGATCAGCAAATATCCTTTTTTATCTGTAATAATGTCATAACATTCTTTGGAAAGAAGTCCCTGCTGGTGATCAAGGTATCTCCCATACAATTCTTGTCCTTTTACCGACTGAATAAGGAAGAGTGTGAGGAATATGGAGCAAATTAATTTCACATTGCAAGATTACATAAAAAGAGACGATAAAGAATTATCGTCTCTAACGCTTTGATTTAGGTAATATAAGTTGAAAGTGAATGAAGGTATTTATTTAGAGGTATAACTGATTGACTCTTTTGGTGTCACCAAATAGACTACATCTTTGGCTTTTAAAATGACCATTTAATGGAAGAAATGACCATTTAAGTGCCGTATGTGATTTTTTTTAATGTATTCCATCAAATCCGGACAGGAGAATTTTTAATTTGGATTATCTTTGAAGGGTTATAAAAACAAAAAACGATTACATGGAGCAACAAGCACCCTACAAATCCAAAAATAATATCCGAATTGTAACAGCAGCATCCTTGTTTGACGGACATGATGCAGCAATCAATATCATGCGCCGAATCATTCAATCTACAGGTTGTGAGGTAATTCATTTAGGTCATGACCGTTCGGTGGAAGAGGTCGTTGATACGGCAATTCAGGAAGATGCACAGGCAATTGCCATGACATCTTATCAAGGTGGGCATACAGAGTACTTCAAGTACATGTATGATTTGTTGAAGGAAAAGGGAGCTCCTCATATTAAGATTTTCGGTGGAGGAGGGGGAACCATTCTCCTTTCAGAGATTGAAGAATTACAAAATTACGGGATTACGCGTTTGTATCACCCGGATGATGGTCGTTCTCTTGGACTCCAGGGAATGATCAATGATTTGGTTGAACGCTCAGATTATCCCGTGGGGAATGTATTGAACGGTGAAATCACCCATTTGGCTGAAAAGCATGTTCCTTCGATTGCACGTTTGATTTCCGCTGCGGAGAATTATCCTGAAATGGCTGCTCCGGTTATGGACCAAGTGCACCAGATGGCTGCAAAAAACGATGTTCCGGTTTTAGGAATTACCGGAACAGGTGGAGCGGGTAAATCGTCCTTGGTGGATGAGCTGGTTCGTAGATTTCTGATGGATTTTACAGACAAGCAAATTGCGGTAGTTTCTGTAGATCCATCTAAACGTAAAACAGGTGGTGCTTTATTGGGTGATCGAATCCGGATGAACGCGATTAAAAACAGCCGTGTTTACATGCGTTCATTGGCAACACGTCAATCCAACTTAGCTTTATCAAAACATGTGGCTGAAGCGATCCAGATCCTGAAAGCTGCCAATTATGACCTGATCATTTTGGAAACTTCAGGAATAGGTCAATCGGATACGGAAATCTTAGATCACTCGGATGTCTCTTTATATGTGATGACTCCTGAATACGGAGCTGCAACACAATTGGAGAAAATCGATATGCTGGATTTTGCAGATGTGATCGCATTGAACAAATTTGATAAAAGAGGAGCCTTGGATGCATTGAGAGATGTTCGTAAACAATACCAACGAAACCATAACTTATGGGAGAAACCGGTTGATGAAATGCCTGTTTTCGGGACAATTGCCTCCCAGTTCAATGATCCGGGAATGAATACCTTGTATAAGGTAATCATGGATAAAGTGAAGGAAAAGACCAATGCTCCATTGGATTCCAAATTTGAGATCACCAAGGAAATGTCCGAAAAGATCTTTGTTATTCCACCGGATAGAACCCGTTACTTATCTGAGATTTCCGAGAATAACCGTGCATTTGATAAATGGGTTGACAAACAGGTGGATGTTGCAGAAAGATTGTATGGATTGACAAAATCCATTGAAACAATTGCAGCAAGTTCCATGGAAGATAAGGATCGATTGGTAAAAGGCGTACAGGAAGCTTTTGAAAACGAAAAACGGAATTTAGATCCGTATAATTGGGATATTATCCAAAATTGGGAAGCCAAGAAAGCAACTTATACCGCTCCTGAATTTATCTTTAAAGTGCGCGATAAGGAATTGAGAATGGCAACGCATACCGAATCATTGTCACACTCACAAATACCGAAAGTTGCTTTACCGAAATATAAATCCTGGGGAGATATTTTGCGTTGGTCCTTACAGGAAAATGTTCCGGGAGAATTCCCATATACATCCGGTCTATTCCCTTTCAAAAGAGAAGGTGAGGATCCGACACGTATGTTTGCCGGTGAAGGAGGTCCTGAAAGAACCAATCGTCGTTTCCACTATGTGAGTTTGGGGATGCCTGCAAAACGCTTGTCAACAGCATTCGACTCGGTTACTTTATACGGAAATGATCCGGATTTGAGACCTGATATCTATGGTAAAGTAGGGAACTCGGGAGTTTCAATTTGTTGTCTGGATGATGCGAAGAAACTGTATTCAGGTTTTGATCTGTCTCATCCGGCTACTTCGGTTTCAATGACAATCAACGGACCTGCTCCGATGTTGTTAGGATTTTTCATGAATGCTGCGATTGATCAGAATTGTGAAAAATATATCAAAACAAACGGTCTGGAAAAAGAAGTGGAAGCAAAGATTGCAGCTATTTATAAGTCAAAAGGAGTTCAAAGACCAAGTTACCAGGGACCGCTTCCGGAAGGAAATGACGGTCTGGGATTATTTTTATTGGGTGTCACTGGCGACCAGGTGCTTCCGGCAGATATTTATAATGAGATCAAAGTGGAAACCTTGAAACAAGTTCGTGGAACGGTTCAAGCGGACATTCTAAAAGAAGATCAGGCTCAAAACACGTGTATTTTCTCAACTGAATTTGCATTGCGTTTAATGGGCGATGTTCAGCAGTACTTTATTGAGAAACAAGTGCGTAATTTCTATTCCGTTTCTATTTCAGGTTATCACATTGCGGAGGCAGGAGCAAATCCGATTACGCAGTTGGCATTCACATTGGCAAATGGATTCACATATGTGGAATATTATTTGAGTCGTGGAATGGATATCAACGATTTCGGACCAAATTTGTCGTTCTTCTTCTCGAACGGTATTGATCCGGAATATGCTGTAATCGGCCGTGTTGCCAGAAGAATCTGGGCAAAGGCATTGGCTAAGAGATACGGCGCGAATCCGCGGGCGCAAATGTTGAAATACCATATTCAGACATCCGGACGCTCATTGCACGCTCAAGAGATTGATTTCAATGATATCCGGACAACGCTACAGGCATTGTATGCTATTTATGATAACTGTAACTCATTGCATACGAATGCATACGATGAAGCGATTACGACACCGACGGAAGAATCTGTCCGCAGAGCAATGGCTATTCAGTTAATCATAAACCGTGAATTGGGATTAGCTAAAAATGAAAATCCTTTACAAGGTTCGTTTATTATTGAAGAACTGACTGACTTGGTTGAGGCGGCAGTATTGACAGAATTCGATCGTATTACGGAACGTGGAGGAGTTCTGGGAGCCATGGAAACGATGTATCAGCGTTCCAAAATCCAGGAAGAATCCTTGTATTACGAAACCTTGAAGCACAATGGTGAATTCCCGATTATTGGTGTGAATACATTCCTGAGCTCGAAAGGATCACCAACAGTTGAACCAAAAGAAGTAATTCGTGCTTCCGAAGAAGAAAAACAATATCAGATTACGATGTTGGAGATCCTTCATACCAATCATAAAGATAAATTGGATGAGTTATTGAATGAACTTCAGCGAGCTGCTATTCAAAATAATAACTTGTTCGAACAATTGATGGAAGTGTGTAAATATGCTTCGCTTGGACAGATAACGAAATCGTTATTTGAAGTCGGTGGACAATACAGACGGAACATGTAATTTATTCACTTTAAATAATTTACCCCTTCTTCTACATAGTTAGAGGAAGGGTTTTTTGTTTTAAAAACATGTTAATTAATTATTTCTAGTGATTTATTCAACGGTGTTTTTTTTAATAAATCTGTGAAGGTTTAAAATTTTAGATAGCCGGATGAAAATTTAGCATTATTGACCGAATATGTAATTTTTACTAAATAGTTAGTTTTACTCGTCGATGATTTTGTGTTATTCGGCATGTGTTTGAAGTTGTTTAATCGTTTAATTTTACTTCAAACACTATTTAGATGAATATACTTACTACTACTCTTGCGTACCTCTTTTATGCATTAATTTGCAATTGTGCATCGGGCCAGGGAATCTTGGCTCCATATCAAACACCGAATCTGCGTCCATACCTCCCCGCAATAACTTCAGTATACGGAGACACCTGGATTTCCAACAATCAGGAAGCTGTAACTGCCCTGGAGGATTGCTTTTCAAATCGGATGGACTATTTTGTTGAGCCATTAACAGCAAATGACAAGTACCCGTTACTTTCTTCATTTCCTTTGATGAACCGATATAATCCCATGATTGTAGCTATTGATTATAGTCAGTTTAATCCTGGAACTTTTATTCCCATTACCTACAACCTCCCTTTCTTCAGTGACCAAAAACAAGTCATTAGAGTAGATGGAACGGATTATATCATTGTAATTGACCCGATCATCACAAAACACTGATTATGAAAAAGCTACTACTATTCATTCTTGGATTTTCATCCATTACAGCGAACTCTTTTGCTCAAACATTTAATATGCCTTCTGGAACTAATACAGTAACTGCTTGTAGCGGAACCTTTTACGATTCCGGGGGTTCGGGATCTAATTATGGTTACGGTCAGGATCGAACATACACCATTTGTCCGGGAACTGCCGGAGATAAAGCGCGGGTGAATTTCACCTCCTTCGTAACAGAAAACGGATATGATTTCCTTTATATTTATGATGGGCCTAATACGGGATCACCCTCTCTTGGAGTTTATTCGGGAACATCCAGCCCAGGAATCGTACAGGCTACACCTAGTAATTCTTCCGGTTGTATAACCTTTCGATTCACTTCTGATGGGAATTTTATTTTCACCTCTACTTATGCCGGATGGGCAGGTACGATAAGTTGTATCACTCCTTGTCAATCTATCGTTTCTAACTGGGTAAGTTCGAATGAAGCTCCGGAACCGGATGGTGTTATCCGCCTTTGTCAAGGCCAAAGTGTAAACCTGGTAGGGAGCGGAACCTTTGGAACATCAGGAACGGGGGCCACTTACGCCTGGACGATGGGGAATGGAGTGACTATGAATGGCGCCAATATCAATTACATTTACCCGGCAGTTGGAAGTTATCTTGCTAACCTGGTTATTACGGATCCTTCCGGATGTGTCAATAACAATTCGATCAATAGGAACATTGAAATTTCAACCACACCAACTATTTCGACTTCTGCAACACCTTCGACTTTGTGTACCAACCAGACATCAGCTTTAGCTGCTAATGTGACGATGACGCCTTATAATGTAAACTGTTCACCACCGGTTTCGGGTACTACATTCTTGCCTGATGGATCGGGAGTTTCTTATACAACCGCAATCACGACTAATTGTTATAGTCCAACTGCAACGATTACATCAACCGCGGATATTACAAATGTGTGTTTGAATATTGAACATTCGTATATGGGAGATTTGGATATTCGGTTGATTTGTCCGAATGGACAATCCATCATCTTAAAAGATTATCCTGGAGGAGGAGGTACTTATCTTGGAGGAGCTTTGGATGATGGAGGTACAGGTCCGGGAGTTGGCGCTACTTATTGTTTTACACCATCAGCGAGTGTTTTATTGGTAAATGGTGGAACAGTAACTGCCGGTAATCCGGCGGGACCGTCTATAGCGCCGGGAAATTATATGCCGGTGAATTCGTTTACAGGGTTTATAGGATGTCCGTTAAATGGAAATTGGACGATTCAAGTGACCGATCATCTTGCAATTGATAACGGTTATATCTTTAATTGGGATATCAATTTCAATGCAACCCTTTTATCAGCAGCATCCTTTACACCATCAATTGTTTCCCAGGGCTGGGTGGCAGCACCAACACTTTCGAATACGGGTGCGACAACCGCAAACGTAACCCCAACCAACCAGGGAACTCCTTGTTTTACGTATAGTGTGACAGATAATTTCGGATGTACTTATACGCAACCACAATGTATTACTGTGAACTGTGGTACTTCACTTCCAATCGGCCTGGTAAGTTTCGAAGCGACTGCTCTGGATAATAACTCGGTAAGATTGAACTGGGAAACAAGTTCGGAGCAAGATAATGATTATTTCACTGTTGAAAGATCCTTGAGCGGAGTTGATGGTTGGGAAGCGATAGGGATTGTTAGTGGGGCCGGTAATTCTGAAACACCAAAGTACTATTCGATGATGGACAATCTACCACTAAGCGGTGTTTCTTACTATCGATTGAAACAAACAGATTACAACGGTCAGGAGCGTATTCATGATATGGAGTCTGTTTACATTGATATTGCAGGAGTGGGCGATTTGGTATTGTTCCCGAATCCGGCAACTGATTTGGTTACGGTGAAAGGAGATTTGGTTTCCTTGAGTACTTTCAAATTATTGAATGCAATGGGACAGGATATTCGAATGAACGTGACATCCTACAAACAAGGTGATGGAACGTTGGTGTTGGATATTTCTTCGTTAAAATCTGGTGTTTACATGGTTAAAAACGGTTCCAAAGTATATTCATTGATAAAGCAATAATTGATAATTTCACGCTTTAAAACGCTGATTTACAAGGGTTATGATTTTATCGTTTTATAGATGAAATCATCATTCAACTAAAATTATTTTTAATTTTTTTTAGCTGTTAATTTAAAAAAAAATAATGTTGAAATTTTTTAAAAAAGGTTTTCAAATGAGTATTCTATTCGATTGATCGAGTATTTTCAGATGTTAAAAAAACGACAAATTGATCAAACGATTTTTAACATTTTCAATTGCATTTTTCTTGGGTTTTATTGCTTTTATTTAACCCGTCAATAACTTACTCTTGCGATGAAAAAACTATTAAAAATAGGAGTGTTTTCTATTTTACTCTTGCGTGGTTTTCAGGGATACTCCCAGACAATCTCTTTTCAACTTTCAGATGCTCAAATTCTGAGTAGAGTCACACAGGTTTACGGAAACGATTTTTTAGCTCAAAACCCATCATTGATTGTTTCATTGGGAGAACTCCTGAATGAGCGTATCACATTTATGCAGACTCCTCCGAGCGCGGATGAGAAATTTCCTGCTTTATCTTCATTCCCCTTAATGAATAAGCTGAATCCGGCTCTCCAGGAAATGGAATTCGAGGATTTTGACTTACAATCATTTAATCCATTGGTTTACAATTTTGGATTTTTCCTTGATAGAGTTCAGGTAATTCGCATTGATAACACGAATTATTTGATGACTGTTAATCCAATTACAAGAAACTGATCATGAAAAATTATAACTCAATCCTTCAAAAAATATCCTTCATTGGATTATTATTGACTTTGAATAATTCCTTTTCATGGTCCCAAACCGATGAATGCGCAACTGCACCGGCATTAACCGTAGGAACATCTTGTGTAAATACTGTTTGGACAGTAGCAAATACTTTCACCAACTCCGCAATTGCGTATCCTGCTTGTGCGGGTGGGAATTTCCGCGATGGCTGGTTTTCTTTTGTTGCAACTTCAACAACTTCCTATGTCAATTGTACCAATACGGACAGAACCATGGCGTTGGCAGTTTATTCAAGTTGTGCAGCGGCAAGTCTATCGGGTTGTGCAGATGCTGTTGCAACTACGGGTACGGAGTCACTTACAGTTACAACTGTTATTGGGAATACTTATTATGTACGTATTATCCGGACAAATAACAATAATAACAATGATATGAATGGTACGATTTGTATAACATCTTCAGTACCGGCTCCATCCATTACAATGACAACCGGAAGTACGAGTACCTGTGGAGCTGTTTTCCTGGATCCGGGAGGAGCAGGGAATTACGGTAATGGTGCAAATTTTACGTACACCATTTGCCCATCTACTGCAGGAGCAAGGCTGCAAGCGATCTTTACATCCTTCGCTACCGAGTCGGGCTTGGACTTTTTGTATATCTACGACGGGAATTCGACCGGTGCGCCACTTTTAGGAACTTATTCAGGAGGTACAAGTCCGGGATTGGTGCAAGCTTCCTTGACAAACCCTACAGGTTGTCTTACTTTCCGATTCACTTCTGACGGATCAGTTGTCGCATCCGGATGGTCGGCAAATATTTCATGTATCCTTTCCTGCCAGACAATCACATCGAATTGGGTAAGTTCGAATGAAGCCCCGGAGCCGGATGGAATTATCCGTCTCTGTCAGGGGCAGAGCGTAAACCTGGTCGGAAGCGGGACTTTCGGAACTTCAGGTGCCGGTGCAACTTACGCGTGGAATATGGGGAATGGTGTGATCGTTAACGGTGCAAACGTCAATTACACCTATCCGGCCGTTGGAAGTTACCTGGCCAATCTGATTGTCACGGATCCTTCCGGATGTACTAATTCCAATTCCATTAACCGGAATATAGAAGTTTCAACTACTCCGACAATTACAACCTCTGCAACACCATCCACACTTTGTACGAACCAGACTTCGGCATTGGCAGCTACGGTCACGATGACACCATTCAATGTGAATTGTACGCCTCCGGTTTCAGGAACGACCTTCTTACCCGATGGATCCGGGGTTTCTTATTCGACTTCCATTACAACAAATTGTTACAGCCCGAGCGCAACTGTGACATCAGCTACCGATATTACGAGTATCTGTTTGGATATGGAGCATTCCTATTCCGGCGATTTATCCATGTCCATCGCATGTCCGAATGGACAAAGTACCAGTATCATCACTTATTCATCGGGTACTGGATCTGCCAATTTGGGAATTCCATGGGCAACGGGTACGGTGGATTTGAACTCGGGGAATACAACTCCGGGTACAGGGGCAAGTTATTGTTTCTCAATGACAGGTGGTACGGCATGGGCATCTTCTCCAGTTTCCGGAGGTACATTCCCCAATGGAAATGGTCCGGCAACCTATACGGATAGTTATATTCCGGCAGGAACCTATACACCAATGCAGAGTTTTGCGGGTTTGGTGGGGTGTCCTTTGAATGGGAGCTGGACGATTACTGTAACGGATAACCTTTCTTCGGATAACGGTTATATCTTTAACTGGGATATCACTTTCAATTCAGCATTGTTTTCTGCTGCTTCCTTCACACCGACAATCGTCTCACAAGGTTGGGTTGCTGCACCGACACTTTCGAATGTGAATGCGACAAATGCAAACGTAACTCCGACCAACCAGGGAACACCATGTTTTACATATAGTGTAACCGATAATTTCGGATGTACTTATACGCAACCGCAATGTATCACTGTGAACTGCGGTACTTCACTACCGATTGGCCTGGTAAGTTTCGAAGCAACTGCTTTGGATAATAACTCGGTAAGATTGAACTGGGAAACAAGTTCGGAGCAAAACAACGATTATTTCACCGTTGAAAGATCTTTGAGTGGAGTTGATGGTTGGGAAGCGATAGGGATTGTTAGTGGGGCCGGTAATTCTGAAACACCAAAGTACTATTCGATGATGGACAATCTACCACTAAGCGGTGTTTCTTACTATCGATTGAAACAAACAGATTACAACGGTCAGGAGCGTATTCATGATATGGAGTCTGTTTACATTGATATTGCAGGAGTGGGCGATTTGGTATTGTTCCCGAATCCGGCAACTGATTTGGTTACGGTGAAAGGAGATTTGGTTTCCTTGAGTACTTTCAAATTATTGAATGCAATGGGACAGGATATCCGAATGAGTGTAACATCCTACAAACAAGGTGATGGAACGTTGGTGTTGGATATTTCTTCGTTAAGATCTGGTGTCTACATGGTTAAAAACGGTTCTAAAGTATATTCATTGATAAAGCAATAAAATCCGGAAAATTGTTTTGCTAATTGGTTTTCACTGTTAATAACTTTAAACGTTAAATTTTCGATAATTTTAACTGTTAATTTTTAGTACAATATTGTTGTATTTTTTTATAAATACACTTCTATTGATTGTTTTATTCTTTTTATTGATAATTTTTAAATGTTAAAAAAAAGACGAAATGTTATTTAATTTTTAACGTTTTCGTGATAGTTTCTTTACAATTTATTTGCTTTACATTTAGCTCGTTATAGAACTAAAAACTTATGAACTCATTGCGTAAAGGGGCTCTCACCCTACTTGTCCTGCAGTTGACTTTTATGTCCTGCGGACAAACAACTACCCAACAACTGCCACCAGAAGAAATCTCAAATCGTGTTGCTTATGTGCATGGAAATGATTTTGTCCTGAACAATCCTACACTTGTAGTTGCTTTTGGCAAAGTGATGACTGATCGTATTGAATATCGGGTTGCAGAGCAGGCAGAAAGCGAAAAGTATCCTCTCTTGTCTTCTTTTCCATTAATGACAAAAGTCAATCCTACGATTCAGGGAGCAAATTTTGCGAATTTTGATGTGAATACATTCAATCCACTAGTATACAATCTCGATTTTTTTTCGAACCGAACCCAGGTGTTTCGTATTGACAATACTTCTTATATCATGGTTCTCCATCCAAATACAAGAAATTAAGCCATGAGAAAGAATTCTATGAATGGATACAAATTCTTATTGAAAGGATTTGTATTAATGACCTTATTTGTTTCATTTTTTAACTTCGGAACATGGTCGCAAAGTGATAATTGTTCAGGTGCGCCTGCCTTAGCGGTAAATACTTCTTGTACAACAAGCTCTTTTTCAAATACTGAAAATGGGCAACCTGAAACAGGAGTAACTTCAGTTCCGGGCTGCTTAACGGGCACGCAATCAGCAGATGTTTGGTATACTATTACCGGAACAGGAGGAACAATCCAGGTAACTGTTTCAGGAACAGATCGAGCTTCTGCAGTTGCTGTTTGGAGCAATTGTCCGGCAACAACCCAAATGAGTTGTATGAATGTTGCCTCAGGCGGGTCGGGATCAATGACCTTTAATTCTGTTTTGGGAACTACCTATTATATTCAGATCATGCGAACCAGTGGAAATACAAATGCAGATTTGTCCGGAAATATCTGTGTTACTTCGGTAGCCCCAGCCCCAGCAAACGACAACTGTGCCACGGCAACCGTTTTGACACAGTCAGCTAGTTGTTCTACTACCTCAGGAACTGTTGCTGGTGCAACTAATTCGGGAATTACCTCTTGTACCGGAACACCGGATGACGACGTTTGGTATTCATTTACCGCGACTAATACAACAGCCATAATTACACGTTCAACTACCTGGGATTCAGGTGTGGAAATTTTTGCGAGCACCGGAGCTGCTCCCGGATCATGTATCGGGGCTTCATTGGGATGCCAGGATGCAGAGACAGATTATACCGTGAACGGTTTGACAGTAGGTATGAATTACTACGTTCGGGTATATACCTGGAGTGCTTCTACTACGCCGGCAACACCTACTTTTACTATTTGTGTCACTTCTCCGGCCCCACCACCGGCTGGTTCGATCTTTATGCCTTCGTCAGGAAGTACTTCTGCATGCAGCGGAACGTTTTACGATGGTGGCGGATTATCCGATTATTCCAATTCAGATACACGCGTATTTACTATTTGTCCATCTACAGCTGGAGCTAAATTAAAATTGATATTCAGTGCTTTCCAAACAGAGGGAAGTTTGGATATTTTACAGATTTTTGACGGGAATTCTGTTGCGGCTCCTTTGTTGGGAACTTATTCAGGGACAAGTAGCCCGGGTACTGTACAGGCAACAGCAAGTAATGCAAGTGGGTGTTTGACCTTTAGATTTACCTCTGATGGTTCGGTTGTTTATCCGGGATGGGTGGCTGCTCTTTCTTGTGTGGTGCCGTGTCAGACAATCACGACTAATATTTCATCGATAACTCCTGCACCAGGTGCGGGTGGAATCATTCGCATATGCCAGGGACAAAGTATTACGGCTAGCGGATCGGGTACCTTCTCTTCCAGTAGTACCGGAGCAACCTATTCGTGGAATTTTGGAAATGGGGCAACTGCTGCCGGATCTTCGACGACGTATACGTATCCGGCCGTGGGAAGTTATTATTTGAATTTGGTGGCAACTGATCCTAGTGGCTGTACCAATACGAATTACAATAATCAAATTATCCAAGTTTCAACTACACCTACTATTACAACCTCAGCAACACCTTCAACGTTATGTACAAATACAACATCGGCACTTAGTGCAAATGTTACCATGACACCTTATACGGTGAATTGTACTCCACCGGTTTCCGGGACAACCTTTTTGCCGGATGGATCAGGGGTTTCTTATTCGACTTCCATAACCACCAATTGTTATAATCCTTCTGCGACAGTTACTGCAGCAACTGATATAACCAATATTTGTTTGAATATGGAGCATTCCTACCTGGGAGACTTATCGTTGCAAATACAATGTCCGAATGGGCAAAGTGTCAGTTTGCAAAGTTATGGCTCCGGAGGTGGTTCTGCTAATTTAGGGACTCCTTGGGCAACAAGTACAGTAGACGGAAGTTCGACAACTATTACGCCTGGTACAGGAGCTACCTATTGTTTTTCAATGTCCGGAGCTACCACCCTGGTTAACGGAATCTTAACAGGAGGAACTTTCCCTAGTGGAAATGGACCTGGTACTTATACGGATAGCTATGTGCCGGCGGGAACTTATTTGCCTGCGGCGAGTTTTTCAGGATTGGTAGGGTGTCCGCTAAATGGAAGCTGGACAATTAACGTGACGGATAATTTAGGCTCCGATAATGGATATATTTTTGATTGGGATATTAATTTCAGTGGAGGTATTGTTTCGGTTCCTTCTTATACACCAACAATTGTTTCTCAAGGATGGGTTCCTGCTACAACGCTTTCGAGTACCGGAACAACAACGGCCAATGTAACCCCAACCAACCAGGGAGCACCATGTTTTACATATAGTGTAACTGATAATTTCGGATGTACATATACACAGCCTCAATGTATTACAGTGAACTGCGGTACTTCACTACCGATTGGACTGGTAAGTTTCGAAGCAGCTGCTTTGGATAATAACTCGGTAAGATTGAACTGGGAGACAAGTTCGGAGCAAAACAACGATTATTTCACTGTTGAAAGATCCTTGAGTGGAGTTGATGGCTGGGAAATGATTGCGATTGTTGGAGGGGCAGGTAATTCTGAAATCCCAAAAGATTATTTTGCAATGGATAATCTGCCTTTGAGTGGAGTTTCATACTACCGATTGAAACAAACGGATTACAACGGTCAGGAACGAATTCATGAAATGGAATCTGTTTATATAGATATTGCCGGAGTGGGTGATTTGGTATTATTCCCGAATCCGGCAACTGATTTGGTTACGGTGAAAGGAGATTTGGTTTCCTTGAGTACTTTCAAATTATTGAACGCAATGGGACAGGATATTCGAATGAATGTGACATCCTACAAACAAGGTGATGGAACGTTGGTATTGGATATTTCTTCATTAAGATCCGGAGTTTATTTAATTAAGAATGGCTCCAAAGTATATTCATTGGTAAAACAATAGACAGTTTTTTAGAAAAAAATGGTAGGGGCGCGATTAATTGCGCCCTTACTATTTATACGAATATTCGGAAAATTCCCTATTTTGTAATCAAATAATGAAAAGATGAAGAGTCTGATAGGAATTGCGATTGGTTTGTTTTTAGCTGGAAGTATTAGTTCGTGCGGTGCTAAGGAAGAGAAAGTGAACGTGGATGTGGCCGAAAAAACACCGGAGTATAAAGCCTATGAATTGGTTCAGAACTTGCAAATCGTTAAAGATTATAAGGCAAATGCGGAAGCTAAAAACCAAACAATCTCTTTGAAACTAAGTAAGGAAAGGCTCAACGGAAAGAACGGTTTTTATTGGTTCCAGGTAATTCTACATGTTGGGAATTCCAGTATCGTCAAGATGAACATAAAAGTGCGTGAGGATTCGTTTAAAGTTGCTTTGATGGATGAAGATACCGGACTTGATTTAAGCCCGGAAGAATATCAAAAGAAATTTCCGATGAAGTAGTTTAGATTCGGTCTAGTACATATTCAATCAGCGCACTCATTTCTTTTTCGTAACCCTTGCTGAATTCCATTCGCGGTCTGTTTGCAATTCCCAAACAAATAGTAATACACTCGTGTCCCATTGCTTTTCCTAAGGCAAAGAGTGCGGAACTTTCCATTTCAAAATTGACAACGCGGGTTTCTCCAAAAGAGAATTGTTCCAGTTTTTCGTTGATTTCAGGTGTCTTTGTTCCTAACCGAAGAGATCTTCCCTGGGGTGCATAGAAACCGGAGCTTGTCACTGTAATACCTTTATGGACGTTTTCTCCATCCAGTTTTTTCAGCAGTGAATCCGAACTGGCAGAGCAATAAGGACTTATTTCAGTTGGAAATCCGACAAATGAATCCAAAGAACCTGCAATGGATTTTTCCTCCGGATTGAATTCAATGGGGTAGAAATGAGCCACATTGTCAATTCCGATTGCATGACTCGAAAGGATGTAACTGTGAACGTCAATATCAGCTTGAAGAATCCCACAGGTTCCGATGCGAATCAAGTTCAGGGAAGTCATATCGGCCTTGTTTTCCCGATTCTCCAAATCGATGTTTACCAACGCATCCAATTCATTGATCACAATATCGATATTATCCGTTCCGATACCTGTAGATAAAGCTGTAATGGGTTTTCCGCGATAGGTGCCCGTATGACAAACAAATTCGCGGTGCTTTGATTGATGAGTAATCTCGTCAAAAAAAGCTGATATGGCAGAAACGCGATCCTGATCCCCGACTAATAAAACAGTGTGTGCCAGATTATCGGGAGAGATGCCTAAATGATAGACATTCCCTTTTGAATCTAATACCAGTTCGGATGCAGGATACTTCATATTAATGGATAATTGAAAATTTTAAAATGTAAAAGTTAATGAAGAATTGAGAAGTTAACTAGTTTAAAGTTTATTTTCTTCTTTTCAATTCTCCATTTTTCAATTTTCAATTATTTGATACTGCCAAACACCTTCGTAAGCAGGTCTGTTACACGAGCGGCAGGATCCTTGCGGATTTTATTTTCTTCTTTTTCAACCATCTGGAATAAACCGGTAATGGCTCTTTCAGTAACATATTGATTCAGGTCCGGATTGATTTTTGCTCCTCCGGTCAAGCTCATAGCATTATTGTACTTGGTGATAATCGGATTCCAGTATTCCGTCAGTTTTACTTTCGAAATTGCCTCTTTCACTTTTGGTGAGAAGGCCGTAACCAATTTGGAAGTAGTGTTGTCCTTTAAGAAGCGGGTTGCTGCCCCGTCTCCGCCATTGAGAATACTGAATCCATCTGAAATACTCATATTCAGGATTGCATCCTTAAAAATCGGCAAAGCTTCTTTGGTTGCTTCTTCGGCAGCTCTGTTCAAGGTAGTCTCAAATTTTTCAACTTGTGATCCCAGTCCCCAATCCATGGCTTTTTCACGTACTTTTAAGGCGTCAGGAGGAAAAGGTAGCCGGATTGCATCGTTTTTCAAGAAACCATCTGTTACGGAGGTTAAATTCACTGAGTTTTGAATGCCAACTGTCAATGCTTCTTTCAAACCCGAAATCACTTCCGAATTCGTTAAGGACGGAGTTGTACTCGTTCCACTGTTATTGATAGTGCTTGCAGCTTCTTTTATCGTGTCGCAGCCGGATAAAACGACAATAAAACTACTTAAAGCCAATATTGTAGTGAATTTTCTCATAGGATTATTTTTTATGTTCAAACTTAAGAATAATTTTGTCCGTAGCTCAAAAACAGTACCATGATTAATGTTGAAATAATTTCTATCGGAGACGAACTCTTAATTGGACAGACAATTAATACAAACGCTTCGTGGATGGGTGCTCAGTTGGCGAGCAATGGAATCAAGGTTTCTCATGTGGTAACGATATCGGATACCAGGGAGGCAATTACAACTGCTTTGGAAGACGCTTACCAAAGAAGTCGGGTGGTTCTGATCACCGGAGGCTTGGGGCCTACAAAGGACGATATCACGAAACAGGTTCTATGTTCTTATTTCAATACCAAGTTGGTTTTGGATGAACAGGTACTGAATCATGTGGAATCGTTCTTCATTAAAAGGAACCGTCCGATGCTGGAAGTAAACAAGCTGCAGGCTATGGTTCCGGAAGTATGTGAAGTGCTGTTCAATGAGCAGGGAACAGCTCCCGGAATGTGGTTTGAGAAGGAGGGTGTTATCTTTGTCTCAATGCCCGGAGTTCCCTACGAAATGAAATACCTGGTAGAGACACATGTCATTCCTCGATTGGTGGAACGGTTTCCTGTAAAGAAATTGATTCAGAAGACTTATCTGACACAAGGGATAGGGGAATCATTTTTAGCAGACCGATTAAGTGATTGGGAAAACCGATTACGGGAAGAAGGATTGGATTTGGCTTATTTGCCGTCTCCCGGAATGGTTAAGTTGAGGGTGAGTTCCAGTTCCGGGAATCAATCGCGTGTTGCATTTTATGGTGAAGAATTAAAAAGCATGATCCCGGTTTACCTTTATGGAGAAGAGGAAGAATCATTACCGGAAGTAGTAGGTAAATTATTACAGGGAAAAGGAGGAACTGTCGGAACGGTTGAAAGCTGTACGGGGGGAAGTATCATGGCGAGCCTGACAAGTATTTCGGGGGCTTCCAATTATGTGCTTGGCGGATTGATTACTTATAGCAATGACCTGAAAATGAAATTGGCGGATGTCAGTTCCAGGACTTTGGAGGATTTTGGAGCGGTATCGGAAGAGGTTGTACTTGAAATGGCTGCCGGAGGAAAGAAGACTTTGGGTGTTGATTGGTGTATTTCAGTTTCCGGAGTTGCAGGCCCTTTGGGGGGAAGTGATGAGAAACCGGTAGGAACGGTTTGGATTGCAATTGATGGCCCGAAAGGAAAAATTTCCCGCAAATTTTTATTTGGAACAGATAGACAAAGAACAGTGCAAATGACGGTGCTAACAGCTTTAAATCTTTTGCGTTGCGAGATCTTGGGAATAAATATTGAAAAAAAGCAAGATTAATGTTGCTTAATTGTGGGAATTTGCTTTTCTTTGCACCCGCTTTTAGAATAAGGAAAAATAAAATACAATGTCACGAGTTTGTCAAATCACAGGAAAGTCGGTAATGGTTGGAAACAATGTTTCTCACTCAAATCGCAAAACAAAACGCAAGTTTTACCCGAACTTGTTAACTAAGAAGTTCTACGTACCAGAAGACGATATGTATGTTACATTGAAGATTTCTGCGTCTGCTTTGAGAACGATTAATAAGAAAGGGATTTCTGCGTGTATGAAAGAAGCACGTGAAAAAGGTTTTTTAAAGTAAATCCTGATTCGGTCACGAAAGTGGTTCCAATCATAAAGAATTAAGAAAATGGCTAAGAAAGCAAAAGGAAATAGAATCCAGGTTATTTTAGAGTGTACTGAGCACAAAGAGTCTGGAATGGCGGGAACTTCTCGTTATATCACGATGAAGAATCGTAAAAACACGCCTGATCGTTTGGAGATTAAAAAATTCAATCCGGTCTTGAAGCGTTATACCCTTCATAAGGAAATTAAGTAAGAGAAAACGTAGTTTTCGATTTGAAGTCTGCCAATGCAGGGATAACTTCAGATTAAAAACATAAAAAAATAAGTCATGGCTAAGAAAGTAGTAGCATCCCTACAAAAAGGTGGAGGAAAAGAGCACACGAAAGTAATCAAGATGATCAAGTCTGAAAAATCTGGTTCTTTCACATTTAAAGAAGAGATTGTACACAACGACAAAGTGAAAGACTGGTTTAATAAATAAACCTCATTCCTTAAGTTGTAAACTCGATATTGATTTAAAACCTCTCTGCTACTGCAGAGGGGTTTTTTTGTTATTTTTGAACTATGGCATTATTTGGTTGGTTTTCGAAAGAAAACAAAGAAACACTTGATAAAGGACTCGAAAAAACGAAAGAAAGTTTTTTTGGCAAATTAACCCGCTCACTCGTTGGTAAATCGCGCGTTGATGATGAGGTTTTGGATGAATTGGAAGAGATTTTGATCAGTTCGGATGTCGGTGTGAATACCACCTTGAAAATCATTGACCGGATCAATGAACGCGTTTCCAGGGATAAGTATGTTGGGACAGATGAACTGAATAAGGTTCTCAAGGAAGAGATAGCAGCCTTATTATCGGAAAATGATAGCAATGGTCCGAGCGAATACAATATTCCTGCACACAACGGGAATCCGCATGTGATCATGGTTGTCGGAGTGAATGGGGTGGGTAAGACCACTTCCATCGGGAAATTAGCGAATCAATTCAAAAAAGCCGGTAAGAAAGTGGTTCTTGGAGCTGCTGACACATTCCGAGCAGCTGCGGTGGATCAATTGATCATCTGGTCTGAGCGGGTTGGTGTCCCAATCGTTCAACAAGGTATGGGGGCCGATCCGGCTTCTGTTGCATTTGATGCATTAAGTTCTGCTAAAGCTCAGGGGGCTGATGTTGTAATTATCGATACCGCCGGAAGGTTGCATAATAAAGTGAACCTGATGAATGAACTTTCCAAGATCAAACGGGTAATGGAAAAAGTCATTCCGGATGCTCCGCACGAGATCTTATTGGTTCTGGATGGTTCAACCGGTCAGAATGCATACGAACAGGCGAAACAATTTGCTTTGGCAACCTCATTGACAGGATTAATCATAACTAAACTGGATGGTACGGCAAAAGGCGGAGTGGTAATAGGTATTTCCGATCAAATGAGTATCCCTGTCAGATTTATCGGGGTTGGAGAAGGTGTTGAAGATCTTCAGGTTTTCCACAAGGAAGAGTTTGTCTCGTCTATTTTTGGCGAATAAAGGGAAGTAAATCATTTAAATTGACTATTTGCTAAATTATGAACTAAGTTTATAATTATAAGACGTAAATTTATATTACTCTATAGTAATATGAAGTCAGAATTCAATAAGACCTACGCAATAATAAGTTATTGCACTTTGATTGGCTGGATAATTGCCCTTATGAAGGTTTCGTCTTCTTCGGGTGAGGAACGTAAGTTCACCGCTTTCCATTTGAGACAGATGCTCATCCTCATGTTGATCGGTGCTGTTGTAAGTATTTTGGATACCATATTCTTTTTCATTCCCTTTTTAGGGATCATCTTCATTAATATCCTTTCATTGGCAATTTTCGTTTGCTGGCTGCTATGCCTGATTTCTGCCATTCAAGGGGAAAAGAGGTATGTGCCTTTTGTTGGAAAGGGAGGAGAGAATATGCTTGGCGATATGTTTGAGTGAATTTCAACGCTGTTAATAAGTTTATGTTAAAATATAAACTTATTAATTTTGACATTCATTTTTTTTTAGTAACATTGGTTCGCTAAAACTAGAATTGAGTACTCTAAATCAATTATTTCCAAGTTAAGGATTGGAGTGCTCCGTTCAAAAAATGAAAAACTGCTTTTATGAAAACTAACGGAGTAAAACTACGTGCCCTCTTCGCATGTCTGTTTTTCTCGCTACTCTACAATGGAGTATTGGGTCAAACAAATGGCGTTGTTCGCTGCTACACAGATGAAAATGATGCAATCTTGCATGCCAACCATCCTGAATTAGAATCATCCCAACAATTTGAACAATGGATCCAATCTGAAATTTCGGCAAATATGGCTGCTGGAAAAATTATCGGTGGTGTCTACCAGATTCCTGTTGTTGTTCACGTCATCCATAATGGAGAAGCTATCGGTACGGCAAGTAATGTCAGCTATGCAGCTATCCAATCTCAGATTGATGTACTCAACGAGGATTTCAGGAGAATGTTCGGTTCGAATGGTTGGAATACGAATCCGGTTGGTGCTGATACACAGATCGAATTCTGCTTGGCTAAAAGACGACCTGACGGATCCGCTTTTCCCGTGGGAGAAGACGGAGTGAACCGAATCAATCGCACGACTGCAGGATTCACAGCACCTCCTTTCAGTACTACTTATATAGATGCAACGGTTAAACCATACACCTATAACGGTGGTGTTCCGACGGCCACAAGAGGTTGGGCTCCGGATAAATACATGAATATCTGGTTGTGTGACATTAGTGGAGGAATCCTTGGCTATGCGCAGTTCCCGCAATCTCCGTTAGGAGGAATGGGATGTGGTACTCCGGTGGCAGCAACAGATGGTGTGGTGTTCTTATATAGTTCCATCGGTAAAAGTTCTGTAACTGGTTTTGCAGGTCCTTACAATGAAGGGCGTACTGCAACACATGAAATCGGTCACTGGTTAGGATTACGCCACATTTGGGGTGATGGTGGTTGTTCGGTAGACGATTACTGCAACGATACTCCCTTAGCTGCAGCCGCAAATTTCGGTTGTCCAACTATTAACAGTTGTACTAATGCTCCCGATCCCGGAAATGACATGGTAGAGAATTACATGGATTATACGGATGACGCCTGTATGAATGTGTTCACTAACGACCAAAAACAACGGATGCGTGCCGTATTGGAAGGATCTACCTATAGGCTTTCCCTGATAAATTCGGATGCATGTACTCCTCCAAATCCAAGTGATGCTTCAGTAACAGATGTATTTGCACCTATTGGTGACAATTGTGTCGGTGCCATAACGCCAAGTGTTCAATTGAAAAACAGGGGTTCCAATAACCTGACTTCTGCAACGGTTTCTTATAAAATTGACAATGGAACTGCCGTAACATTCAGCTGGACAGGAAATTTAACTCCGAATTCAACTGCAACAGTCAGTTTGCCGGCATTTACGGCAACGCTTGGAACGCACACATTCGTAGCTTATTCGACACTCCCGAATGGAGTTGCAGATCCATATACTGTTTACGATACTTCCGGAATTGATTTTGTTGTTTCGAATGGAATTATGCCAAACTATACACAAGATTTTGAAGGACAATCTTTTCCTCCGGACGTAAAATGGAGAGTTGACAATACGAATGGGGATTGTTTCAGATGGTCACCTGCTTCCGGAATCTCTTCAACAGGAACTTTCACCAATAACATTGCCCAGGTTCCTTGTTTTGGCGATCCTTCGACGACAAATGAAGACCTGTATACACCTGTTTTCCTATTGCCTTGTAATGCAACTGCGGCTACTTTGAAATTTGATGTGGCTTATAGAAAAAAGACTTCTACTTCCAATGATCAGCTGATTGTCCAGATTTCTACGGATTGTGGAGCTACCTGGACAAACGTATATAATAAAACAGGAAATGTTTCCCCATTCTTATACCAGAATTCTACCGTATTGGCAACTGAATATTTTCCTACAGTTGCAACGGATTGGAGAACGGAGACAATCAGTTTGATGTCTTATGTGGCTGCAACCTCCAAGAATCTCCGATTCCGATTCCGTGGGGTTTCAGCAAACGGAAACAACATCTTCATTGATAATGTGAAATTTGAAGGGACAACTCCCGGAGAGATCAATTTGACTTCCGCAAGTGTTGATGTATTGGATGGTGGTTATTATACGTATGCGAATACGCAGGTTGGAGGTTCAACTACTGCTACATTTACAGTTACAAATACGGGAACAACCAATTTAACATTAACGAATCCGATTACAGTTACCGGAACAGGTTTTGCTTTAGGCACAGGTTTCGGAACAACAACGGTTACGCCAGGTTCAACAACAACTTTCACAGTGGTATTTTCTCCGGCTTCGGCGGGAAGCTTCACAGGTAATGTGCAGTTTGCCACCAATGATTGTGATGAAGGAACTTACAATTTTGTATTGAACGGATTGGGAATGGTAAGCCCGCCGGTTGCGGATTTCTCAGCTTCTTCAACAACCGTTTGTCAGGGTGGAACAGTAACGTTCACTAATTTATCAACTTTAGCGAATTCATACGCTTGGACATTCCCTGGAGGAACGCCTGGAACTTCTACAGCAACAAATCCTACTGTAACATACAGTACAGCAGGAACTTATGCGGTTACACTGGTTGCAACCAATGCAAACGGTTCGGATACGGAAACAAAAAACGCGTATATCACGGTTGTTAGTTCGACGGCAACGGCTTTGCCTTTGAGTGAAGGGTTTACCACAACAACATTTGTTCCGACAAGTTGGTCGTTGATCAATAATAATGCTTCACCAACGTCCTGGGCCAGAACAACAGCTGCCGGACTTGCTCCGACTGCTGGAAATGCCATGTGGTTTAACAACTTTGCATACAACGATTCGGATGATGATGTCGTAAGGTTAAAACCGGTAATATTTACAGGTCTTTCCTCCGCCCAAATGACTTTCGATGTAGCTTATGCGCCATATGATGCGGTTAACTTTGATGGCCTTGAAGTATTGGTTTCTACCAATTGCGGTTCTACTTTTACCAGTGTTTATTCCAAATCAAATACGACTCTTGCAACTGTAGCAGCAACTACTTCAGCGTTTACACCGACTTCTGCTCAATGGAGAACGGAAACAGTAAACCTGACTCCTTATGTTGGTCAGGCAAATGTGATTATAGCGTTCAAAAATTTATCCGGTTACGGAAATAATCTATACGTTGATAATATCAATGTGACGGGGGTGATTTCTTCAACTCCTCCAACCCCAAGCTTTACAACTGTTTCAGCTTCTGTTTGTGCAGGACAAAGTATAGCATATACGAATACTTCTACAGGTTCTCCAACCTCTTATTCTTGGACATTCCCCGGAGGAACTCCAAGCACTTCCACAGCTGCAAATCCGACAGTTACTTATGCAACCGCCGGAACATACAACGTGGTATTGACTGCAACAAATGGTTCGGGATCAAATACAACGACCATGACAAATTATGTGACGGTTAATGCACTTCCTGCTACACCGACAATTACTGCCGGTGGATCAACTGCAATTTGTGCCGGAGGCTCAGTTACATTGACTTCAACAACCGGAACGAGCTATTTGTGGTCAACTGGAGCAACTACCCAGTCAATTACTGCAACAACAGCCGGAACATATACTGTTCAGGTAACCAATGCGGCAAGTTGTCAAAGTTCGAACAGCAATGCCATTGCAGTAACTGTGAATGCAGCGCCGAGTGCGCCGACCATCACAACGGGAGGATCGACAACTTTCTGTGCAGGTAGTTCGGTAACGCTTACTTCTAGTGCTGGAAACACTTATTTATGGTCCACTGGAGCAACTACCCAGTCAATTACCGCAACAACAGCCGGATCATATACGGTTCAGATTACAAATCCGGCAGGTTGTCAAAGTACTGCGAGCGGAGCTACAACGGTTACTGTTAATCCGTTACCAAGCGCTCCGACAATTACAGCCGGTGGATCAACAGCACTTTGTTCAGGAGGTTCCGTGACTTTAACATCAACGGCGGGAGCAAACTATTTATGGTCGACAGGAGCAACTACTCAATCGATCACTGTTTCCTCAGCTGGAACATATACCTGTAAAGTTGTGAGTGCGGTGGGTTGTCAAAGCCCTAATAGCAACTCCATTTCAGTTACTGTCGGAACGCCACCAAGTGCACCGACGATTACGACAGGAGGTTCGACGACATTCTGTGCCGGAGGTTCCGTAACATTAACATCAACGACGGGATCAAGTTACTTGTGGTCGAATGGTGCAACTACCCAAACGATTACAGCAACAACAGCCGGTTCCTATACAGTTCAGGTAACCAATGCAGCAGGTTGTCAGAGTGCAGCGAGCGGAGCTACAACGGTTACAGTCAATCCGGCACCAAGTACGCCAACATTAACTGCTGGCGGCCCAACTACATTCTGTACGGGTGGTTCCGTGACATTGACTTCAACAGCCGGAGCAAACTACTTATGGTCGACCGGAGCAACCACTCAATCAATTACAGCAACAACAGCCGGAACTTATACAGTTAAAGTGGTGAGTGCTGTAGGTTGCCAGAGTCCGAACAGTAATGCGATTACAGTAACTGTAAATCCGGTTCCGTCAGCACCGACAATTACAACAGGAGGTTCGACGACATTCTGTTCAGGCGGTTCTGTGACATTGACTTCAACAGCGGGAACAAGTTACTTGTGGTCGAATGGTGCGACAACTCAAACAATTACGGCTACAACTGCCGGTTCTTATACCGTTCAGGTAACAAATGCTTTCAGTTGTCAAAGTGCAGCGAGTGGAGCTACAACGGTTACCGTTAATCCGGTTCCTGCAGCACCAACGATTACAACTGGCGGTTCAACGACATTCTGTTCGGGCGGTTCTGTCACATTGACTTCAACAGCAGGAACAAGCTACTTGTGGTCGAACGGTGCAACCACCCAAACGATTACAGCAACTACTGCCGGTTCTTATACCGTTCAGGTAACAAATGCTTTCAGTTGTCAGAGTGCAGCTAGTGGAGCTACAACAGTTATCGTTAATCCGGTTCCGACAGCACCAACAATTACGACCGGCGGTTCAACTACATTTTGTTCGGGCGGTTCGGTTACATTGACATCAACAGCTGGAACAAGCTATTTATGGTCGAATGGAGCAACTACCCAAACGATTACAGCAACGGCAGCCGGAGCTTATAGTGTTCAGGTAACCAATGCATCCGGTTGTCAAAGTACTGCCAGTGCAGCGACATCTGTTTCAGTGAATCCGACTCCGAGCATTACTCTGGGAACAGTTACTGATCCAACGGCGTGTGGTTCTGCAACAGGTTCGATTGTCATAAGTGGAACCGGTTCCGGATCGATAGCTTGGTCGGGAACTACTTCAGGATCTGCTTCTGTAGCTTCTTTGCCTACAACGATTCCGAATCTTGGTGCCGGATCTTATACTATTGTATTGACAAGCGGGGCAGGTTGTGCTTCAAATACACTTTCAGGAAGCTTAACAGATCCTGGAGCACCAACACCTCCGGTAATTACTCCAAGTGCGACAGTTTTGTGCCCCGGTGGTTCAATTAACTTGACTTCCTCCTATGTTTCGGGAAATACCTGGTCAACTACATCGACCGCTTCTAGTATTTCCGTAACTGCTGCGGGAACATATTCGGTTCAAGTCACAACTGCAGGATGTACTTCAACTTCCAATCCGGTTACAATCACGGATGCAGCACCATTTAGTGTGGATGCAGGAAGTGATCAAGCGATTTGTTCAGGAAATTCGATTTTTCTAGCTGGAAACTCAACCGGTTCTCCTACTTTAGGATGGGATAATGGAGTTCAAAATGGAATTCCATTTATTCCGACGGGTACGACTACATATACTTTAACAGGAACAGATGTGAATGGTTGCCAGTTAACGGATCAGGTTACAATTACAGTAAATGTCAATCCAACAGTTGCAATGGGTAGTTTGGGTCAGGTTTGTACCTACAACCCGGCGTTTGCTCTTAGCGGTGGAACACCGGCAGGTGGAACTTATTCCGGAACGGGAGTTTCATCGGGTAACTTTGATCCTTCAATGAGTGGAGCCGGCAGCTTCCCGATTGTCTATTCGTATTCTGATGTGAACGGATGTTCAGGGACAGCTCAAACAACCATCGTTGTGGATCCGTGTTTGTCAGTTGCTGAAAATGCACAATGGAATATGTCGATTTATCCGAATCCATCAATCGGTAAAATCGAAATCGTATCCGATGTTCCATATACTCATTTGAAAATGGTGGACGCACAAGGAAAATTGATCTTTGACACGGAAATCGACCAGTTCGAATCTGTGAAAACGATCGATCTGTCAACTTATGCAAACGGACATTATACCTTACAAGTTCAGGGTGAATTCGGAATCAAATATCACCAGGTTGTAATCAGTAAATAATTTAATTGAACATAAAAAGTAAGGGCGCGATTAATCGCGCCCTTACTTTTTTCTTCCCGTCATTAGTGGAGTTACCTTCTATTTCCTAAATTTGAGGTAAAGATTTATCGAGCATGCAGAAACTAAAGATCAATGGCCACGGACATATTTTACCCGAACCTTCGGAAATTCCGAAATTCATGCGTGAGAAAAAATTGTTTTGGATAGATGATGATAAAAAATTCATGCGACAAGACGATTGGGCCCGACCGATTACCGATCCAAGCTTCTTCTTTGATGAGAAAATTGAATGGATGGAAAGACATGGCATTGACCATGGGGTGATGTTGAATCTATCCCAGGTTTATTGTAATGGCTGGTCCAGGCAAGATACTTTTGATGCGATTCGTTGGCAAAATGATTTCAATGCAAGTGTTCAGGAACGCAGACCGGATAAATTTACCAGTGGTTTTGTTGTCCAGCCGCTTTACCTGGAGGATGCGCTGAATGAAATTCGTCGCTGTGTGGAAGATCTGAAAATGAACCTGCTTTGCTTGCCAACTCACTTTTTGAATAAGGATAATGAATGGCTTTCTGTGGTGGATGATTCCACTTTACCTTTATTTGAACTGGCAAATGAATACAAACTGGCAATCGAAATTCACCCCTATGACGGTGAGAAGATGGTCGCCCTGAAAGATATGTATTGGCGCTTTCACTTGGTTTGGATGATGGCTCAAACCGCGGATACATTACACATGTATGCTTTAAAGGATTTTGTCAATAAATACCCGGAGATCCGTACGTGTTTTGCACACGGCTGCATGCTTGGCCAGGCAAACTATGGAAGAAGATTGCAAGGATTTGACGGACGTCCTGATCTGTTTACGGAGGCGAGAGATCCAAGGGCTAGTTTGGGTCACCCGAATTTGTTTTTTGATACCTTGGTTCACGATTCATATACTTTGCAATTGTTGAAAATACGGGTTGGTTCCTCTCAAATTGTTTCCGGATTGGATGATCCGTATCCTTTAGGAGAAATGGAAGGGGTTGCGAACTCCTACCCGGGAAGAGTGATTGATTTTGCAGTTGAAGTAGGAATTCTAGAGCAGAAGGAATCGGATGCGATTTGGTATGATAATGTATTGCGTTGGTTAGGGAAGACTTCAATCTGATCAGATGATTTACAGGTTCTTTCTTCTTTTTATAGGATGTATCTTTGGATTTTTGCCCGGATTTTCCCAGGAAATAAAGGACTCCATTGGACATTTGCCGATAGAATACGCACGATTCGTAAAAAATCCGAATCAGCATTATGGTTTCTACGAACGGATAAACAAAGATAAGAAGGGAGATTTAAGTGTTGAAGTCTTCAAATCTGTAGGAAAGGCCCAAAGCGATGTGGTGGATTTCAAGATCAATCGTTTGAAAATCCCTTCGATTGATTCCATTGAATTTTATATTGACTCAAAACAGATTGCGAGTTCTAAAATAAACGCTGTAAAACAACGGATCTTTTTGCCTGTTTCAAACAAGGATTATGATATCGAAGCGAAATATGAAGGGCGCATCATTTCGATTTTGCATGTTTCGGTATTACCGGTAGTTACACAACATCTCCGGATTGTTCCCCTGGTGAAGACCAAAATGGACAGGGATAGCATCGAAAAGGAATTGGATTACCGATTCCGGGCTGCGAACATCCGTTTCGATGTCACTATAGAACCTCTTTTTGAAAACGATGCACTTGAAAACATCGGATCATTTGAAAATCCGGGATCCGATCGGTCGAAATACACCAACCAGATGCGCCATGTCCGGGATACTTATATTAAATCCTATAAAGAAAAGACAAAGAACGGGCTACTTTTTTTCATCATTCCCCAATTTGTCAATCCGACGCTTAAGGGATATATGGTCAAGAATAAAGCATTGGGATTTGTTATGCAATCCGATTCAAGAGAACTGGCGCATACCATTTCAAGCGAATACCTGGAAGGTTTTGCAAACATCGAAGCTTTTGAGGAAGACCGGAAAGGCCTGATTGGTTGGAGTATCGATAATGAGGAATGGATACGGATCAATAAGAACCCGCGGATTTATTCGATTATTGATGATTATGAAGAAGTGGTGACAAATAATGGATTGATTGCCTATTATTTTTTCGAACAGGGAAAAGACGGAACTGTAGTCCTGAAGAATAAAAGTTTCCTGGCTTCTGTCATGCGCCCTATGAAAAAGAATACCTATTCATACCACTTGCAAATAGATAATATTTTATACAAGACGATTTTCAGGATCAGGTCAAAACCGTTTAATGCGCTGCATTTACTCAGTGTTGTCGCTTCTATTGCAGGGTTTATTTATGGTTTCCGAAAATTGCGTGCTTTTCTGAGAAAACGATTGAAGAAACCTCGTTTGGTTTCGTTTTTCTCCAGGTTGATTCAATGGTCAGGAGTATTTTTTCTTTCCTTCGCCCTGATTAAGGCAGTTGATTTAGGATATTCTTGGTTCGAAGTCACCGACGGGATTATCAAGTCGTACAGCGGGTTAAAGGAAAAGAAGGTGCTGGATCTGTTGTTTGACAATACCCATCCCGATAAATTGGAAGAAAAGAAAATAGGTTCGGAGCTCATTATCAAAATTGGTCGGAATTACTTTCTCTACGAACGGAAGAAGGTTCTTTATTTCAAGATGAATGTTTCCAAAACGAATGTTCCCCTAAAACTTCGGTTGGTTGCAAATTCGGACTCATTGAAAACTTCTGTTCTGGACGAACCGATTCTCGCAGAAAGTCATTACGTGGTGGTGAAAGTATACTCAGCTAAAGGAAAATGGTTGCGCGATCAGGTATACAATCACCTGGGAGTCGATCTGTCATCCAAGTTGAGATTGGCGGATCCACCGAAACGCATTCTGATTTTTGTGAATGGGTATCGACCAACTTCCCTTGGAAGCACATTCGAGGAAAACTTTGAAGACATCCGAAGCAAGGGCTTGGAATTTCCGAATTCCATCAACCGGTTGTTCACGGAGGACCGTTACAATTATTGGCATCCCTGGAAACAGATCGATGATGCATTCAAAACGCGGATTAACCCAACCGAATATTATTATGCCGATGGACATCATTCCGTTTCAACTTCCAATCACAGGAGCCTGCTGAATTTCAGCACAAATTCCAATATTTATCCTAAAAGATGCAAGAATCGCTCTTTCCATACGTGTTATACAACAAGCACAGTCGGTTCTAAGCTTTTCGGTTCAAAACAGGCGAAAACATATAGTTTGCTCGCTACAAAATCAAATAAAAGGGGATTTACGACCCGATTGAATAACGGGAGGATAGCAGGACGCAACCTGTACCAGATGTTAAATGAATTGCCGAATTCTTCCCGGAATGATACCTTGTACCTGGTGGCTCATAGCATGGGATTTGCTTACGCACAAGGAATAGTCGAACAATTAAGAGGGAAAATAATTTTTGGTGGTTATTACATCCTGGCGGCAGAAAATGCAGCAGCAGGAACCGTGAACCGAAAGGAATGGAAACAGGTTTGGCAATACGGAAGTAATTTGAATGCGATAGGTCAGGACGCGCCTTGCCTGCAAGATGGAGTTGCTCCGCAAGCTTCTGTAAAAGGATTATCAGAGGAGCAGCGTATCTATTTTCCGAAATCACTATATAAGCACAAAGGATATTTTGATTCTCACTTCATCGGTTATTATGACTGGGTACTGCGGATTCAGAAAGGAAAAAAGGGATACATCAGACAGAGGTAGAAGGAAATGTAATTGATAATTCCGAATTACCCTTTTTACGGTATTGTGTAACCCAAGAGAAGGAATCAATTTTGCTATTTAGAATTATTCTACATAGCATGAACCTGTATCTGGATAGTCGCAATCAATTAATCAGTCTCGGATTCAAGGAGTTGGTCCAGACAATTGTTGGAGAGGTGAGGGTTGAGTGGCATGCCGGAAACCCGGAAACGGAACAGGCTATTGATGAAAAAAAGCGGGTTGTGGTCTATAACTTTGCGGAGAATTACGAGGAAATCGAGAATAATCTGAAAATGACTGAAAATACTGATTGTATCAAGGTCGTCCTAATCATAAGCGGAGATGTTTCCGGCCTTTCCAAGTTGGTTTCTTACGGTGTTTCCGGATTCATTGATGTGAATTGTACCCTGAATGAACTCCGTGAAGCATTCCAAAAGATCCTGCACAATCAGAATTATTACTGTCAATCGGTTTGGAACAAGATCCTGAATCAGGGTGAGGAAATTAGCTCACCTTCTGAATTCAATCTGACAAAGCGGGAAATAGAAATCGTAGAATCCCTGTTGAACGGAAAATCGACCCTTGAAATAAGCAGGGAATTGGGATTAAGCCCACATACCGTTCAAACTCATCGAAAGAACAGTTTCAAGAAATTAAAAGTAAAGTCCTTATCGGAACTCTTGTTGCTGGAAATGGAAAAACAGGTGTTCAAGAAATGAACCTACCCTGTAAAGGGTATTTTTTTCCGCTTGTTTTGGCGATTGCATCCACTGCATTTAGCATCTAATTTTGCATTTGTTATTTAGACTAATTAAAAATTAGGAATTTCGTTTAAGCGGATCAGTATACAAATCAAATAAATAAAAAATGAAAAAAGGATTACTTCTATCATTCCTGGCACTTGCCGGATTTTCAAACGCACAGCTGGTGAGCGACTCCGTGACTATGGGTGCAGGATATGCAAACAACATTTGGTATAGCTTGCAAAATGATGAGCAGGGAACTGCCCAGGCAGCAAATAATTGGGATTTGGGTTTTGCAACAACTATCAACCCGTCGAATTCATTGGCAGCGTCCATTATTTTCAATAATAAGGTAGGAACAGTTTATGCAATTCCGGGAACGGACGGAACTGATCTGGCAACTGCAGATACAAGCGGAATTTCAACCTGGGCAGCACTTTATAATTCAGAATTGACCTGGACTGAAGGAGCTTTGAATGCTGCAAGCACAGGCGGCACGGACTATGGTTGGGGAAATTACGATGCCGTGAATCACACAGGAATCGTTGCTAATCGTGTTTTCGCGGTACAATACACGAATGGCTCTTGTAAACTGTTTACGGTTTTTTTGTCATTCATGAATTCGGAATATACGATTGAATATTCGAATGCCGATCATTCGGGAACAGGAACTACAACAATCGCTTTCACGCCCTATGCTGCAAAAAATTATGTTTATTACCCGATAGGAGGAACAGTGATTGACAGAGAACCGGCTTCAACAACTTGGGATTTGTTATTTACGCAATATGCTGCAAACAATGGAGCTCCATATCCATACAACATGGTAACGGGTATCTTGCACAATGTCGGGGTGGAAGTGGCGGAAGTTCATCCGGTGAATAATCCTGTAACGGATATGTCTTTCGGATCTGCAACTTACTCTGAAGATATCAATACGATCGGGTACGATTGGAAAACATATGCTGGGTCGTACACAATCGAAGATTCGTTGGTTTACTTCGTGAAAGATATCGACGGAGACTACTGGAGATTGATCATGACCGGTTTTTCGGGGTCTTCTTTGGGAAAGACCGTTTTCAAAAAAGAAAAAGTATCGAGTCTGAGTGTATCTGAAAACCAGGAATTGATTTCCGGAATTTTCCCTAACCCGGCTGTGAACAATGTAACGGTGATGATTGATTCAAAATCAACGGTGACAGTTAGGGTGCTGAATATGACAGGTGAAGTGGTATTTGAAAGTGCTGCAAAATCAAACGCATTGGAAACAATGAATATTTCAACCGCAGACTTTACAAACGGGGTTTACATGGTCCGGGTTTCTAACGGAACTTCGGCTACTGCACAACGCCTGGTTGTACAACATTAACCTTATTGATTGAAAATAAGATGAAAAAAATCGGATTTTTATTTCTTGCTCTTTCGTTCCTGGTAACCGCTTGTAATTCAGGTGCAAAATCAGTCGCGGAAAAGGAAGAAAAAGTAGAAGAGAAACGAATCGTTTCCTTGAACGGATCAGTTACGGAAATTATATACGCAGTGGGTTCCCAAAAGGAACTCATTGGCGTGGATGTAACAAGTAATTATCCTGCTGCTGCAGAGAAATTGACAAATTTGGGACACGTGCGCAAGCTGGCTATTGAAAGTTTATTAGCACTCAATCCAACCCATGTGATGATGTTGGAAGATGAGGTTTCTCCTGATTTGAGATCAAAATTGAAACAGGCGAAAATCGAGTTGGTGACTTTCAAACATCCGAATAGTGTAGTGGATTCAAAGTCTCTGGTAAAAGAAGTGGCGGCCTGGTTGGGAAAAGTAGACGAATCGAAAGAATTGGTTTCTAAGATTGATTCGGATATCCAAAACCTTGCGAAACTTGCGGAGAAACCGAAGGTATTGTTTGTATACGCAAGAGGCGCGGGAACCTTGATGGTTGCCGGAGAAAACACACCGTTGGAGAAAATGATCGTTTTGGCAGGAGGAGAAAATGCAGGTAAAGGATTTACTGATTTCAAACCCTTGACAAGCGAATCGGTCATTGCGGCAAACCCGGATGTGATCCTGATGTTCACTTCAGGTGCCCAAAGTTTGGGGCCGGACGGAATTTTTAATGTTCCGGGAGTTGCGGCAACAAACGCAGGAAAAAATAAAGCCCTGATTCAAATGGACGGCCAGTTATTGAGTGGATTTGGCCCACGCGTAGCTGAAGCGTTGATCGAGTTAAATAAAGAGCTCAAGAAAGTTAAATAGTTCAAAGGGTTCAAAGAGTTCAATGTTTGAACTTTTCAACTTTTTGAACCTTGAACTTTTTGGAACAAAAAGTTATATGTCAAAACAAGGAATAATAGGCTTTTCACTAGTGGTTTTATTGATAGTTTGCTTCGTCGTGAACCTGTCGGTAGGGAATGTTCATGTCCCGGTTTCCCATGTTTTTGGCAGTTTGATTGAGAAGATCGGGATTCAAAGCAATCTGAAGATAACAGAGATCGAATATCACGTGATTTACAATATCCGGTTTCCAAGAGCGGTTTATTCCTGCCTGATTGGTGCAGGTTTGGCGGTATCAGGTGCGGCATTACAGGGGATTTTCAGAAACCCACTGGTCGATTCCGCCTTGATTGGAATCTCAACGGGCGCTTCCCTATTTGCATCCTTATTCATCTTGTTCAGCGGGTTGGTTCCCTGGTTGATTATTTTCAACGAAGGACTTTCCCTATCTATCGTCGCCTTCTTTGGTGCATCCATCGTGGCATTTATTGTATACAGGTTGTCTTTGAGCAATGGCGAGATCAATTCATTGACCTTGATCTTAGCAGGAATTGCATTGAATGCGTTGACAGCGGCCTTGACGGGCTTGTTGACCTTCTTCGCAACCGATGATGAATTGCGCGATTTGACCTTTTGGACATTGGGAAGCTTGGGTTCTGCAAATAACGATTCGGTACTCTTGCTGGCTGTTTTCACCATTGTTCCCATGATCCTGATTTTCTTCCGGGCTAAAAGTTTGAATGTGCTTGCATTGGGAGAAAGCAATGCGCAATACATGGGATACAAAGTGAAAACGATTAAGTTGCTGGTAATTGTCTGTTCCACCAGTATGGTCGGGGCGGCAGTTTCAATGGCAGGAGTCATTGGCTTTATCGGCTTGGTTGTTCCGCATATAATCCGGATAATTTCAGGACCGGATCATAAATTATTACTGCCATTCAGTGCTTTTTTCGGGGCAATCCTGCTTTCCGGCGCGGATATGATCTCACGGACAATCCTGCCACCGACTGAAATTCCGATTGGGATCATCACCGCATTGATGGGAACTCCTGTTTTCATCGGAATCATTTTTAAACACAAACGAAAATTCTCCCTTTGATCGAAGCAAAAGAAATAGCGTTCACTGTAAAGGGGAAGCAAATCCTGAAACCGCTTGATTTTGCAACGGATCGGGAAGAGTTTATCGTGATTCTCGGTCCGAATGGAGCAGGGAAAAGCACCTTGGTGAAATTGCTTTCAAACGGATTGAAACCCAGTTCAGGAACGGTTGAATATTATGGCAGGGAACTGAAAGATTGGACTTTGGATAACCTGTCGAAATACCGCGCATACATGCACCAGGAAAGTATGATTGCCTCGAATTTCACAGTTCGTGAAGTGTTGGAAATGGCGCGTTACCGTTATCCTGAATCCAATGGTCAGTTCAACAGATCAGTGACCGCAAAGATTGTCAAAGAACTGAACCTGGAAACGCTTTTGGATACGGAGTTCAACTTCCTTTCCGGAGGAGAGAAACAACGTGTTCAGTTCGGACGGGTTTTATTGCAGTTGGAAAGCGAAGATAAGGCTTCCCCCTTTGGAGGGGGAGTGAGGGGGAGGATTGAAATTCAACCCATCAAATATCTGTTCCTGGATGAACCATTGAATAACCTGGATGTGCGCTACCAGATCGAATTATTGAAATACGCACGCAAATTTGTAGACGACAAACGGGGAACCGTGATCGTTGTAATGCATGATATCAATCTGTGTTACCAATATGCCGACCGCGTTTTACTGATGCAAAAAGGAAATGTCATTATGGATGGAACCCCTGAAGAAGTGATGCTTCCTGAATTATTGAGCCAAACTTACCAGATCCAACTGGAACAGATTCAGTCCCTGGATGGAGAAGTGTTTTACAGGCATCTATCTTATTCCTCCAACCTACAAACGCAACCAATAGAATAATAATAAAATGATCTGAGTAAGCAGATCGGCAACATAAAAAAACAAAATATGGAAACAACAGTGTCTTTAAAAGAAGCTTTCAACCAATTAAAAGAAAGCGAACCGAAATTGAGAATCAGGGAATACGCAAAGCGTCTGAATGCTTCGGAAGCAGAATTAGTCGCTCTGGGGATTGGGACAACTGCAATTCGACTGCGTCCGGAGTTTGTAGCGATCCTGGGTGAAATCGAATCACTTGGTTTTGTTATGGCTTTGTCGAGAAACGATGAGGTGGTGCACGAACGAAAAGGGATTTATGAGAATTTCAGTACCACCCCGCATGCTTCGCTTTTCGTTGGAAAAGATATCGATCTGCGTATTTTCCCAGGTTCCTGGGCGTTTGCATTTGCTGTGACCGAAGGAGAAGAAAAACCGCGCTATAGTTTACAGTTCTTTACTACAGACGGAGTTGCTGCACATAAGATCTACCTGGAATCCAAAAGCAATATGGAGGCTTATGAAGCGTTGGTTGCAAAATACAAAGACGAAAATCAATCTTCCGAATTGGGTATAGGTGCTCTATTGCCTTTGGAAGTTCCGGAATTGCCGGATAGTGAAATCGATGTGAAATCTTTCCGGGAAGGCTGGATTAACCTGAAAGATACACACGAGTTCTTCGGGTTGTTGCGTAAACACAAATTGACGAGAACACAAGCCTTGCGCTTTGCCCCGGACGAAACATACGCAAAGAAAATCGACAATAAAGCACTGAGAAGAGCATTGGAATTGGCTGCGAAGGAACAGGTTTCCATCATGGTTTTTGTCGGAAATGCAGGAATGATCCAGATCCATACCGGTGAAGTGAAAAACATCGTGGAACACGGTCCCTGGATCAATGTCCTGGATCCGATGTTCAATTTACACGCAAAAGAAGATGCCATTACACAATCCTGGATCGTTCGCAAACCGACAGAAGATGGGATTGTCACCTCATTGGAATTGTTCAATGAGAAAAGAGAATTGATCTGTACGCTTTTCGGAGCACGCAAACCGGGAGTTCCCGAATTGGAATCCTGGAGAAAATTGATCGGGCAATTGTAAGAAGATCATGCAAAAAGCAGTTTTGGTTCTTATAGGGTGTATTCTGGGTGGTTTTGTAACTGCTCAGGATACTCTTTTTGTTAATGATGATGCTGGTTCTGCTGTTCCCTTTGCGCAGATAGTTTTACAGGATTTCAGCGGAAAAAACACAAAATACGTTCAGTCGGATGAACACGGAATCTTAGTGATCCCAACTAATTTTTATTCCGGTTCTCCGCAACTGATAGTAAAAGTCAATACGAATGGTTTCCACAGTGAAATTGACACCGTTTCAAAAGGAAACAGTCACCATGTCCGATTAGCTGCCAATATGAAGGATATTGACGAAGTGGTGGTTACCGGTCAGCTCGGATCGGGTTCGGTTACCAATTCGACCAATAAAGTGAAAGTGATCGATCGCGCAACAATTGAAGCCAAGGGAGCTGTTAATCTGCGCGATCTGTTACAGAATGAATTGAACATCCGGGTAAACCAGGACCAGGTTTTGGGCAGCGGAATGTCGATGCTCGGAATTGGAGGAGAAGGAGTGAAGATCTTGATAGATGGCGTTCCGGTTATCGGTCGTCAGAATGGAAACATCGACTTGAGCCAGCTCAATCTTTCCAACGTTGAACGCGTGGAGATTGTGGAAGGACCGCTCAGTACCAACTATGGAAGCAATGCCATGGCCGGTACCATTAATTTGATTACAAAAAAGCCGAAGAATAAAGGCTACGATATAAATGTAGGAGCTTTCTACGAAACAGTGGGGAATTACAACCTGAACCTGGGAATGACTTCACGCATTAAGAACCATTCGATTTCTGCTTATGGGGCACGAAACTTTTTCGATGGTTGGACACCGGGAGATAACCAGGTTGAATTCCCGAAAAAAGAACCGGCGGATTCCGGCAGATTCCAGCAATGGAAAATGAAGGAACAATACCTGGGCGGATTGAAATATTCCTACAAGTTCAAGAAAATTGAATGGATTCCCTCGTTGGATTTGTTTCGAGAGAAAATCGTGAATAGGGGATATCCTCGAGCACCTTACCAGATCTCTGCTTTTGATGATGAATACGTGACCAATCGTCAGAATGCAGGACTGGAAGTGATCGCTTGGTTAAAAACGAATCTGAAACTGGATGTCCAATTGAACTATTCGAATTACAAGCGCATCAAGAATTCCTACCTGACTGACCTGACGACTTTGGACCGCAAACTTTTGGCAATGTCTGAGCAGGACACATCACGTTTTGTACTGTATTTCAATCGTGTGACATTGACGAAAAATAACTTGGATAAAAAATTCAATTACGAAATCGGTTACGACGTTAATTATGAAAAAGGATTTGGAAATAGAATAGAAAATAAACGAAAAGAAATTGGTGATTATGCGGTTTTCGGAACATTCAATTGGGCTCCGTGGACTTGGCTCAATCTGAAACCGGGATTGCGTTTTACCTACAATTCCTTGTATAAAGAAGCTTTTATGCCCGCACTGAACGTGAAATTAGGAAAGAAGAAACACTTGCTTCGCGGAAGTATCGCCTCCGGTTTCCGTTCCCCGTCAATTAAGGAACTGTATATGGAGTTTGTAGACATCAACCACAATATCCATGGTAATTCCGTTTTGAAACCGGAAATTGCGAACCACGTCCAGGGATGGTACAACTTCAACTGGAATCCAAAGAAAATCATGTTTGGATTTGAATTATCCGGTTATTACCAGGATATCCACAACCGGATCAGTTTGTCCCAATCTGCTGATGGGGTGAATTACAGCTATTTCAATATCGACCGGTACTATGCAAGAGGTTTTCAGTCATTGGTGAAAGTGGGACAAAAGCAATGGAATGTAAATGTCGGGTTCAATTACATCGGTACAGCTT
Source organism: uncultured Fluviicola sp. (assembly GCF_946478805.1). The sequence continues at coordinate 21,858 of NZ_CAMLDC010000013.1, read as the reverse complement.
CCAATTATTCGGCCGGCAGATATGCCTATTCTCCTGAATTGGTTTCGAATATTTCCTACCAGTTGAAGAACGGGACAACGAAATTCAGTGCGTTTTACAAGTACACGGGAAAAGTGGTCGCCTACTTGGTAAACGAGGATGCTTCCATCACACAGTCCTTCATTTCAGATTACAACTTACTGGATCTCCAGGTTCAGCAATGGTTCCTGAAGAAGACTTTGAGCGTTTCATTGGGCGGGAAAAACCTGTTGAACGTGACGAATATCAATGCGGGTAGCGGAACATCGGGTGGAGCTCATGTTTCAAATACCGGAACTGCACCGATTGCCTGGGGAAGAAGTTTCTATCTGAATATCACTTATCTGATAAAATCAAAGCAATGAAAAAAGTGTTTGTAATCACTCTCATTCCGATTTTAGGCGCCTGCTTCAAAAAGGAAATTCCGGTTCAAAAACCAGTTACCGGTGCAACCACCATGCAAATTGAATTGGGTGGAAATTACGCCAATCAGATCTATTATGATTTGGAAACGAATTCCATTCTAAGACAGAACAACCGCGAAGTTTGGGATCTGGCATTTGAAGCCGGGGAAAACGGCTTTCACATTTTGTTGAATGAATCTCGGATCATGGCCGCTGCACTTTCCGATGAAACAGACATTACTGCTTTGACTTCTGATGCAGGCTTGACCTATACCTGGGATTTTCACACAGGAAACCTGGATTCCACGGCAATCGGAGATTGGCAGAGTTTGGGGAAAGTATATGCAATCGATTTGGGAACCGGACTTTCAGGTACCAATCTTGGTAAGAAGAAGTTGAAAGTTGTTTCAGTGAATTCGACCGAATACCAAATTCAATTTGCTGATCTGAGCAGTTCAACGATTCAATCGTTTACGGTTCCAAAATCCACTACTGCAGGATTTACCTATTTTTCGATGACGGGAAGTGGTGCTTTGAAGGATATTGAACCGAACAAGGAAACGTGGGATTTGGTTTTTACGGCTTACTGTCATGTGTTTGATAGTCATACTCCTTATTCCGTAGTTGGGGTTTTGTCCAATCGCTACGGGGTGAAAGTGCAGGAAGTTTCGGTTCCATTTGCAGAACTGAAACATTCCGATATCGTTGAAAGCGCATTTGAAAACCGGATCAATGTCATCGGATACGATTGGAAAACCTACAATTTCGATAACGGGACCTATGTCGTAAACAGCAACCGGACCTTTGTGGTAAAAACTGTTTTGGGCCGCTATTACAAATTGCGATTTGTAGATTATTACGATGTAAATGGCGTGAAAGGTGCTCCGAAATTCGAGTTGCAGGAATTGATACCGTAATTGAAAACGGAGAATGTAAAAGTTGAGAAGGAAGCTTTACTCGGTTAAATCGATTCGAACAGAGATTAGAGCCCTCTTTTCAATTCTGAATTTTCAATTCTTTTCGTCAGAAAAAAGTAACTTTGCGCCAAATTCATTTACAATGGCTCAAAAACCGGCAATTCCAAAAGGAACAAGAGATTTTTTACCCGATGAGGTAGCTCGCCGTACGTATATTTTCGACACGATTAAATCTGTTTTCAAAAACTACGGATTTGCACCTATTGAAACTCCTTCATTTGAACTTTCTTCGACTTTGTTAGGGAAATATGGAGAAGAGGGTGATCGTCTGATTTTCCGGATTTTGAATTCGGGAGAAAAAATGAAGAAGGCGGATTTAGAAGCTTTAAAATCTGAAAACTTGGCTCGATTTGCGAATTCGTTAGCGGAAAAAGCATTGCGTTACGACTTGACCGTTCCTTTTGCGCGTTTTGTCGTACAACACCAGAATGAATTGTCTTTCCCTTTCAAAAGATACCAGATTCAACCGGTTTGGAGAGCAGATCGCCCGCAACATGGCCGTTACCAGGAATTTTACCAGTGTGATGCTGATGTGGTCGGTTCGGATTCACTTTTATATGAAGTGGATTTTGTACAGATCTTCGACCAGGTCTTAACGAATCTTCAGATTCCCGGATTCACTATTAAGATCAACAACCGCAAAATCCTTTCCGGAATAGCGGAAGTTTCGGGTGAAAGCGACAAACTCATTGATATCACTGTTGCAATCGATAAATTGGACAAGGTAGGTGAAGACGGTGTTATCAAGGAACTGAAAGAAAAAGGGGTCTCTGAAAAAGCCATTAAAATCATTTCTCCCTTGTTCCAAATCACCGGAAATAACGAAGAGCGCTTGACTCAGATGAAAACCTTCCTGAAGGATTCGGAAATCGGCTTGAAAGGAATTGAGGAATTGGAATTTGTTTTGAATCAGACAACTGAATTGGGATTGGAACGTGCAGAAGTGGAATTCGATGTGACACTTGCCCGTGGATTGAATTATTATACCGGAGCTATTTTCGAAGTGAAAGTGCACGATGTGAAAATGGGGTCGATTTGTGGTGGTGGTCGCTACGATGATCTGACAGGTTTGTTCGGGCTTTCCGGACTTTCGGGGGTTGGAATTTCATTCGGTGCAGATCGTATCTACGATGTGTTGAATGAATTGAATTTGTACCCTGAAAACACGAATGCCGGCTTGACTTTATTGTTTGCGAATTTCGGAGACAAGGAAGCTGCATATTGCATGAAATTGACCAAGAAACTGCGCCAAAATGGAGTGGACTGTGAAGTTTATCCAAGTGCAGTCAAAATGCAGAAGCAATTCAAATATGCAGATAACCGGAAGGTGAAATTCGTTGCACTTATCGGTGAGGATGAATTGACAAAAGGCCTTTTACAGGTTAAGAACATGGAATCGGGTGAACAGAAAGCAATGACGGAAAATGAGTTGCTTGAATTTTTTAAAGCATAATCGGAAATGGATCAGTTTATTATAGATAATCAATGGGTTTCTTTGGAGAAACTCGACCAGGTATTGGCATCAAATGTGCAAATTGCAATTAGCGAAGAAGCAAAGGCCGGAATCGTGAAATGCCGGACTTACCTGGATGAAAAAGTTGCCAAAAGCGACCGTTTGATCTATGGAGTGAATACTGGCTTCGGAAGTTTGTGTGATACTGCAATTTCTACGGAAGACCTGGAGCAATTGCAACGTAATCTCGTGCTTTCACATGCTTGTGGAATGGGAGAACGCGTTCCGGAAGAAATCGTCAGAAGAATCTTAATCCTGAAAATCATGGGACTTTCTCATGGGGCTTCAGGAGTGCAGCTGGAAACAGTGGAACGTTTGATCTTCTTCTACAACAATCACATTCACCCGGTTGTTTTTCAACAGGGAAGTTTGGGGGCATCAGGTGATTTGGCTCCATTGGCGCACTTGGTATTGCCTCTTTTGGGTGAAGGAACCGTGCTATTTGAAGGAAAAGAAGTTACCAGCAAGGAAATCAATCAGCGTTTCGGTTTGGAACCGATTGTTTTGCGATCGAAAGAAGGTCTGGCTTTGCTGAATGGGACACAGTTCATGTCGGGTTATGGATCTTATGCCATTTCACATGCACGAAAATTGTGGAAGCAATTCAATGAAGTAGCATCTATTTCCCTGGATGGTTATGACGGCCGCAAAGAACCTTTCGGAGTTCAGGTAAACGAAATTCGTAATCAAGTTGGTCAGATTAAGACGGCTGAGATTTTCAGAAGTCTATTATTAGATAGTGAATTGGCGAATCGCGAAAAGGAACATGTTCAGGATCCGTATTCGTTCCGTTGTATTCCCCAAGTTCATGGAGCTTCTTACGATACGATCGAACATTGTGCAACCATTGTAGAGCGTGAGATCAATGCCGTTACTGACAATCCGACCGTTTTCCCGGATGACGATATCGTTGTTTCAGCTGGAAATTTCCATGGACAACCATTGGCTTTGGCAATGGATTTCCTGGCAATCGCTTTGGCGGAAATGGGAAGCATCAGCGAACGGAGAATCTACAAATCTATTTCCGGAACACGCAATTTACCGGCATTTTTGGTCGCAAAACCGGGATTGAATTCCGGGTTCATGATTACTCAATATACCTGTGCTTCGATCGTGAGCCAGAATAAGCAATTGTGTACACCGGCAAGTATTGATACGATCGATTCAAGTAACGGACAGGAAGATCACGTTTCCATGGGGGCAAATGCTGCAACGAAATTATTCCGGGTGATTGAAAATTGTTATTCGATCCAGGGAATCGAGATCTTGCATGCATGTCAATCATTGGAATTCCGTAGACCTGCTAAATCAGGAAACCGACAAGAGGAGATCTTTGTTAACTTTAGAAAAAATGTTCCTTTTGTGAGAGAGGATGGATATATGCATCCTTTGATGCAAGCAAGTAAAGAATTTGTAAAAGCTGGAATATGAATGAGAATTATAAGGAAATGAACCAAGAGATTGAACAGAATCCAAAAAGACCCGTTTTATTGACGGTATTGTGTATCCTGAGTTTTATTGTTGTCGGATTTGGACTTTTAGGTGTCTTATTTTCATTATTGGGAGGACAACCCAGCCCGGAAGAAATCGAGGCGACTTCTAATCAGTTGATTCAGACTGCAGGCGACATGCGCGACAAGAATATCATCTGGGCTGCAGATATGATTGAACAAATGGCTGATCTGACTGTTTATCAACAACAACGTTATTGGTCGGTTTTGCTTGTCAATGCGTTGACGATGCTGACAGGTTTTGTAGGCGTTCTATTCATGTTCAAAGGAAAGAAATTAGGTTTCCACCTATACATCGTTTACAACCTGTTGAGTGTTGGAGGCACTTTCCTGATCGTTCCATCTCACATGGTTCCAATGGTTACTGTCATCATGAACTTGATTATTTCAGGAGTGTTTATTTTACTGTATAGCAGAAACTTGAAGTGGATGAATAAATAATTGAAAATGGATAATTGAAAAGGTAAAAAGAATCCAAAAACTTTTCAATTATCCGTTCTCCATTTTCAATTTCTTGATAATTAATCCATTCATAATTGATAATTATCCGAAAACACCTACCATTCATTCCAATTTTGCGTGCTTTTAATTCTTCTCAGCTGCATTTAACTAAACAACTGAACATTTAACAAAACGTGTAAATACTTCATTTACATTTGTTTCATGTGATTTCTAAAAATGCGAATGGGCCCTCGGATTTGAGAGATTCACATCATAAGTCAATGATGTCCAATCTATTAAACTATTAAACATGCGCAAAAATTTACTTTTATGTGTGCTTACTTTGATGGGAATGATTTCTACCGGAAACTCATTCGCACAAGAACTACACCAACGTTGTGGAATTGATAAGCAACGTCAGAAATTGCTTGCTGAAAATCCGGAATTAGCGGAAGATTATCGAAAATTAGTGAACCGCTACAAGGAAAATCGACTGGTCAATGGAAAATCAACCACAGTTCGCATAATTCCTATTGTATTCCATGTGATCCATGAATATGGGACGGAGAATATTTCGGATTTGCAGATCAAGGATCAAGTGCGGATTTTAAATGAGGATTTTCAGAAAAAGAACATGGATACCATTATGGTGGTTTCACCATTTGATACCATTATCGGGAATACGCGTTTAGAATTTCGTTTGGCGACCTTGGATCCTTATGGAAACTGTACAAACGGGATTGAACATATCTACAATCATCAAACTATTCAAGCTGATGCTTATTCAAAGTTGAATCAATGGGATAGAGATAAGTACCTTAATGTTTGGGTAATTCGAACAATGGACGATCCGGATGTTGCAGGATTTGCTCATTATCCGACGGATGTCACTGGAGCTGGATTTTGGCGGGATGGCGTTGTTATTCTTTATGATTATACCGGAAGTATCGGGACAAGCGCCGTTAGTCATTCCAGGGTTTTGACACATGAAATCGGTCATTATTTAGGGTTGGCACATACTTGGGGAAGTGATAACGATCCGGGAATCGCAAGCAGTTGTAACCAGGATGATGGAATTGAAGATACTCCGAATTGTATCGGATTGTCATGGTGCAACTTGAATGCAAATAGCTGCGTGGAATCGACTTTGCCGGGGAATTACTGGCCGGTAGATGTGAATGACAATACCCAGAATTACATGGACTATTCGTTTTGTAATTCGATGTTCACTAATGGTCAGTCGAACTTCATGAACAATGTGCTGGATCAAACGACGAGTGGTCGGAATAATTTGTATACTGCGGAAAACCTGGTAGCAACGGGAACTTCCACTTTGACTCCGGTTACTTGTATCCCGGTGGCTGATTTCTTTGTAGATGTAAATGGATTGACGGGGAATTCGGGGCCGAATGCAAATGCCATGACAGCTTGTGCCGGAGACCCGATTGTTTTTAAAGATGCTTCCTGGAAAGCGACCGTCACTTCCTGGTCCTGGAGTTTCCCGGGAGCAAGTCCGGCGACTTCTACTGCCCAAAATCCAACAGTGACTTACGCTGCGCCAGGTTGGTATTCTGTTACATTGACTGCAGCAAATGCATCGGGATCAGATACAAAGACCATGAATCACATGATCTACATCCAGGGTGATTGGGCAGAATATTTGGGACCAAGAACAGAAGATTTCAACCAAAACGGAAACTTCTGGATCACGCATAACCCGGAAGATAATTATGCTTCATTCAATCGGGTTGCAACGGGGGGCAGAGGAAACACGGGCTGTTTCAAGTTGAACAACTTCAAGGATATCTCCAATGCCCAAATGTTTACGGAAGATTGGTTTTATGACAACCGGCTTGGTAATGCAAAAGATTACCTGATTTCACCTGCAATTGATTTGAGAAGCACTTCAAACGTCACGATTTCATTTGATTATGCTTATGGAACGAGAACAAATGTTTCAACTGATATCACGGAGAAATTGCTTGTTTATTACTCACGTGATTGTGGTAAGACCTGGATCCAAAAAATGTCGGTTACCGGTGCTGCATTGGCAACAGCAGGTTATCAAAATGGAGATTACATTCCGAACAATGACCTTCAATGGAAGACGGCAAGTTTCACGTTTACACCGACTGCTGCGGATAACAAGACAAAATTCAAATTTGAATTTATCGCGTCTGATTTCTCATCCAATTTCTACTTTGATAACTTCAATATTTCCGGAACATTGGGAATTGAGGACAATGGAATCTTATCTACGATTTCAATTGCTCCAAACCCGGTGGCTACCGGATCTGACTTGTCAGTCGAAGTTCCGAATTCAACAGTTGGAATGAAACTGATCGTGATGGATTTGAAAGGTGCAATGATCTCGACTACCGAGGTTCCGGCTTCTTCCGGAGTTCAGACAGTAAATATCCCGATGAATGTTGCGAAGGGATGTTATATTCTGAATGCAGTCCAGGGAGCAGCGAAGTCTACACATAGAATAGTGGTTTATTAATTATCAATTATCAAGGGGATAATCTTTCCCGGAGAGATGCCCCTTGATAATTTTATCATTCGTAATTGATAATTAAAGTCATGATTTATAATTATTTAGCAGGGATTTTACTGTTTTCTTTTTTATAAAGGTGGAATTAGTGCTATCTTTGCACCAAAATTCCAAGTATTTCTCATGATTTCAGTAAATAATCTCTCACTTCAATTTGGTAAACGTGTTCTGTTTGACGATGTAAATCTCAAATTCGGTTCAGGTAACTGCTACGGTGTTATTGGTGCCAATGGTGCCGGTAAATCTACATTCTTAAAGATTTTAACAGGTGAGCAGGATCCTACTTCAGGTCGCGTTGAATTGGAGCCCGGAAAACGTATGGCTGTTTTGAGTCAGAATCACTTTGAATTCGATCAGTACGAAGTATTACAAACCGTAATCATGGGTCACAAACGTTTGTTTGAGATCATGACTGAGAAAGATGCGTTGTATGCAAAACCGGATTTCTCGGATGCAGACGGTATGCGTGCTTCCGAATTGGAAGGTGAATTTGCGGATCTGGAAGGCTGGAATGCAGAGACAGATGCTGCAACCTTATTGAGTAACTTAGGGATCGATGAGAGCAAGCATTATATGAAAATGGAAGATATTCCGTCAGAATATAAAGTGAGAATTTTGTTGGCACAGGCACTTTTCGGAAATCCCGATGTGTTGGTACTCGATGAGCCTACCAATGACCTGGACCTGAAAACGATCGGTTGGTTGGAAGATTTCCTTTTGGATTTCAGAAACACAGTGATCGTTGTATCGCATGACCGTCACTTTTTGGATACGGTATGTACGCATATTTGCGATATCGATTTCAGTAAGATCAACGTATTTACCGGTAATTATACATTCTGGTACCAATCTTCTCAATTGGCAGCTCGTCAGCGTGCTGATAAGAACAAGAAGGCAGAAGATAAAAAGAAAGAATTACAAGACTTTATCTCCCGTTTCTCGGCAAATGCTTCGAAATCAAAACAAGCAACCAGCCGTCGTAAATTGATCGATAAATTGGACCTGGAAGAAATCCAGCCATCATCCCGTCGTTATCCGGGAATCACATTCCACCAGGAGCGCGACGCCGGAAACCAGATCTTGACAGTAAACGGATTGTCGAAAATGCATGAAGGCGAATACATTTTCAAGGATTTGTCTTTCACAGTGAACAAAGGCGACAAGATTGCTATCGTTTCTAAAAATTCCCTGGCGATTACACAATTCTTCGAAATAGTGAATGGTAACATGCAAGCTGATAAGGGTGATTTCATTTATGGAACTACCATCACTACAGCTTATTTGCCAAATGACAACTCTTCGTTTTTTGAATCGAAATTACCCTTGATCGATTGGTTACGTCAGTATGCACAAACAGACGAAGAGCGCGAAGAAGTGAATATCCGCGGATTCCTTGGTCGTATGTTATTCTCCGGAGAAGAAGCATTGAAAAGTGCTACGGTTCTTTCAGGAGGTGAAAAAGTGCGTTGTATGTTATCCCGTATGATGTTGGCAAAAGCGAATTTCCTGACGATGGACGAACCGACAAACCACTTGGATTTGGAATCAATTACTGCATTGAACAACGGAATGAGTGCTTTCGAAGGAACGATGATGTTCACTTCTCATGACCACGAGTTGGTATCTACTGTTGCAAACAGGATTATTGAATTGACTCCGAATGGCTTTATCGACAAAATGATGCCATACGATGATTATCTGGCAGATACAAAAATTGCAAGCTTGCAGGAAGAATTATACGCATAGAAAGATAGAATATAATCGAATACTGTTAAATACAAAAGGACAAGATGTGAGTTTTGTCCTTTTTTTGTTATTTCCAAAATTAGGGTTAGAACCTGAACCGTGCAGTTGATCAGGTTTATTTGAATGGAATGACATTTAATGCATGCCAAATAAAATAACAAATGAGACCAATGTACAGCCAGTGCTGCATCCGGTTGAAGCGATTAACGGAAGGAGCTTGAGAATCCTCAAAGTCTAGATATTCCTGGTTATAGGTCCTTAAAATTGCTGCGGTATTTCTTTTGTATTTTATTCCATTCAAAATGGTGCAAATCCATGAAAATTGAGCCCCCGCCGGAAGCAAAAACAAGTAACTTGGAGTCTCCTTAAGACAACTTATTAAGGAAAGTATAGAAGCAAACACACTGATTCCTATGACGCAATTTACGAATATCAACCTGTTATGAATTAACCTGAAAAGATCCATTTTTATGTTTATTACTATAAAGACATTAATGATTCCTGTTCGCTGAATAAAACGTTCTGTGCATAACCCCGGTTTAAAGTAAGGGCATTTATCAATCGACAAATGCCCTTTTTAGTTGATCATTTAGTTGTAGTATACTTTATTGGAAATAAAGGAATCGACGATCAACTGATTCTTTTGAGAATTTTTTTTAAGACCCGGTGATCTAAGCTCAGATCATCGTACATGTGTTTTAAGCGAACGTTTTCTTTTTGAAGCTCGTTTATTTTTTCATTAAGTTGAGCAATACATTTCTGAATAGGGAATACCGGAGCAGAAAACATATTGTCCATAAAGACATCACCTGTTTTATTTTCTATTGTCAAAATCTGCGTTTCCATACTATGAGCTCTTTTCATTTTTTGAAGGTTGCAATCCTTTATTCGTTCTTTATTACCGGAATGAATTGATCTCCGCATTTTATGGTATAAACTCCAGGTGAAATACCTGTCATATCAAGTAGGATGACCCCTTCTTCTTTGTCAAAAAACGGGATGCTTGATCTGATGTCTTGCCCCAGCACATCATAAATATGGATTTCCGAAATGGTATGCGAACCGGATTTGATAAAGGCAAAATTTGAAACCGGATTCGGGTAGACAGATATACCGGAATTACCGAACCCGTCAAGATATACAGCTGCCAGATCTGTACTGGAAATTATCCCGTTCAAATCATATTGTACCAATTTGTAATAGGAAGTACCGATAAAAGGTTTGGTGTCAAATGTCTGGTAAGACAGTAATTCCGTTGAATTGCCTGCAGCCGGTACAGTGGTGACATATTCCCAATTGATTCCGTCTGCCGATCGTTGGATTAAGAAATAATCGCTGTTGATCTCCGAAGAAGTTTCCCAATCCAGTTGTACTTTCCTGTCATCCAGAAGTGTCGCTTTAAAATCGATGACACTAACAGGAAGAGGCGTCAATGGGGTAATGGTTGCCAACGTAAAGTAAGGTGTCGAACTGTTCAAAGTAACTCCGGAAAAATCAACATGAGTTCCGTTTATAACGGCGCCGGTGTATATTGTGGCATTTGTCCAGTCAACACCATCATTATCAACCAATAATCGAAGATTGGAAATAGGAGTATACGCTACCAGCATGCTTGTCTCAAACCCGACCGTTAGATTCTGGGAAAGACTCGTGTTCTGGCTTTTCCACACACGTTCAATGTGTGCGTAAATACCTACAGGTAAATTGGCAAAACAAACAGGGTTGGTTGTTACCTGGCTCGCTAAACCATTATTCCCCCAAACTAAAAAGGTTTGATCCGAACTAAAGGTGTTGGAATTGGTTTGGTTACTGCTGTTGATAGTTGTCAAACCAACAGTCGCAGGTTCATTGTTATTTACACTGATGGATTGTTTCTGATTCAATGCAGAAGCATCGTCTCTTCCAATTCCGGCAATGTCATTGTTATAGCCCGAATTTGCAGATTTATCCCAGACAGTTGTCCCGGCTGAAGAGAGGTAATTATAAGTAGTTGAAGTTCCTGTGTTTCCACCTCTCGTAATTCCGTATTTTAAAGCCAGGTAACTTTCAATTTTGTTTTTATTTGCGGCAGTGGGAGTATTGGTATACATAATGACTTCCGCGATATTGGCGTCGGTATCTTCTCCACCGTTTCCATTTCTTCCGATAAACAAACCGGTTGTTATTATCGGAGTGTATGTGGAGTTATTTGAATTGGAAGCTGCTACCGATAAGGAATTTTTATTTATTAGCTGTGTAGCTCCACTTCCTGTCGATGAAGTCATAGATGAAGACAAATTGCTGTATTCAGTTGGCGCCGCCCAATCAAAAGTCCAGCCGTTTAAGCTTGCGTCACTTGATTGGCTTCTAAAGCCCGGTTTGAATTGATGCCTGTAGCTATTCATATCGGAAGAATAGCAAAACCCGGTAAAATTATCTACACTAAAATCACTGATTACAAAGTAACTTCCTGAAGAAGTCATCAAATCCGGGCTGGTACTCGTATTCGACAAGTACGTATTGGAAGCTGCCACGAAATCCAATCTAGGGTTGTAGTTAAATAATTTAGGACTTGTTGCCCCGCTGATCACTGCCGGCTGCTGCCCGGCTGTAGCTTGAGTTACCGGGAATGTTCCGGAACTACCTGCGGTACTGTTCCATGTGGCAACACCTGTACCCATCGCAATACTTGCACTATTATCAGCTTTATACCAGACACTTAAGCCGCTTGATACTCCGCCGGGAGAACCTACACAAGTTATAATAGACCTGTTTCCGGCAGGATTTGTCGCTGTTGGTGTTCGTAATGTGCCTCCAACAGTCATGGAGGCACATTGCGCATCAACGGTATTCCCAACAGTTGCCGAAGCATTATTGAGGTCATAGGCAATCCAAAAATAGTTCGTTCCGGATGTGAGCGTCTGAGATCCATTAATAGTTATAGATCCCGTCGCAACAGAAGTCCCTGCACCATTGAATGCATTGATTGCAGAAAAAGTACTTGAATTTCCGGTATAATAGATATGAATAAGTGAGACATCATTTGTATTTGTTCCGGGAATAGTGGAGCCGGTCATGTTCATCACAATCTGAGTAAGGTTCATAGGCGATATACATCCGCTGGTGACAACTTCCAATCGTAAAATTTCCTGTTGGATATTACATTTTTGAACTCCTGAAGTGGTGGGTTGTGCAGTAGTAGACGATACAAATGTCATAGCTGTAGGAGCATAGGCAAATGTTAACCCGGTAGCAGGTTTTATCGTTCCTGAAAATTGGCAGGAAGCTGCACTTGTTCCTCCGGCTGTAGTTGCGGCCCAGTTTGTTGTAGTTGTTCTGTTCAGGAAATCCGAATTCGAGCTGCCGCGTAAACCGACCTCTACTGTTGGAGTAGTTGCAGCATTGGCAGTTATTGTTCCTCCGTAAATAATTTTAACGGTATTGGTTGAGTAATTTAACCTGATTTGAAAGCTGATCCGTTCACCGGTTACACTGAATCGTTTCACATCTCTCCATTGTATCACAAACTCATTGGAAGCAGTGACATCTTGATACCTGACCTCACGCGTTCCGGTTGAAGCATTGTTCAAATCCGCTCCGAAGGCAGAGATTATTCCTGCAGATGAACCGCTTCCTGAAATCGGGTTGTAATCATTTGAACTCGGAGCTGAACCAAATGAAATATACCCGTTTGCTGATATATAGATCGACGTATAAGCTGTACAGCTGAACGCGAAAGACGGAATCGTGATTGCACCTGAAAGATCATCATCAAAGGTGGTGCTCCACAAAACAGTTCCACCTGTAATGGCTGTAAATGTGCCTGTGGATTGAGTAAAGGAATTGGAACTGACCTGGCTAAAAGAATAAGAGCTTGCCAAAAAAAATAAAATCAGAAACGAAGTTCTACGTGAGAGCTTTTGCATGATAAGTTGTTTTGTAGTTGCCGCAAGGTTAGAGAATTCTTAAGGCTTAATAAATTATTTGCCCCGACAAAGCTCGGACAATAAGGCCTTTAGGATTTAAAATGTTAGTTATCAATTGATTATGTAGTTTAATGAAGGGGCGTCAAAAAGGTGTGTTCGTCCATTCTATTTGCAAGAATATAGACCCGGTATTCCTGCTAAACAAGGGGGATTAACCTGTTTTTGAACCAATGAATAGATTTGGGTGATAATTGATTTATCAATAGAACATGAGATTGGATAATCTCAGTAATGTCTGAAATTGAAGCGACTATCAATTGCCTGTATTATTATTTGTTTAGTTTTGTACAGGTCCGATACCCATTAGAACATATTTCTCACACAATGAAACCTTTGCTTTCCATTTGTTTTTCCTTGGCACTATTTTCAGTGCTTGCACAGAGTCAACAGAAAGATTTGACCTTGTCGGAGGCTAAACATCTGTATAATCTCGATTTATCCGGGAATGAGGATAAAGCCTTAGATGTAACCGTGAAATATATAAACCGGTGGGGAAAAAAAGAATTCAAAAAAGAATACGAGTGGGTTGATTTTCTGAACTTTTGCGGTAAACGGATCAAGGAGGAAGACTATGAGCATTACGACCTGGTTTGCTTTAACATTGCACGAAACCTGGAAATGAACGGCTTTTATTTTCAAGCCTACACGTATTTAAATAAGGTCAAAGAACTCAATAAAAACAAGAAGAAGGAAGAAATCCCTTATTATTACGAATTCCACGAGCGGATTGCAAACGTCTATTATTTTTTTAGGCGGAATTACCTGGCCAAAATGCACTTCGAGATTGCTCTGAAAAATCCGGAGATCAGCGTTGAATCCAGGATCAACAACAACAATTCGATTGCGTTGATTTACAAAAGGATCGGTCGGGATGATGTTTCAAAATATTATTTCGAAAAAGCAATTGAAATAGCAGAGAAGCACCATAAAAAAGAGTGGGTAGGAATTCTTTCCGGGAACCTGGGAAGCTATTATCTGAAAAAGGGCAATTTAACCTTAGCGCGGAAATTGTTCACGATTGATTATGAAACCGGGATTGACTGTAATCAACGGGAAAGCGCTTGCTATGCACTGATGGCCTTGGTCGAAATTGAGACCAAGCAAAACAGAATGAAAGAAGCCAGTTTGAAAATAAAGAGAGCGGAAGAGTTATTGAACAGCTTTGATTCGGATATAAGAATCAAGTCCGAATACCATCGGGTAGCCGCTTTGTACTATGAAAAAATGAAAAATTTCAACCTGGCCTATAAGAACCAGAACCAGCATCTTCATTATCTGAATCAGATCAGTAACCGGTTAAACATTGAAAATTTCCTGAATTTTGAATTTCAGATCAATTTCCATAAAAAGCAAGCTGAGTTGGATCTTTTAGCGCTTAGAAAGAAACAATCGGAACAGAAATATAATCTGATCCTGGCTTTTATATTCGTGATTATGGCGGGAACTTTTATTATTACCCGTCAATACATCCTTCGTAAAAGAAAGGAAAAGAAATTAGTAGAGGAAGACTTACTTCGTACAGAAAAAAGTATGAAGCAAATCCTCGCAAATCTTTCTGAAAAACACGAATTGGTAAACCAGTTACAGTTTGAGATCAGTAACTTTAAAGATCAATTTCTTTCGATCGATCAAAGGAAGGAGCAGGAAGGATTATTGGAACGTTTAAATTCATTTAAGATCTTGACCGACGACGATTGGGATGAATTCAGGCATTTGTTCAATAAACGTTACCCGACTTTCTTTGATAATGTATTGGCAATGGCTGATACGATTTCAAAAGCGGATTTAAGATTGGCCGCATTGATCCGTTTGGACTTATCTACAAATGAAATCGGTAAAACACTGGGAATCTCTTCTGATTCCGTGAAACGAAACCATTTGCGGTTGCGCAAAAAATTAGATCTGAATGAACAATCTATGTTGGAAGAGGTGATCAAAAAAATAAACTAGTTTTTGATACTGGTTCATATTGATTCCTTGAGATGTTTATAGAATTCCTTTAAGATTATCGAAATCAATCTCACCTTGTTCCGTAAATGTGTAACCTTGGAAACCTTCCTCATCTCCAAGATATTTACTTTCAATAAAACCCGTTTCTCTCAAAATTTGTAAATGTTGTGATACAGCTGCACCGCTAAGACTTACTCTCTGTGAAATATATTTGTTTGTAACAATGTGGTATTTACTGATTTCTTGAAGAATAACCACTCTTGCGGATGCGGCAATAGCGCGACCAATTCTAGCGCCATTTAATTCTTGAATAGTGTACTGTAGATGTTTAGATCGTCCCATAAAATGTTGTTTCCTAATTAAGTTAGTTGAAAAGATGATTTGAAACAAGTGTTTGAAAGCAAAAAAATATAGAATGATATCTGGATATTATGTATTCGTTATATAACGAAATCATTATTTGTAGATTCCGGATTGGACTCAGTTCGATTATCCAACAATAAGTGATAACTTCGTGTCAATGTCAATTCCGGAAAGATCTTTTTTACTCCGTCATAAACTCATTTCCTCTCTTCGTGATTGGGATGTAAAAGGAATTCGTAGACTTTCGGTGGCTTTACCCAAACTGCTTCTTCCGAATCCGAAAGCTGTTGGAAAACATGTACTGAAGACCATTCACGGTATCAAAATGATGATCGATCCATCGTTAGATAAAGGAGTTGAATTATCGCTCTTCCAGACAGGAACTTATGAGAAAGGAACGATTCAATTACTTGAAAAGTATCTCGATTCGGGAAGTTCGTTTTTGGACATTGGAGCAAATATCGGTTTGATGTCCGTAATTGCTTCCAAACGGGTTGGAGAAACCGGGACTGTTTATGCAGTGGAGGCAAACCCTAATACTGTTTCAATCTTACAAACAAATATTGAATTGAATAAGTGCAAAAATATCGAATTGCTTCCAATTGCACTTTCCGATACCCAAGGAACCGCCTTGCTGTTCGAAAACTGGGAAGTAAACCGGGGAGGAGCATCCCTGATCTCGCAAGGTTCGGAAGAAAAAGGAGTGGAGGTTAAAATGGGACGTTTGGATGACCTATTCGATGAAGGAACTCCGATTCATTTGGTTAAGATTGACGTGGAAGGATTTGAACCACAAGTGCTTCGAGGCGGGATGAATTGGTTCAGAAAACAACTCCCGATCTTTATCATAGAAGTTTCAGAAAAGCGGGAAAAAGAAGTCGGACCGAGTCCCTTGGAAGTGATGGAACTTGTTCAAACAATTGGGAATTATCGGTTTTACAAACAAAAAGGGACCAAGGAACGACGGGGTAAACTTATAGAGATCAGAACTCCGAAAGAATTGCCGACGCATGACAATATTATTTGTATTAAGAACACGTGAATAGGATACCTTTCACAGGTCAATACAACAAATGTAAGAGTTCCTGTTGCATATTACCATTTGTCAATTTGTAATTTAATTCAACGCTAATCTGTCATTTTGTCACCTGAACGTACTTGGCACAAACCTTGACAAGTCTAGAGAAATTTCAAATAAGTATGAAAACAGGACAGATACATGTATCAACGGAAAATATTTTTCCTATTATTAAAAAATTCTTGTATTCCGACCATGAGATTTTCCTGCGTGAGTTGGTTTCAAATGCGGTGGATGCGACGCAGAAGTTGAAAGTGCTTTCTTCAACAGGAGAGTTTAAAGGCGAACTTGGTGAATTGAAGGTGGAAGTGCTTTTGGACAAGGAAGCAAAGACTTTGACAATCAGAGATAACGGAATCGGAATGACAGCCGATGAAATCGATAAATACATCAATCAGATTGCATTTTCGGGTGCAGAGGAGTTCGTAAAACAATACGAAGGTAAGGAAGGTGCCGAGAGCATCATCGGACATTTCGGTTTGGGGTTCTATTCTGCCTTTATGGTGGCTGAAAAAGTTCAGATCCGTACGTTGTCTCGTCATGAGGGTTCACAGGCTGTTCAATGGGAAAGCAATGGTTCACCGGAATATACTTTGACAGACATTGAGAAGGAGACACGGGGAACAGATATCGTTTTGTACATCAATGAAGAATCGGTTGAGTTCCTGGAAAAACAACGTATTCAAGGAATCCTTGACAAGTATTGCAAATTCCTTCCTATCCCGGTTTTCTTTGGAGACAAGGTAGAATACATCAATTCTCCGGAGGGTGAAATGGATGAGGATGGAAAAGTGAAGCGCATTTCAATCGATGTTCCGAATCAAATCAATAATCCGAAACCGGCGTGGACGATAGCTCCGGTTGATTTGAAAGAAGAAGATTACAATTCGTTTTATAGAGAGTTGTACCCGATGTCTTTTGAAGATCCCTTGTTCCATATCCATCTGAATGTAGATTATCCGTTCAATTTGACAGGGATTTTGTATTTCCCGAAAATCAAGGAAAACGTGGAGGTACAGCGTAATAAGATCAACTTGTATTCAAACCAGGTGTTTATTACAGATTCGGTAGCTGAAATTGTTCCTGAATTCTTGACCTTGCTTCATGGAGTTATCGACTCACCTGATATTCCGCTGAATGTTTCCCGTTCCTACCTGCAAAGTGATGGAAATGTGAAGAAAATTTCGGCTCACATCACGAAGAAAGTTGCAGATAAATTGGCAGAAATGTTCAAGAAAGATCGCGCTGATTTCGAGTCGAAATGGGATGATCTGAAGATTTTTGTAGAGTATGGAATGCTTTCTGATGAGAAGTTTGCGGAGAAAGCTAAAAGCTTTGCTTTGATTAAAAATTCGGATGGTAAGTATTTCACGTTGGAAGAGTTTAAAGAGCAAATTTCACCACTTCAAACAAATAAAGACGGAAAAGTAGTTGCGTTGTATACGCATAGCTTGGAAGAACAGTTTTCGTTCGTTAAACAAGCTAAAGATCGTGGTTATCAAGTTGCAATTATAGATGGACCATTGGCTGTACATTGGATTTCATTGGTTGAACAAACATTTGAGAACTTTAGCTTTGCCCGGGTGGATGCGGATGCTCTGGATCAACTGATTCAAAAGGACGGTGAATTGCCGTCAAAGTTGACAGAAGAGCAACAAACAAGTTTGAAACCCTTGTTTGAATCTGCGGTTAATAACCAAAAATTCAAAATCGAATTCAAATCAATGAGCGAAACGGATTCACCGATTATAGTTACTCAACCTGAATTCATTCGTCGTATGATGGAACAGCAGAAATACGGAGGAGGAGGTTTCTTTGGTGCATTCCCGGAAACATACAGCATGGTTGTGAATTCAAATCATGAAAAAGTGGAATCCTTGTTGAGTTTGAAGAACGACGAAGAAAAGTCAACCAAGATCAAACAATTGACGGATTTGGCTTTGTTAGCTCAAGGAATGCTGAAAGGCGAGGAGTTGAACCAGTTTATTGAGAGAAGTATCTCATTTGTATAATGCATCATTCCCGTTGGACTCACTGACGGGAATTTTATTTTTTTAGCGTGTATAGTATCATTTTTGCAATTGTTGCATTCGCTGTTTCAGGAGGAAGGTTTTTACCTGCAGTGATTGCTTTTTTCATAGGAGGTTTTGTGGATCAGGCAGTTCGCGTCAGAAAAAACCAGGCTGCCAATGCCAATGGTGGCGGATCCCGTCAATCGTTTCAGGATATTTTTGAGTATTACACTCAGCAAACGCAGCGGTATGATTTCCCCACACAGCTTTTGGCACTTTCCGCATACATGATGAAAAGTGACGGGAAGGTGGTGAAATCGGAATTGAATTTCGTGAAAACCTTTCTTGCACAACAATTCGGGAATCAGTTCAATACTTCTCATCTGCAAACACTGAAACACTTTTTGGATGCTCCGACAATTCCGATTGATCAGATCTGTTCTGATATACGTATGCGCGCTCAGGTGGAAATTCGTATTCAATTGCTTCATTACCTGTTTGGAATAGCACAATCAGATGGTCAGGTTTCCGATCAGGAGGTAAAGACTTTGCAGTACATTGCGAATTTGCTCCAGGTTCCGCCTATGGATTTCAGATCCGTGCAGGGAATGTTCAGACAAAACCTCAACGCAGACTATGAAATTCTGGGAATTGAGGAATCGACAAGCGATGAGGAGGTGAAAAAAGCCTACCGTCAAATGGCTGTTCGTTATCACCCGGATAAAGTAGCTTCATTAGGTGAGGAATATCAGAAAGGGGCAAAGGAAAAATTCCAGCGTATTCAGGAAGCTTACGATAATATAAAGAAGGCAAGAGGAATTTAAAGACAATCCTCCCTACTAGAACGTTATAGTTTTCTTGGGTTTACCTGTTTATTAATTCGGTGTTAAAAAAAATAGAATTGGAGACTACCATGTGATATTATTTACGTCTATTTACCATAGCGTTAAATAATAGGTTCATGCCAACAACAAACTACTCTAGAAACCTGGTTTTGGTTTTCTTCCTTTCTTTTATTGGAAGTTCCCACGTATATAGTCAAGATAAACATGCTCAGGTAGGAATGACTGCGAAAGCAAACAACTTGATTTCCTTTCCTGCTTCCGAAACGAAGAATCTGGAAGAATGGAAAAAAAATAACCTTCCTGAGAATTACAATCATCCTGAATTTGGCGTGCTTCCTGAAAATGCTCCGTGTGATAATTGCGTGGAAGTGTTGGAAAAACGAACAATCGATGAACGCTATTTTGTTAGTGTTTCTGATAATCATGAATTCTTTACTCAAAAAGCTTTAGGAGATTTACATCAACTGGTCAACGGAAAATGGCTGACCATTAAACATGAATTACATCCGGTTTCTGAAACACGATATGAATCCGGTTATTTATTGGACCAACCTGCAATTGATTTTTCCACGAAAAGAACAGAGTTGAAAACTGCGAATGGTACTATCCATTTCAATAATTGGAAATTGGTCGTTGTTCAAAATGGAGTTGAATTAAATCCTCTTATTGCGGATTGGTCGGATTATACGGTAGGTGCCGATGGTGCACTGATTCACAATGTTTTCCCGGGAATTGATGCTGAAATGGTCGTTTTGAGAGGATCGGTTAAAACAAGTTTCATTATAAATTCCAATGAATTTGGAGTTTTTGACAAATTAGTATTTCGGGAAGAATTGGGAGGGTTGCCCTCTATTCATGCTCGATTCGAAGGTGGTGATTATTCTCAGGGAATAGGGAATCTAAAATTGATGGATGGTTCAACAGAATTGGCAATGATGAATGAGGCAAAGTTATTTGCCAAAAATGGCCCCAAGGACCTAGCTCGTTCAGGCGTTTATGGCATTCACTCTAATATCATCGATTTATTTGTGGATTACGATTGGATCGATGAAAATATTGATTCGTACCAATTGATAGTAGATCCGCTCGTAAGCGGAACAGCTACTTTGGCACAAGCTTCCATCACGGGATCCAGATACAATGCCTCGTGTAATTTCACCAATTCATGTGACTATAATCTGGTGGTTCCGTGCCCGGCAGGAGCGACTTTGACTGATTTAACATTTTCCTTTACATACAGCGCAAACGGAACCACCTGTTGGTTGCAGGATGGAGGTATGCGAATCGCGACAGGAGCGTGTACCAGCCCTTCTGCGGCTGGGTTTTATTGGTTCTGTAATGCAACTGGAGGAGGAACTTGTGCTGCTACCAATCAGACAGTATATTCTGATTTGGCATCTTGCATACCGGCTCCTTCGGCGGCAAATTGCACTACCGGTGGTCAAAGTATAACATTTACATTGAAATTCTATCGTTCGTGTTGGGGATCAAGCGGTTGTTCAAATACCTGTATTGGTGCTGCTTCTCCTTGGGTAATGAATACTATAGGAAGAACATTGGAATATACGAATCCGGCTACTCCAATTACGCTTTCAGGAACAACTGTTTGCCAGGGAGGTTCACTCACGGCATCTACTGCTGCAATTTACGGTGTTCCGGCTTACTCATATAATTGGAGCTTCAGTCCAACAGGTACTCCAAGTATTGGGACGGGCACAAGTACAAGTATTTCGTTCCCAACCTCAGGATCTGTGACTCTTTATTCAATCGTTACAGATCTATGTGGTAATCAGATCACAAGTAACCGAACGGTAACAGTAACACCCGGAACTCCTCCGACAATTGCAGCTGGCGGTCCGACAACTTTCTGCGCCGGTGGGTCCGTTACTTTGACATCGTCTTCTGCAACCGGAAATACCTGGTCAACAGGAGCAACTACCCAATCGATTACAGTTGCAACAGGCGGATCTTATACAGTTTCTGTCCTGGGTGGTGGAGGTTGTACTTCAACCTCGGCTGCAACAGTTGTTACAGTTACTCCATTACCCGCAACGCCAACAATTACTCCAAGTGGTCCAACAACTTTTTGTGCGGGTGGTTCCGTTACATTAGCTTCTTCTTCTGCAAGCGGAAATACCTGGTCAACAGGAGCTACAACACAGTCCATCACAGTTTCAGCTAGCGGAACTTATTCATTAACTGTTTCGGCTGGTGGCTGTACATCGGCTTCAGCATCAACGACCGTTACGGTGAATCCGCTTCCGGCAGTTCCGACTATTGCTGCCGGCGGTCCAACTACATTCTGCGCCGGAGGTTCTGTTATTTTGACATCATCTTCTGCTACCGGAAATACTTGGTCAACAGCAGAAGTAACTCAATCCATTACCGTTACAACGAGCGGTTCTTATACAGTTACCGTTTCAAATGGATCTTGTTCGTCGACTTCAACTGCAACAACTGTTACTGTGAATCCACTTCCGG
>NZ_CAMLDC010000012.1 GCF_946478805.1 uncultured Fluviicola sp. | reverse complement strand
ACAAGTCCTTATGTTCCTTGGATAAATGTATTG
This sequence comes from uncultured Fluviicola sp., assembly GCF_946478805.1. The sequence goes on along the minus strand of NZ_CAMLDC010000012.1, from coordinate 147,908 downwards.
TTGATTGAGAAAACATCGCGTTCAGAGGCAATGACTCTTGAAAAGAAACTGAAAAATTTGAATCGGGTTCGATTAGTTGCGTTTATAGAAAAGTATAAGTAAATATGGTCCCGACGCTGCGGTCGGGATTCAGACAAGCAAAGCTTCGTCTGAACTGTAAGCTTAGAAAACCCTAGAGTGTATCAAATGCTCTAGGGTTTTTGCTTTTATAGGAAATTACTTTTCATGGAAATCTACTACGTTTACATCAACTATTCTGAAAAGTTTGATAAATATTACATCGGGCAAACCGAGAATTTCGAATCCCGAATCCTTCTTCATAATTCTGGTTTGGTTAAATCAACAAGTCCTTATGTTCCTTGGATAAATGTATTGTTGATTGAGAAAACATCGCGTTTGGAAGTGATGGATGGATTTATTCTGAACACAACAAAGGCCATGAAACGAATTCCATGGCCCTCTTTAAAGCGGTCGATCGAACTTTGAACTAGAATCTACGAACCGCTCTTATTTCAAAAGTCGCAGCTTTGTTAATGGGAAGAATTGATGTTCCCCCGGGAGTGATAACCACTGTATTTGCATCTGTATTGTTTGCCTCATTTGAACTCCAATAAGGAGATGTAAGCAGGTTGGTTCCGCCATTCGCTGTTGCAGTTGCATCAATAATGGTATAGTTGGCACCGATAAGCTCCAATTCTGCGGTTGTTGGAAGGTTCCAGTCGGAATACGTTCTTGTTCCTTCTGTAATTTGCAACTCATTACAGGTTGTAGCGGCATATGGATTGCCATCGTCGCCTAAAGCCAGGTGTGCCGCAATGATGATTACATTATTGGCTGTACCTGCATAAATACCGTTTCCATTAGCACGTGTTTTACCATAAGTGCCCGCGAACCATCTAATGCTGGGTAAATCGTTTTTAGCAACGACCAATCCATGTTGTCCGGTCTCGTCGACGTAACATACTACGCCTCCTTGCGCAAAATCACCTACTTCATATGTCACCAGGCCGGCAACATATCCCATTCCGGCAATGTCTGTGGAGTCCGGGTGATTGTTCCAGTTTGCAGTATCTGCGGCTGTAATTCCTGCTGCGACAGATGCATCAAAAACGGGGTCGTTCTCGTTCGCACTGTTTGCGTGCAAAGCATAAGGAACGCTTAACAACTGGGTAGTTCCGCTGATCGTATAATTTGTTCCACCTGCAGGATCAGTTTCAGTTTTTACAAAATAAGGTCCCGCTGACCAGTCAATGGACGCAAAAGTTCCTGAAACAATCGTTCCCGCCCCGATCTCAATGCTCACTAAACCATTGATGTTTGATGTTGGCATTTGTGTTTCCTGGTAAACTGCGCTCCCTGTTGGACTTCCCTGCAGGATACTTACCCGCATTCCAACGTTTTGGTTGCTAACCAAAGTGTTGGATGCATTGCGGATCACAGCCTGGTAGCTCATTTTTTGTGGCGCTTGCGAGAAGAGGTTAAAGGCAAGTAAAAGTAAGATTGCGGTATTTAATATTCGTTTGTTCATGGTGTTTAGTTTTTAATAATTTGAAATTCTTTTACTAACTGACCATTATCAGTTATTTTTAATAAATAAGAGGCTGGGGCTAATCGGTCCATTGAAACTCCTGTTTCATTTTGGACGATCTCTTTTTCTTCAATGAGTTTTCCCCGGGTATCAAAAAGTTGGTACGAAAGCTTTCCTTGAGTGTGCTCACTTATTGAAATAGTCATTGATCCGTTGGTCGGATTTGGAAAAGCAGCCAGTTCTAAAGTGATATTCTTGTCTTCTATTCCAGCTGTTGTGACAATTTCATAAGGTTGTTGAACGCCCTGGTTTACTTCTCCGCTTGTTCCGGAGTTGGATGTGTAAGCAATTTGTCCGATGGTGTAGCTACATGTTCCTCCGGTTCCGACAGCTTCATTGCCTGCTGCAGGAACAGCTTCCTGTGCATAAAGGCCTCCTGAGCTGGCCATAATGAGTGTCACAGCAACAATTAGTTTTTTTTTGTCCATACTTTTTACATTAATGCGATTTACGTGATGAATAATATGTGTTATGATCAAAGACGGACATCTGGTTTCGGAGTTGCATGAATTTTTATTACTAACATTTTAAGCGGTTAACGTTGAATTTTGGTGCTTTATTCGCTTAGGTACGTCGACGGATAGAGAGACTTGTTTCCGGGAATAAAAAATGGCTGCCTTTTCGGGACAGCCACTTCTGAGAATACCTGGCGATTGATCATGATATTTCTATCATCTTGGGCGCTTGTTTTTTCGCTTCCTCTTTTTTTGGAATGGTCAGATACAAAAGTCCGTTTTCATAACGGGCATTTATGTTATCCTGATCGACTACGTCCTTTGGAAGCTCAAAACTTCGTTGGAAGGATTGATAACTGAATTCCCTGCGCGTATAACGGTCTTTCGTCTCTTCACTGCTTTGTTGCTTGAAAGAAGAAATCGTCAGCAGGTTGCCATCAAGAGTGATCTTGAAATCCTTTTTGTCCATACCGGGCGCTGCAACCTCGACTTCATAATTGTCGCCTGTCTCGCGGATGTTTACCGATGGCATGGTAGTACTTGTTGATGAATAATTGTTGTTTCCCCAGTTAAAAAATTCGCGGCCAAAAAAATCGTCGAACATCGGGGAAAATAAAGGGAATCGATTCCCATTCCTTTTTGCTGGATTCATAACCTTACTTTTTAATTAAACAAATATTAAAGAACATACAGGCATCGCCTGTCTTGACAGTGCCGCAAACAAAATGCCATTCCGTTTGAAGCTGATATTTTTTCAGGATGAGTGACAAAATTTCTCATTTTCATGAAATTTTGCCAGTCAAATGATATAAAACTTTTATATGTTTTCCGTTTAATTGCCTGATATTTAATTGAAAGGTTAGCTGCTTCATTTGTAGAATGATTATCTTTACTGCCAATAATCAATCAAACCATTAAAAATGAATAAAATCCTACTTCTTCTCATCTTTAGCGGAATCCTGCTTTTTAAATCCAATGCCGCAACGTGGTACGTGAATCTCAATGCAACAGGTTCGAATAACGGGACTTCCTGGACGAATGCATATACTGATCTGCAAAATGCAATTGGAGCATCCACCTTCGGAGATGAGATCTGGATTGCTACGGGGACATATAAACCAACGACAACCAGTACAAGAACAATCTCTTTTGTAATTAAAAACGGAACCAAAGTTTATGGTGGGTTTAATGGTACGGAAACCCTGCTGAGTGAACGGAATATTACAACAAATGTGACGGTCTTAAGTGGCGGAATTGCTACGGGAGCAGCTACAGATAATAGCTATCACGTGGTTTCTTTTGTAAGCGTAGGAAGTCAAACAAGATTAGACGGGGTCACGATCACCGCAGGATATTCAGATCTTAATTATGGTGGGGGTATCTACTCATTGGATTCAAGCCCGATTGTCGAAAATTGCAGATTAGCAGGTAATTATGCAGAGGATGGTGGAGCAATCTACCATCTGAATTCAGGAATCCTGACGTTGAAGAAATGTATTTTTGATGGAAATGTTGCAGATGACAAAGGTGGAGCACTTTATCTGACAGCGACAACCAATGCGTCCGATTGTTATTTCAAATCAAATCAGGGTTCAATTGGAGGAGCGATTTATATAAATGGTTATATCAGCAGTTTTTCGAATTGTGTAATGGCGGGAAATAATGCTTCAGTAGGCAGTGCAATTTATTCAGGTGCCAATGGAACTATGAATGTCTCCAACAGTTTAATTGTGGGGAATTATGCAGCAAGCTATATAACAGTTGGTGTTGCATCCATCGGTTCATCGTTGCATCGCATTGTAAATTGTACCGTTGCACATAATTTTGATGGAAATGCTACAAGTACTATAAGTGCTGCGATTAATTTGAATAATTCCAGTTCCATTATTAATTCAATCATTTACGGGAACAATTCCTTGGCACAGGTTTCGAATTCGGGTGTCAATATGAGTAATTGTATTATGCAGACAGGAACGAACCAGGCCACCGGAACGAATATCAGCTCGTCGAATCCGCATTTTGTCCTGCCGGGCGCGTTTACTTCAGCTCCTTTTGATACAACGGGATATGATTATCATTTAAACGCACTCTCACCGGCAATTGATGCCGGATTGAATGCAAGTGTTGTGGGTACTACCGATCTGGATGGAATTGCACGTGTTCAAAATACAACGGTGGATCTGGGAGCATATGAAACAAATTTCTGCAGTTCAGTACTGACATTATCGCCCGCGGCACCTTACACTATTTGCGGAGGTATACCACTTAATTTATCAGTCACGGGTGGAGTTGCCTATTTGTGGTCAACAGGTGCTACAACATCTTCAATTAACGTTTCCACGGCTGGAACATACTCCATAGTTTTTGAAGATAATTCTGGCTGCAGAGGAAATTTGCAAGCAGTCGTTACAACAAGTTCCAATCCGATTCCAACGATTGTGTTCTCCGGAGGAAGTTTGAATGCCGGAAGTTTTGCAAGCTATCAATGGTCATTTAACGGAACATCTATTTCCGGGGCAACCGGAAGTACACATGTTCCCATGGAAGGATATGGAATATACTCGGTGATTGTTACCAATAGCGGAGGATGCTCCGGAAACGATACGTATTGCTTTTCTCCTGCGGCTTTAAGTGCAACTGGACCGACCAGTTTTTGTCCGGGAGGATCCGTAACACTGAATGTGACCGGAGGAACAGGATTCGTATGGTCGAATGGCGAATTGGATTCTTCAATAACCGTAACAACTGCAGGAACGTATGTAGTAACGGTTCAAAATGCAGTAGCCGGATGTTCGGTGAGCTTTCAGCAAGTGGTTACTGTATTTGCTCTACCGACCCCGGCAGTTAATCATTCCGCTGGCTATCTGACAACAACCCCATTTTCAACGTATCAATGGAATTTTAACGGAACTCCCATTCCCGGTGCAAATTCTCAGAATTTAGCTCCGACTAATGGAAACGGGCAATATACTGTTACTGTTACAAATGCTTCCGGTTGTTCAGGAACATCGGTCATTTACAATTATAATAATTTAGGTTTGGGAGAAAATACGAACGAGTTTGTTTCGGTATACCCGAATCCGGTTGCCGGAAATGGCACCCTGAAACTAATTTCGGGAGAAGAATTAGGTGAAGACATAACGATTTTGATTTACAATCCGGCAGGTTCGATTGTTCTTAAAATCGATGTATCCGCTTTACCGGGGTCAATTGTTTTACCCGGATTAAATCCGGGAATATATTTCATGGATATCAAAACGGAAAAACAGAACTTAAAGAGATTAAAAATCAGTGTGATTTAAACAGGATTTCAAATAAAAGTGAAGAGTCAATATGAAAGCGTTCACTCTTTTTTAATTTGTATACATTGAAAAGAAGTTGAAGAATATACAGGAAAAAGGGTTTACAGAATTCCTGCAAACCCTTCGGACTGGTATTGGTATTTAAATTATACAGCGCTATATGAGGGGATTTTCACCTCCAGTTGATTGTCTACATGTGCAACCCCAGGTGCATTCCATGCGGCATGTTGTGCATCCAGGCGCTCGGCATACGAGCGTACGGTTCCTTTCAGTACAACCCGGTCACCTTCGTTCAGAACCTGGATGTTATTTGCATCGATAGAAGCGTTTCGGTCAAAGGCTGCCACAATTTTCTTTTTAATGTCAACCGGATTCGCAGAAGGATTGATAGTGATAAGATTGATTACGCCTTTCACACCGGTGAGATTCGAAATGGCATCGCGCACGGCTGATTTTTGATAAAGCCAGTCGACTTTACCTTCAGCCGTGATCCAACCATTCTCAACTTTCACTTTTATCGCATTATCCGGAACCATTGAATCCCAGTGCAATGCATTAATTGCAGCTTTGGCTATGTCGGCATCGTTTTTTTTGTTGCCGAACGATAATTTAACTTCAATGTCTTCCGCTACACCTTTTACTCCTTCTACCCGTAATGCTGCTTTTTCAGCATCTCTTTTTTCAATATACTGATCTACTGTCCCTGATAGTGTTACAATACCCTCCTTTACAGAGACTCCAATCTCCGAGGAATTGATGGAAGGTTGCCATTTCAATTCTTCCATTACGTCTTTTTGTACTTGTGAATCTGTTTTCATAGTGACTTGTTTTAAATGATAATACAAAGTGAAGGAAATCAGTCTGGTATGGAAATGATGTGTGTCAATTGGTTGTTGATTCATATCAATTTGCGAATGAATACATTTTCAAATAGGGATGATTAGGATCAATCCCACGGTTGACAAGCCTCATAAGTAAGGGGGAATCAATCCGATACTTTTGTTTCAAAGTGAAAGTATTTAATTCCCATGCTTATGGAAGCCATTCATATCGAAATCAACAATCGTCGTAAAATTCATACCATCCAAGAACTTTTCGGTACTCAATTTCCAAACATGAAACTTGAATTCTATGGGAAACCAAACACGACGGACGGATCACATTCCGACAAAATCGTTCGTAATGGCCGGCTTACAATAAGTGATTGCAGGACAATTGACAATAATGGGATTCTTATCATAGAGCCGCGTATGACGACAACTGAACTGAAAGACTATTTAAGAGAAACTTTCGGACTGAAAGCTGAACTTTATATATTACAGGATTCTTCCTGGCAGGTAGCTAATTCGGGAAAGATTCCACTGGAAACTTTCAGCCGGTTGAATGACCCTAACACATAGATCGGGAAATGGAGAACCAGTTACAGCGGATTTTGAATGAAACGGGTGAGATAAGCCGTTTCACAGGTCGCTTCTTTGTGGAGCTTTTCCGCAAGGGACATGAATTTGCTGAAATGCTTCGTCAATGTTTTTTTCTGGGCTACAAATCGTTGGGACTGGTTATGACCACCGGATTTATAATTGGATTGGTGATTACTATCCAGACGCGTCCAACACTTATTCAATTCGGAGCGGAAGCGTGGTTGCCGGGAATGATTTCCGTTTCCCTTGTTCGCGAAATTGTTCCTGTAATCACAGCACTGATCTGTGCTGGAAAGATTGGTTCGGGAATAGGGGCGGAGCTTGGTTCAATGAAAGTGACCGAGCAAATCGATGCGATGGATGTATCTGGTACAAATCCCTTTAAATTCCTGGTGGTTACCCGTGTTTTTGCGGTGACACTTATGGTTCCGTTGCTTGTTATATTCGCAGATGCAGTTGCACTTTACGGTGGGTATCTTGGAGTAAACCTTCGCGGATTCATAAGCTGGAATCTATATTGGACACAGGTATTCGACGCGCTTGCATTCGGAGATATTGTTCCGTCAATCATCAAAACATACTTCTTCGGTTTTGCCATCGGTATCGTCAGCTGCTATAAAGGTTACACAACCAGTCGCGGTACAGAAGGTGTGGGAAGGTCGGCCAATGTTGCAGTAGTGCTATCGTCACTTCTCGTATTCATACTTGACCTGATCGCTGTTCAGATTACTGATTTGTTCCAGTTGACATGAACAATTCGAAAGCAGATATTCCAGTTGGTTCCATTCCGGGTGCGGTTATCCGTTTGGAAAACGTATCCAAATCGTTCGGGGATAATCATGTGTTACGCAATTTCACCCTTACACTCAATAAAGGTGAAAACGTAGTTATACTTGGAAGATCTGGTTCGGGGAAGTCTGTTCTTATAAAGTGTATTATCGGGTTGATCAAACCTGATGCAGGAATCATCGAGGTCTTTCAACAGGATATGGTAGCTATCCGTTCCACGAAGCTGGATGAAATACGTTCCAGGGTAGGATTTCTTTTTCAGAGCAATGCACTTTATGATTCGATGACCGTAAGGGAGAACCTGGAGTTTCCCTTGCGCAGGCATCGCAAAAAAATGACAGAAGAAAAAGTGGACCAACTTGTGGAAGAGGCATTGACGAATGTAAGCCTTCTGCATACTGCTGATATGATGCCTTCCGAGCTTTCCGGTGGAATGCGTAAAAGGATTGCATTGGCAAGAACCATTATTCTAAAGCCCGAGATCATTCTATACGATGAACCGACAACCGGACTTGATCCGATTACTGCCAAAGAAATCAGTGATCTGATCGTAACACTTGGAAAGAAATATCAGACCACTTCTATTATTATTTCACATGACATGCATTGTGTCAAGACCGTGGCTGAAAAAATTGTGATGCTTATAGAAGGGCGTTGCTATGCTACAGGAACCTATGAAGAACTCGAACAAATCCGTGATGAAAACATCCGACAATTTTTTGAACCATGAAAAAAGAACATAACAGAAATATACGTTTGGGCCTGATCGTTTTACTGGGATCACTGGGAATCATTGCTGCACTCTATTATGTAGGAAGTAAACAACGATTATTTGGTTCAACTATCCGGGTAAAGGCAACTTTTTATAATGTGAACGGCCTCAGACGCGGGAATAGTGTGCGATTTACCGGGATAGATGTAGGTACGGTAGAATCAATCGAGATTACCAGTGATACTTCAGTCGTGGTAATTATGGCAATTGATCTTGACGCCTGTCGGTTTATTCGAAAAGATGCAAGAGCAATAATTGGGACTGACGGAGTTATGGGAAATAAGCTCGTGAATATCAATCCGTCTAAGAGTAACGCATCACCGATACAAGATGGTGACATGCTTCGCACGTTGAGAACCGTAGAAATAGATGCTTCCTTTCGTACACTGAACAACACGAATGAGAATTTAAATGCAGTGTCAGAAGATCTTCAATCGATCACTAAAAAGCTTAACAGCAGCCAATCCATACTAAATTTGCTCCTGGATCAAGGATTAGCTGACAATGTTAAAGTGGCTATTACTCATTTCAAGTATACAGGAGAAAATGCGGCTGTGCTGACCGGGGATTTGCGTACCATCTTAAAAGAAGTAAAGGCAGGGAAGGGATCCGTTGGTTTGCTGCTGACAGATACAATGCTTCGCTTCGAAATTGACCGATCGGTTGTAAATATTCATTCCATTACAGATAGTATTGCAGTAATCTCTGGTAATTTCAACGAAATTTCGAAAAAACTGAAGCGTGGAGATGGAGTTCTTGGGGTATTACTCACGGATACGGCGGCAACTCAAAGTCTGGAGCAGATACTGAAAAACCTGGAAACAGGATCGGATAATCTGAACAGTAGTTTGATAAATATGAAAAAAAAGTGGCCTTTTAAGAATAAAAAGCGCTGAACGGGAATCTGAAGAATGAAAAAAAAAATGGATTAATTGGCCAATTTAATCTCCACCAGTTGTTTCATGTCATTTACAAATGCAGCATCCAAAATATCAATCCTTATCCCGCGTCCTTCAGCGTAAACTTTAGCTGCTTCCAATTGCTCTATAATAAAGGGAGACAGTTTACTGTTAATGATAACATCTGTTGCTTTTTGTCCGAATAAGAACGCAGTTTTGAAGAATCCTCCTCTTGGGAGCAGGTAAACAATTACCCGCTTTTTATCTTTTATTCTAAAGCTCCAGCCGTATTTGGCACCGGAATAATGCCATTCATCAATTGCATCGGGATATATCTTGTGAACATGATTACGAATAGCACACCATAAATCATAGGTGTCTTTCAGTTCAAGGGATAAATCACTATCTCCGGGAACACTGTTTTTATTTGTAAATATGCTTGTATCCATGCATCGAAGTTAATTCAAAATGGGATTTATCTTTAAATTCGAAATTGATTTTTATAAGTCGACAAGGGTTGCTGTAAATTCACTGATGCACCAAGAAAGGTTTCCGAATTACCGATCTTCTTTCCATACGTTCCGATCGTCATGATCACCATGGGAGATATTCCTCACCATGCCATAGCCCAATATGACGGAAAAAATAATTCCGATGACCCCGAAACAGGAATATCCGAACCAAAAGGGACGGATCTCATGGATGATGAACAATGCTGAGCCACCAAGCAGTGCGACTATTATCAGGGCACTGGCGATTTGTTTGGTTGTTCGGTTGATTGTGTGAACAAGCGGATCCACGCCCTGATGGTTCAGGTTGACGTTCATCTTTCCGGTATTGATCTTTCGGATGGCATTTTTCAGGTCATTTGGAAATTCTTCCATGTAATTTGCAATCTCGTAAAGTCCGTTCAAAACTTTCATCCCCAGTTTGAATGGATTGAGTTTTCTTGCAATGGCAGAAAGGAGATAAGGTCGGGCAATTTCCAACATATCAATATCAGGATCGAGATTGCGGATCAGGCCCTCGATAGTCACCATCGACCGGATGAGCAGAAAAAAATGGGGAGGTACTTTCAGATCGTATCGGACGATGATATCTTTCAACTGTAACAGCACTGTACTCATTTCATTTTCGTGAATGCTTGCAACGCTGTAATTACAAACGAATTCATTGAGTTCATATTCCAACGAACGTATATCGCGAATCGTAGTTGCATCGGACATTTGCAGTAAGGTTTTGATGATTTTCTTGACATCCTTGGATTTTACGGCGAGGAAAAGATTCCCCAGAATTTCAATATCCCTCGGAAGGATGTTTCCCATCATCCCAAAATCAAGAAAGCAGATATGACCGTTCGGAAGAACCAATATATTTCCCGGATGCGGATCGGCATGAAAAAAACCATATTCGAAAACTTGCTTGATATAAGTCAATGCTAGTTTTTTTGCAATCTCCTTCCGGTTATATCCGTTCGATTCCAGGATCCTCTTGTCAGTAACTTTAACACCGGAAATAAACTCCATAGTGAGGACCTTTCCAGTAGTGTATTCCCGGTAAACCTTTGGGACATGAGTGGTGTTATCTCGCGGATCCTCGGTGATGTTTCGGGAAAACCGTTGTATACTGACTGATTCCCGTATGAAATCCAGTTCTTTTAAAATACTTTCTTCGAAGTTTTGAACAAGCCCGTTTGGATCAAAGCTTTTTAAGGAAGGAATTCTACGTTCGAGAATACCGGCCAGCATATACATAATCCGGATATCTTCGATAATGATTGCCCGGATTTCCGGTCGCTGCACTTTCACGGCAACAATTTCACCTGTTTTGAGTGTTGCTTTATGCACCTGTGCCATAGAAGCCGAAGCAAATGCTTCGGTTTCATACCATGCGAATAATTCTTCAAGTGGTTTTTTTAATTCACTCTCAATTACCTGACGTGAAATTATACCTGCTTGAGGAGGCACGCTATCCTGCAATTTTTCCAGCTGAATAATAAGTTCAGCGGGAAGAAGATCCGAACGGTTACTAAGAATCTGTCCGAATTTGATAAATGTTGGACCAAGCTCCTCGCATACAAGACGCATTTTTTCGTACTTGGTATACTTTCGGGCATTTCGCCTGGTAGCACGCGGAATCAGTTTCCGTAATAGTGGAAATCTCCGTGTTTCAATCAGGTACGAGACAATGTCCTCAAAACCATAGCGTACAAAAATCCGAAGAATGCGGTTGAACCGGGCGAAAGATCGATAACGTTGCCGAACGGAATCAAACAGCGCCATCCGTTTGATCTTTATTCTCCAAATGGTGGATACGGGCTTCCGCCAGTGCAATATTTTTGTTGATGTCTTCCAACTGCCTTTCCAGGGCTACCAATTTGTCAGTATGGGCAATATTTACTTTTTCGTAGAAGACAGTTACCATCTCACCGATCTTAGTTTCCAATTCTTCCTGTACTTCTTTTGCTTTCAGCTTGATCCTTTCTGTGAAAGGAATCTCGTTACCATGTTCGTCAACGGCTCTTTCCGACATGAATTCGTTAAACTTATCCCGACCTTCTTCCGACAGGTCTTTCAGCTTCTCCAGGAGATGGGTTTCCTTCGAGATAGCATACAGGTTCGCAGACAATGCTGCCAATTCGATAAATGTTTTTGCTTTCATCCTGCTAACTTCCGATATTTTGCTCAGGGAAAAATTGATGAAGATCAATGTTGATGATGATTTTCCTCCTTTGGGATATCTGCCTCAACTTCTGTTTTACCCAATGACAGCAATACGCTGAGTGTAATAGTATTTTCAGGATGGTTTTTCCTTCTTTCATTCACATTTACCTGGTGTTGGTACTTGATGATTGTCATCTCTGCTTTTGATAGTTGTCATAGAATCTTCAGTCCGCATCGCAGTTCTTTGTATTGTAATCTTAAAACAGTTATTATGAAAACAGACGCAACACTACAAAAGGACGTGATAGAAGAATTGAAATGGCAGCCTGCCATTGACGCTTCTGAAATAGGTGTCGCCGTGAATAATGGTATCGTGGAGCTTTTCGGAACAGTGGGATCGTATGCAGAAAAACGCGCTGCTGAGAACGCGGCTTTGCGCGTAGAAGGTACAAAAGCCGTAGCTGAGGACATTCATGTTAAGATTGGAGCAAACGACAAAAGAACAGATTCGGAAATTGCTGAGGCAATAGTGAATACGTTGCGTTGGGACAGTTTAGTTCCCGATGATAAGATCAAGGTGAAAGTTGAGGACGGTTGGGTGACAGCAGAAGGTAGGGTTAATTGGATTTTTCAAAAAAATGCAGTAAAGAATGCGGTGAGTAACCTTGCCGGTGTGAAAGGGATTACAAATCTTGTGACCGTTATTTCGCACATCCATCCATCAGACGTGCAAAAGAAGATTACTGCAGCATTTGAGCGCAATGCAATAATTGACGCCAATGATATAAGAATAGCGACACAAGACGATAAAGTGACCCTGAGTGGAACGGTTCGGTCTTATGTCGAAAAACGTGATGCTGAACATGCAGCATGGAATGTGCCAGGTATTGCATCCGTTGTTAATGAGTTGGAGGTAGTTGTTCCTTTGTCAAACAGGACTTGACAACCAATGAATAGTTGGTTCTTCCATCCATATGTAGAAGGGAAAAATCGACCAAAAGCTTCTGTTCCATCAGAAAAAATTCAATGAATATTTAATAACAATTCACATGTCTAAAAAGATTATTTACCGGGTTATTTGGCTTGGATTGCTAAGCTGGTTAATTCCATTTGTTATTTCGTTTTTATGCTATAAACCTGGAGGTCAGTTGTTAATGGAATATAGTACGTTTAAATCGATCATGATGATTTCCGGGACTACTTCCGGGAGCTATTTGCTTTACGTTTTCTTTAAGCGAGTCTACAACGATTTCATTTTGAACGGTTTTATTGTCGGACTGTCCTGGTTGGCGATTAATATTCTTTTGGATAGTATCATTCTCATTCCGATGATGAAAAGCTCATTTTCAACCTATTTCATGTCGATCGGTTTGGGATACATTTCAATTCCAGCAATCAGCGTTGCAATGGGTTATTTATTAAACAGGAAACTAAATACAAAGTGATATGAATAAGGAATGACACTTGAAGAACAAAATGGGCAAGAACGCAACAAAAGAACAGCAGATAAAATGACATGCGGAACATGAGAGGAATTGTGACTGTCAGTCAATGCCCCGTAATTTGAACGAAAAACTAAAACAGAATGAACATGAATGAAGTAATAAAAACCATCTATGAAAGAAGAGCGGTTCGAAAATATAAGGACATTCCTGTAAGCAGGGATCTCATTGAGCAACTGTTGGAGGCTGGAAGAATGGCTCCATCTGCGATGAATAAACAACCTTGGGGATTTCATATAGTGACAGACAAGGAGATGATCCAATTGTTCTCGCATGAGATTGATAAGGTAGCCTTAAAAAACATCCCGAAAATGGGAATTAAAAATATCGCTAAGGCAGTTGTTTCAGGTATGAAGCATTTATCAGATAGCGTCCATTTTCTGACGGCCAAAGATCCTGTTTTTCATGGAGCCCCGGTGGTTGTTTTTATTACTGCACCAAAGGGAAATGAATGGGCAGGTCTTGATATAGGTATGTGTTCACAAAACATCATGCTGGCCGCTAAATCATTAGGTTTGGATAGTTGTCCGGTCGGTTTTGGGAAATTTGTGGAACAAACGGATGATTATTCCAGGTTGAATATCCCTTATACACATCAGGTTCATCTTGCCATCATTATCGGCTATGGAGACGAAACACCGGATGTCCATGAAAGAATTAAGAATAACGCACATTATTTTTAGGATTAATCACGAGACATTTTAAATCGATAAGTACGATCCAGATAAGAAATGCAATAAGTGCGATCTTTTGGAGGAGTGGCAAAATGACAATCCACCAGTTTGTTACATAAATAAAGAAATTCAATAATATAAGAAAGATGCAGAACAAGCCTAAAAAATGAAGGGCTCTTAAATTATTTTTTCTCAGTTCGCTCAGAGTTGCCGCCATTGGAATGGCACAAATGGTACTTCCGATTCCAATGATACTATCATGAAAACGTGTAAAGACAAAAATCAGTATAAACATGGCTGTGAGCCCTGTATATCGAATAATAATGGTGTTAAGTCTTCTTTCATGAAAAAATTGTGGCAGATAATACCAAAAAAAGGCAAGCGATGAGAACAGTATGATTATTCCGGTCAGGCCAAAGATCCTACCTTTGTTAAGATCACCGTTTTTTGCAGTTTGTGAAAACAGGTCGCACCAATAGTTATTGATCCAATCAAATCCTTCTTTTGTTCTGTTAACATTTGAACCTCCGGGATAGTAATATGCTGCAGTAACAAAAAGTACAAGAAACAAACCAATTCCTATTATTGGAATAACTATCCATTTTTTATGTGTGCCTTTTGTTTTCATAAGCTAATTAGGTATTACTTAATGAAAGTGTCTGAACTGGTTGGGTGTTCGTTGATCAGACAAAACTTTTCCTAAATATAAAGTTGGGAAAAAGTATCCTGATAATTGAACAATAAGCTGATAAAAATGATACCCGGTAATTACCGGGTATCATTTTGTCACGAAATTTCGATTTCCTTTTTGGAAGTAGGTTTGCTCTTTTCCTTTTTGGGAATGGTTAGCTTAAGAATACCTGAATGGTATGCGGCTTCAATTTTTTTCTCATCCACGTTATCCGGTAAATTAAATGTTCGGGAGAACGAATTCCGTTCGAATTCTTTTCTGGTGAAACGATCGTTTGATTCGCTCTTTTCAACTTCTTTGTCAGCACTGATCGTAAGATAAGATCCTTCTACGGACACTTTGAAATCCTTTTTGGAAAAACCCGGAGCCGCTAATTCCGTATGAAAAGCCTCATCACTCTCCTTGATGTTTACAGCTGGGAACAGATCCTGGTCAACAAATGGCCAGCGGTTTGAGAAAAAACGATCTGTAAAGAAATCTTCCCACAAAGGTGTTGTCAATTCTCCATTTTTGGATGTTTTTGCAAGTTGTTTCATGTTGTTCTTTTTAAAATTAAACCTGTTTACTATAGGAGGCTAAATAGGAGATTCAATTCCGGTTCAATCGAATTCAAGTTGGATTTATTCGTGAAGTGTCAATAAAGGTACCTTGCTATGAAAGGCCATTGCTTTCGTATGTGATTCACGGAATAAACGGCTGATTATCGAGTGATTGCGTGTGATCATTACCACCATGTCGATATCGTGTTTTTCTACAAAATCATTAATTCCTGCGATAACATCCTTGTTTTCCCGGTAAAAAAAAGTGTGATGAATAAACTTCAGGGAATGAATCAGTCTGAAACTTTCGGCAATTTCACCAAGTGTAGGAATAGCCTCCGACTCAGGAAATACATTCAGTACCTGTACATGGGATTTGAATAGTGTAGCAAGTTGTTTAAGAGGTTTTAATACGTTTTTGTTATCTGTTTCCCTGAAATCAACCGCCAAAACAATGTTTTTCGGTTCTTTGAATAGGACTTCCTTATCAATAACAAGTACTGGTATTTTCGACTTTCGGATAAGCTGTGATGCCGTGCTTCCGATAACTTTTTCTTCCAGGTATCCGGATCCCTGGGCACCGACTACAATCAGGTCTGCATTTTCTTTTTGGGCACATTCATTGATTTCATCATATGGTATTCCGGGTGAAGTGCCGTAACTGACTTTTAAATCAGGATCCGTCGTTTTGATCAATTGTTGAAGCTTTTTCAAAGAGGACATTACTTCCTTTTGAAGCTCTCGTTCTGTGGGTACGCTGATTAAAGGATCATACATGGGAGAAGGGATTAGATACCCATGAAAGAGGAAAAGTTCGGCCTCGGTCTTTTTTGCCAGTTGCACAGCATAATTCAACGCATTATCGGATAGAATCGAAAAGTCTGTTGGAACAAGTATTTTTTTCATAGTAAAAGTGTTAAAATATTAAACAAGTCAAATAGGATGGAAATAATGGTTTTTAGAATAAATCAATCCCGGAATTGGAACCAAAAAACATCCTGAATTAACCTGATATATTCCCAATAATGAAATGCCTCTAGGGCAAATTTAAACAGGAAGTGAGCAGGTTGAAATGAGCTAAATCATAATCAGTTATGAAAAATATCAGTGAGACATGATATTTCAGGTAATTGCTGTGACCATAGTATGGCAACTCTTTTTTTGGATAGTATTCCGGCTAAATGTTGATTTCTTTGTGATGCCAGCTAAATTACTGTAAATGAATGAATTTAACTTGTTAAAAGCTTGGTTTTTACTTTTTTTCCTTAATCAAAAAATGTATATTCGTGAGACCATGATCTGGGGGAGAACGGGCGAGTGATTGATGCTTTATTTCAATATACCTTGGAAACAATACTCGTTGCGAATTGAGTAGGAAGAATTACTCGAATCATTCCGATTGCATAAAAGTTGCTTGATCATCCTCCCGAAGAAATTAACAAGAATAAGACACACCTTAATACCGGGGACAATGAAGAAGATACTGATCATTGAAGATAATGTGGATGTTCGTGAAAATACAACCGAAATCCTGGAATTGGCGGATTACGATGTCATAACCGCTGAAAATGGAAAGGTTGGAGTGGCACTTGCAATCCAGGAGAATCCTGATTTAATTATTTGCGATATCATTATGCCTGTTTTGGATGGTTACGGTGTTTTGCATTTGCTTTCAAAAAATGAAAAAACCTCCGGGATTCCGTTCATATTTTTAACCTCTAATGCGGAACGCAGTGATGTAAGAAAAGGAATGGCAATGGGGGCGGATGATTACTTAACAAAACCTTTCGACGACCAGGAATTCCTACATGTAATTGAAACAAGGTTACAAAAGCAGGAATTGTTGAAAAAGAAGTTCACTAAAAACATTGAAGGTGTTCAGAACTTCATAAATGAGGCCCGAAGTTTCGAATCGCTGAGACAAATTTCAACAACAGGGGAAGGTAGATATTATCAAAAGAAAGATACCGTTTTCAGAGAAGGGGCTTACCCGAAAGGTGCCTATTTCATTAATAAAGGCAAGATAAAAATATTTCATAAAAATGATCAGGGCAAAGAACTGATCAGCAGTTTGCACCGGGAGGGTGATTTCTTCGGATTCATTTCCTTGTTAAAGAATGAACCATACAACCATTCAGCTGCGGTTCTGGAAGATGCCGAAGTATACATGATTCCAAAGGAAGATTTCTTTTCGCTCATTTACAAAAATTCGGAAGTTGCCCGAAAATTTATTGGGATCCTTTCTGATAACCTGATTGAAAATGAGCAGCAGCTCATACGTTTAGCTTACGATTCCGTTAGAAAAAGAGTTGCTGAGGCATTGGTTAAACTGTCGGACACATACAAGAAAGAAAACGATAAACACTTCAGTATGGATGTTTCGCGTGAAGATCTTGCAAACATGGTTGGGACAGCCAAGGAAACGGTCATTCGAACCCTCAGTGATTTTAAAGAGTACAATTATATTGAGGTAAGCGGAAGCATAATCACAATTTTGGAATACGATAAGTTGGTTAACCTGAAAAACTGAAACTTCTTATTGATTCTAATCAATTCATATTCTGACAATTATCAATGCAGAACATGAGTGGCCTCATTTCGGTTGTGTGGTCAATTGGATTTCTTTGTCATAATCTTAAAATCAAATGATTATGAAGACAAATTCTCAGTTACAAAAAGATGTTCAGGATGCAATTCAATGGGAGCCACTATTAAACGCAGCTGAAATCGGGGTCATTGTTAATGATGGTATTGTTACGCTGACCGGATCGGTAGATAATTACGCGAAAAAACTGCAGGCGGAAGAAGCCGCAAAAAGTGTTTCAGGTGTTAACGCTATTGTTGAAAACATTGAAGTGAAGTATCCGGATTCCAAAAAAAGGGACGATGCTGATATTGCGGAAGATGTGATTTTTTCTTTGAAATCAGATTTGCTTGTTCCAGATGAAAAAGTACAGGTGAAAGTAGAAAACGGTTGGGTCACTCTGGAGGGGAATGTTCACTGGGATTTTCAACGGGAAGCTGCAAAACGTGCAATTAATAATATTGAAGGCGTAAATGGGGTATTCAATCAATTAAAAATCAAATCGGAGCTCAATGATGAGCTTGAAAAAAAATCGATCGAAGCGGCTCTTAAGCGCAGTTGGTTAAATGACGAAAATATCCGTGTGCATGTTTCGGGGAGAACTGTTAGGCTTACAGGAACTGTTGATTCCATTTATCAGAAAGAGGAAGCAGGGCGTATCGCTTGGAAGACTCCCGGTATTTGGCATGTAGACAATGATTTGGCAGTAGATTACAGCTACGCGTTAATTGACTGAAGAATTAAAAGGTAAAGGGATCGTTTGTTCCTTTACCTTTTTGGTATCCTGCAAAATTAGGATGATCAACTGACCTTTCTTTCAAATGGAAAAATATTGGATCAGAAGAATACTAAGAAATACATATCAATCATAAAACAAAAAAAATGAAAAACAGAACCATATTAGCTTTAGCTGTAACAACATTGATGTTTAGTTGCAATCAAAATTCGAATAAAGAAGTAAAGGAGGCAAATCAACATTTGAAAGAAGCAAACCAAAAGCTGGAAGCTGCAAAAAGATCACAAGATGAGGCTTATAGAGAAAAAGTAACCGCTGACTGGAACGGTTTCAAAAAAGAATCCGATAGTTTGATTGTCAATATGGAAAATGACTTGATAAAAATGGAAGTTGCTCTTGCAAAAGCAAATGGGAAAAATTCGGAGAAATTGAAATCGGATTATCTTAAAACTAAAAGTGATTTGTCAACATTGAAAGCAGAACTTCATGAAAGAAACCTCGCATTTGAAAATAACATAAAGAAAATGGATCATCAGATGTACGAAAAAAACGAATCATTTAAGCGTGAATTTAAACATGACGCAGATGAATTGATGAAATCATTACAGGATTTTTTCAAGGATAATGTGAAATGATAAGATCTTGAAAAAGAAATGATTTCGGTTGATGAGCCTTTAGTAGTTGCTGTTAATGAGAGAAAGCAAAGAAGAGTAATTCACCGGCTGGAATTGGTTGTCTTTAACAATAAGAAGAGGACTGCATTTGTAGTTCTCTTCTGCATTTACCGAACCCTTCAACTGGTGTGATGCCTGGCTCATTCCGGTTGGAATTCCATATAACAAGAAACGAAAAAGCCCCGACTCTTTCGAATCAGGGCCTAATCAATAACTAGTTAATCAATCCCGCGAAACCACCACTTTCTCGTTGAACGTTTTTTGAGGTGTATTTATCCGGATCAGGTAGACTCCATTCGGGAATTGCCCGAAATTAAGTTGTCGATACTCATAATCAACCGGTACTCCGATTGATTTTCCTTCCGGGTTCATGACGGTTATTCCGGTGATTTTTTCGGCTGTCACAATGTTCACAATACTCTTAGCCGGATTCGGATAAATACTCAGCTTGTTTTCCGGCATCTCACAGTTTTTGAGATAAATGATGTCGTGAACGGTTTTTTCACCGTTGTCGTCCGTTTGTGATAAACGATAATACATGTCCCTACCCGGATTCGAATGGTCGATCCACGAGTAGTTCGTCACTAAATCGGTTGTTCCTGCTCCGTCAACTGTTGTTGCCGTTTGCCAATTCAATGCGTCGGGGCTATTCTCAATCGTGAAAAAGTCATTGTGTTGTTCACTGGCAGTGCTCCACCGAAGAACCACCTGTTCATTTTCACAGTTGACGGCAAATGTCAGAAGTTCGACAGGCAACGGATTTGTCAAGGTCGAAGAAGCGAGAGTAAATGGACTGAAGGCAGTAACCGCTGCGGAAGAAATCACAGTTCCGGCGGCCGTTGTACCGGTTGTTCCGCCATTTCCTTTATCCGTCCATTGTGCGCCATCCCATCTGGCTACGCGCAAATCGGGAAGGGCAGTGACGCCACAACTGCGTGTGTCCCAACTCAATGTGACTGATACATTGGAAGAGCCGGTTGTGCGGTCGAGTATCCAATATTCGCATTCCGATACGTGATCCAAAGCCGGTTCGTGGGTCGATGCAGGATAAACCGGGGTTGGGGATACCTGGAAATATTCTGCTGTGAACTGATCGGTACCAACAGCAGGTGCAGAAACGGCAATGGGTGCATAAACCACATTTTTCCCTACTGGAAAGACAAAGGCCGTATTTCCGGTTTTAACCATCGGACCTGAAACAAAGCTGTTATTGCTCACGGAAACTACACTCGATGTACTAGTCATCGTCAGTATATTCGTAGCAGTTGTATTCAGATATCCATCCGTAAAAGTCAATGCTCCGCGAACATTCAAAGCTTGTGCCAGGGTAATACCGGTTGCGTCGCTATTGTTCAGAAGTAGATTTTTAAGAGTAGTAATGGAACTTCCTCCGAATGTTTGCAGATTTGAACCGGCCAGCGTAATCAGCGTCCCGGAATCTGCAATCGTTCCGTTGTTGGTCACATCGCCGTAAATGGTAACATTTGCCCCGGTAAATGTTCGGATATTGCCCGAATTTGTCAGTTGTGCCCGGATTTCTGAAGATCCGGCGAACAGTACGAAACCAATGATAATGAGCTTTTTCATAACATCCGGTTTTTTTATTGGACTGAAAGGTTCAGAGTTTGAACCGTTACATCGGTTGTCGCCGTTTGGTTTGCTACCCAAACTTCAATATAATCGCCGGGTGCCAGTGATACACGACAGGAAATCGGCAATGACACTTGATCCGTACTGTTTACCACCTTGATATCTTGTCTCGATTCCGGGATAATCACCCCGTTTTTCGCGATATAGAATGAGAAAAAGCGATTGCTGTTGGGCTGCGAGATACTCATTGCTCCTGAGACGTAAAATGATCTTGTCTTGCTTCCGCTATACGTGATCCGGTTGTTTGCCGGGCTGGTCATACGGAAAAGACCTGCTGAAGTAGTTGTTCCCAAAACTTTTACAGGCGTATTGGTTGCCACGAATGTGGTTGCCACAGGAGTAGTTACATACATGTTCCCACCTGCAACTTCATCTTTCTGGGTACTGATTCCCGTTGCCTCAACTTCCCAGGCATTTGTGAAGGTTCCTGTAACGTATGTTCCAGTTCCAACGAACATAACAACTTTAACCGATCCTGCCACAACACTTGTAATTCCACTGATATCGAGTGCTGTAGCTGTGTTTGTAGAAGTTGCCAACCGGTCACCCCCAAGCAACTGGATCACGTTGAAAGTACCGACAAAACGTTCGTAAATATTGGAGTTGGACACATCCCAAAGTGTGTTGTTCAACACCACATTGTTGTCGTTCTGAAACGTGATCCCGTTGGTATTCACAAAATAAGCTACTGTAGCAAAAAAAACAGTTCCGCCTACTCCGGCAATTGTCCCGACACTGCTGGAACCCAAAAAGAAACAGTTCTGCACAATCATGTTCTGAGCTGTTCCCAATGCGTCAATACCAAAAACGCTTCCTGAAGCTGCCGTTAATGTAAGGAAGCGGAGGTTTCCCGTCTTATTACCGGTAAACATCGAACCTCCCCCGGTATAGACCAGCTTATCGTTCGAGGAATCTTCACCTTTTATAGTACATCCATTCAGATTGATGGAATTAGCTAATGTAATTGTTCCGTTAATCTCGTATTCGACACCGGATACGAGTGTGATAACTCCTGCCACCGGTGCAGGAAAGTCTGCTTCGGTTCTTACACGTACATAATTGTCACGCGCGGTGCTGAGCAAGACCCATCTTGTGGAATTCCAATAGTAGTATCCATCCGGAAGCGTACCTCCATCACTGTAAACCATCGTACCTTCTGCAATGGTAGCAGTCATGGGAGCAGTACTTGAAAGACTGTTGAGAGCAATCCTTGGCGGTAAAAAACCTTTGTTGGTACTCTCAAGTTCAAGCATGGAATTGGCATTGATCGTATTGGGATTGTCCCCGATTTTTACTTGGGCTGTCAATGAAGTGATACTAACAGCGATAACGGCCAAAAGAAATAGTTTTTTCATAACTCTCTAACGTTTTAATGATACAACATTGTAACATCGATGTAGGTGTAGAGGTCGACCTAACGCAGAGTAGTTATTAAATGAAAAGTGAATTCAATGAAAGTTACAAAAGTGATTCGTAGAATCCAAATTTAATTGGTTTTGTATTCTTGAACAGGAGAACACTTAAACCGGAAAATTGATTTTAGAGTAAATAAAAGAATGCACAAAAATTAGAAACCCTCAAACCTTTAATCCGGTTTGAGGGTTTCTAATGATATAAACCAAAGCTGTCAACCTGCTTCCTGGTCTTCCGGTCTTCCATCTATCGGTGGATTGCTCTTTGCCTTCTCAATCTCTTCGACTTGTTGCACGAATTCAGATACTTTCTGATCCGTGTAAACACCATAAGCATCTGTCAGAGTTCCCTTTTCCCCGGTGCTGGTTTCCAGGACATATAGGATTGCATTGTCCGAGGGGTCAGATTCCCCTTCAAACCGGTAAAAATTGATAATTTTCACTTCGTCCGGAGCAAATACCTTGTGTGTTTCTAATGATTCCAATCCGTTTTTCAATGCTTTGAACTGCGTCACATACCCATTCTCCGACAATTTGCGTGTGGTTGAAGACAGTGTTTTCATTGAATCGTGATCGCTTCCTTCCCCTTTATCCGGTCTGTCCTTGAATTCATAATTATTCTCTGTTCCCATCTTGCGAGTTTTAATTGATTATTAATGATCTCCACTTGAATGGATCAAGTCATCCTCTTAAAGTTAAGACATTCAATCCCGCAGAAAAAGTGCTGTCGGATCATTTAAGATAATTTGGCGATTACGGAAATGAATGTGCGAATTGTGTAAGATTTCCAGCTGTTCAAAGTGTTATTTTAGATATTCAGGTAATAAAGAAAACTAAAAAAGATACAAGATGAAATCAATTGAAAATAATGCAAAAAGCAAAAAGAAACCTGCGCAATTTTCAAAAATTGTAAAGGCGTTCGCAATCGGTACGGCAACAGGGGTTGGGATTGGAATTTGGCTCTCGTCAGAAAAAGGAAATGCTGTCAAAGGCAAGGTTATGGGTTTCATCCAGGATTGGGTGGAAAAAAACAGGGTATAGTAATATCGGATGTGGCGGCTTTTTAACAGTTCACCTTGATTCAGAGTGATTATCCTTCCGTAACTTTGTATATGCCCAAACTTTATTTCGATTCCAGGCGTTATGCGGATCTTCCGTTGCACTATGGGAAAGTACCCGTGTGGTTGGCTGAGCGCATGCGTTCACTGGGCGGAGCTATTGTTGAAGCCATCATATTGGAATATGGGAAATCGGCTGTTCTGAGTCGGTTAAGTGACCCGTTCTGGTTCCAGGCATTTGGTTGTGTATTGGGAATGGATTGGCATTCTTCGGGGATTACGACCTCTGTCATGGGAGCTTTGAAAGGAGCTGTCAATCCACGTTCAAATGAATTGGGAATCTATATTGCAGGTGGAAAAGGAAAGCATTCGCGTGAAACTCCGAACGAACTGTTGCGTTTTTCGGATAAAACGGGACTGGATGGGAATGAACTTGTACGTTCCAGCAGGCTTACAGCCAAGGTCGACAATAACACCATTCAAGATGGTTTTCAAATATACATGCACAATTTTGTCGTGACTGATGAAGGTGAATGGGTTGTGATCCAACAAGGAATGGATGACTCGTCCGGAATGGCTCGGAGATATCATTGGCATTCGGAGAAGGTGCAGTCATTTGTAGAGACACCACACAGCTTTATATACGGGAAGAACCAGGGAGAAATCCTGAACCTGACAGATAAGAAAGCGACGTCCGCAAAATCCGGAATACTTGAACTGGTTGCTGAAAAACCTTCCCTGGTCATTTCGGAAGTTCAGAAACTGATCCTTCCTTCTCATCATGATTTAAGAGCAGAAGATGTGAATCTGAAACGTTTAGGAAGTGTTCTGGCGGTTGCACACGACAAAGGACTGCGGGATTTTGAGTCATTGCTCCTCCTGGAAGGTGTGGGGCCGAGAACAGTCCAATCACTTGCTTTGGTCAGTGAGATCATTCATGGCACTCCTTCCAGATTCAGTGATCCGGGACGTTTTTCATTTGCCCATGGCGGTAAGGACGGTCATCCGTTCCCGGTTCCGACTACGGTTTACGACGATACGATCCAAGTGCTGCGTACTGCTGTTGAGAAAGCCAGGCTCGGAAATTCGGACAGGACTCAGGCAATCAGAAACCTGCACCTGGTGGCACAGATCGTGGAACAACAATTTGTACCGGATAAAGATTTGTTTGAAAAAGCAATTGACCGCGAACGTGCAGAATCTTACAAGTATGGCGGAAGAACCATTTATGGAAAAGCTCAGCCTCCGAAAGATGACGGACAACTGAGCTTATTTGATTGAAACTAAAATTGAGTTTAGGAATTTGGGCTTTTTCGTTCTGCGTTTTTTATGGGAAGTCCTTTTTTTGGTTTTCGCCGATCCGTTTTATTAGCCGTTTCCTTCATTCCTGAAGGATTATCCTGGTGTATTTCTTCCGAAGACTCCGGTTTTCTTATTTCCTGTTTCATAACTCGTGATTTTAATAAATATTAAAAAACGGCAAGCCGGTGAATAGCTTAAAGTTAAGCCATCGACGCCTGGTATGGAAATAGTTATTGTTGTAAATTGTTAATGAAGATGAAGAAAAAATATATCGGATGTTCGGGCTATTATTATCCTTCATGGAAGAAAAAATTTTATCCCGAAGGGCTTCAGCCAAAAGATTGGTTGGAATATTACAGTACCATTTTCAATACCGTTGAGCTGAATGGTACTTTTTATAGAACTCCCAAAGAAAAAGATCTGAAAAAGTACCATGAAGTAACTCCATCTGGTTTTCGGTTCTCGGTCAAAATGAGTAAACAGATCACTCATATCCGGAAGTTAAGTGATTCTGATTCACTTGTAAGGGATTTTCAGAATTTGATTCGAACGGGTTTGGGAGAGAAATGTTTGCATTTCCTGTTCCAGCTTCCACCTTCTTTTCACTATACTGAAGAGAATCTTTCATTGGTGTTGGCAACCATTCCGAACTCTCAGGAGAATGTGGTTGAGTTCAGGCATGTTTCCTGGTGGAATGAGACGGTTCAGCGAAAGTTGGCTGCTGCAGGAATTACTTTTTGCAATGTGGATTTTCCCGGAATGGAAACTCATTTCATACATACCACATCTTCTTTCTATCTCAGGCTCCATGGAAATCCGATATTGTTCAAATCGTCGTATGAAATGGCGGACCTGGAAAAATTCCGTGAAGCCATCCCTACAGACAGCCGGGATAGCTCTGTTTATTTCAACAATACCTACTTTGAAGCGGGATATACGAATGCTTTGCAGTTACGGGAAATAGCTGGAAGAGAGTGATAACTGACTTTAAAATAATGCAAATCGCATTTAGACTTTGGAATTTTAACAAATCTCAAAATTATGTAAATGCCCTCGACAATTATATAAGCGGATAATTCTTCCGACGTTCTACTTTTAGTTTGAAGAAAATCTAGAGGTTTAAGAGTTAGGTTACGATAAAAGGGGGTGATTGAGGTGAAAGGTTAAGATCCCCCTTTTATACTTGGAAAGTTCAGATGATCAAATACCGGTTACACGATTCTCAGTTTTGCTGAGATAAACCATAATAAGATATTTTAGGCAGATCCATGCGTGGTAAATGGATCAAACGTTAAAGGAGGGAAATGCACCCCCTCCTTTTAACCAAACAGAATACTTATATACATTTCTATGAAAAGACCCGGCTTTCTAAAACGGAACGCATTATCGATCACATTCCTGTTCCTGATGATATGTTCTTTGTCGGGACAAATCTATACCGGATGGAATGACCACAATGATTTCCTGGAGACTTACGGTAAACCTGCAACTAGTATTGGAACATACCTGGTAAGTGGGCATTTTCTGCAGGCTACGTTTGAGAATTGGGAAAGTGAGTTCTTACAAATGGCACTGTTAGTTGTACTAACCATTTTCATGAAACAGGAAGGATCGTCAGAATCGCGCCCCATGGAAGATGAACCAAAGGACAAGGATGGAGAATGTGAGCCGTTGAAGAATTCTCCCTGGTCGGTAAAAAAAGGAGGTCTTGTATTACTGTTTTACAAAAATTCACTGTCAATCGTATTGGTTTTGCTGTTCCTGTTGTCCTTCGGACTTCATTGGTATGGAAGCTTTCTCAATTTCAACGAACAACAATCCTTGGAAGGCCTGCCACTGACGACCTGTTTTGCCTACCTCGGTCACTCCAAATTCTGGTTCGAATCTTTCCAGAACTGGCAAAGTGAATTCCTCTCTATTTTTGCGATTGTCTTTTTATCTATTTATCTCCGGCAGGCAGGTTCATCCCAATCAAAGAAAGTCAATGCGCCACACTCGGAGACAGGTGAGTAGTTAATCGGGATTTTCATTCCGGACCAATTTCAGGATCAGTTTGTATAACCACAATGCAGCCTTGGTTTTTATTTCCAAGGGTGAACCGCGGAATACTTTCCGGAAATCATGGATTTTTGCGTTATAACGGATTGAATAAAACACAGTTCCTACCGGTTTGTCCTTTGTTTCACTCCCATCTTCGGAGGCAAGCCCGGTAATTGCTGCGTAAATGTCGGCCTTTAACATTTTAGCGAGATTTCCGGTCATCTGGCGTGTCACTTGGCGGGATTCGCAAGTATGGCGCTTGATGGTTGCAAGCTTCACTTGTAACAGCTGTATTTTAGCCTTAGGTGTATAACATACAATTGAAGCAAGCAACACATCAGAAACACCAATGCAGGAAGAAAGTTTCATCGCGGCAAGGCCACACGTCATGCTTTCGGCTAAAACAAGTGTTAAGCCTTCTTCCCGCATCAATTGGATCAAATCATTCGCCCTATTCTTCATGCCAGTAATTCGTGAAGAGTTATTCGCCTTGTTCCTGTGCGATCAGACGCAGCTTGGGGATGCGCGTGTTTCTCATTTTCTTTTGGTTCGCAACTGTCATTCTAGCGATCAGGTAACTCACAGTAGATTCTGCTCCCTGATTCAGATTTACATGTTTTTGTTCGAGCCCGTCATAGCAACCACCTGTGCAGGGGTTGTAAATGACTTGTGATAAATGATTATTTCCCAGAAACCAACTGAAAGCGCTTTGGGATTTTGCAAGATAGCTCATATCGCCGAAGACTTCGTAAAACTGGTCAAGTGCCAAAATGGTGTAAGCAACGTCAACCGGCTGTTCTCCGAATTCTTCCGATTTGTGGCCCTTATGCAACCAGCTTTTATTCGAGATCAACTTGATTCCATTTCTGTTGAATGTCATCGACAATAGGAAATCGAAAGATGTTTTTGCAACGAATTTATAAAACTGATCACCTGTTTCCCTCCAGGCATATAATAATGCTTCAGGCAAAACGCTATTGGCATAGGTCAGATAGCTTTCAAACCAAGGCCAGTTCTCTTCTGATTCGTGACGGTAAATCCCGACTAATCGGTCCGCCAATAATTTGATTAGTGTAGTCACCTCTTCAGACTTATTTTCCAGGTTACTGTAGTGCAATCCTTTAATAGTAAAAGCCATTGCACGGGGAGAATGCATGTAGTGAACTCTTTTCAGAGCCATCTGAAGTATGGAATTTGCCTGTTCCCCAAAATGTTTCGGTAAAATCGCCTGTTTTGAGATCAGATATCCCAATGCCCAGATTGCTCTTCCATTCGAATCGGAAAGGTTTACTTCGCTATTCTGAGAAGTGAACTGGTGATTTTCATCTACATAGTTGAGAAAGTCACCTTCCGGTTGTTGACAAAATGCAATGAAATCCAGGTAGGTGCGGATTGCAACCAGGCTGGCGCCATCCATTGTCGTTTCATAATACATGCAACTGGCAATCATTGCCCGGGCATTGTCATCCAATGTATATCCTGAACTGATGTCCGGTTGATTGATTTTGGAAAATTGGATCATCCCGAACCGGGTTGTCAATTTGCTGAAATGTGATAAATTGATGTCAGGCAAACTGTATTGCAACTGTATTTTGTCCGGGATCAGTTCCTGGAAAAGTGCCACGTGTGCAAGTGCAGAATTTTCCCAGGCAGTGGAAGCAATGCGTTCCAATCCGTTGATGCGATACGAATTTCTCAAAGGTTCGTCTTCCAGCAGTCGATTAACCGCGCTTACCAATTGGTCGGGGTTGTTAAAATCGACAATTATGCCTGTTTCCTCATTCAGGAACTCTTTTGCATGAGGAATCGGAGTGGAGACGATGGGACAGCCACAACTCATGGCATACGAAAAAGTTCCGCTAACAGCTTGATCCCGATCCAGTGAAGTAAAAAGATAAATGTCTGTCAGCTGCAGGTATTCCAACAAATCTTTCAATGAAAGGTATTTGTTGATGAAAATTACGTGATCTTCCAGGTCCAATGCTTTTATTTTGGCCTTCAGGCTGTCGCGATATGCTTCTCCTTCCGCTGCAATTACTCCGGGATGGGTCTTTCCGATAATCAGGAAGATCACATCCGGGTTTTGATTGATGATTTGGGGAAGGGAATCAAGGGTTGTGTCAATTCCTTTGCCCGAACTCAGCAGTCCGAAAGTGGAGAGGATGGTTCTTCCCTTCAGGTCATATTTTTGCTTTAGGGCTTCTTTGTCCAGGTGATGCACCAAATGTGTTCCATGAGGAATGATGGTTATTTTTTTCGATGGAACAGCGTACTCGGTTTTCAGGATTTCCGCAGAATGATTCGTCATGACAATAATGGAATCCGAGAAAAGGCAAATGTTTCGGACAAGTGCTTTGCGCTTCCCGTCGGGGGAAGGTAATACGGTATGAAAAACAGTGACTACCGGTTTTTCAATAGCTTGGATAAATTTCAGGAAAATGCTTTCATCCTCCGTTTGGAAAAGTCCGAATTCATGCTGGATAACTAATAGGTCTATCCGATCATTCTGATTGATTTTAGTTGCGAGTTCGGCATATTCGATAGCCCGATCCGTTTGAAGTCTGTAAACAACTTCTTCGGGATAAAAAGCTTGGTTCATCGGTTCGGTTTCAAGAGCACATACTTGTATTTCAAAGGAATGTTCAAATTGCTCTTCCAAAGCATGGAACAGGTCCTGGGAATAAGTTGCAATCCCACATTCTCTGGGTGGATAAGAAGTGACCAATAGAACTACCGGAACCTGTTGGTTTGATACCTTTAAATTGTTCATAGGTATCTGATTCAGTAGCATTGGCTGTACCATCGAATTTTTGTTGTTAAACTGTTTCATCTTTAATCGTATTTAGTTTGAGTTCTGAAATGAGCTCTGAAAGACTTAAGGAAGCATAAGCGATCTGTTCGTCTGCGGCTCCGTAATAAATGTATAGTGTGTCACCGAAAAGTGCGGTTCCACAAGGGAAACAAACATTGTCAACTTCTCCGTCGATTTCCCATGGGTACTCAGGTTCGAACAATGGATAATTTAAACGGGCAATTTCCTTTTTAGGATCATGGATGTCCAATAAGGATGCACAAGCCGAATAGATGTTGCCTTCCGGAGCACATTTCACTCCATGATAAATCAAAAGCCATCCCGATTCTGTTTCTATCGGGGGAGCGCCACCGCCGATGTAACTTATTTCATGGTCGTATCTCGGAACAAGGACCGTATTGTTTTCCAGGTCCGAAAGATAAGTCTCCCAAAATTCGGGAGTCAGGTCACTTAATTCATCAATCGCCACCAATTGGATATCCGGTTTGATCCGGTGAAGAAAACACAGTTTTCCCTGGATGCGTTGTGGAAAGAAGAGCACATCTTTATCCCATACCAGATTGGCTTGGGTTATTTCCGGTATGAACCGGGCAGAGTTGCAATAACCCAGATAACGTTCTTTTGAAATACCGGCTTTTTCCAATAAGCTTTCAAATTCGGGATAGGAGAGCTTAGGTACAATAACACCTTGTTTTTCAAATGTTTTCAAATCTCTTGAAGTAGCCAGGGCACCAAGCGCATTCGCCCCGTCATAAGCCGTATAAGTCAGGTAGTAAGTATCGTCGATTTTACAAATCCTGGCATCTTCTACGCCATGAACTTCATAAGCGAATTCGGGAAAAATAACGGGATCCGTATTACGGCTGACGATTTGATGAGGACCGTCCAGCGTGCAATGGCCGATCGAAGAATAATTTCCTGCTTTCACGGCCCGGTAAAACAAGTGTACCACATTTCCTTCGCGGATTGCACCCGGATTGAGTACTCCATGACTTTCAAAATCATGAGCAGTTTTTTCCAATAGGATACCTTCTTTTATAACCTGAACCATAGTTGTGTTTCTGAAATGGGAACGTGTTGCCG
Source organism: uncultured Fluviicola sp. (assembly GCF_946478805.1). The sequence goes on along the minus strand of NZ_CAMLDC010000012.1, from coordinate 117,262 downwards.
TAAAGTTCACCTCTGGGACTGCCAGATGAGTTACACAACTTTTGCTAGATGTTGCATTATTTTTGGTTTTAAAATAAATTGTGATTTACCGAAAAGATCTTCCGGCATCTTTTAACAAAAAATAGAATTTTCTCTTTTTCAATTGTCCTAACTTATTTTCTTAAAATATTCGTTATGGCAAAATATGGAAAAAAGGCTGGTGAGAAAGTGGAAAAAGCCATGCATGAAATGAAGGAAGGGAAGCTGAAATCAGGTTCAGGGAAGAAAGTCACAAGTAAAAAACAGGCTGTCGCTATCGGACTTTCGGAAGCGCGTAAGGAAGGAGGAAAGGTTCCCAAGAAAAAGGATAGATCCTGAAATTACCAGGCGCTGAATCAGCGCGGTTAGCACTTTAGAAAAATTCACTTAAAAAATTGACCATGGATGTTGAAATAAATGTTGCACAATTGGTGGGAGTTCTGTTGATGGTTGTAGGTTTGATATTGAATACATTGATTTTCGTGTTTTCCTATTACAAGATAGTTGCCCATATAAAACAACTGAATGATGAAAAAGAAGCAGCCGGAGAGAAAGAGAAGAAAAGTTTTCCGGTTATCCGTTTTATCTTCCGCTTTAGGAGGGTTTTGAAAGAAATTCAGGAAAGTGAAACGCAGGAAAGGTATGATTTGGTTATAGCCTTTTTAAAATGGTCCTTGTTGGTGGCGACTATTATGATTTTCTGCGGACTTTTATTGTTTTTGATCGGTTTCTTCTTTTAATTTGATTGCTACGGTTTTTATTGATATGTTTGAGTAACCGATAACTCTCACTATGAACGCATTAGTAGCAAAAGGGAATGAAACAGTCTCCCAAACTGATTCTCAGAACAAAGAAGGAGGCACAGCAAGTCATCAGCATGTGGATAACCGTCCGGAAGTGGGGCGACAACATAAGATGCAGCAATCCGTTTTAAATAGTGAAAATTCAAAACAATTGAAAGCTTGCCAAAGTATGGCCGATTGCAGCCCGGTGGGTGAGTCTGTAAAGCAGTTGAAAGAAAAAGCGAATAATACAGGCTTGCCGAATCAATTGAAAAGCGGGGTTGAATCACTTTCGGGAATGAGTATGGACCATGTGAAGGTGCATTACAATTCTTCCAAACCGGCACAAATGCAGGCTCACGCTTATGCGCAGGGAACGGATATCCATGTGGCTTCGGGTCAGGAAAAACACCTGCCACATGAAGCATGGCACGTAGTCCAGCAGGCTCAAGGTCGTGTAAAACCAACAGTTCAACTCGAGGGAACTTCCATAAACGATGATGCAGGACTGGAGAAAGAAGCAGATTTAATGGGGGCGAAATCGCTCGGAATAACCTCATCAGATGATAAGACGGCTCAGTTAAAAGAAATATCGGGGGTAAGCGGGCTTCAGCCGATTCAGTATTTTGCCTACGCCAGGGGTACAACCCGAAAGATTAATGTGGTTGGGAACAATGGTACAAATACCTTTGAAGAATGCACGAAAAATACAGTAAGTTACAATAAGGGAGAAAAGAAACGGGACGGTACAATTACAGGAGATTCCGATTGGGCAGGTTGGATCGTGAACCAGGCGAATACAGGCAGGAATGCGACGCAACTCCATGTCGTAAATAAACGTTGGGGTGGGCTTGGAGGAGCAAAAGATGGAAATATTGTTCCCGGGTCTCCGGCAGCTAACAGTCACCACCTTCATGAAGCGGAAAAAGAATTTGACAAGTGTTTTGATGGAAAAGATGAGGCTAAGGAAAATTGTTCTTATGAGTGTATTGCTACACCGTCTTACGGACCGGGAGATATTGATGTGAAGGGCGGAGTGCAAAATTACGATGATCCCACTATTAATGTGACAGTGACCGATAACGGTGTAAGCACACCCTATAATCCTAGTTTAGGAGGAGGGGTTCAGTTCAAAGATGGAAGCTAACCTGTATGAATCGTTAACTCTTATGCTGAATTTCCTTATTCGGTGCGTGATACAATCTAAAATAAAACCATGCTGCTACTCCTCCGATCAGCGAAAACAGGGCCAGCATCCAAAACACATGTTGGTGTCCGACAATTCCTTTGGAGTCATCCAGTAAAAAACCCATCACCGGTCCGGCAAAGATATCAGGAGTAAAACCGACCAATGAAATCAATCCCACAGCAGTCCCTGTTAGTTCCAGGGGAATCTGACCCCTTTCCATGACGGCGAAATACAAACAGCGGGCTGCATAAACACCGCTTGCTACAATCAGGATCGAAAGGAGAAACAGGAATGAGTTAGAGGCAGTAATGAACCCCATTGCAAATAAGAGCGCTCCGAAGAAACTTATAATGAAACTCACAAATAACAAGGAAGTGGTTTGCCAACGGTCTGCCAGGATCCCGATAAGAACTCCTATGATTGGTCGGATAAAAAGGAGGAATGTTCCCACCTGGGCAGATTTCACCTGGTTGTATTTCATCACATCTTGTGCGTACAGGGAGAATACATCGGTTATTTTATACCCCACATAAGCACACAAGATGATAATCATCAATAACCATACGGATGGCAAGCTGATCACTTTTTGAATTTGGGGAAAGGTGATTTTGTCCAGTTTTAGTTCTTGTTCCGTTTTGGAATCCAATTTCATGAAAAACCAGACCAGGATTCCAACAAGAATGATCATCGAAGAAGAAATCAGGATAACCTGTCTGAAAGCCGTTTGACTTTCCCGGATGGATGCATGGGAAATTTCAGAAGTGAGAAAAAATGAAAATACTAAAACTCCCATGGTTCCAAATAATGCACCTACCAATCCACGTCCACCATCTAAAAAACCGAATGCCTTTCCTTGTGAAGTGGAACCACCCCAAACACGGGTAGCTTTGATCATGGGAGCCCAAAAGAGGAAAATGGTGGTGAATCCCCAATATCCGTAGAGGATTTTCAAGGTAGTAAAATTCGGAAATGTTGCATAGATAAAACCACCCAAGGCAGTCATCCACAAAGCTACTGCAATCAATTTTCTCGGTGGGAATTTATCAGCAATCGGTCCGCCGAACAGGTAAGATAGCAGTGCCACAATTCCGTAAATTGAGAAACAGATTCCCAGTTGAAAGTTGTCCAGATCAAAAGCCTCTAATACAATGGGGCGAAATACCCGGGAAAGAACAAAGGGAAGAATGAATACCGATTCACCCGCCAGGATAAGCAAGAATAGAAAATACCATGGAGTTTTTTTCGGATTCATTGTTTTCAAAAGGTTTTGAATGATAAACTTACGCATAAAAGGAATTGAAAATATAATCCGAGATTTAAGACGAAAGATGAGAGACCAAAGACGGGGCTGTCTAAAGTCTTTGGTCTATAGTCTTAAATCTTCTAAATATTGCCTCAAAAAACTTTTTTCACTATTTTTCCGACATGAATTTGGACGCAACATCTTTCCTGATTGAGCAGAGCCTTGCTGAGTTGGGAGTGGATCCGGGATTATGTCGAGGCGATAAACCCGGACAATGGAACATGACCTACAAAGGGTCGACAGTGTGGATTGACGTATTCAACTTTCCACAGAATCCGGATAAGTATTATTTCCAGGTAATGAGTCCTTTGTTACGGGTTCCGGATCGCAATCAGGAAGCGTTTTTCAAGAACGTATTGGAAGTCAATCACACGATGTATGGTTCGGCAATAAGTGTTAAAGCGGATTGGACGTATGTACTTTCCTTGCGTGAAGCAGATAACCTGGACAAAAGTGAGATCGATGCGACTTTGGATCGGGTGGCTTTTTACTCTTCCGATTATTTTGGTAAACTCACATTCAAATTTGAAGGTAGCTGGGATCCCAAACCAATGGATAAACCTGTAAATTTTAATTGATTTCTCTGTCTTTACTGAAAATAAGCATTCACAAACAGGACAATTTTCGCAATGCAATCGTTTGACTGAGCTTGGTCCCAATTGCCATGTCCTGCTCCCTGGTACATTGTTGCCTGGTTATACACGCCATTTGCATTCAATGCGTCGTGTAAACGAGCCATTTGTGTCGAAGGAACCAAGGGATCGGCGCTTCCGTAAAATGAGATTGTCGGGGGAGAAGTTGCAGTGACATGCAATGCAGGGCTTACTTCTTCAATTCCCGTTTGATTCTGAATGCCTCCGCTGATCAATACATCATAAGCGGAACTGTAAACCGGATTGTTCAGATAATTCGGATCTGTGAGATCTGAGGGGCCAACCGTATTGCAAATTCCCTTTACATGATGGTTTGGATCATGTGCATAAGCAATAAGTAATGAAAGATGCCCGCCGGCAGAAGCCCCAAACAAAAGAAACTGTGACGAAACGTTATATTTCGGAAGGCCTATTTCAGTTAATGCTGCCTGGATGTCATCGATCTGTTTCGGAAATGCCGGACTGGCTTGTGTTGCCAAACGATAATTGATGTTGATGATTGCGTGATCCGGATAATAGGTTTTCAATGAATTCAACAAACTTGTGAAATCAGTTTTGTCGCCACCACTCCATCCACCACCATGGATCAAAACGAACACTTTGGTATTCGAATTTCTATTGGCAGGCAGATAGATATCCATTTTTTGCTGATTATCAGATCCATAAGAGATATTCTGCAAATTATATTCCTGGGCAGCTTCGTAGCCCGGTTCAGGAGCCGGATTCTTCTTTTTACAGGAAACAAGAAATAGGATGAATAAACAAACTACCGGGAAACCGGCTTGCTTCAAAATACGGGTGTTCAAATGAATCATATTAGGAACTCTTTGGACTAAGATACCTGTTTTTCTTTTGGTGTCAAAAAATTACTCAATAACGAACAATCCGTTCTTCACAGCATACATGACTAATCCGGCTACGTTTTTCGCACCCGTTTTCGCAATCAGGCTTCTGCGGTGGTTATTTATAGTAAGCGGCGATACAAACAGGTTGGAAGCAATTTCTTCGGTGGAAAACTCCCTGCAGATCATTTGCAAGACCTCGATTTCACGGGAAGTCAGCTTATTTGCTTTATCCATAAAAGTGTGTTCCCTACGACTCAGTTCTTTCAGGAATGGAGTACGTATAGCCGTAGCGTAGTATTCTTCTCCGCGAATGACTGTTTCAATAGCCAGGACAACTTCCTTGATTGAGGAATCTTTCACCAGGTAGCCGTTAGCTCCCAGATCGTATGCTTGCAGCATGTGATTCAACTGGTTGTGCATGGTCAGCATCACCACCGGTATATCAGAGAAAGCGCTTTTTTTCAATGCTTTCAAACATTCCAATCCGTTCATTTCAGGCATTTCTGCATCCATTAGGATAGCGTCAATCGTGATAGTCCTGACTAGTAATAAAGCTTCCTTTCCATTAGCCGCTTCTACTATTTCAAACTCCGGATTCGATTGCTCCAACAATAGATGTAGTCCTTCCCTAAAAACGAAATGGTCGTCAACAATGAGTATTTTCATAAAATGATTTTTTGGAGTGGAATCATGATCTGTAAATTCATTCCGGAAGTGCTGATTCCTTCATTCCACAGTTGTTTTCCTCCAATGATTTCGATACGTTTGGTGATGTTCTGTATTCCCAGTCCAAGCAGAACAGATTTCAACTGAAATCCTTTGCCATTGTCCTGGTAATTGAAAAACAGGTAATCCGATGTTTTTTCAATCTTGATGCTTACCTGGGTTGCCCCCGAATGACGAATTGTATTGACCAATAATTCCTGGAAAACCCGTACGAGTGAAGTTCCTTTTGCCGGATCAATTGAAGGAAAATCTTTTGGAATTGATAATGTGGTATGGATATTTCCAAACTCATTGATAAAGGTGATTTGTTCTTGAAGCACAGCCTGAAACGATTTGGAGGAATTGACCTCGGACGAAATCATGTGTGAAATGTTCCTACATTGCTTGATGGCTTCCTGAACCTGTTTTTGCATCTTTATTAACAGCTCTTTTTGGGTCGTTGCCTCTGTTTGCTCAATCAGATAACCAATCTGCATTTGGGTGATGGACAACATGGGGCCCAAATTGTCGTGCACTTCTCTGGAAATACTTGTCCGCTCACGTTCTTGTGAGGAAATGATGGATTCAATGGCTTCTGCCTCCCCTTTTCGGAGTTGCCTGTACAGCCGCGTGATAACAAAATAGATCCCTATCCCAAATACAATCAGGAGGAGAACAACAACGATTAATATGACGAAAATAGCGTTATCCACGACGTAATTTTAGAATTTCAATAACGAAAATAAATGCAAACGAAAGGTAAAGAAGTATAATGATGAAAACATTCGTAAAAAAGAAAAAGTCAAAATAAAGTACACTTTCTTCTGTATCGGAGGATATAAAAGAAGTAATGATTGTTGAAAGGAGTGCCCAGATCAAGAATGATAAATTAATCTTTAATTGAAATTTGAAATAATCTAATTTCGGTGTCACAAGTAAATCTATGAGATGCAATAAGGCAGCTAAAAAATAAGTGCTGTTAATAAGTAAATAAGTCGTACTCGTATAAGCACTTTTAGGATGATAATACCCTCCTGAAATAAGGTATACGACTGGAATAAAATAAAGAACAATATAACAAAATCGTTTCCAATATTTTTGTGTATTAATAAACAGGAATCCGAATAGAAAAGGTGTCGATATCGTGTAATAAATACTAAACACGTAATTATTGTAGATATGATGTTTTGAAAGATAAGTACTAACAATATCACTTACAAACACACACAGTAAGAAAATCATTAAGAAGTAAACACTTAGACGAAACGTTCTTAATGATTTTGAATTTCTCCATATTTCGGGCAGATTTGAAGTAGATTTACTCAAACCAAATAACAGTATGATCGAAGTAATAATCCCCAGTGCTACGGAAAAGAAATAGATATTAAGAAGACTGTTTTCAGATGACACGTTTGTTTTCAATATAAAATGTTCAAACTACTTGATGGCACAACAAATCCAAAGTAGCGGTATTAGGGGATTGACCTAATCTCTAATATTTTCTAACCTTAAAAATAGATTTTTTGCACATAATTAATTGTTATCATCAAAATAGAGTGAAGCAACCCATACAAACCGTAAGATGTGTTAGGTTCATCTTACGGTTGTTGAGTGTTTTGATAAGGTGGCGGATAATGTGATCAAATATGATAAGTTCAATCAATCTGTTTAATCTGAAACAAAGATACCTGAGGTAAAGAGATTAAATATGGTTAGAACTAAGCATATTTCCGGAAATTGCCAGATGAAGTAAACAGAATGTTACCTGCGGCGCAATTTTAGGATTTCAAATATAAAGATAAGGGAGAGAGAGAAATAGAACAGGCCTATATTGATAAAATGAATATAGAAAATAACTTGTGAATAAACATCTCCGATCTTCATTGTTTCACCCCAGTGGAAGGACGTCACTATTACACTAACAAGTGCGTAAATGAGAAGTGTCAAATTGATTTTTAATTGGAAACTGAAATGATTTGATTTGGGATTGAGAAGTAAGTCATGCAAATTTAAAAGCGTGGCTAAGAAATAAATACTGAAAATAAGTAAACTTGAATTGATTGAAAGTACACAACGTGGATGATAATATCCTCCCTGAATAAAATACGAAATGAGAATTCCATAAAGAAGGAAATATGCATACCTTTTCCAAGTCGACTGAGTGTGTATAAATAGAAACCCAAATAAAAATGGAACGGATAAGGTAAAGTAAATACTGAATACAAAGCTGTTGTAGATATAACGTTTTGCCAGATAAAATGAAATGGATTCGGAAATAAAACTGAGTATCAAGTAAACTGACAAGAATGAAGCACCAAGGAGTAAATTCCTGGCAGGCATGGAATTTTTCCATCCTTCAGGTAATTCAGCTCGGGATTTACGTAACTTAAACTGGAGAATCAGAGAAAGAATAATTCCTAGAACAATTAAGGATAAGGATAAGAATTCCTCGAGCGGCACGTAATCTTCAAATTAGGGTTTATTCAGCAAATCTATTTAAAATAGACATTAAAATACATATTCTGCATAATTGACACAATAACTCAGATAACCACAAAGAGACATTAAATCATCCAGCGGTTGTCAAGTAAAGATTTGGTGGCGGATAATGTGATCAAATATAATTAAGTTCAATCAATCAATATGTTTAATCTGAAACAAAGGTAGTTGTGTTAAAGACAATAGAACTGCTTAGTTCTAAGCAGTTTTCTCTAAAGTTACTGACGTTGTAATTTTCGTATTTCAATGATGAATATGAATATGAATGAAAGGTAAAACAAGGTGGCATTAGAAAGATGTATGTAAAAAACAGGTTCGAAATAGCGTGTGCTGAATTCATTATTGAACCAACAAAATGAACTGAGTACGTTTGACAGCAGATTGAAAATGAGTAAGCTAACGGTTATTTTTAATTGAAACTTAAAATAATCTGATTTTGGGTTGATAAGTAAGTCTGTTAAGTGAATGAGTGCACCTAAAAAACAAATGGTTGATATAATCAAAGAGGAATTTCCACCGGAAATAGAACGTGGATGATAATACCCTCCGGTTATAAAATAGGTCACCAAAGCACCATATAAAATGATATACGAATACTGTTTCCAAGATTTGAATGTATTGATCAATAGAAAACCAAACAGAAACGGGGTGGATAAGGTCATGTTAATACTCAAAACAAAACCATTGTAGATACCATGCTTCGCGAGATAGTAGGAAATAATCTCACAAATTAAAGTGATTACTAGGTAGATCATTAGTAGAAAGATACTGAGTTGAAAATTGATTATCGGTACGGATTTCCGCCATTTTTCGGGTAGTTTTACAGCAGTTTTGCGCAACATGAATAAGAGGATCCCTGCGAGGACAACTCCTAATGCAATGAGTATTTGATATATTGTTATAAATAGGAAGATCTTATTTATCATATTGTTTTTATCCGAATGATTTAAGAGTTAAAAAAGCAAATTGAAGGTCATTACTTACGACGCAGTTTTAGGATTTCAATGATGAATGTCAATGCCAATGAAAAGTAAAATAAGCATAAAAGAGTAAAGTGAAGATCAATAATGAGCTCGGAATATAATAAGTTAGCTTCCATATCGAACCAAGTGTAGACGCCAACCACAGATGCCAGGATCGTATAAATCAAGATGCTCAGACTAATTGTTAAGTGAAATTTGAAATGAGCCGAGCTACGTTTAATAAGCAGCTCAGTTATGTAAAGGAGAGCTACCAGGAAATGAGAAACATAGATAATAATCACATAAGTGCCGGGAAGTACACAATTCGGATAATAATATCCTCCTGAGATCAAATAGATTACAAAAATTAGATAAAGCAAAATATAGGTGTATCGCTTCCATGATAAGGTCGTGTTGATGAAAAAATAGCCAAATAGAAATAGAATATAAAGCGTGTTGCTAATGCTCATTACAAAGCCATTGTAAATTCCATTCCATGCAAGATGAAATGAAATAAATTCGCCAAAAAAGTCAATTAGAAGATAGACCATTAAAAGAAAAACACTTCGCTTGAAATTTTGGAATGAGGGAGATGTTCTCCATGCTTCGGGAAGCTTTGAATTGGTTCTAACCAAGGTGAATAAGAGAATCGTCGAGCAAAGGGTAGCTAGACCTAACGCACATAAATAGGCGATGTCTTCAAATAACATGGTTATTTTAGATTATTTACAAGTTTAAAAGTAGTCTTTTTCCAAAATAATTAATTGGAATCATTCGGGTATTGCTTTAATTTTGAAGGATTAGACCATTTTTTGTTGGAGTTTCTGGCATTAAATTTGAGTATTGTCCATTTTTTTATAGCGTATGCATAAAGTCTTACTTTTATTCATTCTATTGGGATCTACGAGTGCTTTTGGCCAGTTTAATATTGGTGTTCAGGGAGCATACCAGATTTTCAATGCTGTTTCTACCTTGGGAAGAGAAGCCGTTAGTGCTGCTGAATTCAAGAAATTCAAGAAGGAGCAGCAAGCGCATGAAGCTGAATATATGACGGCAATCCAGGTTGCAGATTCGCTATTTATCAAGCAAAAATATGCTGAAGCTACCGAGCAATATAACATAGCTTTGCGATTTCGGAACGAAGAATATGCAATCAATCAGATTACCCGGTGTAACACGGAACTTGCGCGTGCAACTCTTCAGAAATATGAAGCTTTATTGGATACGGCTGATGCGGCATATACGCAATTGAATTATGCTTCGGCCCTTAAGTATTACGCGGCGGCTTTGGAGATCCGGGATGAGGAATATCCGAGAGCTAAAATCGATTTGTCCCGGATAAGGTTGGAACGTTGGAAAACGGTGCATATCAGCAGTGTGCTTATTTCGGATTCCAGTATCAATGACATGTCATCTCAAGCCTACAACGCCGATTCATATTCGAATTTCTTTCCACAGGGAAAATATCCGACCATCAATCAATACTACATGGATGGAATCGCTATTCCGGACAGTACTCATCTGATCGTTTACAGCGAACCGAATTTCAAAGGAAAAGTCCTGTTGGATATCGCAGGTCCTGCCGTCGTCAGTAACAACAGCAAGATCAATGATCCGGCTTTCCGGGAAATTCAGTCGAAAACGTTCAAAGGTGCGCTGCAACGAATTTTTCCGCAATCGGTAAGAAGATGGAGTTCATCCGACATGCATGAATGGGCAAAAGGATCCATGGAGATACGACGAGAAGTGAATGAATAATCATTTTTAAAAAACCGCAATTCTTAGGAAAAACAATATCTTTAATCCAACTGAAACGATATGCGGATCCTTGTTTTTCTTTTCTTATTCGTCGCACTCGGGTCCTGGTCACAGGATGTGGATCTCTCCAATAGTCCGAACAATTACCGGATCGATAACCAGATTTGGTTTAAGGTGAAGGGCGTTCTCCCGCTGAATAAGAAAAACGAAATCAGTGCCCAGTATATTTCCCGTGTTTATTTGGATGGAACAACCAATCCCGGTAGCTATTTTTATGTATCCGGAAAGCATACGTTCAAGAAATGGTTGAGTGGAGATCTCACAACCCGTTTTGTGATCGATCAGGGCTATAATTTTTACCGCTTGGAAGCCGGATTGAAAGTGAAGAAAGAAATCAAGGATTTTAAGTTTGCTTTCCGCACTGCCGGTTTTGGAGAAAACAGAACGATTGCCTTTACCAATGAATTGGCCCGTTCAACCTATTATTTTTGGCGAAACCGGGTAGAGGTTTCGTGGAGCCCGAAGAAAAAGTGGGATTTCGGGGCATCTTTCGAAACCTGGAATATCTTCAATTACCGCTACAATGGTAAATTGGATAAAGCCTGTGTTTCACTGGAAGCGGAATACAAATTGTCGAAACACCACTCCTTTACGGCATCCTATCAAAATCAATTCGATATTCAAAAAATGAATAAGAATGCATTGAACATGTATACACTTGGATATGTTTATACCTTCAAGAAATTGAAGCACAAAAAGAAGAATCCGTAATTCGTCTATCCGCATTCGCAATTCGGCAGTAAATAAACTATTTTTGGCATAACTTTTAGTGATCACTAAAACCAAATTGAAATATGCAGCATTCATTCTTACTGGTTCTATTCGTTGTTTGTTCATTTAATTCAATCTTTGCCCAGGAAGCTGAGAAATTGAAAAGGTATCAATCAACTGTTTCAAAACACACGTATTCAAAAGGGGATACGATTGTTGTCGGGGAGACAGGGAAGAATGTATTCAGTGCAAAAAAGAAATACACGGGGATTTTCATCAAGGACAAGAAAAATGTATGCGGATACCGCGAATTGGACACCGTAATTACCGGATCGCAATGCATCATCAAAAATATCCTGTCGTTTCAGGAGCACTGTACATTTGAGTTTAAAAACTCGGTTGTGTTCGAACTGCAGGGACCCAATAATTGGACCTTGTATATGCCCATTGAAAAAGCATTGCAGGCAAAAGAATTGATCGTTTTCACCAGTCCGAAAACGTGGAAAGGGATCGATTTTTTGGATGATCGGACGATCTTCTTACTGAACCTCGAATACAGCAAAGGAACTTCTGCTGATAACGCATTTAAATACTGTAAATTGACAGATCCTGTCAATGCTAAAACCTATGAGTTTAACCTGGATCTATTTGAAAAGGAAAAAGCAGGATGGATCAAAAAACTCGATTTGGCTCGCAAACAAGTAAATTTGAAGGATACCTTCATTATCCGAGTGCCGGTTTACCTGAACAAATATGCCTTTGATAAAGGAGAATTCCAGGTATTCGATAATCCGGAAGCTTACGGATCTAAACCATTGAAATATGCAAGTGACAGTAAAGTGCTTTTCGACAATTATAAGGCGTTTTCAACGATTAAGGCTGCAAAATTAAATGCAGATTTCTTCCTCAATGTCAATGTAGCGGATTACAATGGAAACCGGAAAGCATATGGAGAAATTAAAGCTGTTTGTACGTCAATTAATAAAGATCCGACCGTACCGGTAACCGCCGACAACCCCGGGATCAATATTTTGCATTTCACCATCCTCGAAATTTTAGTAGTTGATTCCGAAAACCAAAATTACAATTACGTTGGAATGAAGAAGCTCAAATAATTTGTCAGGGATCTCTTTTTAGAATAGTATGGAGGCAAAAAACAATTTGAAGCAATTAATGCAAGTATTTTCAAACTTTGAAGAGGAAGATCTGGATCGGATAGTAAGTTGTTTTAAGTCCCGACAAATTAAGAAGAATGAGATTTTGCTGGCTGCGGATGATGTTTCCAAAGAATTTTACTTCATCCATAGCGGATGCCTCCGAACCTATTTCATCACAAAAGAAGGATACGAGAAAACGAGGTACATCATGATGGCACCTTCAATCGGTACTGCGTTAACCAGTTTTATTTCTCAAAGACCATCATTTGAATTTTTGGATTCATTAGAAGAAACAGAAGTTTTGGCAATAAGTCACGACGATTTTTACCGCTTAGTGGAAGAGATTCCGGGATGGAAAAATTTCTACCTGAAAATCATGGAAATGGCCTATTCCTTTCAAAACAGGAAAATTGAGAGCCTGGTTACTTTATCGGCAAAAGAAAGATACGAGCAATTGCTCCGGGAAAATCCAAAAGTAGTGCAGCGTGTTTCCAATAAAATAGTGGCCTCATACCTTGATATGAAACAAGAAACCCTTAGTCGATTGAAATCCAAATGATTTTTTGATCCAGGTCAATGTTTCAGTAAAAGATCAATCGTTACTTTGCTAAAAAAAGTTATGAGTAAACTAACATCTTTTACATTCATTACCTTGAATGGATTTTTTAAAGGTCAGAACGAAGATACAAGTTGGCACCCGCATGGAGGCGAAGCTGCTAAATTTGCAAATGACGCTTCAGGTACCGATAATATATTGCTTTTCGGGAGGAAAACATACGAAATGATGGCAGGTTTTTGGCCAACCCCAATGGCTGCAGAATTATTCCCGATAGTGGCGGAAAACATGAACAATTCCAAAAAAATGGTATGTTCAAATACCTTGAAGGAGGTGAACTGGCAGAATACATCTATCCTAAATGGAAACGTGATTGAACAACTGAAACAATTAAAGCAGAACTCGGAGAAAGACATCACTATTTTGGGAAGCGGAAGTCTTCTTACGCAGCTTTCAGATGCAGGTTTGATTGATAGTTATACCATCATGCTTGATCCGATAGCATTGGGTGCGGGAACCTCCATTTTTGAGGGTATACAAAATAAGCTTGAGTTAAAACTGGTATCAAGCCGGGTCTTTGAGAAAGATGGAATTGTATTGCTTAACTATGAAAGAATCAGGTTTTTTGATGATTCAAGTGTTGATAATGAACAAATCTAATCAGTTAAGGCAATTTCTTATTCCGCGAAAACTGCCGCATCAAAGGTAAAACAACGACCATGAGGATGGGCATGCAGAACAATAATGTAGGATTTTCATTAAGAGAAGTACTCTCGTCTTCAGTACACATATTTTGGAAAACAACTCCTGCAAGCATGAAAAACTCAATTGTAAATACAATTGAAGAAGCCAGGATGATTCCCATATTCTGGTTCAGGATGTAGGAGAAAGGAGGATAGAAGAAGTACAAGAGTACAATCAGGATAACGAGTACGATAAGTCCGATCAGGAACCACAAGTAAGATTCCCAGTTGTTTTCAGGGATATCCCCAAGAGCAATTTCCCGGATAGAATCTACTGAAAAATCAGTAATACTGTCCCTGATTTCCGGATTTCCATTCGTGAATCGTGCAAGATAGAAGTGACTGTTCATACGGGTGAACAAACCGACATTCTCAATATCGTCCTTGGAAAAGGGATCACCTTCCACGTAATAATCGTCAATTACATTGGTGGGATCCAATAAGACAACCTCACTTGCCTTGATCATCAAACTGTAGAGAAAATCTTCGCCGATGATTTCCGGGTTCTTCTGATTGTGGAAGAAGACTTTGAGTTTCATGGTTGAGATGTCATACTGTTTTGCCGCATCCAGTACCATTCGTACGGATTTCACAAATTGGGTCATGGCTCTTTTTTCCTTGAAATTGAAATCCGGGAAGTACAGGTTAATGGAGCGGATCTTCGTAGTGTCCGACTGAAGTGTTTTGAAAATGTATGAAATTGCGCGGAGAACAGCTTCCGGATTGGTCAGGAACCGGTTGGTCCGATAAGCACCATTGAACCGGAACAACAGTTCATTGCTTAATGCTCCGATAGCCGGAACACCTGAATTGAATTGTCTCCGTTTGAACTGAAGGTCTTCTTCCAATGAAAATTCCTTGATAGAGATACTATTCGATAAAGCTCTGGGAAAGCGGTGATGACCGAAATAATTGTAGAATAATTCCTTTCCTGAAACAGTACTCAGGTTGCGTAAGATACTATCGAGGATCTGTTGGTTCTTGACTAATTCGTTCAAGGTGATTTTTCCATTGTAATACCGTTTTAAAAAAGCATCTGCATTTGAGACGTAAACGGTGTCATGAATATAAATGGTATCAAAATAGGGCTCGAAAAAGTATGGATCTTCCAATGCCGGGATATCCCAAGGAGCGGTATAAGTTTGTCCACGTTGTCCCTGACCTGAAACATGAAGTGAAACAACCATTAATATCAATAATCCTGCAATAGTTTTCATAATTCAATTCTTAATTCACGAGTTTCCCCTCTTTTTCCAGCTCCTTCTTGATGGTGTTTTTAAGCAGCTCCAGGTTCAGCTTGTTGGAATTTTTAG
This sequence comes from uncultured Fluviicola sp., assembly GCF_946478805.1. The sequence continues at coordinate 102,008 of NZ_CAMLDC010000012.1, read as the reverse complement.
GATTGTAAAGCTGTAATGCACACGATTGAACCACATTGAGCATGCTTCCTCCCGAAAGTTTAATAATGGATGCTTCACGCAACAGTTCTTCTGCCTGATCATCCAGCCAATCGCCGGGAATTAACCGCTTCCACAAATCGTAACGCAATTGCTGGTTGGGAACCGGGAAGTACAATATCGATTGAAATCTGCGAAAAAAAGCCTCGTCCAGGTTATCTTTGATGTTCGTTGCCAGGATCACCATTCCGGGAAAGTCCTCTATCCGTTGAAGCAGGTAGGCCACCTCTTGGTTTGCATGCCGGTCATTGGAATCCGAAGTTTCTGTTCGTTTTCCGAATAAGGCATCCGCCTCATCAAAGAACAAGATCCAGTTTTGGTGTTCTGCCCGGTCGAATATTTTTGCCAGGTTCTTTTCCGTTTCACCGATGTATTTGGAAACCACCATCGACAGATCGATTCGGTATACATCCATCCCGTGCTGTTTTCCAAGTAAAGAAGCGGTCAGTGTTTTCCCGGTTCCCGGAGGACCATGAAATAAACAGCGGTAACCGCTTTTCAGGAACTTGTCCAGGTTCCATTGCTCGCGGATAGCATGACCGTGCTCCAGCCATTGTGCTATTTGGTCCAGTTCCTCTTTCAGGTTGTATTGCAGCACCAGGTCATCCCATTCCAAAGGTGTTTCCATCCGTCGGGCGGGGAAGTCGCTGCTGTAATCCGGACGGTAGTTTCCATCGCGGTAGACTTTTGCCAGGAACTCATCCGAAACACACAGCTTCCCGCTCAAATAAGGTTCGCCGATTCCCTGGCCTTCCAACCGGATGACATTCTCCCTATAAAACCAATGTGTCTGATCAAAAAGATTGACCACCACTTTGCGTTTTTCCCCTGAATTGATGGCCAGGAGAAAAGCTGCTGTTTCACCGGTTGGTAAGAATCCGGAATGGGATGTACCTTTCCAGCCTCCGAATTCGGTATACGGACGATCCAGGTTCTTATTCAGGATGAAAAACAAATCTAAGGTTTGAGGACTCACGTGCGGCATCAGGGCCAATAACAAAGCAACTCTCTCTTCCCACAAAAGCTCTTTTCCGGTCCATTTACCAAGTTCATCCTTTTTAGGGAAAGGAATTTCCTCCAATGATTTATACTCACTTTCCTGCCCGAAATAGAGCGCAAAAGCCGTATGGAGCAAAGTCTGGAAGTATTGGATGGAATTTTTCATGGATAAATCAAGATATTAGATTTGCTATTGGGCCATCTGTGTCAGGAAGATCCACTCCTCCAACAGTAGCAGAAACGGATAAGGGAATGGGTTTGATATTGTCTTTGTGTTTTGCAACTGCCTTTTCATCTTCATTCGAACTTTGTTCAATGATTTCATCTGCTTTCTCATCATCCATGTCCGTTGTTTCCACTTCATAGGAAATAGATCCGCCTGCATCCCCGGGAACAGCATTATTAAACACCTTTTCGACACTATTTTCCCATGTTCCGGATTCAAAAGCAGCATCCCATGGCCGAACATTTATTGCTCCGCCGGCTCCTCCGATCCGGTTTGGGATCATGTGTGCACTCATTGCAGTTCCACTGTTTAGACCAAGTGCTTCCAATGAGGAATTTGCCCTTTCTGCGATTTTTGAATTCGCATCTTTCCCTTTGGCAATACCGCCCAATTTGGTTCTGACAGTTCCCCAATCGTTCATGTCTTGTGCAGTGATGTCTTCCGAGCGCGTTACAGTTTCCGAATAAGATTCCAATTGTGCTACAGAATTGGCTGCATTTGAATTTTTATATGCCTGAATAATTACTTCTGCCGAAGCTTGATTTTTTGACCCGGTTTTTTCAGGTTTAGATGAGTCTTTTGAGGTAAGTGTCTTCATAAACTATTTTTCAATTTTGAAACTTGCGGTTGTTAGAAACTCAACATGCTTTTTTAAAGTTAAAAATGCTTCTGGTGGAAGATCTTCAACCCCATCAAAAATGACGACTGAAGTTAATATATCGAACATTTCATCCCTATCTGCTTTAAGATGTTCTGCTACTTTAACGGCAACGTCCCAGATTAAATCAGTGGGATCATTTTCTTCTACGGCATAATCATAGAGACATCTAAAGATCCCTTTCATTCCCAAATCGACCAAAACAGAGGAGGGTTCCTGTGGAGTTGACTTAAAATCAAGTTGAGAAGGTATTTCCGTACTAATACTCTCTGATCCATTGGATGCATTACATACAAAACTTGCTGTGACAGTACCTGCTTTGCTACCTGCCGAAACACTATCCAGTGTATTTGATATTTGGTTTACTTCGACACTATAATCAACGGTATCACCGGAAGATACCCAATTTTTAACTTGTGTTTCGATTCCCATTAAATGAGCTTTATTAGCTGAAGCAGTAATCGGATACATGTTAAAATCTTTCCCAGGACCACCGATATTATGATTTAACAGATGCCCTTTTATATATTTTTTTGTTGTGGGTAATTTTGGATTTGTGGGTAAATAACCCATTAGTCCTTTTTGTTGACCTGAGCCTGGTGGAGAACCTTTCAGGTTATCCACCTTTGAAATAGAGCTTTTTTTAAGTTTTTTCGCATCCATTTTTATTCCTACTTTATCTCCTCCAAGTGTGGCAGTATCCCAGTGAACAGATGTTTCTCCGTAGGCTGCATCTTCTAATTGTGCAGTTTTTGAATTTGAGTGAGTTGTTTTAAGTTCTGTTTGATTTATTGCTTGCAATTGCATTGCCTTCGCACCCATCACATCGGCTTCTTTTTCCAATCCCTGGTCATCATTGATATTGGTTTTTCCTTTTAATTGCCTGGTAGGCTTCACGCGGCCCTGTTTTTGCTGCACGACGTGCCAGGCTTCATGAGGCAGGTGTTTTTCTTGTCCGGGAGCTACATGGATATCTGTTCCCTGGGCATAAGCATGTGCCTGCAAGGATGCAGGTTGCGAAGAGTTATAATGCACTTTCACATCGTCCAGGCTATGACCGGAAAGGTTTTCTACTCCGGATTTCAGGTTGTCGGGTAAGCCCGTTTTATTTTCTTGTCGCTGGGCAGGTTCTTCGTCTTCTTCGGAAGCCAATTGAGCCGTTTCAAACTTTCCCTGAACGGGTTCTTCCTCGTCTGCTGATTGCAACTGAGCCGTTCCTTTTTTATAAGCCTGAAGAATAGATCCTTCATGTGCCTGATTACGCGCTTTCGATTGAATCGTCGAATTTTGCTTTTCTCCGGTGATGTTACTCTTATTTGCTTTCATAATCTGTTTATTTAATTTGTCAATAGTTCAATCCACCTTTAAATTTTTCACTTAGGATTCCTTTCGTCCTTTTGCATTCTTTTTACCTCCATTTCACCTGGATCGCTTTCTGCATCCAACTGAATTTGACGGTTCTGAAATTCCAGGGTACGTGATCCAGTAACATGTCGTATCCTTTGGATTCAACGGTTAATAAATAGGTATCTTCCAATTCTTCCAATCTTCCTTCCCTGCGCAAGAAACCTTCCTGTAATCCTGCAACCGTGGTATTGGTCAACCGCCCCCAGTTCTGGAGAACACCTTCCAGCATGCTGTCAACGATGGTTTTGTCTTCATCCGTCAGGACTGATTTTCTTGGAATAGGGACTCCTGTTTTGAAATTGGTGAGAAGCTTATTCAATTGCAGGGTGTATTCGGGAAATTCTCTATTTCCAAAAACCGCATATTGGGTAAGAAAAATGGCCTTTATTTGTGCATCCCTGTTTTTGAATTTTCCGGTTTCGGTTAGTTCCAGCATGGTGAAAAGCCGTGGTAAAAAGGGGGCGATCAGGATCAATCCGGCATTGTCAATGAATACATTTGAGTTGTTGTTTTCTTCCATAAGTTCTTCTTCTATGAGTTCTTCTTCCGGTTCATCTTTCAGATCCTTTTCGACTTCTTTCCTAAGGGTTGAATTCAATTCCTTGAGCAGGACTTCCTGACTGCTTGATGAGAGGAATTCCTTGATTAATTGAATCCGTTGTGCACGGCTCAGACTCTTTTGAACCAGGTTCCACAATTCGGCCATCAATTCTTTTTGGCTTCGATGCGAAGCATTTTTTGAGAATTGGAAAACGGTCTGAAGCAGCAATTGATTATTGATACGGATCTTCCACTTACGCTGAATGTAATCCACCAGGCGTTGCGTTGCATCCAAAATCGGGGAGAGGAACTTCATCCACTCCACATCCTGTGAAATGGCATTGATCATCGGCATGCTTTGCTCGTTTTCAGTGAAATGGCGTATCAATAATTTCCTGTTCTCAGCTTGCTTCTTTGAATCGAATGATTTGTCAAGGGATTTTTTATCTGCCGCAACGGGTTCATTTGAATCGATTTTCAACTTAATGGAAGCCAGTATTTTAAACAGGTTAAAAGGTAGGGAAAAATTGGAATGTTTGAAATCCAGGTAGAAATAATCCACCAATTGTTTCAAGCTCAGGTTATAATGCGCCCCGGTTCGTTCCAAAACACGCATGACAATGAATTCGTGGTTAAAAACTTGATTTTTCACATCTTCCATCACATCAAACAAGAAAGACCATTTCAACCGTTGAATGGAACCGATGGTACGGCCTTCTATTTTTGCACCGTTTCCGGATTGGTCCAGAACATGCATGAATGCAGAAAGCTCAATGGACCTGGAAGGCAGAATGATTGCAAGTAACCGGTGACGGGCAGATTCCCCCAAACGGTCAAGCAGCAATTCCCGGAAGAGGGAAGAGCTCAATTTCGATTTCAATTCAAGCAATTGGTCTTTGCTCAATTTTGTCTTTTCCTCCAATAACCGGATTTGAAAATGAACTGAATCGAATGTCTTGGTCTCTGCGGATTTTGGTTTCCCCTGGACCAATTCAAGATAAAGTTGTAGCACCAATTCCCTAAGCCCGTTCTGAACTTTCCATGTATCGGTTTCTTTGTATGCAAAGGTGACAATTTGCCAAATTTCAATGTTATAGCGGGCAGATAACCGTTTGAAAACTTGCCAAACCAAATATTCCTTATTGACAGCTGAACTTTTCGAAAGTGCGAGTAAAGGAAGGATAACCTGCCATTTGAAAAGGAGGAAATCACCACTTGATTTTCCCTGAAGTGCCCCGCTTTGGTTTTGTTTATTCAAATGGTGTGCATATTCAATCACAAATGAAGCGTCTGAAGGAACAAGTAAACGAACCAGGTCGAAGATTTCCGTTTCGCGGAGCGGTTTGATGATCTGAAGTACGTTTTTCTCGTTTTCGAGCAAGGTACGCAATTGGTCCAGGTCGTTTTCCTGCAATTTGAAATCTTGCCCGGAGGATTTTAGTTCCCGCAAAATATGTGGCCACTCGTCCGGTTTTTGAATTCGTAAGGCCATATAGGAGCTATGTTCTTCCTGTTTCAGTTCGAGTAAAATAACTTGCAAACCGGAGGGAATTGCACTTCCAAAACCGTGGTCCAGGAAAAAAGTGAGGGTCTTCAGCAATTCTCCATAACTCATATTAATGTGAGCAGCGAGGCTCCCGACGGTTTCGCGGACAAATAATTTCGTGTTGAATGTCGAACTCTGGTTATTCAATATATAGGAATAAACAACTTTCCAAATTACAACTCTCCGCTCTTCCTCCCGAATTGCACTATTTGGAACTTCTGCATATTTGATCCGTAAAAACGCGACATACGATTGAATAAAGGAAAATTCTCCGGGTGCAACCAATTTTACGACATGGAACAAACCCGGGTCTTCAAATTGGTAGATCATGCGATGCTGAAGGCTTGTGAAATGACCATAGGATTTGAGGAATGAACTCAATTCCTTTGCCCTGTTTTTGAGTACGAGCTGAAATAATTCCGTGATATTCTTGAAACGTTTGGCGAGGTTCCAATTCAAGGTACCATGTAAAAGGAACTGCTTTAGGGCATCAAATTGGTAATCCGATTCCTCCAATCGTTTGTCTTCTTTTTTCGTGGGATAAAGAATTTCCTTGATCAGGCATTCTTCCAGTTTTTCTTCGAGAAGCCGCTCGAAATCCGTCTCAAAATTATCTTCCGCAATACTTCCCAGATCAATGTCCAGTTTTGAAATTTCAATTTCGAATCCGTACTGGTCACAACGCATTAGTACCCTGTCTGCGACAGCTGTGATATGCTTTTCTGCGAAAAGGTCGAAATCCCGGTACCAGTTTTGAATGAACGATTCATCGCTGGCAGTCACATGGAGCGCTATGGATGAAATGCTGTTCATTGGATGTGCTGTAGAAATGGTTTGCTAACACGGAAAAATGCCTGGATCGATTCGGAAAAATGAACCAGTTTTTTGCTGTTTCTATCTGCTAAAGCTTCCCGCCATTTGAAATAGATCTGCTCGAAATCATAGATATGATCCGGTTGAACACGGTACAGCCTGATTGTCAGATGTGCCGGAAGCCGCTCCCGTAACAATTGCTCCAGACGTGCGTGCATTTCCTCATTTTCAAAACGGCTGGAAGCCACAATTGATAAAGTGTTGCCTTCTTCCCGGGTTTGTTTGTTCGGATAAGCAACCTGCAATAAGTGGTGTTCAACGAGGTAAAACAGGTGTCTTTCCGGATTTAAAAAACGCATGAATGCCCAAAAGCGGTTGGCGGAACGGATCAGGTGTTCTTTGGTTCGATAGGAACCTAAAATCATCCATTCTTCTTTTCCGGGATAGCGAAATACCAAAATCCAACGACTGTTTTCGCTTAATTGGATCATGCGGTAATTCCTGGGGTTGGCTCCAACTTCCAGGAAACTTTCAAAGATGGCATTTCTTCGGATCAGGCTGATTTCTGCTTGAAGGGAAGCAAAATATTCTTCTTTCCACTCCATTTCCTGTTCGGGAATGTTTTGTGGAGTTTCATTGAAAATCGGGTTGTAGAAAACTCCCGAAATTGGAGCTATGTCCAGATAAACCTGGTATTGCTCAAAGAATACGGAGTCAGGAAGTAAGTCCAGGTCCAGTTTTTTGAGCAGGTCGCGAATAGGAATTTCCGATTCGATTTTACTTCCGTGAAGGAGTGAGAACAATTCCTTGAATACGATATTGCTTTCCGTAGGCTTCAGTTTGTTGAATGAGCGGAAACGGTTCCTGTTTAGTTCCGGCAGTTCCCGTGTCAGTGTAGAACGGTAATTGATCTTGGATTTCGGAGGCTGAAAATCCTGGAAAAATTGACCCGTATCTTCGCCGTACAAGGTGTCCAGGATATCGAGGAATCCGGATTTTTTATTCTGTATTGATGCAGCTGTCTGCAATTGGTTATTCTTGCTGAATTTAGCGCGATCAACCACTTTTGCCACGTCGGGTATGGAAACCAAAGAAACCGTTCCTGCCGGAGGAGGCTCATTGAAGCTGAGCAGTTTCGGAGTGTTTTGAATCTGTTCGGTAACATTTGCAATCAGGAAATCCATCATCAGTAAATATCCTTTCAATTGCAGTACATGCGCTTTGTTGCGTTCCGTGGCTTCGTAGGGAAGTCCTCGTTGACCAAGTCCGTAGACATCCGGGAAATCCAATTGGAACGAATGATAATTATGAATTTTGATTGGCTCTTCGGAATGGTCCGAATGGTCCACTTGTTCAATTTGAGGAGTGTCTTCGGCTCTTTTTTTGCGTTTTCCGGTCAGTTTTGTAAGAATCTGGATATCATCCCACCGCAAGTCTTCACATAGATTCCTGTTTTGATGATACAGGACGAATAATTCCTCCTTGATGTTTTCACTGGTGATGGAAGGGTTTCTGACAGAAACGCAAGCGCGGATATGGTAGAATCCCTTGTCGAATTCAACCGAACAGCTTTCCAGGTTTTCGATATGGTCCAGGAATAATTGTTCATAGTCCTCGGGAGTCACAATGGATTGGGAGAATATGGTTTCAGCAGACAGAATCCCTTTGCTTGCATATTCACTGCTATCCGGACCAATAAAGGAGCGGAAGGGAAGCTCGAGTTTGTACTGGAGCTCGAACAAGGCGTAATTCATATTATCCGAAATGGTAACGCCCGGATCATGGATATTGTAATCTGTCCAGACATCCCCACTGAGTTCTTGCAGGCGCACCAGGGTTTTCTCCTGAAGCTCCTGGTAAAAATTGTCCGTACGTTCTCTTTTCTTAATAAACATGGCCTACAAATTTTCCAGCAATGGATTGTCCCAAAGTGAGGTGATCGATCCCCGGATCAGGATATCGTTTCCAAGCATGAACCGGGTTCTTACTTGTAATTTACATGCGCGCTCGTTTTTAGCTTTTACCCAACGGATGAGTAACTTGTTTCCAAAGACTCCAAAATGAGACCTGATTTTCCGGATACGTGGTTTTGCCCCGAAACAATGAGTGGCGTATGCGACTAACACCGCATGTTTTCCGGTATGTCGTTTTCCCATAACACAAACCACTTCCAAGGCATGGATTCCTTCCAGGAAATCTGTCAGGTCGTGCCATTTTCCATCAGCCGGAATTTTCTTGTCCACTTTTTTTCCGGAACGTTGTTCTGCATTCAGGGTTCCTTTTACCGTGAAATCACAAGCGTCTTTCCCGATTTCAATTTCACCGTTTTGTTTCAAAAGGATTAATTGGCCTTTTCCTGTTTTATTGACGTGACTGATTTTCAGGTCGTTGTTGAGAACATCAAATTCCCAGCGACCGCCCACCTCATCAGTCATGTTCTGAAGGAAAGTCATTACGGTTCCTTCCTGTTCGGAAATAGGGGCCAGTTTGATCCCGGATTGGGCATCTTTTGAAAATCCGTCATCCAGGATATTGACACTTGAATCAATTAAGTTCTTAAAATCATCAGCAGTCGGACGTTGTCCTTTACTAAAGCCTTCGATTAATGTATTTCTGTTTCTAATAGCCATGATCCTGATTTTTTCAAAGGATAAATGTTTTTCCGATTTCCATATCGCCTAAGCCGTAAGGGTAAACCGATTTGTCTTTTTCCTCCACTTGTATGATGTGTGTTTCTGCCGGAACGAATAATTTGTATGGTTGATCGGGAATAAGAATGTCAGTTTCCTCCTCGTGTTTGTATAAATGATAGAACATGCGTTTTCCGGACGGGGTCTTGTCTTGTGATACCCGGATTATTGCAAAATATTCAATTTCAGCAACGAAATCAATTTCCTTGATCGCATTGTAAACCCGTGAAAGATGAATGCCTTCTCCGAATTTCGGAAGCATCTCTTTGGATTGCCAGGGAGCAATGAAATTGTCACAAATTTCCTGGATAGACTCCAAAGAAACAGCTTGATTTGCATCCACCAGTCGAATGACACATTTCACCTGCAATTCCTCATAAACCGGATTAATCACATCTACAAATACATTTTTTGAAGTCCGTGCACTCAAGAAGTCCTCGATACGTGAAAGCAAACCCGAAGGGACCATCGGTTTTGAATTTTCAATGGTCTTGAATTTGTTTTGAGGAATTACCACTACGGTGACAACTCCTTGCTTATCGTTTTTTAAGTTGGTATTTGGCAGACACAATACCTTGCCTATATCCGAAAACTCCTGGAGGGTTATCAATTCAAAATCGCGTGCTGTTACAGCTCGTCCACGATGTGTTACAAATTCGGAAACACGAGCCTGCATACTTTTCAGGTCTTCCATTTCCTGGCCGGCGTAATAGGAAGTGATCTGTTCAATACTGGTAATCCCAGGCAATTTCTTCTCGGGTTCCAAAGCTCCATCGGAGTTTTTAAACGATTGCATTTTTTCGATGGAGGTTTCATCCGTTTCCAGGATGACTAAACCTGCATTGTTGTGAATCGCCTGAATCTCCGGAACAAATTCATGATTCTTCACGAAACCGGTGCGGATCCATAAAATTCCGTCCTTGTCGTATAGATTGGGAGGAATGTGTATCGGGAAATTGTAGACGAGATTCCCACTTACGGTCATTTGTTTTGTATCGTCCTTCAAGATAAATCCTCTCGGAATTTCTTCCCAGTAATACCCGTCTCCCCAATACATGACGATCTTTGGAATATCATCGAGGGTCATCTCATTGCTGATTGCCTTGAAAACGATAAAAGTTGAAAAAACTTCTCCTCCTTTTACATGCTTGAAACCCATCAGGATGCTGGCATCGGTTTCCTGGGAAAAGACAAAAGGAATTCCGGTATTTGTACTCGAATCAAGGGAAGAAACAACTCCGAACGGGTGCAGTTGATCTACAATAACCTGGCTGTTCCGGGTGTTTTTCCGCAAATCGATTATGTCCTCGGCAGTGTAATCCAAGGTGATATTCTCTACGTGAGGAAAGATTGGAGGATGCAAAACAGGAAGGCGTTTTTTCTTCCATTTCTTCATCATCATGCGCTCGGTGAACAAATCCCGGTACTCTTGATTTCCAAATCCCATATCCGGACTTACCAGGGTTAACTTAACGAAACCGGTGCGTGTCTTAATCGTGTATTTGTAAGCATCTTCAGGCAGTTCGAAAGGAACCATCTTCTTGATGATGATTTTGTTGAAATCGCTATCGTCGGAAACAGCTTTGTCCAGTTTAGCGGCATTCGAATCAAGTACTTCCGCATCCCGGAACAGAGGAAAAAGACTTTTTCCTGTCGTCGGAAACCAGCTGTTGTCACTCAGGTAACGGGTGCGGATCTTAAACGAATCATTATCAATGTTGCCGGTATAAGCGGCATAATGTCCCTTCAAACCTTTGGAATGCAGGGGAAGTTGATTCCATTTGACGCAAATATCAATGCTGCTTGTGTTTTTAATCGCCATCTCATAATTCCCGATTGCCATCCAGGTTCCTGCAGAAGTATTGATTCCGAAGGGAGGGAAGGATTTGGTGTTATCGATTTTCCCCAATTCGTTATAAACCTGGACATCGTTGATTCCTTCAACAGCTGTGCGGATAATGATCCGTTGGATGGACAATTTGCGGATCCAGGAGAAGGGATAAAGCCAGGCATCGAAATTGAGGCGAATCTGAATGGCGGGAAACTCCGACTGAAAATGATGGACATCCTGGGTGCATCCCACTGTGGAAGGAAAATCTTCCGGGAGTAAGAACTCCAGGATCAACCTGTTTTTGGTAGCATCCTTTCGGACCTTGAAAATAGATACATTCGTCCAACCGGTAGCCGTACTGATGGTGATGTAAAACAAATTATTGAAAATGTTAGCCCTTAATTTTTGAAGGTTATTTTCAATTTTCAGTAATTCCGTTTCAGTTTTTTCAAGCAGTTTCAGCCATTCCTTATTTTCCGCTTCGAAGTAAATCTTTACAATGCGTTTTCCTTCACGCAGTAGAAGTGAGGGTGCGGAAATTCTGATCCCAATGGCTCGTGTCTCATTCGAATGATACTGGTGATCGAACATCAATGTGCGATCCTCGACCGGTTTATCGTGAATCAGGTTCCGTGTTTTAACGGCAGTTACAAAGTTCAGGTTCGCAGCAGGATAGTGGTATGGATTCCGTTCAAAACAGACAGAATATGCAGAGACTGCAGCAATATCCTGGACAATCACCTCGTCCTCCAACCGATAAGTCAATATATTCTGGTCTCCATTTTTACGATTGAATCCGGTGTTCTTTTCGATCGTGATTGTACCTGGTGTTGCTTTATCAAATGCCAGCCAGACGCGGTCTCCTTGCACAGAAAGCGGACTGACTTTCAGGTATTCTGTCAGGTACCAATTCGCAAAATCATTCCATCGACCGTTGTAGCTCTCCGTTACCTTTTGCAGGTTTTCTACAAAGGCAAGAAGCAAAGCCTGGGAGGGTTCCATTTTCCCGATTGCCTCATGAGCATGTTTCAACCGCATACCTTCAAGCACATCTTCCAATTCATGCAGGAAGTTTTTGAAATAACCGTCCGGAATTTCCCGTTCGTTGTAAAAACGGATCCAACCGGCAATTTGAATCAGCTTTTGGAGCATGACAGCTTTATCGTTGTCCAGCATTTTGAATGTACTGGGAACGCGTAAGCGATCTAAACGATCTTTTCTGCTATGTCCGTCCTTTGGTTCCATCTTGTTTAATTGAAAATGGACAATTGATAATTGAAAAGAAGAGAAAATAAAGCTTTCGATAACAGGCAAGAATTAATGCAGTCTTGATTGATTATCACTTTTATCTTTTCACTTCTCAATTTTACATTCTCCATTCACTTTTACCTTTTCAATTCTCAATTAATTCGTAATTCGGCATTCATAATTAGTTAAAGCTGTGTTCCTTCCAAAAAGTAAAATGGATAAACCATGCTGCTTCTACTATTTGTTTGTCGGATGGTGAATTCAATTTTTATCCATAAAATTCCTTCCATTGCATCCCGGATTTCCACATCCACCGAATCGGTTACAATTCGGGGCTCTCCTTCACGGATGGCTTGCTCGATGATGTCGATAATCATGGTGCGCTCCGAAAGGTCGATTTTCGAGAAAACCCATTTATCAATCGGGCAACCGTAGTTATAACGGAAAACGCGCTCACCGGGAATGGTGGAAAATAAAATCCGCAAACTCTCACAAATATCCTCTTCGTCGGAAACCAAGTGTACCCCGCGCTGATTGAATCGCACGGGAAATCCCCAACCGGTTCCTAAATATGTCTTGTCGTCCATCTTATCCTCCAATAATTACTGTTGGACATCCCAATACAATTGCGCCGCCATGTGCACAGGTATCACCCATTCGGGCAGCAGGTTTTCCACTGATCAGAACAGTGGTCGATCCCATCACGATACTATCGGGTGGACCAACGCATACACACATATCTCCCATCACCGCAGCAGGTAATCCACCGATCAAAACGGTTGGAGCTCCCGGGCCTGTAATTGGTCCGCCGACATGTGGCACCGGAGGTACTCCGGGCGTCACCATCGGACAAGTATGCATATCTGTTAATCGTGCAGCTAAACTCATATTCTTTTAATTGATCATTACAATTGCTCCTTTTACCGCTGTTTGTCCGGCAGCAGATAGCTCTGCGGAGGCATTTCCTTTTGCTGTAAAACTTGCATCGGCGGTCAGTTCGACATTCGTGCCTTTTACAGCTACGTTAACTCCTGCTTTCACATTGGCATTTGTTCCGGCATCTACTTTTACTTCTGTACCGGCTTTGATGGTAATTTCCTTGGCTGCCTGGATAAGGATTCCGCTATCGGAAAGCACGATCTTGTTTCCATTTTGATCTGCCATGGTGACCGACTTGTCTTTATCACTCAGAACCATTTTATTGGCGCCGGGAGTAGTTACTGTTACCACCTTGTTTTCATCATCCATTTCGAACTTGATTCCATTTTTGGTTTGCATCAGCTGAATCGGATTCTTCGCGTCAATTTCGAGTGGGGCCGCATTGGCCGAACTGTACATACTTCCCAAAATGATAGGGTAGGTAGGATCGTTGTTCAGAAATCCGAGCACCACTTCATCACCAATGTTCGGGATGAAAAAAGCCCCAAAACTTTTACTGCTCCAAAAATTACTCAGTCGCGCCCAAACCAGGTTTTTGTCCGTGTTCAGAAGTGGTATCTCCACTTGGATACGGTATTCCTTGGCCGGATCGCCATCAATTTTGCGAACAACTCCAATATGTAAACCTTCGATCCCGGGAAGAAGCCCGGAGGCGGGAGGAGTCACCACATCCGGATTTTGTGTTGCCAATTCGGGATCTACACCCATTCCTGCAGTCGTTAACCATTCACCACCATGAATTTCATGTTCTACAAAACCGATAAAGGCATCACCGTTGAATCGTTTTCCGAGACCGTCCAATGTGATCAGGCAACCCGGTACGGCAAGCGTACTTCCCTGGAATTTGATTTCACCCCGGATCCGCGCCAGGCCTGCTTTCAGTGATTGTGCATCCGCCCAGGTCTGAAGCTGCGATGAATCGCCATAACTTTCTGTTTGGACTTCCCATCGCTCTCCTCCAATGGATTCCGACAAATCGGAAGATGTCTGGTCGCCTTGCTGGTTCAATGTTGGGGTGGCGGATGCTGCCTTAATCACTGCTTGTGTTGCAATATCCCATGCGTAGGCATCCACTCCCACTGTTTGATCCGAAGTCTGCAATTCTCCGCGGAAGGAGACCAAATCCTGGCCATAAGTAACTTTTAGAACGGGTGAGGCTGAGACCGCCGGTTTTATGACATTAACTTTGCTTCCGTCGGAAATGACGATCAAACCGTTGGCATCTGCGCGCGAACAAATGAAATCCCAATCGGAGCAGTAATACTGGACTAGTTCCGGGTGAGTGACCGTTGTTACGTCCACAGTGGCTGTAATATCGGAATAGTTACCGAGAACTTCCTTGATGATAGCGCTGTCTGTTTTCTGTTCGAAATACTGATTTTTTCGGGATAAAGTAGCTGGAAAAACAAAGTCCGTACATTCAATTTCCAATGTTGCTGCTTCGTCTTCGGGTATATCGATATTATGTGTAATGACAACCCCTTCAAAAATCACGCGCTCATTACTTTGATACCCCGCTTCAACGCGAATTTTTTTTCCGGGCGCGAATGAATCATCGTCGCTTTCGGGAATTTCTTTGTTTGGCATATCGCCTGCCTCGAAAATCAAGGTTGCACGACCTATGCGATTGACTTCTTTACGGACCCAAATAGAGACCATTTCGAAACTGTCGCTTATCTTACTTCCTTCACTATAAATGGAAAAAGTAACAAGGCCTTCACTATTTTTTTCTGGAGATACGCTCATTTTCTTGCTAATGGAGGAAATTGGATTTTTGTTCCGGGTTCAATTTTCCGAAACTCACTGAGGTTATTGAATGCAGCGATTTCGTGACAGAATGACGCGTCACCATAGATCTCATCGCAGTAACGTGCAATGCTGTCTCCTGCACGGAAAGTGATCACGCGTGAAAGATCCGGAGAATTCATTTGTGTGGTGTCTTTGTCAAAATACCCTGCAAAAGAGAAGGAAACTTTCACTCTAAGTGGAGTTCCATCCGGAGAGAACAAACTGTAGTCGTAATTGATACTTTCAACCCTTCCCCGAAAGATGAATGTTCCCCAGATCACTTTGGTGTAGCTGGGTTCATGGCTTTCTGAATTGATGCGATAGATGGCTTTTTCAAGCAAGTTGATCCGGTCTTTTATCTTTCCTGATTTATTTGGAATAATCCCCGTATCGTCCATCAAGACCTGGAAGGAAAGGGAATCCAAAGCCTGGGAACGGAATTTTCGCAAGTTTGCAATACCTTGAGCTTCCCCATTTTGAGAATAATTCAAACGTTTTCCCAGTTTCAAAGTATCCGGGTTCACCTGGGTGGTGAATTCCCCGCTCTTTTTCGACTCGGAATAACTTTGAGTTTCGTACCCTAAGATTTTCAACTTGACTAATTCCCCCATTATCGGTCTCCTTTTTTGATTCGTTGTTTACGCAATGTTTCCTGCACCTCTCTCAAAATGTCTTTTTTGAGTTTAGCTACTTTCATGTCCAGATCACCCGTTGAGCTGGCTTTTCGCTCAATGGTAGTCCGGATGCTGATTTCTTTGATAATAATTGACATAAGTTCTAAGAACGTTTCAAGGTCTGGTATGCAAATTCGATCGTTTCAATCAAAATACTGTTGGCCTGCGCATCGAGCTTTCCGACTTGCCATTTCACCGGATAAGCTTTTGAACACGTCCAGGTATAAATGGGAGCCCCATCTTGTCCCAATAAATTCACGATGATATCCCGTGGAATGATCGGAACGGAGAAATCTCCTTCCAAAATTTCTTTGATCCAGGAAACATCGGAACTGCTGATGGGATTCAGCGCTCTTTGGAGACTCAGATTACCATGCTTCACTTGTTTCGGAAGGAGGTACGTAAATTCATTCATACCCCCTTCTTTAACACTTTCTGTTTCTATTTCAGCTGATAATCCGGTGACTTCTTTGAACGCAAACTCTTCATTTCCGATTTTCACCTGGAAATAAAAAGAAACGGGAAGTTCCCATGTTGGATCGGCCATGTTTTTGTATTATTAACTGTTAGCAATACTTAATCCGTCGTGAGCGATCTCCAATGTTTCAACTGCCACTTCATTACCGTCGGATTTCATATCTGTTCCACTGATTTTTGTCGGCCAGGCATTGTTGAGCGTCCAAACCATCGTCGGTTTTCCGGCTTCATCCAATAAACTGATTACAACTGTTTGACGTTCAATTGTATTCATCTTGATTTTATTGAACCAATCCCAGAATCCGTTGTCTTTCACGAAAACACCTTTTTTCAAGGTCACATTTCCTGTTTTCTTAATTCCGGGCATCTTGATCGTTGAAAACTCCTTACTGTTTCCATGTCTGTACTCAATTATCTGAGCTTCAATATCCAATCCGGACACTTCCTGGAACGGAACCTCCTTATCACCTAATTTTACCTGGAAGTAAAACTTCGGTAGAGGCCATACATTATCTTGCTTTTCTCCTGCCATGATTTCTTTTTTTTATTAATTGAAAATGTAAAATGGAGAATTGAAAAGGAGGATTACACTTCTAAGTAGATTATCCTTTATATTATTGAAAGAGCATTCTCTTTTCAATTTTCAATTCTCAATTTTGAATTATTTTAGCTTTTTTGCATTTGTTGTTGGAATGTAATCTCGATGAATTCAGCCGGTCTTGAAATCGCAACCAGAATGGTGATTCGCATGATACCTTCCAAAATGTCTTCCGGGGTCATGGTGTCACCCAATCCGATGTGGACGCTGTAGGCATCTTCCGGAGTTGATCCTGCCAATCCACCTCTTTTCCAGATACCATTCAGGAAATTGTAGATCATACTTCTTACACTTACCCAGGTGTTTGCGGTGTTAGGTTCGAATACGTATGCTTTTGCAGCATTTTTAATGGATTCTTCCAACATGATCATGGTTCTTCGCACATTGATGTATCTCCAATCCAATGAGTTTCCGTCCATAGTACGTGCTCCCCAAACTTTCACACCTTCCCCGACAAAATAGCGAATTGCGTTCACTGCTTTACCGTTCATCGGAACATTCAGGTCTTCCTGGTTCTTGAATGAGATACTTACCGTCGGGCTGATGACATTATTGACTCCAATATTGGCAGGTGCTTTCCAAACTTCTTTCGTAGCATCAACTAAGGTGTAAATTCCAGCCATAGCAGTTGACGGCGGCAACATGTTTACGATCAGTATCATTTCACGCATCAATTCACTGTAAGCGGAAGAGTGACGAGCCAAGACCTTGTGTGTTGTTTCAATATCCAACAACTCCAGGTCCTCCGGTTTTTTACCCACATTTGCAATGAAATCCGTTAGTTTTCCGTCTTTATCAGCTTCTGTAAGGATAGGGACAATTTTAGATGCATCCGTAAAATTCAGGAAGTTGATATCCGTATCAGGAACGATGGAAGTATTCAGCCAAGGGTAATAAACGGTTCCATAATCCAGGAATTCCGTACCGATTTTCTCACGGAAGTCATTTACTTTTGTATCGTCGTCCATGAAACCATCAAAAATATCGAAGATACCTACCCGGTTTTTCATGTCTCCACCACAATGTCTCAATGCAGCTACCTGAACATTTGAACACGAATCCACTGTTTCCAGATAAACCGCTTCCGGAACAAGTACCATCGTTGGTTCTTCTTCTTTCAAAAGTGCCCCGATACCATTTGTCAATTTTTCTTCAGACAGGTCATTGGTGTATTTTTCATCCACAGAAACAACGTAACAGGTAGCTCCGCCATTTGCAAAGAAAAACCGCATCTGGTAGTAGAAGTTGTACTTATCGTCTCGTTGGACAGTATACTTCTTTCCGTTTAACTCAAGGAAGGAGATTCCCAATTTAGGGTCTTCTTCATCGCCATCTTTTGCCTCGGCAACGGTAAACTTTGGAGTAGGGGCTCCACCGAAATACTGTCTGAATTCTGCCAGGGAGTTCACCTTCCAAGGCTTATTCAACAAAGATTTGTTTCCGTCCTTGGCAAACTCCGTATACCCGATAAATGCGGGTACGGCAGTAGCAGCTTCAACAACGGAATTTGGAAACGCGTTCTTCTCAACGACGTATACTCCAGGTGTTTTCATTGTACTCATATTGGATTTATTGTATTGATTTATAAATAGATGTAACTTGTTATAGTGTCCTTCGGACTGAAGGGTGAAAGCGATTGTACCAGTGGGAAATCGGGAAGCCTGCTCAAAAGGTTTTCTCCGCTGTTTCGAAGTTCCCACAAATGAAATTGATAAGCACTTTGCTGTTTCATGGGTACTGTTTCCGAAGAAACAAAACGGAATACCGTTTTCTCCGTTCCCGGAAGGGTCAGTTCTTCCCGTTTATCAAATGCCACTTTCCCGCGTTGTTCACGTATTTCCAAAGGTTCCATGGAATAGGACTGATTCGGGAATACCAGGAATTCGATGTGTTTTAAAGCGCTGTTCAACTGGATTTCAATTGTTTCTGCATCCGATGCACTTATTCGTTTATCCGTAAGAGGAATAGTTAATAATTTCCAGATCCCGGACTTATTATGATCCGCAAGTGACCAGGATTTGCCATCAACAGTAGATTGGTCCGTGTAATAGTAAAAATCCGCTTGTTTTGTTTTGAGCTGAAAACACAAATTAGTCCCGGGATCCAAATTGATCTCATCTTCAGCTACCAGGATCCAAGTACACGAATTCTGTTGTTTCAGAAGAATCCCTGCCTTTTGAAGCAATCTGTTTGTAATTGAATCCGGTTCCAGGGTCAACCCGCATTGTTGCGCATCGAAATACTCATGCTTGATGACAAGTTTAAGCCAGATACGATATGCTCCTTGCTGATTCATTTCAACTGCGTATTACTTTCAGGTTTCGAAATGATATAGGAAAGGTCCATGATTTCTCCTGCATCGACTTCCAGCAAACGGATTTTACAAACTACCGACGGATAATAGTTTTCCCCTGAAATACTCCAGAGGTTGGATAATTCATGTAAAGTCAGATTGACCACTTCCAGCGAAAAAGACAGGTTTTCATTTGCGGACCGGACCATGTTGTTCTTTTGGATAAAAGCAATTACAGCTGAAAACAAACGAAGTGATTCTTCGTATTGCTTTTCCTGGAAAATGACTGAAATCAACAGGCTCAGACTGACTTGCCAGGATGGGGCACTTTGCGCCGAAGTGGAGTCCGAAACTGCTCTTCTTTGAAAACTGATTCCTCCTGCCGTTTCACGTTCCAATCCTACGAGCGTTATTCCAACCCGGTTCGGGAAAGCTTTTGCCGAATCTTTGATGGGGGAAATGAATACAATATCTTCTGTCAACCTGAAGCGGATCTTCAAGTAGTCATTTAATTGCCCGGAAAGCAGTTGTATTGCTTCGAAAATCATAACTCAGTGAAATGGTAACAAATAAATATAGCTTACAAGGATAAGTTCAGATGGCGAAATTTTATTTCGCCATGTATCTTTTCTTGATTTTAAACAAAACATCCCCGAGAATGGCTCGTTGATCCGGTTTCAAATGACTTGAAGCTATATTACAAGCGTTTTCCAACAAGTCGACTTCCGTGAAATTCAATTGCTGATAACCGAATTGATAATCCGAGTTTGTATAGTAATAGGCTTTTCTTTTGGAGCAGTATTCGATAGGAGCGAGGAACCCCAGAAAAGGGTCGTTCTTCATCGAATTCAAATCCAACTGAATAGTTCGACGGGAAACCTCATATCCGAGATTCCGTTTGCAGGTTTCAGTAATGGTGGAGGTTTTTACATAGGGATTTCTCTGGAGTAGCTCATCGATGATCGCATAGCGGGCGATGGCAAATTTGTTTTGAGGCATGTTGTATGAATAGTGTCATTCCAATCCATCCAAAAGGGATGATACACCAAGTTTACACTCGTTACGCAAGATATTGTGAAAAATGGTATAATGGTTCTGACCATTGGAATTAGTGAACAGTGAGCGATAAAGGTAATAATTGTTTGAAACCGACAAGGGATTCAATGAAAAATAAACAAAACGATTAAAAAAGTATCAATTCTTAATTATCAAGAAAGATCCATTTTTCTTGATAATTTTGTCATTCATAATTGATAATTAGGAAAATAGGTTTCCCGTAGTTTCAATCAATTTGGGAGCTTGCAGCGATAAACCGCACTTTTTATTGAGTTCTTTTACCAGGTAATCCGTCAATTGCGGTGTATAGAGTTCATCCGGCTGATGCATGTAAAAATGGATTTCCCGGATGTCTTTTTGCAACCAGGATTTGATCCGTTTCACCCAATCGTCGATGCGCTCATAATCTGTCGGATGAAGGCCGTTTCCAACAAACCGGATAAAGGTAAGCGGAGAAGTCACTTCCATATGGGCACAATCCCTTCTTCCTGAAACATCCGTTATCACAGCTCCTACGGATGATTCGTGCAGAACCTGGAATAATTCTTTTCGGATTTCAGCGTTTCCGAACCAATCCGGGTGACGGACCTCCAGGGTTACCGGGAAGTCTTTCGGCAATTTCTGAAGGTAATTGAAAAGCGCTTCTCTCCGTTGCGGGCCGAATCGCTCACTTAATTGAAGAAATGCCGGGCCTAAATGTTCGCCGAAATTCAGGACAGAATCCAGGAAACGGTCGGTATCCGCACGTGCTTTTGCACTGGAAAGGTCGCTGTAATGACTGATGGATTGTGGGAATTTTGGACAGAATTTGAAATCTGTTCCGGCAGCTTTGTCTGCCCATTTTCGGATGGTTGCCGCAGGATAAATCTGGTAATGGGTCGTATTGAGTTCGATTCCGTTGAAATTCCGGATGTACTGGTCCAGGAATTCGGATTCCTTTGTTTTGACCGGGTAAATAAGACCGACCCATTCTTTCCGACCCCATTTTGCCCCGCCGAGGAATAATTTAGGCTGTTTTGTCGCCGATTTGAGCTGTTTTGTAAAAACGCCGTCTTCCGGTAGGTGAAAATTCACTTTATCCAATAAACTGCGATCAATTTTTCCGAATTCCATGAATTAAAGTTACAAAACAATCGGTTTTTGAACAATTCAAAAGTGAAAATTGCAGGTAGGATAAGGGGAATGCAATGTGACCGAATTGTTAAGTTTTAAAACTGTTCAAAAGTTCTTATTCAGGACCAAAATAAAAAGTCGTAACTTTCCGGTGTAATCAAAAACGGCAGATTGAAATCTACCTGTAATTGGCTGAAAATAAAAATGTTGCGTTATGGCTATACCTGTTAGACTTGTCAAGGATTTGATAGAATTCTCCGACATCATTCCGGATCTGCAAGGAATCGGATTGAAAGTTTTTTCCTACGGTAAAATCAAAAACATTTACTGGTTGGGAAAGGACATCATCAAGAGTGTTGAGATCGTTCAATACAGAAACCTGGAATCTTATTTCAGCGAAGGAACAGGGGATCCGATATCCCGTTTATTCGGTAGGACGAACTTACCCGCTGAAATCGAATTTTTTGTAAACCACGAAGAGGAATACCCGGCTTTGTTTGTGAAGTAGTTTTTACTTCTCCATTTTCAATAAACTTTCAGTGCCTGTTATACTCACTATTTGTATAATTGTCATCGCCTTTTTCCCATCCTCCCTGGTTTCCCATATACTTTTTGTTGGGATCATAGGTTCCGTCTTTCATGTCACGCATCATGCGATCGGCAAGTTTTTGATTATTCCGGGCTGTCAGCCAATTGGCCAGAACCACGATTAAAACTACCAGGGCTAAAAGTCCGCCGGCAGAAATCCAGATTATAGTTTCCTCGCTCATAGCTGTTGATCAATTAATAGACTTTAAAATTAAAAAAATCAGAATTCAAAATACAAAAACCGACCTTCTCAGATTCTTGCCGGATAGCTGGATAAAATGATTGCCAGAAGGATGAAGGCTCATTATTTTAAACCAATTAATTCTTCAAGTTTTAACTTGGCAAGGGTATTGAATTCAGGCAGGTATCCCTCCTTATATTCCTCAAACGCATAATTATTCATATCGATTGTATTCCTTAATAAATATTCGATGCTTACCAATGTATTCGATTAAAGAATCATAATCAAATTTTTCCGTTAACTTCTTTAATTCTTCATTATTTATCACATAAAAGTCTTCACCGATGTTCTCGGTTGCAAAATAACGTTTGGCGGCTTGGAGCAGGGCGAAGTTTAGCAGTGAACCCATGTCGAAACCGCAGACTTAAATTTAGCAATTAATGTTAGAAAGAATTAGGGATGTTAGCTTTGCTCCATTAGGCGCTGTTAGTAGAAGTTTTTCTCTTTCTTTAGAATTATGAATTGAAATATAATTTATTAAGGAATAATAACGGTTTTACGCGTTATTTTTTAATATATTCAACTTATATTCACGGATTGAAATTGAATTATTATGGCAAAAATACTGGTACCTAAGGAAGTGTTTCCTGGATTTAAGATAATCAAAGATCTTACTGATAGCCAGTTGGATAATCTTATAGATTATTTGAATAAAGTGGAAGTTGGAAGATTTTTTGGAGATATTGCGAGTGATTTAAGCGATATTTTAAAAGCTGATGGGGATGCTTTATTCCGGACACTACTTAGTTTTACAGAATTGTTTTCTGCTGAGAATGAGGATGTCTCGATACTTTCAAAGGATTTAGCAGAATCATATAAAGAGCTTTCCAGTATTAATATCAATTCTAAAGAAACGGATAGGTTAAAAGCGAATTTACTTACAATCCTTTCAAACTTTGAAAAAATCAGACTTACAGATAAAGCGAGAGAATATAGAATAGAGAATTCGAATAATTTCAGAGATTTTAAAATTTTGACTGATATTCGTTTTATGGAATCTGAAGGTTCTAATGAAAAGTATGGCATTATTCTACATAAACTCTTCATTGAATACCAAAACGCTAATCCAATAAACGAATTACATTTGCACATAGGGCTACCGGACTTAATAGAATTGAAAACCGCAATTGAAAAAGCAATCGAAAGAGACAAAAATCTTCGGGAGAGTTCTCTAGCGGATTTTAAATTGATTTAAACATAAGATTATGGACACTTATTTAGAAGTTGATAAAAAAGCTCGCTTTAATCAAAACTTTAGAAGAACGTCAGCTGTACAAAAAATTAATGACACGTATAATTACAAAAGTACTGTTTACTCACCAAAACATTCACCTTCATCGGATTGGCAAACTATTGATAAATCGACTTGGATTAAACCACATCGTGATACTGAAACTATTTCAGCTGATTTTTCATTGTTCATTAGTAATGAACTAGAATTAAAAATACCACATGGGGATGTGGAACTTCAAAATATCTTTATTGAAGCTAAGTATATCCTCAAACTAGAAGATAATTGGGATGATGAAGGGGCTTTAAGTTATAACATAGAATCATGGAAATCCGCAGCTAATTTTATAATTCATTTTTACAAATGGTTGCGTATGATTTTTTCAGGAAGTTTGCACTTGCCAAAAATGTATCACGGTCCAAAAGGGACAATTGATGTCGTTTGGTATGATGATAACTTTCGTCTTTTTGTAAATATTGATCACATAAATAATAAGGGGAGTTTTTATTCTGACACACCTAAAAGACAATATACTGAAGGCGAGTTTGTTTTAAATGATTTTAAGTTTCAAATGCTTCCATTGCCTATTAAATCTTAAATATGGAGGTGCTTGAAATCGCAGATGAGCATTCAGTTTTTATGAGAGTTCATAAGCAAAATATTGATTTTACAGAAACTAATGTTAAGAGAATGATTAGGCCTGTTGCTTTTGATGCAAAAGGTGATGGAGGATTGTCTGTAGATTGGTCAGAATATTCGACTCCAAAAGAATCATTGGAGCGTGCTAAAGTACCAGAAAACAATGGAATAATTTCGATGCTAGTTTTTGGCATTAGACAAACACCACTGCCATTAAACCTTTCACATGTGCCGGAAGAATTAAACTATTCTCATTCTGAAATATTTGGCATTCCACCAAGAAAACCTTCAGATATGGGTGTTCGAGTAAAGTTAATGGATTTGTCAAATTGGGAAATTTCTTGTAAAGAATAACCTTTTCTAACTTATTTTAATGTTTTGTCTAAGCGCAAAATTTCTACTAACTTATGTATACGCACAACTCTAACTATTTACAACCAATTAAATCCGGATTTCCCACTAAATTTCAGGAATTGTTGTGAATAGCTTTTGTTACGTTATTGCCTCAATACTACACAATAATTCTTGAAATCAATTCAGTGTTCAAAAATTCAAAAAAAGTAGTTTAAAAGCCAACGAGATTCGAACCACTTTGATTCGATAGAAAACACACTGAAATAATGATTTGCGGGAGATTTGGGTTCATCACCCTTCTTAATCCTCCCTCAAGGGAGGAAACCAAATCGAAACTTCGAACACGAATTTCTTTTTGTTGTAACCTAACCAAATTCGAACACCTGATTTCTCGGAACATCAAATCGATACCACTTAAAGCGATTGTCTTAGCGGACGTTCGTCCAATTACACAACCGGTAAATCTCAAGGTAACCGACGAATCGCAACCGCTCTACAAATTGTTTTTGAGGAGTTGATAAGCTGACGGTGCGACTGCCAATCCCGGAAAGTGCTTGTCATTTGGGATCCTGATCCCTTCTTTCCGCTGATAGGCTCGCGCGGGCAGCTTAGCTGAATGCTGTAATTGGGCAAAAGCGTTTTTGCTACTTTTTTGGCTTTGGAAAAAAGTAGGAAAGCCAATTGTTTTGGAGGAAGCTGAATCCAAGCCTTAAACCCTTTTCTATCATCCCATTTCTAAAAAAACCATAAATTATATACCAATCGGTATATAATTAAAAAAATCGCTTACATTTGTTTTGTATTTGATTCAATATTCATGACAAAAGCAGAACGTACGAGACAATTCATTATAGAGACGACGGCTCCTATCTTCAATAAGAAAGGATATGACGGAACTTCTATTTCGGATATTACGACTGCTACCGGCCTCACGAAAGGAAGTATCTACGGAAATTTCAGGGATAAGGACGAATTGGCGGCTGTTGCTTTTGATCACAATCACAACATTATTAAGAGCGAGATTGTCAAACGCTCGTTGGGTTTGAAAGACCCGGTTGCCCAATTGCTGGTTTATGTCGATTTTTACTCCGAAGTTTTTGAAAAGGTTTACATGTCCGGTGGTTGTCCCTTGCTGAATACGGCTGTGGATGCAGACGATTCCAACCCGGAATTGTTCGGGAGGGTCCAAAAGGCCATGCAGGATTGGCACGATCACATTCGAAGTGTAGTAGCATACGGAATTAAAAAAGAGATCTTTTCCCCTGAAATAGATGCGGCAGTTTTTGCAGATTATTTTGTTTCCCTCATAGAAGGCGGAATGCTCTTGTCCAAAACTTTTAAGAACAAAAAACATTTGAATTCAAACCTGGATCTGATCCGGAAAATGATCATAGAAATAACAACATAAAATTTTTTTACCTAAAAATATACCGATTGGTATATTGTAGGTTCGCAATATCGCAAACTTGCGAATTGACAAATCAACTAATAGAATAAAATAAAAAACATGGAAAACAAGGCTTATATCTTAGCAGCTAAACGAACCGGAACAGGTGGTTTCATGGGATCTTTGGCATCATTTTCTGCACCTCAATTGGCTGCAGAAGTAATCAAAAGCGCGCTCACCAGTGCAGGAATCAACGCAAATGACGTTGATGAGGTAATCCTGGGGAATGTACTCTCGGCAAATGTAGGTCAGGCTCCTGCAAGACAAGCTGCCCGTGCTGCAGGAATTCCGGATGAAGTGGACGCAACAACCATCAATAAGATCTGCTCTTCAGGGATAAAATCTGTTTCTTATGCGGTTCAATCCATTCTTTTAGGCGACAGCGATGTGGTTGTGGCCGGTGGAATGGAAAGCATGTCGAATGCACCTTTTTACATTGAAAATCATCGGGAAGGACACAAAACGGGAAATCAGAATATCATTGACGGAATGCTCAAAGATGGTTTGTGGGATCCGTATCACGATTTCCATATGGGAAGTGCTGCCGAACTGGCAAATACGAAGTATGGGATTTCCAGGGAAGAGCAGGATGATTACACCTTGAAGTCTTTCTCAAAGGCAAAAAACGCACACACTTCGGGAAGTTTCAAAGAAGAAATCACTCCGATTACCGTGAAAACGAAAAAAGGAGAATTCGTTTACGCTACAGACGAAGATATCGAGAAACTGAATCCGGAAAAAGTGAGCCAGTTGAAACCTATTTTTGAAGCAGACGGTTCCATTACTGCTGCAAATGCCTCGAATCTAAATGATGGTGCAGCCATCCTGGTTATCGTTTCGGAAAAATTTCTGAAGGAACATAATTTGAAGCCTTTAGCTAGAATTGTGGCTTTTTCAGATGCTGCCCAAGCTCCGGAATGGTTTACCACTTCTCCTTCAATCGCAATTGAGAAAACGCTTCAAAAAGCAGGTGTTGGAGTTGATGAAATTGATTTCTTTGAAATGAACGAAGCGTATTCCAATGTTCCGATTATCAATGCACGTTTAGCCGGCGTCGACCTGGAAAAAGTGAATGTGAAAGGTGGAGCGGTTGCAGTCGGACACCCATTAGGAGCTTCCGGTGCACGAATCTTAGTCACTCTGACACATACGCTTCAGCAACAAAATGCAAAATAC
Organism: uncultured Fluviicola sp.; assembly: GCF_946478805.1. The sequence continues at coordinate 75,379 of NZ_CAMLDC010000012.1, read as the reverse complement.
GGAATGGCTGCGATCTGTAACGGCGGTGGTGGCGCAACAGCAATGCTTATAGAAAATATAATCTAAGACTTAAGATCAGAGACCAAAGACTCTGGACAGTTCTGTCTTTGGTCTTCTGTCTTCTGTCTATAGTCTTCAGTCTTCAGTCTTTAAACTTCATACAAACAAATAAGAGAAAGCACTGCTTTCGATAAATATCTGCCACAGCAGATCAACAAAAATTTAAATAAAACACATGAAAACAAACGGAAACACAATCTTAATCACAGGAGGTTCAGCAGGAATCGGTTTCGAATTAGCAAAACAATTCTCACAATTGGGAAACAAAGTATTAATCACTGGTCGCAATGCAGACAAATTAAAGCAGGCGGCCGATAAGTTGGAAAATGTGATCCCGATTTCAGGAGACGTAACGGATGCACAAAGTACAGACCAATTGGTGTCTCAGATCAAACAGGAACATCCGGAATTGAACCTGGTTATTAACAATGCAGGTTATGCGGATGTGTATCAATTGGAAGCAAATGCAGATGCATTGTCAAAAGCAAGCCGGGAAATGGAGACCAATTATTTGTCGATTGTCGGGCTGACGGAGAAATTATTGCCAACTCTCTTGGCGAATGAGAATTCAGCGGTTGTGAATGTGACATCCATCGTTGCTTATTACCCCCAAAATATGTTGCCGACGTACACGGCGAGCAAAGCGGCATTGAAAGCATACACCGATGTTTTGCGAAATACCTTTGAAGACCGGTTGAATGTTTTTGAATTGATACCGCCATTGGTAAACACCGACTTTTCAAAAGAGATCGGGGGAGAGAATGGAATTCCACCAAAAGAAGTAGCCGACGAACTGATCCTGGCTTTGGAGAAGAATCAATGGTTGGTTCCGGTCGGAATGTCCAAAGAATTCGTAAATGTATAATAGTTCAAAATTGAACCCTTTTAACTTTTTGAACTCTTTAAACCATCATAAACATGGAAGCAATTAAACAACGTGAACGCTTCTACTCGTGGGGAAATCCGTTGGAAGGAGTAGAGTTGTCCAAAGACCTTTCAGGGCTGGAATATTTGTTGGCAATCAAAAGAGGGGAGGCTCCGGCTTCTCCTTTGGTCAATACCCTTGATTTCTCATTGGGCGAATTGGAAGAAGGGAAAGCGAGTTTTTATTTTGAACCGCAGGAATTTCATTACAATCCCAATGGAAGTGTACACGGCGGAGTCATCACAGCTATCCTGGATTCTGCAATGGGCTGCACCCTTCATTCCTTGTTGCCGAAAGGAATAGTTTATACGACTTTGGAATTGAAGGTCAATTTCCTGAAAATGGTACACGCTAAATCAGGTGTGCTCACGGCGATTGGAAAAATGATTCATTTGGGAAATTCAACAGCTTTGGTGGAGGCTTCATTAACGGATGAATCCGGAAAGAAATACGCCTATGCGGTTTCAACCTGTATGCTTTTGAAGAACGAAAGGATTGAATAGTTCAATAGTTTTAGTCTAACCACTAAAAACTAACCACTTTTTTGAATCCTTTTAAACGAAATAAAAAATAACATGAAACGAGTTGTTGTAACAGGCATGGGAACTGTAAATCCATTAGGTAAGACTGTGGATGAGTTTTGGAAGAATAGCCTGAAGGGTAAAAGTGGTGCCGGTCTGATCACCCGTTTTGATGCGACGCATTTCAAGACGCAATTTGCCTGTGAAATCGATGGATTCGATCCGGAGAAGTATCTGACCCATGCGGAGATTAAAAAAAGTGATTTGTTCACCCAATATGCCTTGTATGCGGCTGCTCAGGCCTTGGAAGATTCCGGGTTGGAAATCACCAAAATGGATCCGTTTGATATGGGTGTTATCTGGGGAACCGGACAAGGTGGAATGGGAACTTTCGAAGAAGAGGTGAAGAATTATGTCCAAACGAATTTTATTCCCAAATTCAATCCTTTTTTTGTTCCGAAACTAATTGCAAATATGGCTTCCGGAATGATTTCCATCAAATTTGGCTTGCAGGGAATCAATTATACGACTGTTTCAGCTTGTGCTACCTCCAATACTGCATTGATGGATGCGTTCAATTACATTCGGTTGGGCAAGGCAAAGGTATTTGTTTCAGGTGGTTCGGAAGCTCCTATTACAGAAGCATCGATCGCCGGATTCAATGCCATGAAAGCAATGTCGACAAACAATGAACACCCGAAGGAGGCAAGTCGTCCGTTTGATAGTGAGAGAGACGGATTTGTAATGGGCGAAGGGGCAGGAGCTTTGATTTTGGAAGAATATGAACATGCGAAAAAGCGTGGGGCAAAAATCTATGCCGAATTGGTCGGAGCTTCTATGACTGCGGATGCATACCACATGACGGCGACTCATCCGGAAGGAATTGGTGCCATAAAAGCAATGGAACTGGCAATGGAAGAAGCACAATTGAATCCGGGTCAGATAGATTATTTGAATGCGCACGCAACCTCTACCTCCGTCGGGGATTTAAGTGAGATCACGGCGATCAAATCTGTTTTTGGGAATAACAGTTCGTTAAGCATCAGTGCTACCAAATCCATGACCGGGCATTTATTGGGGGCCGCCGGAGCAGTAGAAGCAATTCTTTCCATCAAATCCATCAACGAAAAACTGATTCCCCCGACAATTAATCTTCATCAGTTGGATCCCGCTATTCCAGGCACATTCAACATTATCAGGAATCAGGCTGTAGAAAAGAATGTAAAAGCAGCTATGAGTAATACCTTCGGTTTCGGAGGACATAACGGAATTGTGATTTTCAAAGAAATTTAATTAGAAGACTTAAAGACCAGAGACGTAAGACAGAAGACAGAATCATCTGAGTCTATTGTCTTCTGTCTCAAGTCTTTTTAACTTCTCCATTTTCCATTCGACATTCGTATTTCTCAATTCGTGATTTGAAAAAGTCGTATATTTGAAAAACATAATTCTATGCCATGAATGGACTATTGACTTTACAGGAATTTTACGCAAGTATTCTGAATAAGGGAACAATGGATCAGTTCTCTCACTTGTCTAAAATGAGTCACTTCAATGTCTTTAAACGAGGACAGATCCAGTGTGCCCGTATCACGGAGTTGCACCGGACTGATTTTCACAAGATTTCACTGGTAGTAGGCGATGGGATCATTCATTTTGAGGATTCGAAAGTTCCGATTTCGGGTAAGACGCTCGTTTTTTATCACCGGAATGTTCCGCATGTGTGGGAGCCGGTATCCGAAGACCAACAAGGATCTTTCTGTTTGTTCAACAACCATTTTATTGAGACATACTTGTTGGATACGCTTTTCAGGGATACTCCGTTGATGAATATGGCAATGAATCCGGTATATCCTTTAACAGATGAACAAGCGAAAATCTTTGAATTTATTTTTGAGCAGATCCATAACGAAGTGGAGGGTGATTATGTAAAGAAATACGAAGTGATTGTCCATTATTTGCATCTCTTGCTTCACCAGACAAACAAGCTGTGTTTCCAAAATATCCGTGAAGATAAAAAGCCGGCGGCATCGGTTGTATTGACTGCATTATTTATGGAAATGCTCGAAAGACAATTCCCGATTGATTCTTCCGATCAATCCCTGGCGCTAAAAAAACCAAGCGATTTTGCGGAGAAATTAGCCATCCATGTGAACCATCTGAACCGTTCAATTAAAGATGTTACCGGAAAAAGTACTACGGAGATTATTTCTTCGCGCCTTGCCAATGAAGCCAAGGCTTTGCTGCGACATACGGATAGTTCCGTTGCTGAGATTGCTTATACTTTAGGATTCGAACATCCATCCAATTTCAATAATTTCTTCAAGAAGCAAACACAACTCACCCCGAAATCGTTTCGTGGAGTCAGTTAATATGAGATAATTTATTTTCGCTATTCTAACCTTGTGTTTTCCAAATAAGAAAATAAATGATTCCGTTGGAAGTCAGAATTCGTGGATCTGTGACTTACCCCAAGGCTGGAGAGTCTTTTGAATCGATTAGTTAAAAAAAGTAAATTATTTGATTTACATAATTAATTGCATGATTTGAATAAGTTTTTATTCTGAGTTTAGACACACCTTTGCACTGGAATTTGACCGATAGTTAAAAACAGTAACAAGATTCAAACTCGTACTAATCCTCATTGTAGAGTTTCTAAAAAGACAAAAATTTATGATTGTAATCAAAACAAACCACTTACTGGCGGCACTGTCGTTAGTATTTCTGGCTTCTTGCAGTTCGGAAGAAGCACCCGCTCCCGCCGCTGGGATCAGACCTTACCAGGTTTTAACCCTGGAACAACAAAACACCACCATCCAAACAACTTATCCCGCAACGTTAGAAGGAATAGAGAATGTAGATATTCATCCTAAGATTGACGGATTTGTAGAGAAAATCTTCGTGGATGAGGGTCAGTTTGTGAAAAAGGGACAAGTATTATTCACGATCTCCGCACCACAATACGAGCAGTTGGTTCGCACGGCGCGTGCATCTGTGAAAAGTGCAGAAGCTGGAGTTAGCCTGGCGCGTTTACAAGTTCAAAAAACCAAATCCCTGGTGGAGAAGAACATTGTGAACAAATACGAATTGCAGGAAGCAGATCTGACTTTGCAATCGCGACTGGCAGATTTGGCACAGGCCGAAGCAACATTGGTCAATGCGAATGTGAACCTGGGATACACGCGCATTTCAAGTCCGGTTGATGGAGTGATCGGAAGCCTGACCTTTAAACCGGGAAGCCTGGTTTCAAGCAATATGGCAAAACCCTTAACAACCGTTTCCAATATTTCGAAGATCTACGCGTATTTCTCCATGAATGAGAAGCAATTGCTGGAATTCATCCGAAATACAAAAGGAGCAGACCTGAAAGCGAAAATTGCAAACACGCCTGCCGTTTCATTGGTTCTTTCGGACGGTTCAGTTTACCCGGACAAAGGAGTGATCGGTTCTATTAACGGATTGATCGACCAACAAACAGGATCTGCCCGGATCCGTGCAACATTTTCAAACAGTTTGAATTTGTTGAGAAGCGGAGGAAGTGCCCAGGTCCTGATCCCGCAAGAAATTTCCAAAGGGTTTTTGATTCCACAACGCGCCGTAGCCGATATTCAAGGGAAGAAATTCATTTATACTGTTGGGAAAGGAGGAGCTATCAGCATGGTGAATGTAGAGGTGATGGAAGCAACAAGCGGACATTTCTATATTGTAACCAAGGGAGCGAAATTAGGAAACCAGGTCGTTTTGGAAGGAATTCAATTCCTGAAGGACGGAATGAAGATCAAACCTGTAAAGGCAGATACCAAAGCTATTTATGCAGAATTGAATCAATAAGGTTCACGTCGATTTACATCCAATTCTTAAAAACGGATTATGTTTAAAAAATTCATAGAAAAACCCGTATTGTCTACGGTTATCTCGATATTGATCGTGATTCTTGGAATTTTGGGCCTTGTGGCCATTCCAGTTTCCCAATATCCGGATATTGCACCGCCAACCGTCCAGGTGTCTGCTTCCTATCAGGGTGCAAACGCAGACGTGGTGCTGAACAACGTTGTTATTCCACTCGAAGAACAGATCAATGGAGTGGAAGATATGACTTACATGACTTCCACTGCCGGAAATGACGGTACAGCAACAATCACGGTTTACTTTAAATTGGGAACAAATCCCGATCTGGCAGCAGTGAACGTTCAAAACCGGGTTTCGAGAGCAACGAGTTTGCTTCCGACAGAGGTGAACCGCGCCGGAGTAGTCACAACAAAACGCCAGGCAAGTAACTTGCTGATCTTTAACTTGTATAGTGAGGATTCTACTTACGACCAGACTTTCTTGCAGAACTACGCAAACATTAACCTGATTCCCCAGATCAAACGGATCAAAGGTGTCGGGGATGCAACTGCCTTTGGATTGATGGATTATTCCATGCGAATTTGGTTGAGGCCGGATGCGATGGCAAGTTATGGTTTGGTTCCGGATGATGTGAATAAAGCGTTGGCGGAACAAAATATCGAAGCTGCTCCGGGGCAATTCGGTGAACAAGGAGATCAAAGTTACCAGTACACCATCAAGTACAAAGGTCGCTTGAAGGAAGAAACGGAATTCAGCAATATCGTCATTCGCGTAGGAGAAAACGGTGAGATCTTGTATTTAAAAGACATTGCACGCATTGAATTAGGTTCGCAAAGTTATGCCAGTTCGGTAAGGGTAAATGGTAAATTCGGCTTGGGAGTCGCGGTAAACCAGACTGCCGGATCCAATGCGCAGGATGTAATTGAAGGAACCTTGAAAGTATTGGATGAAGCTCAGGCTTCTTTCCCGAAAGGTGTAAAATATTCGACTATCGTAAACGTAAACGATTTCCTGGATGCATCCATTGAGAAAGTGTTCCATACGCTCCTCGAAGCATTTATCCTGGTCTTCCTGGTAGTATTCCTGTTCCTGCAGGATTTCCGTTCCACATTGATTCCTGCAATCAGTGTTCCTGTGGCAATTATCGGTACCTTCTTCTTCCTGAATCTTTTCGGGTTCAGTATCAACCTCCTGACTTTGTTTGCATTGGTGCTGGCTATCGGTATTGTGGTGGATGATGCGATTGTAGTTGTGGAAGCCGTCCATGCGAAACTGGACGAAGGATACAAATCGTCCAAAAAAGCAACGATCGATGCTATGGATGAAATCACGGGAGCAATTGTTTCAATCACATTGGTGATGGCAGCGGTGTTTATACCGGTAAGTTTTATTCAAGGATCGACAGGAGTCTTTTACAAACAATTCGGTTTGACACTGGCAATCTCGATCATTCTTTCGGCGGTGAATGCCTTGACTTTGAGCCCCGCGCTTTGTGCTTTGTTATTGAAACCGCATAAAGATGAACATGGACAGAAACCGACATTCAGAATGCGTTTCAACACGGCGTTCAATACTTCTTTCGGGAAGATGACCAACCGGTACAAACGCGTAGTTTCGCTTTTCAGCAGAAGGAAATGGATGGTAGCTGCAATCCTGTTGATTTTTACCGGATTATTGGTTTGGGGAATGAAAACAACCCCGAAAGGATTTGTTCCGGCGGAAGATATGGGAACGATTTTCTCCGATATTACTTTAGCTCCGGGAACTTCACAGGAACGTACGGCAGAAGTGCTTACTGAAATTGATAATATTGTTCGTGCCGTCCCTGAAACGAAATTCACGCTGCGCGTAGTAGGTCGTTCCATCATTTCCGGTGCAGGGAGTTCTTACGGAATGGTACTTGCCCGGATGAAATTGTGGGATGAGCGTGATCGTGACGTGAAAACGGTGATTGAGGAATTATTTGCGAAAACAGCCCACATCAAAGATGCTAAGATCATTTTCTTTTCTCCGCCAACGATCCAGGGATTCGGGAATACTTCCGGATTTGAATTCCAGTTACAGGATAAATCCGGAGGAGATATCAATAAATTCAATGATGTGGCGCAGAACTTTTTGGGAGCTTTGGGCCAACGGCCTGAAATCCAATACGCCGCAACCTCATTCAACCCGAATTTTCCGCAGTATCAGATTGATATCAATGTGCCGAAAATCAAACAGGCAGGAATGACCGTGAATGATGTGATGAGTGTACTCCAAGGTTATTACGGTGGAGTCTATGCTTCCAATTTCAACAAGTTTGGAAAGCAATACCGCGTCATTTACCAGGCGGAACCGGGTAGCAGAAAGAACATTGAAAGTTTGAATTCGATCTACGTCCGGAATACAACCGGGGAAATGGCACCGATCTCCGAATTCATTACTATGAAACAGGTGTATGGCCCGCAAGTGATTTCCCGTTTCAACTTGTTTACTGCAATTGCTGTAACAGGTGTGCCGAATAAAGGTTTCAGTTCCGGAGACGCCATGAAAGCAATTGAAGAAGTGGCCAAAACGAACCTGCCGGCAGGTTATTCTTATGAGTTCTCCGGGTTAACGAGGGAAGAAAGCGCGGGAGGAAATCAAACTTTGTATATTTTCCTATTGGTTGTTGTCTTTGTTTACTTCCTTTTGTGTGCACAATATGAGAGTTACATTCTGCCACTTGCCGTACTGATTTCACTTCCGATCGGTTTGTCCGGAGTATTTATCTTCGATAAGATCTTTGAAGTGGATAACAACATCTATACACAAATCACCATTGTAATGTTGGTCGGTCTCCTGGCAAAAAATGCCATCCTGATTGTAGAATATGCGCTTGATCGCAGAAAGAATGGAATGAGTATCGTGGATGCCGCGGTGAGTGGTGCAACTGCCCGCCTTCGACCGATCCTGATGACTTCATTTGCATTTATCTTCGGATTGTTGCCTTTGATGCTTTCAACCGGGGTTGGAGCTGCAGGAAATACCTCCATCGGAACAGGAGCGGTCGGCGGAATGTTTGTAGGGACCATTTTCGGAGTCCTGGTGATTCCGATCCTATTCATCGTCTTCCAACGATTACAGGAGCGGGTCAGACCAATCCAGGATGAATCTGCTGAGGCAGAGGAAGAAATCGCACATTAAAATGAATCAATCCATGAAAATGAAACGAACAATAAATACCATCTTATTTGCTTTGATACTCGTTGTTTCCAGTTGTGTGACAACCCGTTATGAGCGACCGGATGAAGTAAAGTCGGCTGAATTGTACCGCGATAATACATCGGCGGATACCACTTCAATGGCTGACCTGGAATGGAAAAAACTTTTTTCAGATCCTATCCTGCAAGACCTGATTGAGAAAGGCCTTGCGCAAAACCTGAACCTGAAGCAAGCGGTTGAGCGGATCAATAGCAGCCAGGCGTATTTGAAGCAGACTAAAATGGCTTTTTTGCCGAGTTTGCAATTGGATGTAAACTCCACGGATGCAAAACAATCAAGTCGTGCCATCAATGCACCTAAAGGATTTATCAAATTGACCACGCATACCAACCGGATCCAATTAGGGACATCCTGGGAAGCAGACATCTGGGGAAAACTGCGAAGTGCAAAAAGAGGGGCAATTGCGGGAATGTTGGAAAGTGACGCATCAAAACGCGCTATCCAGACACAACTGATTGTTGACATTTCAAATACGTATTACAACCTGTTGGCTTTCGACAAGCAATTGAAAATTACACAGGAAACCATTGAAATCCGCAAGAAAGAGGTGGAAACACTGGCGGCCTTACAAGAGTCGGGAAAGGTTACCAGTGCTGAGGTTTTGCAAAGCCAAGCCAATCAATATGCGGCTGAAGTGATGATTCCGGAACTGCAAAATCAGATCTGGCAAGCGGAAAATTTGTTGAATTACCTTTTGGCCCGCGGTCCTGAAAAGATTGCGCGTGGTACTTTGGATGAGCAGGTGATCTATACGGATCTGCGTTTGGGAGTTTCATCCCAATTATTGAAAAACAGGCCGGACGTACAAGCTGCGGAATATTCATTTATTGCAGCTTTTGAAAACACCAATGTAGCAAAAACGTATTTCTACCCCTCGCTGACATTAACGGCGAACGGTGGTTTTGCGAGCTTCAAGATCCAGGATCTGTTCAGTCAGTCTATTTTTTATAATATCATTGGGGGATTGACACAACCCATTTTCAATAGAGGTCAGAATAAAGCGCGTTTGAGAATAGCGAAGGCGGATCAACAAATTGCATTCTATAATTTCCAGGATGTGATTTTACGAAGTGGGATGGAAGTCTCAAACGCGCTTTTTGCCTACCGAAATGCTACGGAAAGAGAGCGGATTCGCAACATGCAAATCGAATCCCTGACAGTGGCGGTTGAAAATACACAGGAATTGATAAGCAACCGTTCGGGAACGAATTATACGGATGTTTTAAGCTCGGAGCAAAACCTGATCGCTGCCCAAATGAACGGGATCAACGACAAATTGGACCAGTTGCAATCGGTTGTTAATTTGTACAGGGCACTTGGTGGAGGCTGGAAGTAATTCTGGAATTTTTCTTCTCCCCCTTTGGAGGGGGATTAAGGGGGAGGAAGAAGAAAATTTGATCGTTTCGGTGTTTTTTTGTTGAGCGTTGATGGATATCAATCCTTTACCTGTGAGCTTATATTAAGTAAGGATGTTTGATAAATTCGGACCCCGTAATTCGTAATTAGGATTATATTTACGACAACTTAAAATCAGGTGAATGAAAAATTTAAAACTAATTGCTGTAATCGGATTGGGATTCATGACGATTCAATCTTGTACGAAACAAAGTGAATTGTGCGAATGTACCGACATGGCTACAGAGATGATGAAAGGTGATCGTGAGAAAAATTTTGACGGTACTTTCCAAAAGAAATTCATTGAAGAGCATAAAGCGGAAGAAGCGAAATGTAAGAAAATTTACGAAGGAAAGAATGACAAGGAAAGTCAAGAGAAATTGCGTAAAGAAATGAAAGAATGCAGCGGTTACGGTGAATTTAAGGAAGAGACGATCAAGTCTATGGAAAACCTGAAAAAACAAATGCCGGAACTTTCTAAAGAAATAGATGCGTCTATCAAGCAATTGAAGGCAGAATAAGAAATTCATTTGAATTTAAAGCCCCGATTCGTAACCAGGATCGGGGCTTTTTGTTTTTTTAAAATTTTACACAATTGAGTAAATTGGTTGTGAGTGTTTGCAATATTGATTTTTTATTGCGCAAAATTGTAACCAAGAATCAAAGAATTAGTATACTTGTCGAGCCAATAGCTATGCACTGAAATGACATTTTCCACTATCTCGAAAATAGATTTTCCAGGCGAAATGATACGCACTATTTATGAAGAAATTAATTACACTACTTTGCTACTCATTACCGTTTTTAGGACTTACGCAAAATAGAAAGTCTATCGAAAAGTTGGATGCTAATTTGTCTTACTTTACCAATTACAATGGATTGATAGATTCTATTGAGAAGAATGAAGATGACACGAAGCCTAAAAGACAACTGCATTACGGTGTTTCAATCAACCAATCAATAACAAAATACGGATTACCTTCTTCGGTTTTATTTACTCTTAGCTTTAAAAAACACCAATTTGATATTGGCCCTAAATTTGGGTTAAGTGAGTTCGCAATAGCATATCGAAGAGTTATTGGTGCAGAGTTTAATTATAAATTTTATGTACTCGGAGACACTAAATGGTATAACCCCTATTTATTCTTTAATATCGGTTATCTCAACTATAACACAAGTTACACAGATATATACAATTCTCATATCAGAGACATAAAAAATAGCGTCGAACTTAATTTGGGAGTCGGAATAAAATTCACAATAGTTAAAGGTCTTTATTTAGGCACGCATGTAGGTCTGGGTACTTTTAGTGCTGTTAGACAGGATATTATTGATGGAGAGGTAACAAATAAAGTAAATGGAAAAAGCGGAGGCTTTCTTGGTTCTGTTTTTATCGGTTATAAATTTTAAAATCATGAAAAAATATATACTAATTATTATTTGCTTGGCAACATTTGCTGTTAGTGCTCAAAATAAATATTTAAACGAAAAGTTGGATAATAATTTGTCCTATTCTACCAATTACAATGGATTGATAGATTCTATAGGGAAGAATGAAGATGACACGAAGCCTAAAAGACAACTCCATTACGGTGTTTCAATCAATCAATCGTTAACCCGCTATGGACTTCCCACAGCCGTTTTATTCACGCTTAATTACAAAAAACATCAGTTTGATATTGGTCCGCAATTCCGATTAGGGCGAACGATCAATAAATCTCAAAAAAATGTGGGTTGTGAGTTCAATTACCGATTCTATCCGAATGGAGATGACACACATTTTAGCTCTTATCTCCTGTTCAATGCGGATTATTTTTTTTCTTATCAGAAATATCTTAGTACATCGTCTTATTATGGAGGAGAAGTGACAAACAGACATCATTATTTGGAGTTCAATTTAGGATACGGAATTAAATATAAACCAATAGCCTGCTTTTATTTGGGTTCTCACGTTGGAGCAGGTATTTATAGAGAATTTTCTTCCGTTCAAAAGGGGACGGAAAATAATAAACGGAAGGAGGGAGATGTGGGTGTAATTATATCTTTTTACATCGGATATAAATTTTGAGGTTCATCAAAAAATAGATAACAACAATTGCTTTTTTGACAGTACTATTTCGTTATACACAGAATCTCATTCCGAAAGAGAGTTTTTTAATAATTCCAGTTCATTAGTTCCCGATAAAAATAAATTTTCCAACTGAGATCCGTATGATCTCTAGCTTTGCCGACCTTTGTTGCAATAGAGGTTACTTATCGGGAAAGGAACTTGCTTTTTTGTGAGATTTTTAGCCGCGGAGATAAATCCCGATTACACGACCCGTAAATTGCAACTTCGAAGTGAAAATTATTACCCGTTCTTCTAATTGTAACTTGGAAGAAAAAGCAATCCGTTTCAGTTACCGATCTTGGAAAGTGCTAATCCTGTAGTGTTTGCAAAACTACTACAGGGTTCCATTTGGGGTCCTGACCCCGTCTTTCCTTAGATCGGTCAGGAACGGATGGCTGCTTGAAGGCTGAAATCGGGATAAAGGCATTTTTGCTTACTTTTTTTGCCTTGGAAAAAAGTAAGAGCAAGATTGAGATGAAGTTGGGATTTTAATCGGACGACAATGATTCCAGTACTCTTCTGATATTTTGATTTAGGGAAATGTATTCCTTGAAAGGATTCTTTTCAAGGGATTCTTTGTATTTTCGTTATTGAAAACCGAAAGCAGGAATCTCTCTCATGAAAAATAAAATCACTGAACTTTTTCAGATAAAATATCCCTTGATCCAGGCAGGAATGATCTGGTGTTCCGGGTGGGAATTAGCCAGCGCTGTTTCAAATGCCGGCGGACTCGGAATCATCGGTTCCGGATCCATGTATCCTGAAATCCTGGACGAACATATCCGCAAATGCAAGGAAGCGACACAGAAACCTTTCGCAGTGAACCTTCCCATGCTTTACCCCAACATTGAAGCACATATCGAAACGATTATCAAACACCAGGTTCCCATTGTGTTTACTTCAGCTGGAAATCCGAAAACTTACACAGCTCGCTTAAAAGAAGCGGGAATTACAGTTGTTCACGTGGTTTCTTCAGCAAAATTCGCTTTGAAGGCACAGGAAGCCGGAGTGGATGCGATCGTCGCGGAAGGATTTGAAGCAGGTGGCCACAACGGCCGGGATGAAACAACCACCATGTGCCTGATTCCATTGGTGAAGGCTGTTGTTTCGATTCCATTGATCGCGGCCGGAGGTATCGGAACGGGTAGGGGAATGCTCGCAGCAATGACTTTAGGAGCAGATGCGGTCCAGATCGGTTCCCGTTTTATTGCATCGCCCGAATCATCCGCACATCAGAACTTTAAAGATGAAGTGCTGAAATTGAATGAAGGCGGGACCATGCTGACTTTGAAAGAATTGACCCCGGTTCGTCTTATTAAGAACCCATTCTTTGAAAAAGTGGAAGAAGCATATGAACGTTGCGCTACGAATGAGGAGTTACATGAGCTTCTGGGAAGAGGAAGAGCAAAAAAAGGCATGTTCGAAGGAGATTTGATTGAAGGTGAATTGGAAGTTGGGCAAATTTCCGGATTGATCAAGGAAATGAAACCCGCCGGAGATATTGTCGCAGAAATAATTACTGAATTTAAGCTTGCTTTGAACGAACGAGGTGACGCAAAATACACATTTGCATGATTGAATTTAATCGATTTAAATTAGAAAACGGATTGACGGTCCTGCACCATTTTGATCCGACTACCCCAATGGCTGTGGTCAATACGCTTTACGATGTGGGCGCCAGGGACGAATCGGAAGATAAGACAGGTTTTGCGCATTTATTCGAGCACCTGATGTTTGGCGGTTCCGTAAATATCCCTGATTTCGATGCTCCATTGCAGCGTGCGGGCGGTGAAAGCAACGCCTTTACTTCAAACGATATCACAAACTATTACGATACACTTCCGGTTCAGAACATTGAAACCGCACTGTGGTTGGAAAGTGACCGGATGCTTTCTTTGGCTTTCACTCCGAAAAGTTTGGAAGTACAACGCAATGTGGTGATCGAGGAGTTCAAGCAACGGTACCTGAATCAGCCTTACGGAGATGTCTGGTTGGAATTGAGACCCTTGGCTTACAAGAAACATCCTTATAAATGGGCAACCATCGGGAAAAATATCCAGCACATTGAAGAGGCGACAATGGACGATGTGAAGTCGTTCTTTAAAGCACATTACCATCCCGCAAATGCAATTTTGTGTATTGCAGGAAATATTTCTCTGGAGGAAACGAAACGATTGGTTGAGAAATGGTACGGAGATATTCCGGCATCACTGAAACCGGAACGGATGCTGCCAAAGGAACCTGTTCAAAAGGAGTTTCGTGAATTGACCATCGAACGGAAAGTTCCCAACGATGCTTTTTACTATTCCTTCAAAATGCCGGAACGGAAGAGTTTCGAATACTATGTGACCGATATCATTTCGGATGCTTTGGGACGTGAAAAATCTTCCCGTCTGTATTCCAAACTAAAAAAAGAACTGAAATTGGTAACCTCGATCAATGCATATATCACCGGTTCTTTGGATGAAGGATTGCTGATCATCGATGGGAAATTGAGCGACGGGGTGACATTCGAAGAACTGGATAAAGCGCTTTGGCCTTTGTTTGATGATCTCAAAAAAGAACTCATGTCCGAAGCGGAAACCTCCAAACTTTTGAACAAGATACGGACAGTGAAAGAATTCCAGGAACAAGGTCTGCTGAATCGGGCAATGAACTTGTGCATGTATGAATTACTGGGAGATGCAAACGGGGTGAACGAGGAAAATAACTTATACCAAAGTATCACTGCCGAACAGATAAGACTAGTTGCAAATCAATTGTTTAAAAAGGAGAATACTTCCCTTTTACGCGTTAAATCCATCAAAGAATGAGTGTGAGAAACCAACAACCAGAAACGAAACAGGTAGATCACATTTCGTTTGTGAAACCTCAGATTTTTGACGTTACGCAACACGTCAAATTGCTTTGGATGAATGAAGTTCCCAATGAAACTGTTCGTTTGGACCTGTTTTTTGATGCGGGAATTACCCGTGGAAACAAAAGTATCCCGGCAATTGTTCACAGCCTCTTGTTATCAGGGACGAATGAATTTTCGTCTGTGGAAATTCACGAAAAAATTGATGCCTTAGGCGGGTTTTTGGATACCGACATTTCCTTCGAAACAGCAGTCGTAAGCATTTATTGCCTGCGCGAACACATTCGTGCAATCTCCAATATCGTTGCAGATGCTATTCAGGGGCTTGCTTTCAGGGAAACGGAAGTGGAAGATGTATTGCGTTCCATGAGACAGCAGTTTGCGGTCAATCAGCAGAAGGTGAAATACGTTGCGCAACAGCAATTCCGAAAACACTTATTCGCATCAAATGCCGATTATTCGACTATCTCGGATGAATCCGATTACGATGAACCGAGTTTGATGGCATACAAGAAATATTGGAAACAACATTATTTGGAAGGCTTGACGCGCATTACACTCGTTGGTGATTTGGAAGTGGATGAAGTGGACGCTTTGATTGACCTGTTTGGTAAATGGGCCGTTGACGGAAAGGTTCAACACGCCGGAGACTTCAAGTTTCAAGCAGAGCGCGTTGATTTTCCGAAAAATGATGCGGTGCAGTGTGCAATCCGAATGGGACGCTTCCTATTCCCGAAATCACATCCGGATTACATTGATTTCCAAGTTCTGAATACCATCCTGGGGGATTATTTCGGTTCCAGGCTAATGTCCAATATCCGCGAGGATAAGGGATATACTTACGGAATCGGTTCAGGAATGATGGACATGAACCGGACAGGCTATTTTGTCATTGTTACCGAAGTTGGAAAAGAAGTGTTGGATTTGACATTGAATGAGATCAAATTCGAAATGAAACGTTTGCAAACCGAATTGGTATCGGAGGATGAATTGGGCTTGGTCAAAAATTACATGTTGGGCCAATTGTTAAAAAGCGCGGACGGACCATACGCCATGTTGGATATGTATAACAGTGTGGACATGTACGATCTTACTTTAGCATTTTATGATGAAGCAATTCAGAAAGTAAAGCACATTACTCCGGCTCGGATTCAGGAATTGGCAAATCAATACTTGAATTTCGAAGACTTTTTAATCATTACGGCGGGTTAAAACACAACGCATTCTATTTTTTTACGTTTTTAAAATAAGTATTCAAGTAGTTGGGATGATTTTCTCATGACAATGATGCTCAGATCTTTGCGCCCTTCGTCTCTTTGCGGTTAAAAAGTATTTGTTTTCACCGCTGCAAAAAGCAAAGTACGCAGAGTAATTTAAACTAAAACAACGTTTTTTACGTTATTAATAATATGATTCGAGTTGCTCTCCTGTTGATCTTAAGTGTTTTCGCATTGAAAGCACATGCTACTCACGTAATGGGTGGTGAGATAACATGGAAATGTACAGGAAACGGCTATGTGTTCCAATTGGTTTTTTACCGCGATTGCAATGGTGTAGATGTAAATCCGGTTTCTGAAAATTTGGATGTCTGGAATCATCCTTCCGTGTCCACAATTCCTGTTTTGTTTGTCAGCAGAACAGACATTTCACCCAGTTGTACGCAAGTTCCGGGTTCCCCAAATCCACTTTCATGTGGGTCGGGAGCGAATGGAGGAAATGGAGTGGGAGCAATTGAAAAGATCATTTACCAATCCAGTCCTGTTGTTTTATCCGGAGTTCCGCCTTCGCAAGGTTGGATTATTACTTACAAGAACTTTTCACGAAACGGAAATATTACCAATTTGACGAATCCGACCAATTACGGGGTGACAATCCGGGCGACGATGTATGCGATTCCCGGAGCAGTGGCCGGGGTTTGTACGGATAATTCGCCCCGATTTTTGCAAGATCCCTATTTGGTCGTTTGTGCCGGTGAAAACTATGAGTACAATATGCATCCGGTAGATGAAGACCTGGATTCTGTCGTTACGATTTTGGCAGCCCCGATGGATCGTATCCAAGGAACCACTTATAATCCTCCGGTAGATCCTGATTTTGTTCCCTACGAACCTGGTTTTAGTGCTACCAATCCAACTCCGGATGCGACATTCAATGCCGGAAATGTTCCGCTGGTCTTAGATTCACAAAACGGGCACTTGAGTTTTCGTTCATTCACCATTGGTGGATTTGTAGTCAAAGTCATTGCACAATCTTACCGGAATGGGGTCCTGATAGCCGAAGTTGAACGGGAAATGCAACTAATCGTCACGAATTGTGCAGCACCCAATAATGCTCCCGTAATCAACGGGCCTTTTGCAGGTCTTTTTGAAACGACAGTGAATGCTGGAACATTGGTCAACTTTACACTTACGGCAACGGATGTGGAATTTTTGCAGGATGGAACTCCTCAGAGCAATTACCTCAATGCGAGCGGTTCCCAATTCGGGACAAATTTCACGAGTACTTCCGGTTGTGATGTGGCGCCTTGTGCAACCTTGAATCAGACACCGATCATCACCGGAGTTCAAGGAGTATCGACTAATTTTTCTTGGCAAACGGATTGTGCACATTTGGTTGATGTTCATGGGAATATCGATGATGAAAAGACGTACACATTCGTGTTCAGAGTGCAGGATAATTTCTGCCAGATCCCGAAAACAACCTTCAAGACAATCACCATTCATGTAAAGAATCCGGGAATTATCCCCGCTACGACAATCAACTGCATTTCATCTCAACCGAACGGCAACCTGGATATTACCTGGGATCCGGTCCTGGATCCGAACAATACCTTTGTGGATTTCGAGTTGTATTCCATCCAAAACGGACTAATCGGAAATTATCCGATCGGGACAACTACTGTTACTGTTCCAAATCCGGGTCTTGAAAACGATTACTACGTTCAGGTGAAATCCGGATGTAATGTTACTTTATCAAGCGATACGGTTAAAAATGTCCACTTGGATTTATTGAACCCCGCAAACGGAACAGCAGTGCTGGATTGGAATCTTCCTGCTCCGAGCCCACTTCCGGGAATGGATAATTTTTGCACGATTTACAGGGAATATCCAACCGGAACATGGACTTCGATAGCGGTACTTCCATACAATACGATCCATTTCATAGATACAATCGACATCTGTTCTGCATTCCTGAATTACCAGGTCGTATATTCCACTCCGACGTGCCAGTGGTCTTCAAATATAATAGGAGATAACCTGCAAGATGATATCACACCGAAAATCCCGGTCATCTCAAGTGTTTCAATTGATACACTTACCGGTAATGTGGTGATTACCTGGGATCAGAATTATGCACCGGATACTTACGGATACATTATTTATCATAAGGACGCAAATGGATTCATTGTTGAAATCGATACTGTTTGGGGAATTGCAAATACAACCTATACTCACCCTATTCCGGTTACCGGACCTGAAACTTATTCGATTGCAGCTTTTGACTCGTGTTTTACACCGGCAATTCCACCAACTTATCAAACTTCTGCGAAAGCCGAATTACATACCAGTATGTTCTTAACGTATACAACGAACAGTTGTACTTCACAAGCAGAATTGACCTGGACACCTTATGTTGGTTGGGGAGCAGGCTTAACCGGTTATACCATCTTTGTGAAACAAGGAACAGGTCCATGGGTTGCGGTAGCAACAACGACGGATGAATTTTACAACCTGGATTGTATCCCGCTGCAAAATTATACAGTCACCATCCAGGCAAATAATTCCAACGGATTCTCGGCATTTTCAAACCTTCAATCGTTTTTGATTACAGCACCTTTGCCACCTGCAATCAATTACCTGCGTGTTGCAACGGTAGATCAAAATACGATTGTTTTGCGTCATGAAATTTCGACCGGAACCAATGTACAGGCAGTGCGTTTTGAAAAGTTCAATTTGGCAACCGGTCAATTTGATTTGCTTGGAGAAGTTCCCGCTACGACTAACACGCTTTCAATCACGGACACAGATGTCGACGTGAACAACTTCAGTTATACGTACCGTGCTGTTGTAGTTGACAGTTGTGGAAATTCGGGAGTGATTTCAAATAAAGCCAGAACGGTCTTATTGCGGGTAACGGCGGATCAGACAAAATTGTCGACTTACCTGAATTGGTCTCCATACGGCGATTACGACGGAGGTGTTCTGCAATACCAGATTTATCGTGGGATTGATGGAGCTTTCCCTGCAACACCTACTGCAATTGTACCTCCAAGTCAACGTTATTTTGAGGATCTGGTGGATGAGTTGGGCTTTGAGCATAGCGGTAAAGTCTGTTATTATGTGATTGCGGAAGAAGCCATCGATCAGTATGGAATCCAGGAATTGAGTTTTTCAAACAATGTGTGTGCGGTCATTGAGCCATTGGTCTATGTACCGAATGCCTTTACTCCGGGTGGATTGAATCCGATTTTCATCCCGGTGGTTTCATTCCATGACATTTCCAAATACGAGTTTTCCATTGTGGACCGTTGGGGGCAAGTGGTATTCCAAACGAATGACCCGACAGTAGGTTGGGATGGAATTCACCGGCAAAGCGGAAAACTGGTCGAACCGAATCTCTATGTCTACGTTCTGAAAGTAGT
Source organism: uncultured Fluviicola sp. (assembly GCF_946478805.1). Next base: position 55,777 of record NZ_CAMLDC010000012.1, on the reverse strand, counting down.
GGATGGAAACAATCAGGAGTACTTTTTCCGGGGAAATGTGAGCGTAATTCACTAAGCAATTATGCATGATGAATTGGTTAATTATCAAGCGAGAAATTCGTGATAATTACTAATGGATAATTCATTTTATTTCCCTGAAAATGCTTACCTTAAAGGGCTAATTGGAACTATGAGAACTTCAGGACAAAAATTGCTTACTCCTCAGCTGACCAATGAATCATCATTAAAAACATTGGTTGAAAACCGAACCGTTCACACCTTGGATTATTGTGAATTGAATTTGTTTGAAACCTACCAGGAGTCGCATTCGGTTCCGTTGAAATTTAATGATTTGGTGGTCACAAGTATGTTGCGTGGAAAGAAGGTCATGCATTTATTTGATGATCCGGAATTTGACTATTTCCCGGGAGAAACAGTAATTGTTCCTTCACAGGTAGAAATGAAAATTGATTTTCCCGAAGCTAGTTTTGATAATCCGACCCAATGTTTGGCTTTGGCAATCGACCACCAAAAAATTGAAGACACCTTGCATTTCCTCAATGAACGTTATCCCAAAGGACAATCAACCCATTTTTGGAAATTGAATCACTCGGACTATTTCTTTTACAATAACGAGGAGATGGCTGCAACCATCAATAAACTCATCAAGGTTTGCATGAGTTCCAACCAGGCAAAAGATGTGCTTGCGGATATTGCACTACAAGAACTATTGATTCATATGATTCAGCTGCAAACCAGGAATGCTATCCAGGAAAACAGTTTTCAAGACCATTCATCTTTGTTAAAGCACATTGTCCAGTTTATCCGGGAACACATCAACGATAAACTAACGGTATCTGATTTAACGAATGAAGCATGTATGAGTAAGACCTCTTTTTACCGTTATTTCAAAAGAGAATTAGGAATGAGTCCGAATGAGTTTGTTTTAAAAGAACGCATTAAGTTCGCAAAATCGTTATTGAAAAATCGCGATATCCAGGTGAATCAGGTTTGTTTTGAATCGGGTTTTGACGATTGTAACTACTTCATCCGCGCATTCAAGAAAATAGAAGGGATTACTCCAAAGCAATTCCAACAATGTCAGGGAATTAATCGGTTTTAAATTTCAGGGGAGTTAGATCTGCAGATTCTTCTTCTGTGAACAATCGGCTTTTGATGATAAACCGGATTCCCATCGGAATCTCAATTGAAAAACTGGAACCTCTTCCTGCGGTAACAGCTAATGTCAGATGTGTGAATTTCCAATATTCAAACTGATCTTTACTCATCCAGAATTCACAACCTTCAATTTCTCCCAAACAAACATCACTTCCTCCGACTTTAAATTCACCCTTTTCAAAACACATGGGCTGGGAACCGTCGCAGCAACCGCCACTTTGATGAAACATCAATTCCCCGAAGCGCTTTTTCAGCTGATTAATGACTCCTATAGCTTCCGTTGTGATATCAATCCGTGCATGCATAGTTTCTGAGTATTAAAAAGTGTATTCTCAAAAAAAGCCCGCGAAACAAATTGCTTCGCAGGCTTGATTGAATAGAGAGACCGCAGTCTCTCACCCCCGAACATCTTTAAATTTCAATTATTTAAGGTTTCAATGTGATTTCGTTATTGAACTCTTCAATTAAAAGAATCCGAGTTTATTCTTGTCATAAGAAATTAACATGTTTTTGGTTTGTCTGTAATGAGCCAACATCATTTTATGTGTTTCACGACCAAATCCTGATTTTTTATATCCTCCAAACGGAGCATGAGCCGGATAGGCGTGATAACTGTTCACCCAAACACGTCCGGCTTGAATGGCTCTCGGAACCTGGTACAATTCATGTGCATCACGCGTCCACACTCCGGCTCCCAAACCATATAAAGTATCATTTGCTATTTCCAAAGCTTCTTCTGTCGTTTTGAATGTCGTAACACAAACAACCGGTCCGAAAATTTCTTCCTGGAAGACGCGCATTTTGTTGTGTCCTTTCAAGATAGTCGGTTGAATGTAATATCCGCCACCGAGTTCTCCGGGAAGTTGATTTGCACCACCACCTGCCAAAACTTCAGCACCTTCTTCAATCCCAATTTTCAAATAGGATTGGATCTTTTCGTATTGATCATTCGAAGCTTGTGCCCCCATCATCACATTTCCATCCAATGGATTTCCGGTAACGATGGCGTTTGTACGTTCGATGACACGTTTCATGAATTTGTCGTAAATGGATTCATGCACCAGAATTCGGGAAGGACAAGTACAAACTTCCCCTTGATTCAGTGCAAACAATACGGCTCCTTCAACCGCTTTATCAAAAAATGCATCATCGTGATCCGCAACGGAAGGGAAGAAGATATTAGGGGATTTGCCTCCCAATTCCATCGTAACGGGAATCAGGTTTTCAGAGGCATATTGCATGATTAATCTTCCGGTTGTAGTTTCTCCTGTAAAAGCTACTTTCTGCACACGTGGCGATGTCGCTAATGGTTTTCCGGCTTCCGGGCCAAAACCGGTCACCACATTTAAAACTCCTGCCGGCAAAATATGTTGGATCAATTCCATCAGGACCATAATGGAAGTTGGGGTTTGTTCTGCAGGTTTTACGATCACGCAATTTCCGGCAGCCAGGGCAGGAGCAATTTTCCAGGTGGCCATCAATAAGGGGAAATTCCATGGGATGATCTGACCGACTACTCCCAACGGTTCATGTAAATTGATGCTTACGGTATGCTCATCATGCTCCGAGATCGTTCCCTCTTCCGAGCGGATGACTCCGGCAAAATAGCGGAAATGATCCACACATAAAGGTAAATCTGCTGCGCGGGTTTCGCGAATTGCCTTTCCATTGTCTATGGTTTCAACGGTTGCAAGCAATTCCAGGTTTGCTTCCATGATATCTGCAATTTTCAATAACAGGTTGGAGCGATTCGTAACGGATGTTTTTGACCAGGATGGAAATGCAGCATGTGCGGCGTCTAAAGCGAGTTCGATGTCTTCCTTTGTTGATCTTGCTGCTTTGGTGAAGGCTTTCCCGTCGATCGGTGAAATGTTATCAAAATATGCTCCTGAAACGGGAGCCACAAATTTCCCTCCAATGAAATTGTCATAGTGAGATTTGAAATTCGGTCTTTGTGCTGTTGAGCTCATAGTTTATCGATTTAATAGAATTACAAATGAACTCGAAACGTGAAAAGTTTGATAGCACTAATCGTTCAAATGATAGCACAATTGGTTCTTTTATTCATTGAAAACTAAAAAGTTAAAATTGAGGAGGAGGGATTTGTTCTTCTTTTGGATAGTCTGCTTTTCAATTCTCAATTTGACATTTTCAATTTTTCTAATTCGCAATTGGCAATTATAAGTTGTATTTTTAGCCCATGTTGACTCAATTTTTGCGAAAACTCAACGGCGGAATTTTCTTTCTCAGAAATAGTTTAACTCCCCGGCAATTCTTACTCATTTCAAGTGTAATCGTTGGATTGTCCTCTGCTTTGGCGGTGGTGGTGCTCAAATCGTTTGCCCACATAGTCTTGATCTTTGCAAAAGAACTCAATCAGCAATTGCATTTCAAGTACGTCGATTTAATTTTGCCGGTTTTCGGAATTGTCCTTACCATCTTTATTACCAGGCGTTTGTTGAACGGGAAGTTGGAGAAGGGAACCTGGCGCATCATTTATGCAATCAACAAGAAATCGAGCATCATGCCACGCAAGCAGATGTATGCACAAGTCATCACCTCATCCGTTACGGTTGGTTTTGGTGGTTCGGCCGGATTAGAGTCCCCGGTAACCATAACCGGCGCAGCATTCGGATCCAATTACGCCCGCGTTTATAAACTTTCCACCAAGGAACGAACCTTATTATTGGCTTGTGGTGTAGCAGCTGGAATTGCAGCAGCATTTAACGCGCCTATTGCGGGAGTGTTGTTTACGATGGAAGTATTGTTGGCGGATGTCGGGATCACGGCCTTTATTCCCTTGATGTTGGCCTCTGCTTCAGGAGCTTTGCTTTCGGCGGCTATTCTGAATGAAAGCATTTTATTGTCGTTCAAGAATATGGCTGATTTCGAATTGCGGAATGTGCCTTTTTATATTGTATTGGGACTTCTAACCGGTTTTATATCTGTTTATCACAACAGGGTATTCAATAAGATAGAAACCTGGATGGAACATTGGAAACTGAAAGCCTACCAAAAAGGAATCGTAGGCGCTTTGCTGCTGTCAACACTCATTTTCATCTTTCCTTCCTTATTCGGTGAAGGGTATGACAGCATCCGCTCGCTTTCAACCGAAAAGGTATTCGGTCTTTTGGATGGAACCTTGTTCGAATCGTTCAAGCAATCGTGGTTTCCACTGCTGTTTATCGGGGTGGTGATTTTCATGAAAGCCATTGCGACCGGGCTTACATTGGGTTCGGGTGGAAACGGGGGGAATTTTGCACCTTCTTTATTCGTTGGGAGTTATACCGGTTTTGCATTCGCCTATGGATGGAATCTCGCAGGAATCGGCTTTGGGCTTCCGGTTGCCAATTTCACCATGGTCGGAATGGCAGGATTACTCAGCGGATTGTTTCATGCGCCTTTAACTGCTATATTCCTGATTGCTGAAATCACTGGAGGCTATGATCTGATGATTCCCCTGATGATTGTTTCTTCTATCAGTTTTGCTATTTCGAAACGTTATCTGAATGATTCGATGGATATCGTGAAGCTGGCAGACGAAGGTCATGTCGTTCGGGCAGATAAGGACCGTCATGTTTTATCTTCGATTGAAAGCGTCGATATTATGGAAGAGATACTGGTGGTTCTGAAACCCACTGATACTGTTTCGACCTTGTTCCTGACCATCCAACATGCGCATCAGGCACTGATACCGATTGTCTCCGATAGTGGAATTTTATTGGGAATGATCTATCTCGACGACTTACCGACCATTTTACCGGTTTATTCTTCCGAACCGAATACTCCTTTGGAATTGGTGATGGAACCGATCCGTTATTCCTTGAATCCGCGGAATACCATGGAACAGGTGATGGATATGTTTGAGACTTCCAAATTGAATTATTTGCCTGTCATCGACAACGACCAGGTTTTGGGATATTATTCCAAACACCGATTGCTGGAAGCTTACCGGAAACGGGTGATGGATAGTATTGTGGAGTAATCCCGGTTCTTTTCAGGTCAAAGAAATTTGTTCCATTCAAGCAAATTTAGTGCTACATTTAATTCGCTAAAAACAGCTGAAACATGGAAGAATCCTCAATGATTATTGTCCCAGGTGTAAGGATTACGAATTGTTTGGAAGGTCTCGAATTACAAAGAGTCCTTCCACCGGTGTACAAAAGTTATAAATTTTCTATGAAAGGAATCATTCTAAAAATGGTCTTAGCAGGACTGATCGCCATCGGTCTTCAGTCAATGATCATTCTGATCCAGTATTTCTATCAATCAACTCATCCCGGAGTCGAATTTTTCATACGGCTCGGATTCCCCTATAAATTGTATTATTTCTCACCGGATCTAACCTTTCACGGTGTGATCATGAATCATTTGATTTACGATGGGTTCGTCAGTTTTCTATTTTCATTTTTGGTTGTTTTAATCATCAGTAAAATGAGGAGAAAGCGGAAGAATAAATCCGAACCTATAAATTTGATGGATGAGATAAATAGCTAAACTGAATCATTAATTAAATTCAGGTTAAACGTACAAGATGAATAGACATCCATATCACTTAAGAAGATGGTTTCGGGAAAGACTTCCATGGTTTTTAATCGATGCAGGTTTTGCTGCAAAAGGAAAAGATTGTGAAGAAGTTTTAGCAGAGCATAAGTGGTACAATATGGATAATGAAAGGAGTGGATGTTATTATTGTAAAATAATTAAAGAAGGAAACCTTTGGAAAAAGAATCACTCAATTTGAAAAACGGCGATCAATGTTTGGTCACAGCCGGAACTCACAAAGGAAAAGCCGGAACGGTCCAGGATCTGAAATGGAGTAAGACCGGACATATTACCATTACCGTTCTGCAAGAGAATGGTGTGCGTTTTAAAACTTTGGGAAGGAATGTGCAGGTTCATCCCACGGACGGGCATAGATGAATACGGAAGCAGAATTTGTAAGGTAATCACAATAACTTTCTGTTTTTACCACAAATGCGCAAATAAAAAGAGTCGCCTACCGGTCGACTCAAAATACCATCTGAGCTTTTATCGATTAAGAACGCAAAAGGCTGACCGGTAGGCAGCCTAAAAAATTCGTGCATTTGTGGTAAATGATACACCAACGAATCACATTTGGAAAAACGATTCAAGTATTGGATTGACAGGATATTTCCACACTGGATTTACAAACGTAATGTCAAGATTCAAAATCTGTAAACATTCAGGGATCAATGTGTTATGAAATCGCCTCGGTTGACTCAAACGGATCTGTTCTGCATAATCAACTTTATACTTCAGTGCTCTTCAGTGTTCCTCTGTGGAAACAATCACGGCAACAACTTCAGGTAATTAAGCGGTTTATTCGTCAAATTGAATTTCACAGTGAACCGGATCCGCTCTGCATAATTCTGTGTCAGATAGGCACTGGTAATATTTTCCGATTGAAGAACAGGAAAGTAAATCCCGAAAACAGTTCCCAATCGCATCGCCAATCCTACATCATACGCCTGAGTTGGTTTTGATTTGTAGGCCTGGTCGAATACCCCGAAATCGGCATAGATTCCAAATATCTTCGGACCGATTGGTGTTTCCATATAAAAGTTGGCGGTGGTCATCCAAGTGGTCGTTGTACCAAAATACCCGGATTTCCCATTCCCGACTGTCGAACGGAATCCACCCATGTTGTCCAGGCGCTGTTGCGACCAGATTCCACTTTGAGCGGAGCGGCCGAAGAAATAATCTTCCGTGAAGAGATCCTGGCCACCGCTTGCGCCGCTTAAAGCATAGGCATAGTTTGCCACATTCCCGGAATGGTACATGTTGAAATTCCAGTAATTTCCGGCAAACAAACGCAATTCCACCCAGCGTGAACGCTTGTTTTTGATGTAGCGGTATTTGTAGGTCGCTGCGATGGATGAACGCGATAGGTTGTCGCTGTTCACGGGATTTGCCGCATAGTCTGAGCGGACTTGCAGATCCACGATGTGGTCCGCTTTCGTATAATTGAAATCGTATTGCAGGTAACCGCCAACCAGTTCGCGTTGTTTCGGCCTGAAGACGTCCAAGCGGTACATAGACTGCACACGGATGTTCTGACTGATCGGTCCGCCGATGCGGTTTCCGATTTTTGCCGTCCAATAAGGTAAAATTGACACATAGTAACCATCGTTTCTTCCCAAGGTGTCGTTCTTGAAGGAACGGAGCGAAACCCCGAAACGGGAAAGCTTGAGATTCTTTTTCGGTAAGCAGGTGATACTCGCCTCTGCAATTCCTGAAATTCGTTTTCCACCGAAAGAATACATCGGAGCCAAAAGAAACTGAAAGCGGTTATTCGGAATGCTGAAGTTGTGCAGGGCCAATCCCAGCATGAATTTGTCGTATTGGTTTCCTCCAAGGATCGGGCTCCAGAACAAGTTACTTCGGGTTGGTTCGTTCTTTCCGATTGCAAATTGCAAACGCGGCGGTTCTATTTTCCCGAACAATCCTTTTTGATGCCAGTAGTTATTTGTTTGATTGATTTCAGGAGCTCTTCCGCTTGTGTTGATCTGCACGGCATCCATTTCCGAATCAAAAGTCACTTCCGTTTTGTTCGCTCCGTTTTCGACCCAAAGTGTCTGGATTTTTTGTCCTTTGATAAAACTGGTCACCTCAATCGGTCCGTCGACCTGTCCCGCATTTTTTACGGTAACGGTTGTTTTTCCTCCGAATGATTTCACTTTCGTGATCTTATAATCAATGTGATTGGTAGTTTGGATCAAGTCGGTAAAAAGCCACGATAAATCTTTTCCTGAAACGCGTTCCAGGGTGGCGCGCATGTCTTCCGGCTGCGGATGTCTGAAACTCCATTCGCTATAATAGCTTTGCATGCATTGGTCGTACAAGGAATCGCCCAGGTATTGTTTGAGATAGTTAAAGACCAAGCCCGTTTTCATATACATCACGGCGCCATAATTGACATCCGAAAACCTTGCTGAATGTGTTTCGATCGGTTGATCTTCACCAAGGCCGGCAACAATGCGGTAAATGAAATCTCCCGAATCGTAATGGCTCAGGTGATCGAAGTGAAATTTACCGTTCAGGATCTGGTTTGAAAAATACGTGTTATTCGGATACTTGGTGTACATGTAACGCATTTCGTTCATGGTGTTCATTCCTTCGTCCATCCATCCGTGAACGCGCTCGTTGCTTCCCAGGATGCCATAAAACCAGTTGTGTCCCACTTCGTGAACGATCACCACTTCCAGTTCTGTATCCGAACCGGCATTTCCAATCACCGTTACATTGGGGTATTCCATTCCTCCTCCGGCAGAAATCGTTCCGTCTACAGCAGTAACCTGGTTGTATGGGTAATCACCGTTCCAAAGAGAATAATAATAGGTTCCATCGTGGATGTATTCCGGTGCGCGTTTCCACAAAGCGGCATTTTTGGGTGTGAACAAAGCCCAAGTCGTCACTTTTCGTTTGGAATGTGGCAATTCCACTTCTCCTTTCAGGACAGCATAACGCTTATCTGCAAACCAGGCAAAATCGTGTACATCTTTTTGAGTGTAACGGATCGTTTTCCATTCGGCAGAGGAAGCGGGAAATTTATTGCTGCGGTTCTCTTTTTGCAGGAGCGATTGAAAATTATCCTTTGTATAGTTTGCCTTTTCATCCATGAAAGCAATCTCAGTTGCTGTCTGCAAATCTCCGGTTGCTCCAACTACATAGTTTTTGGGAAGGGTGATTGAAACATCAAAAGTTCCATATTCCGAATAGAATTCTCCTTGTGTCAGGTAAGGAATTTGATTCCATCCATTCTTGTCATAAACCGCAGGTTTCGGATACCATTGTGTGATTTGATACGATTGTCCTACATGTCCCAGGCGCGAAATCTCTCCCGAAGGAATTTTTACATGAAAAGGTGTGGTAACGGTTATCGATTCACCGGGTTTTAATGGCGTATTCAATTGCAACTTTGCAATATCCGGGTTTTGCGGGTCGAAAGCAAAAGAAACATCCTGCCCGTCGACTTGAAAATGAAGTGAATCAATTCCTCCGCGGATGGAATCTTTGCCGAAATTGAGGAGCGTTTCACCACTTTCATATAATTGCTTTCCCAATGCTGTTTTCCCGCCTGTGTATGCATTTGGCCACAAGTGAATGTAGAGGAAATCGAGCGTTTGCGGAGAATTGTTTTGATAGGTGAAACGTTCGTAGCCACTCAAACTGTGGTTCACATCATCCAATTTCACGTTGATGGTATAATCGACTTTTTGCTGCCAATAAGATTGTGCATAGGATTGCGAATGAATGAACCCTAAAAAAAGGAACGCCAGGAGTAGCTGCGATTTCATAGTTTGGAAATAAGAACATAAAGTTAATGAATAAAGAATAGTGTAACCAAATCAGGTTTTCAGATTATCAAAAAAAACTTCTTATGAAAGACTGACTTGGTATCTCTGCTGATAAAAGAAATCACCCTGACTCGTTTTGTTTTTTGATTACTTTTACCTCATGCAACGGTTTTTAATCATTCAAACAGCTTTTTTGGGAGATGTCATCCTGGCTACTCCTGTCGTGAGTGAATTGAAACGGCTGCATCCCGAAGCAGAGATCGATGTCCTGGTGCGGAAAGGCAATGAAGCCATTTTAAAAAATCATCCGGAGATTCACGAAGTGTTTTCTTTTAACAAGAAAGAAGGGAAGTGGAAAGAGATGCGCCGGTTGATCGGCGTTTTCCGAACAAAGAAGTACGATGAGGTGATCAATCTTCAGCGCTTCGGAAGTTCCGGGAGCATTACATTCCTTTCAAAGGCAAAACACAAAGTGGGCTTTGACAAGAATCCCTTTTCCTTTTGTTACGATATCAAGATCAAGCATGAAATCGGAACGGGGAAACACGAAGTGGAACGCAACCTGGAATGCATCGCCCATCATGGTGCGGCAAGATTGGTTCGTCCTGCTGTTTTTCCATCTGCTGAAGACCGAGCGAAAGTTGCCCCTTATACCAATCCGCCGTTTTACACGCTTGCACCGGCATCTGTCTGGTTCACGAAACAACTTCCGGAAGCGAAATGGATCGAATTGGCGAATAACCTGAAACGGAAAGGTGCTGTTTACCTGGTGGGTGGGCCAACTGATTTTGACTTGTGTCAACGCGTACTTGAAGCAGCAGAGCTGCCTTCTGAAAACAACCTGGCAGGAAAGCTGAATCTCCTGGAATCCTGTGCCTTATTTGAAAAAGCTACCCGTTGTTTTGTAAATGATTCCGGGCCTTTACACATGGCAACAGCCGTAAATGCTCCTGTAACTGCGTTTTTCTGTGCAACCGTTCCACGTTTTGGTTTCGGGCCACTTTCAGACGACAGTGAGATTCGCGAAACAAAGGAAGCATTGGCCTGCAGACCGTGTGGTTTACACGGAGGAAAGGTTTGCCCGGAAGGACATTTCAAATGCGGGGATATCGATGTAAACGTGTGATCCCATATTTTTTTGACCACAAAGCGCACGAAGACCACGAAATTTTATTAGGAATTTCTCTTATTTCCGGAGACTGAAGATTAATGATTATTTGAATGTCCAACGAGCAAAATATTCCTTGTGTGCTTTGTGCTCTTCGTGGTTAATTTGAATTATTTCAATGGCAAGCTCACCCGGATGGTGGTTCCTTTCCCGATTTCCGAATGTACTACGTATACTTTTCCTTTGTGATATTCCTTTACGATCCGTTTTACCAAGGAAAGACCCAATCCCCAGCCGCGTTTCTTGGTCGTATAACCCGGTTCAAAAATTGATTTGAATTGTTTGGGTAACAGTCCTTTCCCCGTATCGGTGATTTCAATGTACACACGCTCAGGAACGGTTTTGACCGTCACATCCAATTTCCCTTTCGATTCCATGGCATCCACAGCGTTGCGGATAATGTTTTCCATCACCCATTCCATCAGGGATTTATTGTGATTCACCAAGATAGGCTCGTCTTCAAAATGCGTGGTCATTTCCACTTTCTGTGAAATCCGCGGACGCAAATAATCCATCACGCCCTGGATAGTGACGCGAATGTCGCTTTGAATCAATTGTGTTTCGGATCCGATCTTTGAAAAGCGTTGCGAAACAGTATCCAAACGTTCCACATCTTTTTGCATTTCAACAATAATGCTTTGGTCCACGTCCTGTGTTTCTAATAACTGGATCCAAGCCATCAGGGAAGAAAGCGGAGTTCCCATCTGGTGGGCTGTTTCCTTTGCCATTCCCGCCCAAACCTGGTTTTGTTCCGCCTTTCTGAACGTACTGAAAAGCAAGTAGCCGATGAAGATGAAGAGACCGATTATCAAGAACTGGATATAGGGGAAGAATTGCAATTGCTTCAACTCATCCGAATTGTCAAAATAAAGCAGGTTCACTTCATTTCCACCAAAGGAGATCTTGATCGGCTCATTTACCAATTCCAAGGAATGCAATGTCTTCTTAAGGTTTTTATGAGAAGTTTTGTTCTTCGGCAAGTTGCTCGCAATTAAGGAATCCTTGTGTTTATCCATTAAAACCACGGGAATCAGCTTCGAGTCGTTGATCAATTCATTGTTGAAGGCAGAAATCAGGGAATCGCGCTCCCGTTCCAGTTGGATGGTGCGTTTGGTGTCGGTGTAAAAAGAAGTCATTGTCAATCCCTGGACCACTTCAATCCGGAAAGGTTGATGCTTTTTCTCCCAGACGGTAGTCAGGACCAATAAACTGTCTTCGTATTTGCGATTTAATTCCTTTTTTGTCAATCCGGGATATATTGCGTGCAGATCAGCCGTATCGAAATCAATATTGGTATAGCTGGAAATCTGGTTCTGGTCATCTACCAGGATGACGGGGATGTCTTTGTTCTCATCGATGAGACTGCTGGGAAAGCGATAATCGGGAAAACAGTTTCCTTCGGCCGGTACCTTGGAGACTTCTTTGATCGCGTCGAGGTACAATTTGATTTTCCGTCGCTCATACCCGCGCAATTGTTGGAATGCCCGGTTGGTAAACTCCACCAGTTCCGCTTTTTTCTTGATCGCATCTGCCCATTGTTTTGCCCGCAAACGCTCGCGGTCAGATACTTTCTGAACCGTTGAATTCGATACCCAAAGCGAAGCAGCTACGGTTATCAATGCCACGATAAGCAGCACAATTTTCCATGTTTGTTTGTTCGAGTATAAATTCATGTGTTACGAATGTAATTAAAAACGGGGTTTTGTCGGGTAAATTGTCCTCAATTCTATTTTCACTTTTCCTCCCCCTTTTATCCCCCTCCAAAGGGGGAGTTGAGGATTCGCTAAGTAAATCGAACTTAGCTTCGAAGTTTTGTTCAATTTTAGAATTATTCTTTTCCTTGAAAGAGGAATTAGAGCTTCCCCCTTTGGAGGGGGATAGAGGGGGAGGACTTTGCCGATTGCTATTTATCTTTATTCTTAATTGCCTCTTTCAGTTAAGAAAAACGCTTTTTCATTAATTTTGCACTTGAATAACGAAAATTATGGCTGACTTTTTTTACCAGGAACCGTATCCGATCCAAAAAGATACGACTGAATACCGCAAAGTTTCTTCCGACTATGTAACCGTTGATAAAATCGGGAACCGGGAAGTGTTGAACATCGACCCGAAAGGATTGGAGTTCTTGGCACAGGAGGCATTGAGTGATGTATCGTTCTACTTACGGACTTCTCACTTGGAGAAATTACGTGCCATTTTGGATGATCCGGAAGCAACGGATAACGACCGTTTTGTAGCTTACAACTTGTTGCAAAACGCAACGATTGCGGCAGAAGGCCAGCTTCCATCTTGTCAGGATACCGGAACGGCTATCGTGGTGGGTAAAAAAGGGGAAGATGTTTACACGGGGGCAAATGATGCGGAATACCTTTCCAAAGGAATTTACAATACGTACCAGGAGAAGAATTTGCGCTATTCCCAGATCGTGGCTTTAGACATGTTCGAAGAGAAGAACTCGGGTTCCAATCTTCCTGCTCAAATCGACATTTACGCGAATCAGGGTTCGAAATACGAATTCCTGTTTTTGGCAAAGGGTGGAGGTTCAGCCAATAAAACCTTCTTGTACCAGAAAACAAAGTCCTTATTGAATGATGCTTCATTGGAGGAATTCATCAAAGAGAAAATAAAAGACCTGGGAACTTCCGCTTGTCCGCCATACCATTTGGCGTTCGTAGTGGGTGGTACTTCCGCTGAAGCGAATTTGGCAGCAGTGAAGAAAGCTTCTGCGGGTTATTACGATCATTTACCTACGGAAGGAAACATGGGAGGCCAGGCTTTCCGTGATATCGAGTGGGAAAAACGCATCAATAAAATTTGCCAGGAAAGTACGATCGGAGCTCAATTCGGAGGGAAATACTTTACGCACGATGTGCGTGTGATCCGTTTGCCACGTCATGCTGCTTCTTGTCCGGTTGGATTGGGAGTTTCCTGTTCGGCAGACCGCAATATCAAGGCGAAAATCACCAAAGACGGATTGTTCGTGGAGCAATTGGAGAAAAATCCGCGTCGTTTGTTGCCGGAGATTCCTCCGCATTGGGAGCCACCGGTTTCAATTGACTTGGATCGGCCAATGGCTGAAGTACTGGCTGAATTGTCTAAATACCCGATCAAAACGCGTTTGAAACTGAACGGTACCCTGATCGTTGCCCGCGACGCAGCTCATGCACGCATCAAGGAAATGCTGGATGCAGGTGAACCAATGCCGGATTATTTCAAGAATCACCCGGTTTACTACGCAGGTCCTGCAAAAACTCCGCAAGGAATGGCTTCAGGAAGTTTCGGACCAACTACGGCGGGTCGTATGGATTCCTACGTGGACCTGTTCCAAAGTATGGGAGGAAGTATGATCATGCTGGCAAAAGGAAACCGTTCGAAAGACGTAACGAATGCGTGTAACAAATACGGCGGATTCTATTTGGGTTCCATCGGTGGCCCTGCAGCAATCCTGGCGAAAGAGAACATTCTTTCCGTTGAAGTGGTAGACTTCGAAGAGATGGGAATGGAAGCAGTGAGAAAGATTACGATCAAGGATTTCCCGGCGTTTATCATTACGGACGATAAAGGGAATGATTTCTTTGCGAATTTGTAATAATTAAAAATATAATCTGACGTATGGGCGCGACGCATCGGGATATATGCATTATTTGCACCCAAACCATTTTACGATGGAAACCGTTTTATATTTTCCCACAAATGTACAAATATTGGAGGCGCTTACCAGTCGCCTCTTTACCGGTAAACACTATTTTTTTTATTTACACCGTGCGGTAGCTGAGCTAAAAATTTGCGCATTTGCGGTAAAAATTAAGTGTGATGCATATTGTGATTAATCCCGATGCATCTCGTTCCTAAGCGTTTCTATCCGGTCCGATCCCGCATCAAACGATATTGTTTTATCCGTACATTTGGACAAACTGGAACAACATGAAACAATACCTCGGAATTCTCCTTTCAGTGGTTTATGCATTTATCGTCCGCTTATTGGGAGGATGGAACCTGATGGATCTCAATTCGATTTCTTACCTGGTCCTTAGCCCGATGGTCATAGGCTTTATTCCTTTCTTCTTTAGCGGAAAAGGTTACCGCAGAAGTTGGTGGAAAGCAGTCCTGTTCCCATTGATCTCGATTCTTCTTTTCTTATCCATTGCAGTAGCGACCAACCTGGAAGATATGGTTTGCTTGCTCGTTATCGGATATCCTTACATCCTGATTTCGATCTTGGCCAGTATCGGCTTTTATTTTTTGACGCGGGAAAAGAAAGATCAAACAATCAAAAAACAGGCACTTCCGATTCTCCTGGTACCGCTTGTTTTAGGAATGGCCGAGAAACAGCTTCCAAAATACACCACGGAACACGCAATCAGTAACGAGCTAATCATCAATCAACCCGATTCGGTGGTATGGAAACACCTCTTTGCTGTTCCGGACCTAAGAAGTGTAAACGCTCCGGGTACTTTGAATGCATTCGGAGTTCCGCAGCCGACGCATTCCACCTACAATCCGAAAACCAACGTGCGCTTGGGTTATTTTGAAAACGGGATCGTATTGCATGAGTCGGTAATTGAAAGCAAAACGAACCGGAAACTCAGTTTCGCGATAGATGTGGATAAATCCAGCTTGAGCGCGAGCCCGACGGTCGATCATGTCTTGAAAAACAAAAGCCTGGAATTCAAATACATTGGGTATGAATTAAAGCGACTGGAAGATGGACGGACTTCCCTGAAGTTGACGACCTCGTATTTGATCCATTCTAACATTCCTTTTTACGGTCAGCTGTGGAGTACTTCCATCGTGAATGATTTCGAGCAGAATTTGTTGCAGTCGTTGAAGAAAGTGCTGGAAACATCAAAACAAGATTAAAACCTCGTGTTCTTCGTGAGCCTCGTGATTAATTCTTACCACAAAGCACGCAAAGAAGTGTTTTTTAATTGCTATTCGGATAATCTTTTCTACTCTGGTCAAATAAAAACCTCGTGTTCTTCGTGGTAAAAAAAAGAACTGTGGATTTTAGTATCAGACAACCGGGGAAAAGTTAATTTAGAACTGTGAAAAACCGAATCCGCATACTACTTTTTCTGATTATCTGCATGTCCTCTGGTTCGGTGGAGGCTCAGGCATGGAGTGAACGCTATTTGTTTGTGAAGATTCCCATGAACCTGGATTTCAATAAATACGATTACGAGCTCAAGACAAGTTATACGAATAATTATAAGTCTCCCGTCGGTTGTTCCTATAATTTCATTCACAAACAACCGGGAGAAGTCTTCAAATGTAAGATTCCGGGAAAAAAAGGGATTTACGAAGATACACTAGTGACCGTTGAATTCATTGTCCGCAACTGGAGCCTTGGACAGGGGTATAGCAGTCATTGGGCTCGTGTGGAGGTGAAGTCGGATTCTGTTTTTTACACCATCCCGGAATTGCCGGATGTTACAATCATTGATTCGATCCTACGTGCGAAGGAAAAGGCTGAACGGAAGGCTTACCGGCAAAATAAGGATTATGGAGAAGATTTCAAGGATTTCATGACAAGCTGGGACTCGCGTTTTCTCTATGTCAATTTCTACCAAGGGAACCGCCTGTTTGGAGAAGTTTCTTTCAGTCCGGCAAGATACGAGGAAGTTACTACAAGTTTTTTAAGCAGATCTACCGAACCCGGATGGATCCGCGGACCGGTCTACGGCGCGGAATTCAATTTTCTCTGGCGCAAGGATGCCTTTATCCTCGGCCCCAAGATCGGTTTCCAGGTAACAACGCGCTATGTGAACCTGGGGATCAGCGGAGTATATTACACCGATTTCACACACGGCTCGTTTTGTCTCAAACCACGGCTAGGAATCAACCCGGGAATTCCCTGGGTGAATTTCTCCTACGAGTACGCAATCCGTTTCGGCCCGGATGTTTTCGGCAACCGCATCAACAGTCACCAGTTCAGCGTGTATTTTGTGATCCCGCTGAAGTTGGAAGAGTATTGATCTTATCCTCTTAGGTGAATTATTTCTTGTAACCTAAGAGTGCGCTCTCTGTTTCCCCCTTTGGAGAAGTGTAGTTAAAATCTCACAAATCCTTTAGAATCCCGGAAACCCAATCACAATAAAGGATTCAGCGGATTCGTTACATGGAAAGGAATTAGAAGGATTTCAGGGGAATTGGGGGTCAAACCTCCAATTTTCCTACCCTTTTTAGTACCCCTCGTATGAGTTATTACTTATATGTTTGGATCAATCATAAAACGAATCACCATGAAATTAAAGATCAATTTCATACTAAAAACTGGAATCGAGGGTGAGATTCCTGTATTAGCAATTATGAACTTCGGTTACAAAGAATTCGATGCTTTGAAACAACTATTCGTGTATAAACCGCTCAAGTATTATACCGGAGTTAAAGTTACAAAATCAGAATGGGATTTGGAAGAGAAACTTCCGAAGAATAAATCCAAACGCACAACGCTTCTACAGCTTGAAAAACAAGCAACAGATATTTTCAATTATCTGATCACAACAGAAACTGTAACACCCGATCGTTTAAAGCAGGAATTGGATAGTAAGATCAAAAAGAAAGATGATCGTTCAACAGTAACTCGGGTAAGGATAGTGGATTTCATAAATGATCATGTTTTAAATGATCCGGACCTAAAAAAGAAAACCCGGGAAAACTACAAAACACTTAGAAATCGCTTAATTGATTTTGAAAAGAAGATTGGAAAACAATTGTTCAGTAATGAAATCAATGAAGAATTATACAACAGCTTCATTGATACTATCAGAATCCGATCAAATAGAATTAATACAGTTTGGAGTATTTATAAAGATTTTAAAGCAGTATTGAAACGAATAGCGCGAAAGTTTAAAATTGCAGTATTCAATCCTACAACGGAACTCCATCCAACAAAGAAGATTCGAATGGTAACAGAGGATAAAATCTACTTTGATATGGAGCAAATTCAAGAGATCATAAAATACAATCCGCCAACAGATGAATTGAATAACACAAAACTGATGCTTCTCACATTATTGTTTACTGGTTGCAGATGGTCTGATGCACAAAAAATCATTCCGAACAACACTTACTCAAAGAATGATGTTTCGTTTAATTACGCACGCTATTTATCACAGAAAACAGATACAGAGGTGGTTATACCAATCCTAAAACCATTACAGGATGCAATTAATGCGAATGGTGGTAAACTTGCTTCTAAAATGGACGAACAAGTATTTAATGATCTCGTAAAGGTGATCGCTGAGCAATGTGGATTTACGGAAGAGATTACACTTTCTTATACTGATGCACATGGAAATAAGCAATTCGAAACGAAAAGGGTATGTGATTACGTTACTTCCCATATCGGGCGTAGATCATTCATTACGAATCTCATTAATTTTGTCCCTCTAACTGTACTGAGTAAAATTACTGGTCATGCAAGTTCCATTTCTATCCCAGAATTCAATATGTCCGATTCGAGTGTTATTTTCAAGTATAACAAAATATCGATGATTGATAATGCAGCCAGGTTCATGAAAGAACTGAAACGACAAGTAACGGAGAATCGGGATTATTTTCCGTTTGAATTGGTTTGACATTTTATAAATCATTAGTAACCCCAGTATTCTAATGATTCATGCTTGCCAAATTACACTTAGTACTTTATTTTCATGCATAATGCAATGCTCCTTAAACTTCTTCTGTAAGCTTTGTTGTGAAACATTATCGAACCATTCTACCGCCCATATATCTGCGGTTGTTCCAGCATTAGCTTTTCCTTTGAAACATTGATCCATTAAAGTGTTTTCAGGGATATTAGGATATTTTTCAGCCAAGTATTTGTATGGAAATCGTTCACTTTCGAATTTCCATTTAATTTTTCCATCCACAGCATAAATGACCATGATTTCGTTATTCCCGATGTCTTTGTATCGTAAAGCAGTTGCAGTTAGACTAACATTGAAAGAATCTTTTAGATGCTCCAAAACGTTGAAATCAAACTTTTTCCCTTGTACTTCTTTTTTAAAATCATTCTCTGGCATCAACAAGCAAGCTGCAAAATAATCTGCTTCACGCTCTATTCTCTCTGATTGCTTTGTTCTGTTTATTGAACCATGTGGCTTTAACAGTCCATTTATAAGACCGATCCTGTGGTTTTCAATAAAATAATGACCCAATTCGTGGGCTAAGGTAAATCTACCTCTTGCAGTTCCACTTTTGTTTCCTCGACTCTCATTAAGGTGCATGTAAAATGCATCATCGAAGAAAGTCATACCATCAAAACTATTGCCGTAATCGTCGTAAAACAATTCGATTCCCTCGTCTTCGATTATAGATTCAAGTAGTGCCGCACGATCATCATGTAAGCCTGATATCGATTCCGCCAGTTGCTTAATCAATAAATCAGAGCTATTTTTTACCGTTGTCATCCTTCTTACGATGTTTAGCTTTCATTTTGGACACAATATCTTCCGGAACTTGAATATCTCCATTCCTGGCAACCATTTTCAGTTCGTTAATTGCATTATTATCTATCTGGATAATTTGGGGGACCGATGATTTACACGAATATGTATCGCTCATTATTGAACTAATATCAATTCTTGTTTCTGAAAGCTTGAATGCGTAATCGTCGTATAGCTTATCAAATCTTGCTATTTCTAGATCATTTGTAGGAAACAAATATCCGGTTGATCCTAACCATTCTTCCAGATTATCCATTGTGATAATTAAAGGGGATGTATTATCTGATTTTGCCATGATTTTGTTTTATATAATTTTCTACTAATTCGTATGCTTGATTTTTATAAACCTTAACTGTACTTTGAACTAAACCAAGATTCGCACGTAATTTTGCAGCTACTGCATGAGGTACAATACGTTTTCCGTTTTTCTCGTACGCTTTGTATGTTAAGAAAATAACTTTGTGCTTATCAGTCAATGTAGATAATGCATCATTAAGGAAATCAAGAGCTTTTCGTAATTCTTTTTTCTTTTCTACGTCCGTTCCAATGTGTTCAGCAAGTTCATCTACACTACTGATAATACTCAAATCCTCTTCCTGTGTAAGATCATAACACGTGCTGTTATTGTGATGGTTTGCCAACTGAGACTGCGCAATTCTGAATAACCATACCCGAATCGCTTTATCCATATCCGTTCCTTTTGCCTTAGAAGAGTTGAATGATGCGTATTTCCACACTCTATTAAATGTACAATTAACAATATCAAGCGCTACAACTTCATTGTAATTCCAGTTGTTACAGATGATCTCCGCTTTTTCTTTCAATTCTTTTCCAAAACGATAGCAAAATACTTCAAATGCTTCTTTGGCTTCAGTAGGGAAATCGCTTTTCAGAGCAATGTATTCCATCAATTCTACACTACTGCTGTTTTTGATTTCTTCGGATATTATTAAATCATCCATTTCTGGTCCTCTTCTTTATTAATACCAAAATCGATAGTATCGTTTTTAGTACATGTGTGAATAGTGGTCAAATTACCTGTAAACGAATCAACTATCGTTTTTGGTATGAGGGTAAAGAGACCGAATAATTAATTGCAAATAAAGTAAAAAATGGCAAAAAATGATCCAACTGGAGATAATTCTCGAAAAGGAGCAGTAAGAGATCGCTCACAAGTACTAAACCCCTTAACCGGATTGTACACCAAACGCAATAAGGAGAATGGGCAATTCATGAGCGTAAAAGTGACCGGAGGGAAGTACAAAGGTGTAACCAATGAAAAAAAAGGTAAACAATAACAAAAACAAAATGCTGGTCAATATGATTGAATTTCTACTAAAACTTATCTTAACAAAAGGAGTTCCAACGCTGTGGAAGAACAGAAGAACTCTAAAACTTTACTTCCAAACCAGATTTGGAAAGTACCGCAAACAAAAAATAAGGTTCTCAATTAGCTATTTGTACAGAATAAGAATTCCCCATTCAAACAAGTATTTATTGGTATTTAATAGACGAATTGAGAACCAGCTTCAGCCTGTTGGAGGTGTTTACAAACGCTATGGTGCAGATCATCTTTTCGAATCTTGGGGTCACATGCCGGATTGTCCGACCAGAGGTGTAGGTGTTGATCGGACAAGTGATGGAGACCTTCGCTTTTGCGTTGACGGAAAGTACGTCATCAATGTGGTAAAATGGTTCGAAGAAGGAATGGAGCGTGAAACAAGCGCAAACAGAGAATTTATTGAAGAATTGGTAGACACAGCTATTCTTGACAGAGAAGTCTTCAGAAAAATCAAATACAAGCAAATCGGGC
The DNA here is from genome assembly GCF_946478805.1 of uncultured Fluviicola sp. The sequence goes on along the minus strand of NZ_CAMLDC010000012.1, from coordinate 34,867 downwards.
GTTATTCCAAACATCTTAAATGGAGCGATCATCACAAATGCTACGAAGTTCTCATCTACGATATTGTAGAACTATTGCCGACCCCGGATCAGGAAACTGCTTTGATAGAACTAGCGGAAGGTGAGAAATTCGTTTCAGGCCGATATGCAATCGTTGAAAGTTCTGACATAGAACAACTACGATTAATGAAAAACGGACAGCAAATTGCTCGCATAGGTGAGCATACAAAATACACAATCAATCAAAAATAAAGTGATGACAAAAATTTTTAAAAACTACGAAATTCAACGGGAAGAATTGCTTGCCCGAATCGCTCACCAGTTGGAATTGAACCCAACTCGTGCCGAGCGCATGGAGAGTGCTTATAATGCGATATTTGAACTCCTGAAAAAGGATGAAGCATTTTTCGCCGGTGTAGAAATCGAGCTATATGTACAGGGGTCTAAACGGATCGGTACAACTGTAAAACCAATTAATGGGGATGATTTTGACTTAGACATCGTTCTGCATATCCATGTGTTACATAAGAAATACAATCCGGTGGATGTTTACAATGCTCTGGTAGAAGCTCTGGAGCGCGACCCATACTACAAATCCATAATGGAGAAAAAAGATCGTTGCGTCCGCTTAAATTACAAAGACGATTTCCATATGGATATTTTAATCGGTTGTATGGTAACAACTGATGATACTGACCGTTTAGCAATTCCCGAAAAGAAGCTAGCTTCATGGTCTTTCAGTAATCCTAAAGGTTTTTCAAAATGGTTCTTGGATGTTGCAAATTCTGCGCAACGATCAATGTTAAAACGATTTTCGGAGCAACTACTCCTGGAAGCAAAAATTGAACAGGAGCAACTTCCTGAAAATGATCTTTACAACAAATTGCCTTTACAGCGTGGAGTGCAACTAGTAAAACGCGCACGAGACATTTATTTCACCAATAAGGACTATGCTGTTTCCAGTATAGTATTGACAACTTTGATGGGGAGATTTTACACCGAACAAGAATCAATCTACGATACGATTGATGAAGTTATTCAAAACATCATGGATCAGCATGCCCGATCAGTTCGAACCGGAGAGAAATTCCAGATCAGAAACCCTGTTGATCCGAATGAAGTTTTTACGGATACCTGGACAGACAAGCATTATGAAGCTTTTTATGCTTTTATCAAGGATTTCCATACGAAATGGAATAGACTAAAACAGGATTTCGACCAAAGCGGAGAAGCTTATATCGATTTATTCGGTGAAGGACAATACAAAGAATCACTTAGAGAACAAGTTAAGCTAATGTCTCGTTTTGACTCAGATGAGCTTACAAAAGCCAATGGTCTTATTCTTAGTGGTGCAGCTTACACTGACAGAAACGGGTTGATTACGGAAAATAGAGGAGTGAAAAATGAGAGCCACAGCAATTTTGGAGAATAGAATGTATGCCGACTACTTTAAAAACGTAGACTGGAATCTTTTGCTAGAAAAGGAGCTTGTTGAAAAGCATTTTGACTGGATTAAAGTAAGAATCGTAAACGGGGCAATTTGGGGTTCTGGCGTTTTAATTGTCAATGGAAATCGATACGAGGTTTCACTGGAATACAAGCCACGTATTGACGAATTCGGACGTGTTGATCGTTTTGATAGAATCCGTATAAATGGGATTAAGCACCATTCAAAGACACATCTTTACCTGGATGATACACTGTGTCTATATCATCCAAGAATTGACCGATCACCGTTCCGGATTCTTCCATTGGTTACGATTATACCTTGGATTTCTGAGTGGTGTATCCACTACGAAGAATGGAAAAAGTATGGTACATGGCTAGGGAAAGAAATAGAACATTGAAATTTCATTTATCCTTACAAAAACAATGAGGCTATCTCAACTGGAGATAGCCTCATTTAACTGTATGTTCAATGAATAATTGAACCCTGCTTCCGCTCGATATACTCCATGATCGCAGCCCTTGAAAAACGAACCGTTCGCTCGTTCATGCGAATCGCGACAAGTACGCCATCCCGGACCAATTTAATAAGTGAATTCTTACCGATGTTCAGAATACGTTTTACCTGCTGATTATTGAGCAGTTCGTCTTCTTTTTTGTTCGGGATCGGTTCAATAGGCAATGTGCGATTTCCGTTCTTTTCCAATAAAGTAATGCGTCTTTGTTGTTCGCTTACCAGTGCTTTTAATTTTTCAATTTCCTCGCTCATACGTTCAATAGCGAGTTTAACAACTGTTTCCATGATTAAAGGTGTTTTTAATTAGTTGATACTTTTTGTTTTATTCACGGCTTTAAAACCGTAATTAGAGCAAGTATAGTACAGAAACAAATCACAAAAAAATATTGGGGTACTCCAAAAAAAGAGCTTTTTCTAAGTTTTAACATTTGAATTAAAGAAACGAACTCATAATCACACTTTTCCATCAAAAAAATATGTATTATTGATTCATTAAAAAGTAACCTATTCACGAAATTGGCGCAATAGCACACAATTCTAATCTTCATCTTTGATGTTATGAATAGTTGCAATTAGAAACTTTAACTACTATTCAAATGGAAGAAACAAAATTACCAAAAATCAATTCTTTTCTAAAAACTGAATTTACTGATGATGACAGAATTTGGTTAACCAATGGTAAGACACTAAGAAAAACGATAGGCGTTCTTGGAATGGCTTTACCTTTTCTCCTCCTATTGTCATTGTATATCTCTTCTGGTTTTACTGAATCATTGGAATCAATAAGCCATTATTATTATACAAGAGTATCAGGTGTGTTTATTGGAATACTAAGTATTCTAGGTATTTTTCTAATCATCTATAAGGGAAAGGAACCAATAGACCTTTATGTTTCTTTACTTGCTGGTGTCGCGGTGTTTTTTGTAGTGATGTTTCCAACTGGAAATCTTTCAGAAATATGCCATGATACTTCCAAAGCGTATTGTGTCACAATCTTGTCAAAAAGTGCATTACGGGAAAATATTCACTACATCTCAGCAGGAGTATTTTTAGCGTGTTTATCTTTTATGTCAATATTTCTATTTACAAAATCAAATAAAAGAACCAAGGAAGCAAGAGGTAAAAAGAAAGTAATTAGAAATAGAATCTACAGAGTATGCGGGATAATAATGATTATAGCTTTAATGGTAATTTTTTTTGGAGGATTTTTGGGATTGATTCCAGAAAACTTTTATCAAAAACATCATTTAACATTCTGGATGGAAGCACTCGCAGTAGAATGCTTCGGATTTTCTTGGTTAATAAAGGGTGAAACCTTTTTCAAAGACTAATTGAACAAAAACAATTTGACAACATTCAACGTATCTTCTTATAAATAAATTCATTTGGATTCTTTAATTTTTTCAATGTCCGAATCAATGAGATTAGTCGCAGAAACAGAACCTAAACCCTCAAAGAAAGACCGAACAATTACCAGGTTTTGAAGTGTAGCTTTCCTACCTGAAAACGTGAGTGGATTCAATAGCTTTTTGTATAATTCTGAATGGGTAATTTGGGTATATGGAATCCCGAGAAAAGTATGTAATGCATGGGCAGACTTGCTGACGTTCTTTTTGTGTTTGATCCCAAGTACTTGTGAAGCATAATAGAAGATCAAAACCTGTTGCGAACGGGTAAGTTTACTCGTGTGTGATGGCAGAACCAAATCGGTTGACTCTCCGGAGATTTCGTCTTTTGCCGAAAAATCATCCAATAGATCCTGAATTGCTTGGATAAATGCCAAAAGCAAAATAATTCGTTCATTGTTGAAACTGATCAAACGTTGGTCCTGGTCAATCAATTCCAAGACGGACTTTCCGGCATCTTCAATTCCCTGAACGTAGAGCCAATGCAACTGGTCCAAGGATTCGTACCTTTGAGTGTGAAGTATGAATGTTCGTTCAATTATATCGACTGCCGATGAACGAATCCCAGGAAGATGCTCAAATGTTTGTTTTAGCGGATTTGGATGACCTAATTTCTGGAAATGCATGTAAGTTGATGCGAGTGTATGGTAAAAGACCGAATAACGGGGAATCAATGGATTTTCACTAAACAAAGACTGCCTGTAATACGTTTCTGCATAGGTTTTGTTTTTAGCCATTTCAATGCCTGATAAATAACGTTTCTTCAAAGAATGATAAAAACGGGCATAAGCTCTTGAAAAGAGTTCTTCAGGTGGGTGATTTGCTTCCATACCGATATAACGCATTCATCCCACTAAATCTTACATAAATTCAGTGAAAAATTCCTGAAACCCAGTAAAACCCTAAGTCACTCCATGTTATTCCATGTTGTTATCAGCTAACTTCATGTAGTGCCGCAGGTTATTATAAGGTAATTATATCCGGTATGCATTCTATAATATCGCACCATATTTATTTTTTACTCCGGTTCAAATAAGCACTTACCGCCAAAAGACAAAAATCCTCCATAAATTCAACCAAGTTTTTATAGAATTCTTGAGCAATATCTCCTTTTTCAAGTTTCATGATAACATACGAGCAAGTCCATTTCTGTTTTAAAGAAGCACTTCCACAAAGCGCTTCACTTGGAGTGAAATTCGAAAGTGGTAGTAGCTTTTTTTGATTTGTACTGTTAGTTTCACTGCCTTTTGATATTTGTGGATTGAAAAACTCGCAGGTGCTCACAGCTTCCAATAATTCTGATTTCGGATCATAGGTCGCGCCTTCGGGAAATAGTAACAACTGTAATCGTGTGCGTTGATCAATAGTTCCTGTATCCCACAATTGTTTTGGTTCCTGACTGATTTGTCTTGCAAATTCAATGCAGTTTCCGATTTTTAATTGATATGATCCCTTATTCTTTGGAATGAATATACTTTGAATTTCTGCCTGATATTTTGTTTGATATTTTTCAAAGATTTCCTTGGTAATCTCACCAATGGCAAACCGCTCTTCAACCAGTTCAAGTTTCCGAAGAATTTCATTTTTTCTAGACTGCATCAAGCTTTGTTCTTCCATCTGTTCCTTGAAGATCGTATGGAACAAAATTCGAATTCCGTCATCAAGCAATGGCATTAAATCCTGATTGAGTTTCAGTCCGGTTAATAAGCCCTGGAATTGAAGATGTAGATTCTTAGCACTTTTATTACTCTTACAGCCTTTTTGATTACAGTTGTAATAAAACAACCCTTTCTTATTCACCAAATATCCAGTCATGGACCTTCCACAAGTCTTACATTTTGTGAAGATTTTTAAAGGCAACTCATTGTTGTATTTCAGATGAATAAGCGGTTGTGAATTCTTGCTTGCAACAATATTATTTACCTTCAAGAATAATTCTTTAGATACCAGCGGTTCATGTTTTCCAATAATCACCTCTCCGGGAATCAAGCTATTTGTAATAATTCCACAGTAGAACGTATTTTTAAAAATCATGCCTAAGCGGGTCTCTTTCATTTTGTAACCCAAGGTTTCATATCTGCGGATAATATCAGCATTACGCATTTTTTCATTCGCCTTCCACAAAAATGCTTTTCGGATCATTTCACCCTCTTCATTAATTACCAGCTGCTGATTGACGGCTTTACCTGGAAATAAGTTTGTGTAACCACTTGGCAAGTTCAAAGGCCAGTAGCCTTTGCGTAATAATTCCCGCATACCCGTAATTGTTTTATCTTTTCGTAGATCGTTATCCATTTGACTAAACAGAAAGAAGATGTTTTGCTGAAACATTCCAGATGCAGTTGTCGGATCAAGCTCCTGAGTTACGGCAAGTGTTTTTACGTTTAGGTCCCGCAACAGATCACTAGCAATTTTCGCTCCATTCAAACCAGACCTGGAGAAACGTTCATAAGAGTAAACGATGATGTAATTAACTTGCTTGTTTCGTTTGATAAAAGTCAACATTCTCGAGAATTCTTTTCGATCATCTGTCTTTGCAGATTCATGGGTTCCGCCGAAGTAATCAATGACTTGCAAACCTCTTCTGGCAGCAAAATTCTCACAATACTTCTTTTGGGATTCTAAACTGGTATTTTCCTCTTGGGAAACATGCGAAACTCGTGTATAAATGACTGCATTGGAGCCATTTCTTTTGGGAGAAAAATTCTTTCCTGTGAAAGAATTAAATAAGCTAAGATCGTTCATAATGAAAGTTTTTCATTAAGATCTTCAATACTCCATTCATTGTCAAAGAAATGACCATTTCGTTTAGTCGAACATTACACCATGTTTGTACAACTTTACACCATACTACATCAACATTACACCAATGGTAGAGTACTTTACACAATTATTCAGAAACTTACATAATTCACAGATTTTACCGGGAATAGGATTGAAATAGTATCTTGTAACCGATTTAGGTGGTTAGGTTAGGTTGATTAGTGAATGGAGTAATGACACCTGTCTTACTCCATTCACATTTTAGTCAATTCCACTAAGATTCCTATCGAATCGATTTCGACGAATCTTTGTTTCCGACTGGACGAATTAAATGATCTCTTTTGACTAACTTTTCTTTTTAATCGACGAATCTGTTTCAGTTTTTACGATGTCTTTAATCTTAGTCGGTTTCGACCCGGTTCCGAGTCCAATCAGTTTCGACGAATCTTATTTTCTGACCGGATCAATTTCATGATCCGACTTGTCTAAGTTTACTTTTTGATAGACGAACCATTCGCCACTTGTACTAAAGACCGTTCTGAGTCTAGTTCAGCTTAACCGCTTCTTAACTTGATTTCTTAGTTTTTGAATTGGCTGTTGCCTGATCAAAAATGCTAACTGCCCGCCCTTAGTGGGCAGTTAGCATTTTATTCGGTCAAAATTTCACTTCAAGGGTAATTAAAAGTTAGTTGCCCGTTTTAAGCGGGCTGTTGATGTTTTTTAGCCATTTTTTTAGTCCTGAAGGATAATAAAAATTAGTTGCCCGCTTTAAATGGGCATTTAATGGTCAAGCTTTGTTAGTTGACCACTTTGACTGGGAATCTGTGATTTTTTTTATTTCTGACGGAACTGTTCCAGGTAATCATAGATTTTGGAAGCAAGCACATCAATTTTCCGGTTTGATTGGCTGACGATTAATTTGAGTATGGGTCTCGACATTTCTAGATACTTCTCAAATAACTCATCAACATCTTTGCGATGATCCAAATCCATGATCTCAAAAATAATCGCTCCGAGGTCAAGCTGATAATCATCTGCGCGAACTTGCATGTTCTGTAATAAATTGATCATTTTCCAATTGATCAAATCTTGCTTGATCAGATTTATAATGATTACTTTACTACAATTAAATGTCTTTTGGTTTTCTATTGGTGCGTTTGGCAATGCTTCCATTCGGAGTAGGTTTAATTCCTGTTCAGCACCAAAACAGAAAGTTGATAAAACAAGCAGGCGTGGTGCTCAGCTTACTGTTATCGAGGCATCGCCAAACGCCCATCCGCAGTAAACCAAAGACAACCACGCCCGTTTCCAGGAGTGGTTAGTCTATCAGTTCTTGCGGATCTTTAATTTGGCGATTTTCGATAACAAGACCTAATAGCTAACGCTACTCTAATATTTTGGGTAACTTTCTTTGTTTTTCATTACAAAGTTACCATTTCAATTATTCTTCCAATTAGTTTTTGATATAATTAAAAATTCTTACAACTCAAAAATACAAATATTGATTAATAAAATCAAATATAAAGTAAATTAATATGTTTTATATTTGATTTTATATTGTTTTAAGAACATTAATCACGTTTATCTTGTACTCTGAAAGACCTTTAAAATCGCTAGTATTACATATATTAGTTATCAAAATCATGATTTTGGGTAAAGACGAAAAAACACTTCATAACCGAATTAAAATTGTTCTTGCAGAAAAGAACATGTCACAAACTGAGTTAAGTGAGCTAACTGGATTATCGAAAAGTCGTATTTCAAGTTATTGTACTAATAATGCCCAACCATCTTTAGAAACTTTGAGGATGATTGCTACAGTAATGAAAGTAAATGTTACACGACTTATCGTTCCTACTGCTGATGAGGATGAGAAGTGATTTCTTGAAATAGATTAATCAAAACTATTCAATATCCTAGAAATGAAAAACAGAAAGATCCAGGTCTTATAATCCATACTCTCGCTTTTAGTTTATACCTAATATCATTTGGTTTTATTGGGCTTTCTGAATTTAATCTAATGACTTTTACAACATTAAGTTTGGTTCATATAGACGATCGAACAAAATCTCTATAATTACTGTACCCACTGTTCTTTGGATATAATTTCATTTGCTTTACAGAGTCAGTTTATTTTCTGGAAGTTTTAAAACACCCTGCTTTTTTTCAGAATTATTGTGTAGTATTGAACACTATTCGCAATATAATTCAGTTTTGGACTCCAATGAGAAATTGATTGTAAGTAATGGTTTATATATAGATCAACTGCATGAAAAATAAAGAACGTGACTAAAGAGAATTACAAATTAGAAATAAAGAATCTTGAAAATGACGATCAAAAAAAGATCTTTACTCAAAAAAATTATTTTCATGGATTACCTCATGTTTTTTCAGGTAGGGAAGATGAATATTATTATTTCCGTAAAAGAATTGCAGATCAATTTGAGATCGAATTTTATGAAGTTATGATTGTTGGTTCTTCCAAATTTGGTTTTAGCCCATACAAATTTACAGAGTTTACATTTGATTCAGATATTGATGTAGTAATGTATAATGAAAAGCTTTTTGATAAATTCTTTGAATTGATAAGTGAGTTTCAATATCGAATCAAAAATCATAGCATAAGACTTAATAGAGAACAGTATAGAAAATACATGAAATTTATTAACTACTTTGTTAGAGGATGGATGCGTCCTGATTTATTACCACAAAACACAAATGTATTTATTGAATTGAAACAGAATTGGGACGATTTTTTTAAGAGTATATCTCATGCTAAATCCGAAGTGGGTAATTATGTAGTCAAAGCGGGATTATTTAAAAATCAACATTACGCAGAAAAATATTATCGCTCTTCAATTGAAGAAATCACAAAAAAAATAAACAGTATTTAATATGGCAAGACAAATTCCGGCAACACCTGATAAAAAATCGATTTCTGATTTAATCGGTAAAATACAAAGAAACGAATTAGTTCTTCAACCAGAATTTCAACGTGAATTTGTTTGGACGCCGATTCATATGGAGAATTTTATAAGAACAATTTTAGAAGGTTATCCTTTCCCAGAAATTTATATTTCACAAAAAGGTATTGATCTTAGTACATTGACAACTCAAAATGTAGTTGTTGATGGTCAACAAAGATTAACTACTATTCAAAGATACATTGAAGGCAATCATAACTTTGAAAAAGATATTCCGAAGTTCAAAGATTTATCGGAACAAGATCAAAAAGACTTTCTTAATTATGACGTTACTATAAGAGATCTAAAAGATGTCGATCCAGATACTATAATTGAAATTTTTAAAAGAATTAATTCTACAAACTTTACATTAACAGCAATTGAAATAAATAATGCGATTTACAATGGCGAATTTATTTCATGCGCTAAAACAATTTTAGATAAAATTAGAGAAGCAGAGCATAAGGTGCCAATATTTAGTGAAAGCGAATTAACAAGAATGGCAGACTTGCATTTCATCTTACTAGTTTTATCTACGTTAGAGGAAGACGGATATTTTACACAAGATAAAGAGGTCGAAAATTATATCGCTAAGTATAATGACGAGTACCCTAACTTTGAAAAAAATAAACAATTGGTTGCTGATGTAATTATTAATATTCTGGATAGCGAGCTTCCAGTTGATTCAATTTGGTATAGAAAGTCTAATTTCTTTAGTCTTGTTTGTGAATTATGTTTCTCAAACCAAAGAGTTGAAAATGTAATTACCCCTTTATTAAAAAACGAACAGCTTATTTTAGATAACAAAAATGAGGATAAAGTGACTAATATATATTCCAAATATTATTCAAGTATGTATGCTGGTACGAATAGTAGGACTTCTAGAGTAAATCGTAGTGAGTTTATTCGTTCTGAAATAATACTAGCTGCTAGTGATCAACAAAATGTTTGAATTTTATTACTATTCCTCTATGAAAAATAACCTATTCCAAAGTTATTGGCTTTGTTGCAATGGGTTCACAAAAAGATAACTGCCTCCAATTAGGTTGTCACTTATTGTTTTTAATAGTCTTTTGATAGAAATGTGGTTTACCGCAATCAAAATACCGTATAAATACGGTTGATATTCTATTATGAGATACTTTATTTTGTCATCAAACTTACATAACTACAAAACTAGTGGTAAAATACCTATTACAAATTCTTGCGGCAGTAGTCTTTTTGTGGATTTCCTACTACACAAATCCGAGTTTAAAATCTGAGTTCTTAGGACAAGGTATTGGTTTATTTGTAATATTATTTGTCGTAGAACTAGGTGGGGATGTTTTGAAACATCACAAAAGAATAGGTCTGGTATTTCGTAGTTGGTATCTTGCTATGAGAGGAAAGCACGTTCGGTTTTCAATGTCTTACGTTTATAGAATACAGGTTAATGATAAATATTTACTTGTAAAGAACTCTAATTGGAATTTCTATCAACCAGTCGGTGGGAAATATAAGAGACTTCCTGTAACTCGTCAAATTTTAAAACAATTTGAGGCAACGGATGATTTAAAACTTTCAACAAACGGATTGAAAAAAGATGATCTTGCAGTTTTCGTTCCAGCCAAAAATGCAGTAAAATTTATTGATTGGTTTAATACGTGTGAGGATAGAGAAATATCTCATTGGCGTGAATTTTACGAAGAATTGATAGATGTAAAAGGTCAAGTGTTATCTTCTACAAACTTCCCTTACGTCAATTATGAATTTGTAGGGAGAGTAAGAACTCCATTAAAAAAAGCAAAAGGATGGGATTGTTGGGAAATTCTTCAATACGATGTTTTAGAACTATTACCAACTCAAGCACAATTGATTGAACTTGAAGCTCTTCTTAGTAATGGAGATACTGATTATATAAAATGGGCAGACAAGGAATTGATCGAGTCCTTGGGATATGATAGAAGGTCAAGGGATACTCCGTATAAAATTGGAGAGCATACGAAATGGACTGTTAATATGAAGTGGACCGCCGACTGACTTTGAAATGCAAATTTAAAATGTAAATAATTGATCGATCAAAAAAATAACGTTCTAATTCTTACTAGTGGTGGAATAGATTCGACTGCCTGCATTCAATTTTATAAAGACCTTGGTTTTGAAATTGAACTGGTCTTTTTAAATCTTGGACAACCCTCTCACAAGAATGAATTAAACGCAATAACAAAAATCAGTGAGTATTATGGATACAAACTAAATATTCTAAAGGTGAGTGGACTTAATATTACGAAAGGCTTTATTCTAGGTAGAAATGCTGCACTTATCTTTTTAGCATTAATGAGTTTTTCAAAATCATTTGGAATAATTGCAATTGGAATTCATTCAGGAACCACATACTATGACTGTGGTGAGAATTTTTTAAATCAAGTTCAATCGATTATCAAAGAATATAGCGGTGATTTGGTACAAGTCGCTGCTCCTTTTCTCACTTGGAACAAAAAAGAAATTACCAATTATTGCTCAATAGAAAAAGTTCCAATTCATTTGACATATAGTTGTGAACTCGGTTTAGATCAACCGTGTAATGAATGTTTAACCTGTAAAGACTTAAGGAAAATATATGAGTGCTAGAAGTAATATTATTGAACACCCATTAGGTGTTCGACTTGAAACCCCATTAATGGTCCCATCGTTTTCAAGCAAAGGTTACGGCTTTAAAAAGAAAAGAAGTAAAAGATCTCCTGACACCTCGGAAGTTGCAGACGCCTTTCAGTTTGCTAAGGAATTTCTTACAGAGACTCTTTTAGTAAGTGCTTATGATATATTTTACAGTCATATACCATTTGATGAAGATTCAATTTGTACAGAGCTTACGTTCATTGATAGTGGCGGTTATGAAACTGGCGGCGGATATGATATTTCGGCAACATCAAAATTCAACTATGACATAAAAGCATGGGATGTAAATCAATTGAATAGTGTATTAAGCAAATGGCCGGAGTATAAAGCTGCAATTGCGGTGAGTTACGATCATGGTAATCATAGAATTTCATTAAAGGATCAAATTGATTCAGCAAAAGCATTATTTAGTACTCATCCAAACTTTTTATCAGATTTCTTAATAAAACCTGAGACTAAAGACCAACAATTTGTAAAAGTTCAAAATATCATTGACAATATCCAAGATTTATCAGGTTTTTCAATAATTGGATTAACTGAAAGAGAATTAGGTAGTTCGATTTTAAGTCGGATGGTTAATATAGCTGAAATTAGACGTGCTTTAGACGGCGCAGGTATTTCATCACCATTGCATATCTTTGGAAGTTTAGATCCAATAACAACGATATTGTATTTTTTAGTAGGCGCGGAAATTTTTGACGGACTAACTTGGTTAAAATATTCATATTACAACGATTCGGCAATATATCAATCAAATTATGGGGCACTTAATGTTGATTTAGGTATTCATGTAAGTGATGCAAAAGTTAAATCGATGTCTATTACTCAAAACACGTATTATCTCGAGAAAATGAAATATACAATGAAGGACTTTATCAAGTATCAAAATTTTGAACAATTTGATGAATTAGGTGGTCCTGGATTTGGCAAAATACTTGAGAAGCATTTCAAAACTTTTCAATCAAATTTTAAATAACATGGGCGGTTCAGGAGGTGTATTTTTTCCTGGTAGTAATTCACCAGATGAAATTAGTAAGAAAATTCGAAGTGAAGAGCAGGCAAAAGGTCAGGCCTTCGAAATTGAAGTGACTGATTTAATTAGAACTCTATTATCTGATGTGAATGACAGAGATACTAATCAAATTCAGAAGCATATCCAAGGAATAAAAAAGGCACTAAATTTAGGTGTTGATGGAACTATTGATTTAAGGTATGGTGGATCACTGTCAAAAAACACTTTCGTTGAAGGACTTAGCGATATCGATACATTAGCAATTCTAAATAAATCTGAATTGATGCATCTGAATCCGAATGAAGTAAAAGATTATATATACAATAGAATTCGTGAAAGTTTACCTACTACAGATATTGTTTCTGGAAAAAAAGCTGTAACAATTAACTTCACTTCAGAATATTCAATTCAGATACTTCCAGCATTAAAAGATGGGAATGGGATTCGGATTCCATCATCTACAGATCCAAATGAATGGTCCAAGATAATTCAACCAAAGAAATTTGTCGAAACTTTACGATACGTCAACATCAAAAATTCGGGTAAATTGATTCCCGTAATTAAGTTGGCAAAATCTATTATTTCGACTCTTCCAGAAAGAAGGCAACTTTCTGGATACCACGTAGAGGCACTTGGGATTGAGGTTTTTTCTAATTATTCAGGCGACAAAACTCCAAAGGCAATGCTTAAACATTTCTTTACTGAAGCCAGTAAAAAGGTTTTAGAACCAATAAAAGATAAAACCGGGCAAACTATCCACGTTGATAACTATTTAAAAGCAGCAAATAGTATTGAACGAAAAATGGTTTCAGATTCATTGAGTACAGTATCAAGAAAAATGCAAAATGCGGATGGGAGTAAAGATATTCGTGCCTGGAATGAAATACTTAAATAATGAAACCTTTTTGCTAATCTCCGTAAAACCCAAAGTAAAATTATAGTATGGAGTTTTATTCACAATTATCTCATGCATATTTCTTTGCAAAGAACATTGTAATTGACAATGGTTATGCTCATGAAATCGATTGGCAAGATAATATTTCATTCAATGATATAAGCTCATCTGAGTTCTTGAAAGAGATTTCATGGGTAGTTATAGCTAGTGGAATGAATGACCGTGTGGTGCAAAAAATATTTCCAAAAGTTAAACATATTATGAGAGGATTCGAGTCTATTGATTGGATTTGTGAGAATCGAGAAAAGATTAAGGAGCAAACAAAGATCGTTTTCAATCATGAAGGTAAAATCAATGCTATCCTATATATTGTTGATTATATCAAATCGAATTCTTTTCAATATCTTAAGAATAGAATATTTAATGAAGGAATATCTTACATCCAGACTTTTCCATACATGGGAAAAGCCACGTCCTATCATTTGGCAAAAAACATTGGACTAAATTTTGCCAAACCTGATCGTCATTTATTAAGATTAGCAGATATACTAGGGTTCAATTCACCTGACGAACTTTGCTTGAATATTTCAGATTCTATTCAAGAAAAAGCATCTGTTATTGATCTAGTATTATGGCGGTATTGTACATTAGATAAAGACTATAAGCTAACCCTTGAGAATTTTATCTTAGGTTCATATTGCAAAATTCCAAAAAAACAATTTTCATAAAATGTACAACGTAGTCTTCACGAAAGTGTAAGTTGAACTCATGTACAATTCGAAACTCATGAGATCATCAATTGTTTCGAAGCATCTCCTAATTCTTTGTATTTAATTAAATATACTCCACTATGTCAAAAAGCACTGAAACCATTAAGGAAGAAATTGAAGATTTTAAAACTTCACAGGGAGGTGATTATCCCGAATTTTACATCGGAATTACTAATAATCCGCAAAGGAGGCTCGTTGAGAATATTTTAACAGCAGAACTTTTTGAACATGTTGATGCTGGTCGATATAAAGACACCGATCCGTGTTATCAAGCGGAAGCAGAGTCAAGAGATGAAGCGGTTGAAATAGAGATACATTTTCAAAAGCTTGGTATGCAAGGATTTAATCCTAGATCTAAAGGGGTAGAGAGTTCTTGCTATGTGTATTGTTTTAAAATCTCCGAGGATTACCAATTGATACAAGAAACCGAAGGGAATTCAGAAGAAGGTAAAAGCATGGCAAAATCAATAAAGAAGTTTGAACAATTTTCTAAACTAAAGTAATCAAGAATGTAGTGGTGATCCTTTCTGATGAATTTAAACTATTTTTATCGCCCCTACTGAGCATAACAAATTAAATAACCAAATACCTAACACAATGGATGCTGGAAAACGAACAATCAACGATATTTTTAATGGCAATAGAATTTTAGAAATTCCTTTCTTTCAAAGAGCTTATGTTTGGGGAGATGAACAATGGGAACGGCTACTTGAAGATATGGAAGCGGTAAGTATTTCAAACCGCCCCTATTTTTTAGGATCTGTTATTTTGAAACAGCAGCCGACCAATACGTCTAATCCAGTAGGAGATGTTAGGACAGTTATTGACGGACAACAGCGTCTTACAACCTTAAATATTTTCTTCAAGGTACTATGTCTTAGAACAGATAACAACGCCTCATTTGAACGAATTTTTAAACTCCTGAACAACGAGTTTGCACTCTATCATAATCATAATGATATTGCTTCATTTAAGCAGGTATTGAGTCTAACCGAATTGGTTGATCTCACCGGTCCTGATCACGACAAGATTATTCACGCATATAATTACTTTAAGAAAAATTTAGATCCGAATAAACTCAATTTTAACATCATTTTATCAAGAATCTTATTTGTAGGAATTGATTTGGATGAAAATGAAGATGAACAACAAATCTTTGACACCATTAACTCCTTAGGTGTTCGATTGACGACAGCCGAGCTTTTAAAGAACTATTTTTTTAAGCGGGATGACTTGAACTTATATAATGAATACTGGCGTAATATCTTTGAAGGAGACGATGAAGAAACAAAACGTTATTGGGATCGTGAACTGACTGCCGGTAGATTGCGTAGAACCTGTATTGATTTGTTTTTCTACTCTTACTTACAAATCAAGATACAAGATGCTTCATTGAAGGTCAAAACAGAAGATAAAATTGAATTTTCGAAAGTAGAGTCACTTTTTGAATCATACAAAACACTTATCAAGGAGTACAAACTTGATAGAACAGAAATACTTCTTGAAATCAAAGATTATGCTGTGGTTTTCAGAGATAGTTTTGATTATGAGATTGTCGAACATGAATTGAGCGCTGATTATGGTATTGAAAGAATCAATGCGATCATTTTCGGTTTGGATACTACTACACTTATCCCATACGTGTTATACATTCAAAAACACGTTCGTGAAGAATCTGAACGTAACAAGTTGTATAAAGCATTGGAAAGTTATTTGATGCGGCGAATGGTCGTTCACGCTACTACTAAGAACTACAATCAACTCTTTACGGACCGACTCATTTCTCATGAAGTATTGACCGCTGAAGCTTTTTATGAACACATCGAAAAAAGCGCAGACAGAGTAAATTACTTCCCCGATGATTCAGAATTGGAGAATGGATTCAAAAGTACTTATTTGATTAACAAGCAATCTGCAGGAATTATCTATTTCATCGAATCCAAGATCAGGAATCGAAACAGACAGGCAACTCAATTACTCGGTATGCGCAAGTATAGTCTTGAACACTTGATGCCAAAAAAATGGAAAAACCATTGGGGGGAACTGGGAACTAAAGAAGAACGAGATTTTCGAAATAGAATCCTTTACACCCTAGGAAATCTTGCAATCATCACTCAATCTTTAAACGCATCCATTCGTGATTCAGATTGGACAACAAAGAAAGTTGGAAGAGCAAACAAACCTGGATTGAGACACTATTCGGCCGGAATAGAAACTCTTGCACCATATTTGGAACTTGAGGAGTGGAATGAAAACGAGATTCAAAAGAGAGCCCATTTTCTTTATGACAGAGCAGTAGAAATTTGGAGAAGATAAGGTTGTTTAAGATGGATGAAAAGGAATTATCATATTATCTCATGTTAGTGACTTCTTCAAAAGAAGAAGATCTGGAAAATGCATACAGATATGTTTTGGATGCAGCTACTATTGTTATGCAAAAAAGCCCAAGTAATCTGCCTAAAAAGTTCCAAACCCTTCAAATCAATGATGCTTTTATCCTTCTTCAAATGGTTGTAGCTAAAGGTATGGGGATTCTTGAATTATTAGATGGCGTTTCGTACAAAAATAGAATTACAAATATAACTGCTCAAAAAATCGTTGATCCTACGCCAATAGCTGTTTTGACAAGAACACAATTCGAAGCATATTCAACATTTTCCAATATATACAATACAAATAACGACTTAAATACTAGAGATTTTCTTCATACTATCTGGGTTTTAGCGGGGCTAAATGAAAGACAAAGAGGAGAAGATCCTACTAAACCTGAACTATTAGCGAAAAAAAAGAAAGAAAAGCAGGATATCGAGGATTTAATCAATAAGCTGAAGCAAAACCCGAAATATCTGAATTTGACCCCTGAGAAACAAAAAAATGTAGACGATTGGATTTCCAAAAGGAAATATGAAGTAACATTCAGAAATGGGAAACTCGTTCTTTTAAGTCAACGTGATTTTTTCTTAAATAGTGGAGTAAATGAAAAATTTTCCAATTTATATGCAATTTTATCTTGGTACGTTCATCCCACTTATGTGTCTGTATTACAGTTTTCTCAAATGTTTAACCAAAATACAAATACTGAGCATACTTATTCGATGCTTAAAATTTCTCGAATTATCATCTCACTTTTCTTAACAGAGTATTGTAAACTCTTACCTCCCGTATTTGAAGAGTTTAAAACACTTCCTGATCTTAATCAATTAATTGTCTATACAGATAACAAAACCTTCAGGGGCAATGATGATTTTCATGTTGAAGCTATGGATCGATTAAATGATTTGATCTCAAAAAAGTTGAATATGAAAAAATAGAGCAAAGATTTAATCACTCTTCTAATTTTATTTTTTGAGTACCAAATGATAATCAGAAGAAAGTTCATCGATTTTACTTAAATCTACAGTTTGCCAATATGCTCCGGTTCTATCCTTATCCTTCAAAAGACCTTTTATCGCTGCTCGATAAATAATACTTGATCCATTAGGATTAAGTAAATCAAATTGCACATAGATTTGGAAGTCTTGATTAATTCCGCTTCTCCTGGCAAGTTCAGAACCAAATTCAGCAGTTGTGAATTGTATTTCTTGGCTACTCAAACTTACTAGATTAACTCTGTTTGGTTCAATTATCCTCGGTATATTATCAGTCTGAATATGCAGCTTTGTTGTTTTCTTCGCACTATCAGAGTAAACCATTAATAAAACTTCCTTTAAGTACCATTCTACATTTCCGGTATTTCCAATCAAGTAAGTCAGAATAATTTTCTGTGATGTTTGATCGAACTGAAAATCAACCAACCGTGAAGTCAATTTTGAAATTTTTCTTAGGGGCAAGAGAATTGCAACTAATGAAATGATAATTGATATGATCACAAGTACCATATTAATAATGTCGATTGTATCCATGTCGTTCCGTAAATTGATAATTTATTAAATTCCACGATGTATAAACTCGCCATTCAGGAAAAACCAGTCGAAATGAAAAATGATAATTGGCATTTAAAGCAGTTTTACAATCTCATTCCGTTGCAAATAAACTGCATATCTGCCTGCAAGAACCAGAATTTCTCTTTCCCAAGGATATATTTTGATTTTGGTATCAACCTGAGAAGCTAATTCAAATAATTCGAATACATCTTTCATTGTAAAATTCTGAAATTTGTCAGAAGGAATCTCAGAGAGATTATTCACATCAAAACCATTTCTACTAGCAAAGTCCCGATATACATCTTCCCAGTTCATCTTTTTGCTTTTAATTCTCTCTTTTAATTGGTTGTGTGCTTCCTTAGTGCTTTGATCAGCTATTGATTCTAATTCAATGAATTTGTTTTTGATGGTTGAAAATCCGATACGTTGTATATTACCTTCTTGAATATTATAGTATTTAGCAAGATACTTTATATTTTCACTCGAGTTTAAAAGATTAATATCTACAGTATATAGCAATGATTTTTTTAGCAATTTGCCTATTTTTACCCTGTTATTCTTTTGTTTCTGTATTTCATTTCCAAAACCTCCACAATCAACAATCAATGCTTTCTTATTTACATCATCAAGTGTATCAGAATCTAGTAATTCAAAAAGCGTTGTAAATCCTAAGTTGTCTACGGCTCCTCCGTCAATAACCCTAATTACTGAATCCGGATTGTTTTCAAGGCTAAATTTTAACATTGGTAAAACACCTGGAAATGCAGCGCTACCTGAAATGGCGTAAGATAATGGGAGTCCAAATCCTTTATTCATTGTAAAGGGTTCGTTTGGAAGAATAGATCCATTAATTTTAAAAGCGTCTATTATATGTGGCATAAATGGGAGTCTTTCACCATTATTATAGATAGTTCCATTTGTAACAAACATGGGCATGGTAACCTTTTCATTTGAAGATGCGGGGATAAAAAAATCACTTAGAAACAAACGATTTATAGTCTTATCATTCTTGGGATTAATCTTACCACTTTGTAACAATTCATAGTCAATCATGTTTGGATAATTTTTACGGACTTTATTTTTTTCATAACGAGGGAGTTTAAAAACAGAAGTTGTCTTAGCAGACATGAATAAGAATTCTTGTAATCTTTTCTTTCTATAATCCGATTTCCAAAAGTCTAAAAAAGTTTTATCTAAAACATCATTTTTCTTTAGCGTTAAATAGTAGCCTGCAGCAAACCCTCCTCCGGAAACAGTTGATAAATAATCTATTTCATTCAAAAAGGTTTCATCACCTTTTTTTAATTCATCCAAACTGATTAATACGCCAAGTCCGAAATACTGGGCTCTTGAGCCACCACCTGATATCGCAATTCCTAATACATTATTTTTATCTTGTCCTTCTCTTTCCTGTGGTGATTTATAACTGTTTGTTTCTACTTTTTTAATTGGTTGATATCTATTGTCAGAGTATACAATTATTTTATTGTTAACACATGAATTGAAGCATAGAGTTAAGATTACTAAATATCTTATGTTAAGATTTATTATTTTCATAGTGATAGCGATTATTTGAGTCGCAACCTACTAATAATTAATGAAATAAACAATATTTATACATTTCGCTCATTACGATACTTAAGACAATACCCATCAATATAAATTCGACCAGTGGAAAGGTGTGCTAAACAGATTACTGTATTTAGAAGTTGAATTTTTAAGTGGAAGTTGTAGGAATGTAACGGATTATCTATAACCCTCCGGGAACGTTAGGAGTACAATATTACCCTTTTTAGAACCCAATTTCGAATCACCCCTTTCAATATATTGATATTTAGCTATTTAACCGTTTGTAAACTCCCCCTTTGGAGGGGGATAAAGGTCTTGATGACTCTGACGAGTGTCAGACTCCGTCAGAGGGGAGGGCAAGAAAAAAGGATAATCCTTCGGGCTGCTTTGTAGCTGGCGAAGAAGGTTATACATTCTACGAGCAATTTCCACCTTTTTTTCATTGCCAAAAAAAGGTGGAGCCAAAAAAGTCTAGGCGCAGGTAAACCGATCGACCTGTTAGCAGATCATGCCAGAATTCACCTTAAACTCAGCGTTCCGCCTCAAACAAAAGGTGAATTTGTCTGTCATTTCCTGCACAGGTGCCCGATCTCGTTCACCAATGCGCCGGATTTAGATCCTCTTAGGTGAATTATTTCGATCTTGATTTTAAATAAAAAAGTAATTATCTGTGATTTAAAGCTTAAAACACCTTCATCCGGTTCTTTTCTTTGAGGTTCTCGTAACAATCGCGATATTTTTTGAAACTGCGTGTTAGTTGCAAAGGCCTGTCGGGGAATTTCTTTTGGATCCAGTATTCCAGATCAGCATTTTCCAGTGTTTCAGCAGCAAAACGCAAGCGCTGATCTTTTAGGAACAGGTAATAATAATGCATTGAATCTTCACCGGATAGAACGATCTTTATCCAGTTATCCCAATCTGCATGCGGGACGGTCAATTCATGCATGTAATATTTACTAAGAGGATACCAGCTAGGAAAGTTCCTTTTGAAACAAATGGTTTCTTCATCTACTGTGATCTCTGTTTTTGGAAAGCCGGCTTGAAATACTAGCACAACTACAGTGATCACTGGAATGAAAATACTTCCTAATATGGTTGCAAAACCTGGAAAGATCATCGATAAAAGAAACGCTCCTATAAGTACTGATAGAAGTCGCTTGACAAAGCGCACGGTAATCATGGGTTGAGGTTTCATTCCTGTGATTGTTTTGATGAGACAAAGAAACAGATAATTACGGATTTGACCATCAGGAGGCAAAGTAAAAAGAGTATAGGGATCGGCAGCGGTTAACATTTCGATCAGGTGTGGGCGATTTCCTTATTTTTGGAGGATGGAAACTTCAGGTATTAAAGATAACCGGGTATATGTATGGAATAACTTGTTGAATATTACCTTCAATACGCTGTTTTTTGCATTTTTTCCGGTTGGGTTGATCTGGGTATTTATCGACGATACGAAGCATATCCAAGCCTTATGGGTTGGTATCGTGCTGCTATGGCTGGTGTACGAGTTGTTTGTATACACGTATATTCGAGCAACACTTCGGGACGGTGTCCTGTTCTTCGAACGCCCCTTGGGTAAATACGGTTTTCTATTCCGGAGAAGGACCCGCCAAATGACTATCCACCCGGATGATTGGACGGAGGTGTATCGCTATTCTTTCAAAGGTGGTACGGCCTATTATTTCCGTAAGGACAAAACCGCAGCTTATTTCGTTTCGGCAGATGGTTTCCGCTTCTTCTATGATGATCTGGAAAGACTCTTCCCCGGAAAAGTGAAGCACACCGATGATTTTCCAAGAGAGATGAGAAAGAAGCTGCGGAAGAAGGAACGGGGGAGGGTGTTTTAGGGGAAGTTTTCCCATTAATTTAATGGGAAAACCAAATCTAAATCTCTTTTGAATCGTTGAATCCAAATTTTAAAAGTGCACCAAGTAATAACGCACCAATTCCAATAACCAGGGCAACATCATTTTTCTTACCCATACCACCACCGATAGTTGATACAGCTCCCACGATCATTAATCCAACTCCTACATCTGCCACTTGCTTACTGCTATGTTTACCGGTATGTACCCAAGTTACAAAATGCTCGCAGTTATTTGTAACATAATCATACGCACGTTCTCCAATTCGAGATTTTGCCCGCTCAATTGCTGCTAACCTCTCATTTTCATTTCCTTTAAAAGGAACAATTCTTTCTGGTTCCAACATACTTAGGTATTTTACCATGTCGCTATGAGGAACAAATTGGACTCCGGTTTTGTAATTGGCTAAAAATATTGGCTGGTTCTCATTGCTGTAACCACCAAAAAGTACATAATGGTCCACCATTCCGATGAACCTCTTTCTTAATACAATTGCATCTATAATCCGCAGATTGTATTTACTAATTAAGTAATTGATTTTATTCATTTTATTAAAAATTTATGAGACAAATTTGAGTTGTTTTTTTTGATGAAAAATTGAGACCTTGGTCAAGGTCGACTATAGGTCGGGATTTTTTCCGCAATTTAGACGGATTATTTTTTGAACTTCGGCTAAAACACTATTGTACTCACCTTTTCTCCGCTTCAAATTCTCCAGGTATCTTTTTGGTTCTTTTTCAAATAGCCTTTTGCCAAGGTCGCTGCCATATCGTCCTAAAGGGTAAAAGTGTCCTCTGTTTGTTTTTGGTCGAATCAATTGTTCTCTTTTCAATTCTGCAAAAAGAACTAACAATTTTTCTTTGTTTTCTGATGAAGCACAAAAAGAATAGTTAGGATCAGAGATTGATTTGAATAATTTCTTGAATTCGGGGATGTTTCTAATCCATTCCTTATCTTTTAATGCCCTTATAAGTTTTAAATCTTTTCCTTCGGGACCAATCCATAAATAATATGGCAGCTCCCTCTCTATACTCTTAGCGACGTATAAATTATTCTCATCCTGTTTTGATATGCTGAGCATTTTAGGATTTAAAGGGGTCAGATTTATTCTAGTGAACTGATCATTGGATCTGCTCTTTTTTATGAAATTTAAACCTAGTAATTCGGCTAATAACTCAAAGTTGTAAGCTTTAAATTCGCAAGTTTCTTTTAGAACCGGTAAACATTTTTGCCAGCACAATTGGCCTTCTTTCGTTGAATTTAAAACGGTTAATTGTTCTTTGAATAATTCACTTGTCAATTCTTCCAAGATTTCTTTTTCCCGACCACTAACTTCTGCAAGTTTATCATTAATGGTGGTAAGCAATGTACCAATAATGTTTGGAATTGATTCGTAGTTGTTGGCTTTGATATAGTCGTCTACTTTTTTTAGAACTGGATAAAGAGTGGCTTCAAAAGAATGTTTACGAACGGTGGCTATTATTTCAGCATAGTCAACATATTGTTCTGAAATAATTTTTTCTAAAGGTGAATATCCCGACGGAGGTTCATCTGCATGCAAATTGTTTGTTGTTGTCATGTTGTTTCAGTTTAAGTACACGTCAAATGTAGAAGGATTTCAATTCGTTATACTGGACCTTTAGCTAAGATATGTTAAAGCAAATCAGCTTGTTATTAAGTGTGGAGTTTTGGTGATTATTTGTGGTTTTCTGGTTCTTGAATGGATAATTCCATCAAGTGCATCATCTCATTTGCTACGAGAGAGTTTAATTGATTCGGACCACTTAATACAGAAATCCTTGCTACTTTACAGGCATGTTGAATGTTATCTCCATGATCGTTCCGAAAGAGTTTAAAAGAAGGATTGTGTTTCTGTCCCGGATATAGGAGAATAAGTTTTGCAGAACTCCAAAACCGTCCATAGATATACATTTGTTTTAAATCTTCAATGCTGGCTGAGTTGTTTGAAGGAATCTTCCATTTTGTATCGATGATAATCGTTTCTTTTTCGTCTGTCAGAACGATATCCGGGCGGATATATCTCCCCGAAGAATAGAAAAGTTTGGATTGCTGTCCGTGAACTTTCCAACCGGCTTCGCGTAATTGTTTGCTTTTTCGTAACACGGTATAGACATACTCTTCCCACAAGACGTTCATATCGAATAAGAGAGAAATCATTTTATGCTGTCCTTGTTCGATATCAGGTGAGTAGTTGAGAATAATTAGTTTTGCCAATTGCAGCGCACGTTCATAGGATGCTGTTTTACGGTCCAGGTAAATCTGGTCCAAGCGTGCTTTCGCCGGACGAATAGCAGAAACTTCCGGAAAGGTTAACCGGGTTCTTCCGCATCGATCACTTAACTGTGTACCTCTGGAAAATTGACTGACAATTTCCAATGCATACTGCAATATCTGGTGCAAGCGGTGGTTTACGTCATAAACCTGATGAGTGGTGTAAAAACGTTCTTGGTGAACCAGGTTGTGGCGAATGTTCCTCGCAAAATCCAGTTTTCCTTTTAATGCTTTCACATTGCCAGTATTTTCCCTGTAGCGCTTTATCAATCCTTGATGGATCAATTTCTCCAGTTCAGCCAGGAAATACTCAAAATACAATTCCAGGAGATTGAAGTGCTGTTTATCTAGGTGCGCATTGTCATGAGTTTGTGCTTTAAGATGACCACACGCTTTTAGCATTTGGATCAATACCCCTTTCCATTTGTCATCGTCCTCATTTTTGTCTGCTTTCGGATGGATTTGAATGACGAGATTACCGATTTGAAGTGCGCCTACATAGTGTTTGAAGCGGAGCCCGTTGTGGAGTATGTCGAAATATTCATTGCTGTGAGCTTCATTGAACTTGGTGCATGCCTGCCAATGAGTAAACAAAAAACCTTGTTCACCTATTCTTAAAACTCCGTGTTCGTAGACATCAATTTTTGACATAGTCCGAATCTGTTGCGGTCTGTGATAGCTGTGAGGTAGTATTGTTCATGAGTTTATGAAGTGCTTCTATAAAGTTGAAGTTTTCATTCGTGCAATCATGAATCGTATAGACTTTACCGCTAAAATCATAGTCAGTTGTTTTTTCAGCAAAAACCACTGATTTTTGTTCTGTGATTTTGAAGAAAGAACTCCCAAGAACTAACGCCATTTTTTGATAATTACCATAGAAGTATTCTTGAAGCAATGGAATGATTTTGTTCTTAAACGTGTGTTTTAAATCATCAATTGATTTGTCATTGATAAAGAATGCATGACCGATGGTGTGGTCACGATCAACAAGTATTTCTATCCGTTCGTTGATGGTTTTTAACAGTGTAGCGAGGTTCAACCCTTCGATAGTGTTATTTTCCAATAGTTCTGGTTCAGGAAGCATTTCTACAAACGAAAAGCGACGGCGAAGAGCGGTGTCTAGGGCTTCAACCGAGCGATCAGCGGTATTCATGGTGCCGATTATGTCAACATTTGAAGGAACTGTAAACGACTTTTTAGAGTAAGGCAATTTCGCGCTCATAGGATGTTCGCCATCTTTCCGTTTATCTGTTTCAATTAATGTAATTAACTCTCCAAAAATGGCTGAAACGTTTCCTCGATTAATTTCATCAATAAATATTGCATATTGATTATTTGGATCACTTTCAGCTCGTTTGCACAGCTCTTTAAAAATACCGTCTTCAATTTTATAAATCAATTGCTCACTTTCCTGTCCATCATTAAGAATCGGTTTAATTCCTTCGATAAAATCCTCATAATTGAACGATTGGTGGAAAGTAGTGAAAACATAACGCTTAATCTCTTTCTCAGGATTTGGAAGGAAGTTGTTTACAGATTCTATAATTTCGTAAAGTTCAGGTACTAATTCCTTTACTTCTTCATCTAAGATTTCCCAGTAAGAATCTTCTGATTTATTAAAGATGAATGGCTGCTGTTTGGCTTTGACATTCACATATTCACAAGATTCAACTGTATGACTTTGTAGTTGACCCCAAACCGTTGGACGAACTGTATTAGAGTTGGAAAGTTTCGCTTTCTGAATTACCCACTTGTGTTTTAAAATGTCTCCAACTTTACATTTCCCTAGTTCAATAACGGCAATTGCAATTACTTGCCACCAAGTTAATTCACGTACAACTTCCTCAAAATGTTGTTCCGAAGTAATCGATGTTTCTTTAGTGGTATACTTAGGGAAGTACTCGGATTTCAATCGGTGTGTTTTTCCAGTTCCAGGAGGACCGTAAAGAATCTGATTGATAGGAAAATGATCTATATCTTCCTTCAAAGTGATTTTTGATTTATCTACAATTGCTTTTAATCCGGTTGTATTAAGAAGCTCATAATAGTAGTTTATGGTTTGTTTTATGAAATCTTCCGAGATGTTTAAAAGGTAATTCCAGTCTTTGTTCAGGATTTCATTTTTATCAAGATGAAGGATGATTGGAGAATTATAGTAATCGCCTCTGTAAACGTCATATTTTTGGCGTATCTCATTATTGCCTTGTCTTATAGTATCAATTTTAATTAAGAATCCACTTTCATTATTAATTTCGATTGTATATGCAATTTGACTTGGAGAATCTGTATTAGGATAAACCTGAGCCCACAAATATGAGTCAAAGTTGCCCACTCGATTCGTTGGTCTGCGATTAATTGAGACAACTCCTCTACCATTAAATGCATTTTTATTCAATTCATCTGCCCAGTATTTGACTTTCTGATAAACATTTTTCAGATAATCATAAACATCATTAAATTCCTGTTCAGCAATATCACGTTTTGATTTCCCGACATATTTATTAAGTGTTTCTAGATCATTAGGTGTAAAAAATAGCATGATACAAGATGTTATTTGTTTGTAGATAGATTATAGTTTAGTTTTTGAAGACTTTATAGCTCCAATTCTAGACACAAACATGCAAATTCCCTTTCACCCCACAATCATTTTTAGTTGAAATATCCGAGGGTAAGCATCAGTTTCAGTATTTACCACATTTCGAGAAGAAAATAAATGCGGTTTACCGAAGCAGATATATTCGATTTCGAAATGATTATTTGCGTTGTTTTATTATGAATTGATCATTCATTGCAATTATTAGATTACAAAAACCTTATCAATCTCTCCCATAATCCTACTAGTCTCAGTTAAAGCCACAATGATCTTTTGATAGTGTAAAATATCCTCAAAACTCAATTCCCGTTCTCTTCTGTCTTTAAGCCATTTTTGAGCGGGTTGATAACCCCCAATATAAAACTCCCATGCAGTTAGTGGAATTTTGTCAAAATATTGCTCATCATTGATCCAAATTCTTCCTAATTGATTTTCAATATCAAATAATTCCCAATCTTTTTGAGCTAATTTTCGAGTAATCATGTTATTACCTGATTTTGGATAAGTTGTGATGTAATTTTCTACTGTCTCACTTTCAAGCAAATGTATTTGGCGTAATTCACCGCCTAATTTTACCAATTTCCAAAAGTTGGTCGTATCTGTCGGATAGGGTACACGAGGGAAATCTATTTTTAAGAATTCCTTGTAAGTATCTCGATAATTTGGAGAATGCAATACTGCATAGATGTAATCTAGTAAATCTATTGGAGCGAATGTTCCTCTTTCATTGGTCTTTTCATTCTCAAATGTTAAGTCCAAACCTTTGGCAATTTGAACTACGATTTCTTTATTGAGATTGGGAAGCCTTGTTTGAGTTGGCTCGATTGTTTGTTGATTGGTAGTTTCTGAATAAAGATAAAGAGGGAATACTACAGGGCCACCTCTTCTGAACATATTGGTATCAGTCAATTTATTAGCAATAAAAACACAGTCAAAGAAATTTAAATTTGCAGCTTGAGGTTGAGAAACCAATTTCAAGCCTAGATTTTCATAAAGAAGATGATAAATTGTTTTCTCTCTAGCCCTACCTAATATTTTAGTGTCATAATAAATAAAATCATTATCAAAAGGTCGGTACGCATATTTCTTAACTTTATCTTCATCAAACTGAATTCCTTTCTTTTCGATTTTTAGTTTTAACTCTATTAAGTTAGAACCAATTAAATTCGAATCATCATGAGTTTTAACCCCACTTGATTTAATCAAATACAATTTATCTACTCGAAATCCTTTTTCATATTCACTCAACGAAGTAAAATCCCTATGAATAAAGGGATAATTTGGACCAGCAGTACTTATTTCCTTCCAATCAATTGAATTAATTGAATTTGACGTTAAAAAATCAAATTTAATTTCTCTTTTCCCATAAACATCTTTTTGGAATACTTTTCCTAAATCCGCATTAAGCTTTTTTCCGTTTTTCACAAAAATATTTATCGAAACTCCCTGCATTATATTGAAAACATTTTGGTCATTTGAACCATCAATATTTGTTTCTTTTTTTGTTGAGTTTCCATGCAAATCAAGAATATAAACTTTATCAAATGATCTTAATAAATGCCACCTCATTCCACGAAAAACAGGACTATCTAAAAAACTATGGGGATTAATAAAAGCTAGAACTCCAGATTCATTTTTTTCAATAAAATGCTCTGCATATCTTATAAATTTATATTCATCAGCATTGATTGATTTGGGGTTGCGCTCTTTTAATTTTTCTTTACCTCCAGGCTCTTTTTTATAATCCTCCATAAGATTCATAATCCATTCCCCTTTGTTGAAACTTTCACCACTGTATGGCGGATTTCCAATTACACACATTACCGGTGTATCCCGCTTAATGTGATTAGCCTCGTTAGCTTCTGTACTCAACCAATTGGCAAAGAGTGTTCCCGTATCCTGGTGGTACTCTTCCAAACTATTGGTTAAATAAACCCGCAACCGTTGTTCTTTGGTGGGTTTAAATCCAGTTTCAGTTAATAACAGATCCAATTGCAAATGTGCCATTGCATAAGAAGCCATGAGTAACTCAAACCCATTCAAACGGGGAATCAAATTATTTTCAACGTAGCTGCTCCATATTCCTTCTTGTCCTTTGAACTTTTTATGAATGTGTTTGATGACTTCCGCTAAAAAAGTCCCCGTTCCGGTAGCCGGATCTAAAATTTGGACCCTGTGAACTTCTTCTTCCGTTTCTACTTCCTTATTCTTGGAGCGTTGGTCAGCTGTAGATTTTGTTATGTGTTTGCGCTTTACTTTTATTTTGCTCGTATCTGCTAGACCTTGAGCTAATCCGAACTCTGTTTTCAAGACTTCATCAACTGCGCGTACAATGAAATTCACAACAGGTGCGGGTGTATACCAAACTCCACGCTGTTTACGCAGACTAGCATCGTACTCACTTAGAAATGTTTCGTAAAAGTGAATGATCGGATCATTCATCTGGGTACTCTTACCATAGTTTTTAAGTAATTGCTCCACATTACACGCCAAGAATATTTCAACTAAACTATCTACTACCCAACGAATGCGTGTATCCAAATCGTATCCGGCAATGAATTGAAACAACTTCCTTAAGAATGGGTTTGATTTTGGAATCAACTGAGCAGCTTCTTCACGGCTAAATGTTGGAAGTGTTGGGTCATGTAAACGAGCCGCAAACATTCCATAAGCAATCGTTTGGGAATAAACATCTGCAAATTGCTTAGGAGTAATGTCATGAATTAAGACATCTTTGAATGCTTTCATTTGTTGCTCCAATTCCGTTTCCGGATTCAAATTATCTGCTAAATCTTCAATCAATGATTTTTCAATAATATCAGCCAATAGCCTTGCTTTTCCTGCCATTAATTCGGCTAAGCGTTGACTGCTTTTGATCGTTTGACTAATGTTTTTTGTAAAGTCCTGAATCAGGTTGGTAAACTCATTGTAGTTTTTAGTTAATCCAACAATTTCATTTTCATGAACTTCTGCTATTCGTACGGATGTTTTAAATACTCCGTCCAAATAAAAATGAAAATCTAAATAGTCCGTAAAAATCAAATTGTTCAAAGAACTTTTATAGCGGTCAAACTGATTCTTATTTCCAGTAATTTTCTTACCTTCTAAATCCTTGTCATTAATATCCTTTGCTTCAATAAATCCCACTGGAATTTCCTTACGCATTAAGACATAATCCGGTGCTCCGCAAGCGATTCTTTTCGGTTCGTTTGTAGCTGAAATTTCAGGTGTAATTGTCTCAATGAGTTGTTGTAAATCTCCTCTAAAAGTGTGTTCAGTTGCATTTGCAAGTTTGTATCTTTTGTTTAATGCGTCAATGTATTGCTGGATTGTCATAAAAAGCTTCTATAGTTAGATTCAAGAAAGTTGGCTATTTGCTATAAGGCTATGAAGATAGTAATTTTTTGTTTTTCTAATTTCTTGAATCCTACTCTTCCTCAAATCCGACCACGATCGTATAAGCCAGGAATTCCCTACCTTCACCAAAAAAAATCAATCAATGGATACGCTTGACCAACCAATGGACCTTAATTTCAGAAACGGGAAAGTATTCCCTTCGAACGCTTTGATCTTAGGCTATATTTTATTGGGATTATCCCCACTGGCCCTTTTGGGGAATGTTTTTATGGGGATTGGCTTGTTTTTGGTGGGGATAGTAATCGTTTTTACAAGCAATCATGTGGTTATTAACCTGGAAACTCAGACTTTCCGGGAGTATACGGCTTATTTGGGGTTTATTAAGATCGGGAAAACAATTGATTACACGAAGTACGGCATTCTGACGGTGGTCCCCGTGAAACAAACCACCACGGCATATTCCCGCGTGCAATCAACCAGTTATACGGATTATCTATTTGCAGTTTGCCTCCTCGGTACGAATTATCGCGGTAAAAGAGAGCTGACGAAACTTCCGCAAAAGTCACAGAGTGAAGACTTGGCAAAAGAATTGTCCCACCGCATGAACATGGAATACTTTGACTACGATCCGAAAGTGATCCGGGATAAGATGCTGGGAAAATAAAACACATCATTTTAACCACCACAACCCGCTCTTTTCCTTCCCACATCCGTAACCTCCCTCTCCCCAAAAAAACAACCGAAAACATCTCTTTTTAGGCCTACCCATAGGTCATCTACGGATAGAGCATAGGTAAAGCATGGATAGAGCATAGATAGAGTATGAAAATGTTATGGATTTAACGTGCCGTTTGACAAGAATCGCGACCTTTTTTAACAAATAAACACCGGTTTTTGAGATACCTCTCCCAACTTATTACCGGAAGAAATGATCAACCGGTCTGCACAAATTTGTAAACAGGTGCAAGGCAAATGGTAAACACATTACTCCACCCCAAACCGCACCGGAAGCGTATAATAAGCCGGGAATTTTTTGCCCTTGCAAACGGCTATTGGCAGATTGGTGAGATTGGCGGCTGCACGCAGGATTTCTTCTTCGAAAATGGTGTAAGTGGGGCTGATGATTTCGAGGTTGCAGAGCTGTCCGTTCTTGTCCACAATGAACTTGACGTTCAGGTTGGCGGAGAGTCCTGCTTCGCGGGCTTTTTCCGGGTAAGTGATCCGGGCTGTAAGACAGGAATCAATGATTCGGGCGTTACTATTTTGCTGCGTGAAATCCGTGCAGGTATACGCATCCGGCTTTGTGCTTTTGTCTTCGGGCAGTTTCTGGAGAATGCGTTTGATCTGCGCTGCTTCCACCGAATCGCGTGGGGTAAGAAAAATGAAGCGGAAAGAAGTATCCGAACTCAGCGTGGTGAGATTGACGGGTTCAAAGGTGGATTTTAAATTCAGGTCATTGGAACGGATGTTGACGTACAAGGAACTCTTGTTTGTCAGGTAAGTGATACGGCCCCTGTTATCCGTGGTGAGAGTGGTGATAGGTTCCTGAAACTTGCCCATTACCAGTATTTCAACCCCGGAAACAGGAATCTTCGTTCCCTCCCGGAGAATGGTGAGTACCAACGCGTTTTTCTGAGATTGAACAACACTTGTGACGAAAAATAGGATTAGAAACAATAGAACAGTCTTCATGGCTTGCTTTAATGGTTTCAAAAATAGGCTTTTCTTTCAATTGCATAAAGCGAGACTGGTGTGCCTATGCTGAAGCTCTTTACCTTCGTATAACCGCTTCGGTTGAGCAAGGTCAGCGTAAGTGTGCACTCTTTGCGGTTGAACCTTTTTCAACCTTTGAACCTTTTGAACCCTTTTCACCTTTTGAACTTTTGAACTCTTTTCACCCTTTTCAACTTTTGAACCTTCTCTGGGCACGATTTTTGCTATTCCCACCGGATTTTTCTTTCGATCGGCTAAACCTTTCGCCGCCGGAACAATCAAAGAATACAAACAAACCCATTTATGCAGATTTACCTCGTACGCTTTATAGTTCTCACTTTCGTTCTTTTTGCTTTTAGCGGTTATTCACAAACGGAACTTTCGGGTAAGGTCACGGACAAACAGACTTCTTTGATGGATGCACGCGTGGAACTGCTTTCTGTGCCAGATTCCGCGGTAGTCAAGGTTACGGCTTCGGATGAGAATGGAGTGTACACCTTCACCGATTTGGTTCCCGGAACGTATTTCCTGAAGGTAAGTGTCTTCGAATATACGGACCAGGTGAAACGCATTGAACTTCCGGAAGGGAAAACGGTGATGGATTTCCTGATGAAGACGGATGCCAAGCTGATCGACGGTGTAACGGTGGAAGCGAAAGCGGTCCGGGTGGAGCAAAAAGGAGATACCACGCAGTACAATGCGGATGCCTATAAGACGAATCCCGATGCCACGGTGCAGGACCTCATCACGAAAATGCCTGGAATCACCCTGGAGAATGGAGTGGTGAAGGCGCAAGGTGAGCAGATCACGAAGGTGATGATCGACGGACAGGAATTTTTCGGGGATGATGCGGCTGCTGCGATGAAGAATTTGCCGGCCGAGATCGTTTCGAAGATCCAGGTCTATGACCAGGCGAGCGACCAGGCGAAGTTTACCGGGATTTCGGATGGAAACGAGGCGAAAGCCTTGAATATTGTCACGAAATCGGGGAAGAACAACGGGCAGTTTGGGAAATTGTATGCGGGTTACGGCTATCCGAACGACTTGTACATGGCGGGCGCGAATGTGAACTTTTTCAAAGGAACACGCCGCTTTTCCGTGGTCGGGATGTCGAACAATGTGAACCAGCAGAACTTCTCTACGGACGATATCCTGGGAGTTACAGGTTCAACGGCAAGTACTCAAACCCGAAGAGGGCCTGGTGGAGGAGGTGGTGACAATGAGAATTACCTCGTGTCGCAGCAAAGCGGAGTGAGCACCTCGCATGGTTTGGGATTGAATTATTCCGACAAATGGGGAGCGAAGAAACTGACGAAAGTAAGTGGAAGCTACTTCTTCAATGCCTCGAAAACAGATAATTCGCAAGTGACGAACCGGACTTATGTCTTGTCTACAACGAGCGGACAAAACTACAAGGAAGACTTCACGGCCCTGATGAAAAATGCGAATCACCGCCTGAATTTCAAGTTCGATATTGCTTTGGATTCGATGAATTCCCTGGTGATCAATCCCAAGTTGAGTTACCAGGGGAATAACAAAACACAGGGAACCGATGGAACAACTTTGGACGGGAACGGCGGACTGATCAACCAGATCAATAACCAGACTTTTAACGACAGCAAAGGTTTGAACGCGAGTACGAGCATCCTGTGGCGTCACCGTTTTGTGAAACCGAGACGTACTTTTTCAGCGAATATCACCGGAACCTATACCTTGAAAGAAGGAAACAGCGGACAGGAATCGGCATCGCATTACTACAATGAATTGAACCAGGATTCCTTAGCGGGAATCAATCAGCATACGGATAACGCAACGAACGGATACGGGGTGAACGGGCGTTTTTCGTTTACGGAACCCTTGAGCGTTGCCTGGTCGAGCGAGTTTTACTATGCGCCGTCCTACCTGGTGAGCAATGCGGATAAACGCACTTACGATTTTGATTCTACCACGAATAGCTATGCGTTTATGGACACGACCCTCTCAAACGTTTTCGAGAACCAGACGATTGTCAATGAAGGAGGAACGAATTTCCGCTACCAGAAGAAGAAAGTTGGGTTCCAATTGGGAGTGAGTTACCAAAATTCCTTACTGATGAATGTGCAGCAATTCCCTACGGATCGCGATGTGAACCTGGCATTCAACTCCGTCTTGCCCAATGCGCGTTTCAGGTATGAATTCACCAAGTCGAAAAGTTTGATGATTGCTTACCGCGCCGGTACCCGGAATCCGACCATCGACCAATTGCAGAATGTCATCGATAATTCCAACCCGCTGTCCTTGTCTTCGGGTAACCCGGATTTGAAGCAGCAGTACAATCACCGTGTTTTCGGTCGTTTCAATGCAACGAATATTCAGAAAGCAACGAACTTCAACGTGTTCTTTGGCGGGGAAATGAACCAAAATTACATTTCGAACGGAACCATCATTGCAACCAGTGATACGGTGGTGAATGGCAATGTGCTTTTGCAGCGCGGCGCACAGTTCCGTCAACCCGTGAACCTGGATGGAAGCTGGAATGCACGTACAACCATTTCGTATGGAATTCCCATCACGAAATTGAAACTGAACATGAATTTCTATGTAGGTGGTGCATATACGGTTGCACCGGGTCTGATCAACAATGTGGTCAATAAAGCAAAGACTGCGAATGCAAACGGAGGATTAACCGTTTCCAGCAACATCAGTGAAAAGATCGACTTTACGGTCGGGTACACGCTCAACTTCAACAACGTGGTGAATACTAGACAGAATGTAGCACAGAACCAGTATTTCCTGCACAACATCAGTGCGCGGTTCAACTGGATCATCAAGGAACGCCTCGTTATCAACAGTACCTATTCGGTGAATGCCTATGCCGGTTTGGGCTCAGGATACAACCAGACGATCATGTTGTGGAACGGCGGGATCGGATACAAGTTATTGAAGAAGAAACAATTGGAATTGCGCGTTTCGGTGTTCGATATCCTGAATAACAACAACAGCATTACGCGTAACGTCACGGAATCTTACATCGAAGACGTGAAATCGAACGTTCTGAACCGCTACTACATGTTCACGGTGACATACAACCTGCGTAATTTCGGTACGAAAGCGCCTGAAACGAAGGAAGCCAAGCCGGAAGAG
>NZ_CAMLDC010000011.1 GCF_946478805.1 uncultured Fluviicola sp. | reverse complement strand
TGTTTGATTTCATATAAATTGACTTTTTGTGGTCAACCTATATTAGGGATGTACACCTTTTCAATTCTCACTTTTACATTTTCAATTGTCTAAAGTTTGAAGAAAAACGCAATCCGGTAAATCAACGGGATCAAGGTTCCATTTTCCTTTTTCATGAAGTAACCGGGTCGGAATGGACTGTTGAAATTATTGATCACATCATACATAATCCCGGCATTTAATCGAAAATTCTCCTCCTCTCCAAAAGCATGAGAAAACCCGAAACCAACCAAAGCTGTTGGAACCCAGACTCTTTTCGGAGCAATAATTCCATTGGTATTGCTGAATGGATTGGACAATAATTCAAATTCCGCCCCGGCGAATAAGTAATTGAAAAAACGTCCATGTACAAAAGCACCACCACCATAAACGGAATAAGAACCGGTAAGTCCGGAGTTTTTATAAAATGAATAATTATACCGGATGCTTGGTCCGAAAGCGACGTATTTGTTGCGGACAATAGCAAATTTCAATCCCAATCCACCTGTTCCTCCAACGGTACCCGCAGAAAAGTGAATATCCGCACCAATTTCATTGTGCGGGGTGAATTCTTTTTTGCTTGTTTCTTCTTCGTCATGAACATAGAGTTCGGTGTCTTCTTGTCCAAAGCTGAAATGGGCATTAAAAGCAAGGATTAAAAGTAAAAGGAAAGTTTTCATAGAATAGATATAAGTGTTTCTTTATGGATATCATGTGTTCCTTCAAAACGGGAAGTGAAAATCCCTTTTGATTGATAGTCTGCAATTAGTTCTTCCTGCTGTGATTCCGGAAAGAATTCATCCTGAGTTCCCAATACAAAGGTGTTTTTCCGTGCTAAATTTTGATGCTCCTCAATTGCAAGGTCCGGAGGATAGACACTCGCCCACGAGATAAAATGGTCGCATGGAATAGTTCCTTGAGCAAGCCAACGAGCTGCCGTAGCACCACCTTGAGAAAAACCAATGACTGTTATTTTTTCAGGAGTAAAGCTTTTGCGTATTTCATCGTGAAGTAGATCCAGCATCAGACTGTTCAATCGGATATCTTCTTCGCGCCACTCCCTTGTCATCCAGGAAGCTCCAACTCTCCCGGAACTTCCTCTCAGATAAAAACGGTGCCTGCCTTCGGGAAATACAAAAAGTATTTCTTTCAATGGGATATCTTGAAATTTTTGACTGAAATATTCTACCAGTTGACCGTATCCATGAAGGACATAAACCAAGTGCTTTGGATTTTCGCCGGATTGGATTGTCCGGTATCTTAAGGAGGAAGGAACTTCTATTTTTCCTTCGAACGAACTCATAATTTCTTGGGTAAATTTTTAGCAAATTCAGGATACAAGCGGTATTTCTTCGCAACAGGATCCAGGAAGAATTTGAATCTCAACTCCTTTTTCTTGGTAATGGAGGGGAGATATGTATAAACATCTCCGATATTCTTGGTGTAAGAATCTATTTCACTCGCGTAAATAGCGATGTCCATTGGAACCTGATTCGGATTTTCTTCATATGCATGTACAAATGCTTCCGGATGATCCTCGCCGGCATAATCAAATGATTTCCACTGGAAAACCATCATCAGGTCGTGGTCGTTGAATACGGAGAAATAACTTTTCCAACCCGAATTCCGGATTCGATAACCGACAATGATATCTTTTCGTGTAGGAGCAACAATCGATTTGAATTCAATATCCAATTCTCTTCCCGGACTTGATGGTGCAAAAACCGGGTTAGAGATTCGATCCAGTGCTCCATCGTAATAGAACAGGTAATTGTAATTACCGGTAAAGCCCATTTCCGCAGCTTTTGCTTGCCGGCCGTTCTTTATAGCCTCATCCATGGCATATTCCATGCGATTGATAGTGATGATGGCATCTTCAATCGTATCTGCATTGATGTATTCCTTATAGATTCTCATGGAGAATTTTTCATTTACAGGAATTGCCAAAGATGCCATAATTTCTCTTTTGGCTCTCGCATCCAAACTTTCATTGCTTTTTTGCTCTGTTCCTTCTACTATTTCTGTAGGATCCGTGGTTGTTTCATCACCGCAAGAACTTACAAGAAGCAATAAGGAAATGATGCTAATTTCAACTAATTTCATATAATTAATAATCGATGTCTAAGTTAAAACGGTTCTTCAGGTCGAAAAGGTTGGAGTTTTTCTTCGCTAATTTATCGAACCGGTCCGGACCGTTTAAATATTTCACTTCTTCAGGAGCGTCTTTGATCATTTCCAGTTGAATAACCAGGTCATAATTCTGAATCTCTTTTCGAATATACGCCATAACGTCTCCAATTGCGCCTTCCAAACGGGTCAATTGAATAGTATTGTCCACTTCAAACTGGAAAGTCGTATCATCCAATTGAACAGGCTCGCGTTTGATCATTACGTGGTAAACCTGGTCCTGTCCATTTAGTTTTTGGGTATGGGCCATGGTTTTCCATAGCCGGATTACGTCATCTTTATGGAATTCCTTTTTGGGTAAATCACTTTGAGGAACTTGAGCTTTTGCTTTTTGTTGTTCAATCAGGTGATTGATTGACAAGTTATTTGAGTTCAGGTTTCCTGTAGGAGCGGAAAGTACTTTTGCTTCCGGTTTTATGGAGAAAGCAGCTCTTTCCGGGGCTACAGAAGGTTTATTTACGGGTTTGTTCTCATTTCTGAGGCTTTGCCCTGCAAATGCGATAATTTGAACGGGATCAGTTAAGGATTTTTTTTTTCGAGCTCAGATTTCACCGAACAGATTTGCATCAAGGTCAACTCGACCAGCAGTCGCTGATTCTTCGCCGATTTGTAATCGACATCAGCTTTACTGAGCACTCCTAAACAGCGCAGGGAAAACCCGCCATCGACCTTTTTAGCCTGATCCACAAATAACTTTTCAGTTGTTTCTCCAACTTCCAATAGGTTTGCTGTTCTTGGGTCCTTACAAATCAATAAGTTCCTGAAATGTTCGGCAAGCCCGACCAGAAACTGATGTCCGTCGAATCCTTTTTCCATTACATCGTTGAACAATAGCAAACATGCGGGAATATCTTCGTTCAATGCGTTTTCCACGATTTTGAAATAGTAATCGTGATCCAATACATTCAAGTTTTCCAGCACAGCTTTATGCGTGATGGTAGTTCCACAAAAACTGACAATCTGATCGAAAATGGATAATGCATCGCGCAAAGCCCCATCCGCTTTTTGGGCAATCAGATGAAGTGCATCCGGATCGGCTGAAATTGCTTCCTGCGTTGCCACATGTGCCAAATGATCTGCAATATCTTTTACCTTGATTCGCTGAAAGTCAAAAATCTGACAACGGGACAAGATAGTAGGCAAAATTTTATGTTTTTCCGTAGTTGCTAAAATGAAGATAGCATGCGCGGGTGGTTCTTCCAAGGTTTTCAAAAACGCATTGAATGCTGCTGTTGAGAGCATGTGGACCTCATCAATGATATAGACCTTGTGTGTTCCTAATTGCGGTGCGATTCTGACCTGATCGATCAATCCGCGAATATCGTCAACGGAATTGTTGGATGCAGCATCCAATTCATACACATTGAGTGAAGCGCCTTCATTGAATGAAAGACAACTGTCGCATTGGTCACAAGCTTCAACGGATTCAGTCCTGTTGAAACAATTGATTGTTTTCGCCAAAATACGCGCAGTAGTTGTCTTACCAACTCCTCGGGAACCACAAAACAGGAACGCCTGCGCCAAATGCTGGTTCTTGATTGCATTCTTAAGAGTGTTAGTAATTGCCTTCTGACCAACAACCGTATCAAAGGTTTGGGGTCTGTATTTTCTGGCAGAAACAACGAAATCCGACATGAAGACAAAATTAACTAAACTTTCGCAAAGTTTGAATGCTGTTAATAACTAAAACAAGGGAAAAATTGAGAATACAAAAGTTAAAATTGAAAAGAGAGATACTCCATTCCGTTTCAATTCTCAATTCTCACTTTCCAATCAATTGGTTTTCCAGAATGCCAAATTCCCGAATCCGCTTTTCAAGAATGTTCGAATATTCCAAAGCTTCACTTTTTCCACCTTCGACGTATGATTTTTGGACCCACACTTTTGCATTCGGCAAGTCGTTCAGTACTTCGTAAGCTAATGCAACATTGTATGCAGCCCTTGCCTTGATTTTTGATTTCGGATTGGATTCGTATTCTTCTTTCCATGAATTCAGAGCGCCTTCCCAGTCTCTCGTCAGTGCTTGCCTGGAACCGGTTTTCATTCCACCTTTTTTACCGATATACATCATACGTTGTTCCCAAAAATACAATGGAACCAAATCATGAGCGAAAGATTGTCCTGTAAAGTAACTGACATCTACCAAAGCATCATTTCGTTTAATTAACCGTGCAATGGCCTCCATCGGGTTGGTAGAGCGCTGAACCCAGGTTCTGTCTTGTTTATATCTATCTTCGTAAACAATTGTTTTAGTAGCAGGATAATACAATCTGAAACCGGCTCTTGCTGTTGCTTTTCCGGTCACTTGTACTTCAGCGCCATTTCCATTCAGTACATTTTGAACAGTTGTTACGGCAGTTGCGGCAGGATTGATGATGCTATAGTCGGTATCAAAAAATTCCAGGCTCAAAACAGCATCTGTTCCGTACTTCTTACAAATACTGTCTGCCTGTTCCCAATTCATAATTCCTCCAAAATCGACACTGGTGTTTTTGGAAGCCATCATGGAACTGTCGCATCGCGTAATTTGAAAACGGGA
Organism: uncultured Fluviicola sp.; assembly: GCF_946478805.1. Next base: position 143,888 of record NZ_CAMLDC010000011.1, on the reverse strand, counting down.
ACTTGTTCTTAAAAGTTCGTCAATCCCCCTGATACATTCATTGGAAAGTTCTTTATCTTGTTTGGGTGTTTCTAAAGTTAAGGTTCCTTCAATCCGGCCTGCTTTCCCCGGAATGGAATGATTTAACAAAGCCAGGGATTTAATTTGCGGATTGACAGAAATTGTTGCGGGTCTTTGAACTTCGATTCGCATTCCCTGGGTAGTCCTGCAAGAGCTAAAAATCAACAGGCTAAGCGTGCTGATTATAAGTATTTGTTTCATAGTATTTTACTTGGGTACAAATATATTTGATTCTTTGAATCCGGGGCCAAAGACTTTCATATTTCTCAGAGGTGTTTAATAAACTAAATTACTCTTCTATCTTTGTGTAAAATTCAATGCATGAAAGTTTATAACAATATATTGGAAACCATAGGGAACACTCCCTTGGTAAGATTAAACAAGCTCACAAAAAACTGCAAGGCAACCGTTTTGGCGAAAGTTGAAACAACGAATCCGGGTAACTCCGTAAAAGACCGAATGGCAGTGAAAATGATAGAAGATGCCGAGAAATCTGGACTTCTTAAGCCGGGAGGAACGATCATTGAAGGGACTTCAGGAAATACAGGAATGGGCTTGGCATTGGTGGCTATCATTAAGGGTTATAAACTGATCTGTGTATTGAATGACAAGCAATCGAAAGAGAAAATGGATATTTTGCGTGCGGTTGGTGCAGAAGTGGTAGTTTGTCCTACTGCGGTTGAACCATCGGATCCACGTTCTTACTATTCTGTTTCAAAACGATTGGCAAAGGAAATCCCGAATTCATGGTATGTGAACCAATACGACAACTTGTCAAACAGAACGGCACATTATGAGCAAACCGGACCTGAAATCTGGGAGCAAACGGATGGTAAAGTGACACACTTTATTGTTGGAGTAGGAACAGGCGGAACGATTTCCGGAGTTGGAAAATATCTGAAAGAGAAAAACCCGAACATCAAGATTTGGGGAATTGATACTTATGGTTCCGTATTCAAAAAATACAAGGAAACCGGAATTTTTGATGAGAACGAAATTTATCCTTATATCACGGAAGGAATCGGGGAGGACATTCTTCCTGCAAATGTGGATTTTGACGTGATTGATCTATTCGAGAAAGTGACGGATAAAGATGCTGCAGTTTATACGCGTCGTTTGGCGCGTGAAGAAGGAATCTTTGTCGGGAACTCTGCAGGTGCGGCGATTGGTGGTTTAATCCAATTACAGGACCAGTTGACAGAAGATGATGTAGTGGTGGTTCTATTCCACGACCACGGAAGCCGTTATGTAGGTAAGATTTTCAATGATGATTGGATGCGTGAACGCGGATTCCTCGAAGAAGAGTTCAAAACAGCAGAAGATGTGATTGCCCGTCATGCGGATTTACCTTTGGTGACATTGTATTCTGAAGAATTGGTATCGCACGCCATTATGAAAATGCGTAAGTACAATATTTCTCAAATTCCTGTTTTACGGGATGGAGAATTGGTAGGTTCATTAAATGATTCCCAGGTTTACCAGTTATTGGTTGACAATCCGGCTCTGAGAGACACTCCGATTTCGAAAATCATGCAAAAACCTTTCCCGGTTGTTCAGGGAACTGCAAAATTGGAAGATGTGGCGAAATTGATTAATGAGCAAACTCCGGCGGTTATCGTTGAACGTGCAAATGGAGATAAAAAGATCCTGACACGACAGGATGTGATTGCTTCTTTGGCATAATGTTTCCCACAAACAGGCACGGAAGAACGCCGAAGTTTGAAAATGTCAACTAAGTGAGTAAGAAAAAATACATAGATCAAATGCAGCGAACGGTGGAGATTCATTCCACCGTTTCGCGTATTGTGTCATTGGTTCCGTCCCAAACAGAATTATTGGTCGATTTGGGATTGAAAGACCGGTTGGTTGGAATCACTAAATTCTGTGTTCATCCGAAAGAGTTGCGAAAAGAGATCCAGTTGATCGGAGGGACAAAAAATGTCAAGGTAAAATTGGTGGAATCCTTGAATCCGGATCTGGTGATTGGAAACAAGGAAGAGAATAATCAATCCGATATTGAAGAATTGGAACAAAATCTTCCAACCTGGATGAGTGATATTTTCAACTTGAAAGATGCGCTTGAAATGATTGAACGGGTAGGTGAAATCACCGGAACACAAAAAAGAGCGGCTGAAATTGGTTCGGAAATCCAACGTAATTTTTTGCAGTTGAACCCAATGGACGGAAATAAAAGTGTGTTGTACCTCATTTGGAAAAATCCTTATATCGCGGCGGGAACAAATACCTTTATTGACTCCATGTTAGGTCATTTGGGGTTCAGGAATGCGATGAATGAGACACGTTATCCGGAAGTGAATTTAAAGGAAGTGAATCCGGATTTGATCTTTTTGAGTTCGGAACCTTTTCCATTCAAGAAAAAGCATATCGAAGAATTACAAATTCAATTTCCCAACAGCCGGGTCATTTTGGTTGATGGTGAGTTTTTTTCCTGGTACGGTTCCCGTTTGATCAAAGCTCCCGACTACTTCACTAAATTGTTAAATGTAATTTCAGGGTAGAAAAGTTTAGGTTGGAAATATTAAATTTATGCTTGCATATCTATTTAATACCATGAAAAGATCATTCTTCACCTTTGTTTTATTTGCTCTCGTTTATTTGATTTCTGTTTCGTTCAAAGCTCCGGGATATCATACAATCACTATTAAAGTGACCAATATCCGAAATAACTCAGGAAACATGCAACTTCAAATTTTTCGAAATGCTGAAAATTACAACAAGGGTCTTGCCTGGAAAGTAAAGATTGTTGATAAAAGTGAAATCAAGAATAATACATTAACCTGTACATTCACCGGAATCGAAGAAGGGGAATACGGAATCGCACTTTTAGATGATGAAAATGCAAACAAGGAAATGGATTACACCATGTTTATGCCTGATGAAGGATTTGGGTTCGCAGATTATTATCATACTTCCTGGAGTAAACCAAAATTTGAAAATTTCAAGTTTCAACTGAAGGCTGACAAAACAATGACTGCAAAAATACGTTACGTCTGATTATTACCAAATGACTCCTTTTCCAAGTTCATAGGTAGCTTCGCGAACACCCAGAATCATTTTCGTTATCTCATGCAAGGGATGTTTGTGATCCTTGAATTTAATCTTACCGGTTAGGGCGTAATTGATACCGGTTTTCGGTTTCTTTATTTCAATAGACACCGATTCCGTGCTTTTCAGGAAATCATTGAATGCTTTGACAGGCCCCATATTTTCAATAAAAGCGGTCACAAAAGTTCCACCATATAATTTGGTTGATTTTTCCAGATGTCCTTTAATGAAAAACACATCATCTCCGGAATAGGGAATAATCGCAGAAGGATCCGTACCAATAAAATAGGTGTTTTCTGAAAGTTGTTTCAGATGGAAAACAGTAGATCCAAAATTAAGGGTCTTGTTTTTTCCCTGAACAGACTTTGGAAAAGCCTTCCATAAGTCATCTACATTGCTTTTGTTTTTTGTCCGGATAATTAGATTGACTACGGGAACAGGTAAATAACCAACAATACTTGGCAAACTATCTTTCGGGTCCTCCAGGGAAGTTCCGGAAAAGTCGATTGCATATGCTTGAATATCCTTGAAATGTGGAAGACTGGCCGATAAAAAATTAAGCAAGGTATCAGGTAATCTTTCCGAAATGAATCTGGAGTAGATATAAACCCCTTTTGGTTTCAGTCCGAATTTCAAACCGGGTTCAAGCTTCTTGGTATAAGTAAATACTCCTTCCAGGTTGATTTCCTCGTCCTGGTGCTGAATGGATAAGTTCACGCTGGAAAAAAGGCTTTTAGCCGGAAGTTTTTTTAGATCAATTGTGATAAATTCATTCTTTTCCGGAGCGGCTTTGTGCAGTTCAACTACCGGAGTTTGAAAAATGTGAGCAAGATATCCTTCCAATTCTTTTTTACTTGATTTTTTACCGCTTAATTGACTGATAAAAATCGCATCGTGTCCTTGAGCTTTACCAATTTGATTAGACTTGCAGTATTCTGAAATATGCTCATTGAATGCAGCGCTATTCCGGGTTTGCACTGAAATAACCATTAATTTTTTTCCGTCGTGCTCCCAACCGTAAATAACAGCGTCTTCCTGGATGTCGATCTGTAATGATTTCTTTTTGGAATCTACATTGGTATTCTGTTCATAGATTTCCTTTAACTGCTGTATGAAGGCATCGTCTTTTTCGGTGAAAAGGGTATTGTAAATCTCTTTTTTGATATAGGATTCTGCATCCAGGCGAATGATCCATTTCGCATCGTCCGGAATAGGAATTCGCGGATTTGTGTGGCTCGTGGAAAGTATATTGATACAAATAAAAATCAGTAAACTGGATGCTGTGAGTAGCACTACAAGGAAGGCCGCATAAAAGCGTTTTTTTATTTGCATATCATAAAGGTAATTTTTTCTTGAAATTGTAACTTTGTTTCATGGGAAAATTCTTTTTCTGGTTACTCAAGCTATTTGGTTGGAAAATAGATGATCGCGCTCCTAAAGGAGTTAATAAGGCTGTCGTAGTGATGGGACCACACACCTCCAATTGGGATTTCATCATTGGAAAAATTGCATTTGCGCATTATAAAGTGAATGCAAAATTCCTGATCAAGAAAGATTTGTTCTTTTTTCCATTGGGTTATTTGCTCAAAGCAATGGGCGGTGTTCCCGTTGACCGCAAAAAGAACAACAATATTACCGAACAGGCGGTGAACTATTTTAAGAATCACGAAAAGTGTTTCATGGTTTTCACTCCCGAAGGAACCAGGGGTTACCAACCGAAATGGAAGAAGGGGTTTTATTACATTGCAGAACAGGCACATGTTCCCATTTACATCGGCTACATAGATTACAAACGCAAAATCGGGGGCTTCCATTCGTTGTTTACTCCAACAGGAAATGTGGACGCCGATATCAAATATCTGAAGAGTGTTTTATCGGAATTTACAGGGAAGGTTCCCGAAAATGGGATTCGTAAAGAGGAATAAGATGTCGGAATTTCTAAGAACAGTAAACGTAACAAGATACATTTCTCCATTGAGGGAAGGCGGGTCTCTTCCTGCATTGGTGGACGCGGACGATGATTTCAAATATGTATTGAAATTTAGGGGAGCGGGTCATGGCGTGAAAGCACTTATATCTGAATTCCTGGGGGGAGAAATTGCCCGTATACTTGGATTCAAAGTTCCGGAACTGGTTTTTGTAAACCTGGATGAAGATTTCGGACGTTCTGAGGCAGATGAAGAAATCCAGGATTTGCTGCGTGCAAGTCATGGATTGAACCTGGGATTGCATTTCCTTTCGGGGGCAATTACATTCGATCCGGTTGTAACGAAAGTGGACGAAGAAACTGCTTCGCGAATTGTCTGGCTGGATGCATTCATTACGAATATCGATCGAACTTTCCGCAATACCAACATGCTGATCTGGAAAAAGGAATTGTGGTTGATCGACCACGGGGCTTCATTTTATTTCCATCATACATGGGAAAATTGGGAGAAAACGGCAAGCAGTAATTTTGTATATGTGAAAGACCATGTATTGTTACCGCAGGCTTCCAAAATGGATGAAGCAGACAGCTTTTGTCGTTCCAGGTTGACGGAAGAAAAGATCTGTCAGTTGGTAGATGCAATCCCGGAATCCTGGTTGGACTGGGAAGACCTGGATGCAACTCCTGATGAAATAAGAACGGTGTACAAGCAGTTTTTAACCATTCGCCTGAATCATTCGGACAATTTTGTAAACGAAGCTAAAACCGCACGGAATGTTCTTATATGAATACGCTGTAATCCGCTTGGTTCCTCAAGTCGAACGCGAAGAATTCATCAACGTGGGAGTCATTTTGTTTTCAAAAAAGGAGAAATTTATCTGTACCAGGATCGTGCTTCCGGAAGAACGGTTGAAGTTGTTCAAGTGTGAAATGGATCTGGACCAGGTAAAGGCGAACTTGAATGCATTTGAACTGATCAGTGCAGGATCGAAAGCCGGCGGACCGATTGCATGTGAAGAACTGCCGGAGCGTTTCAGATGGTTGACGGCTGTCAGAAGTTCGATTATTCAAACATCCAGGCCGCATCCGGGAAAGACGAATGATCTGGAGAAAGAAGTTGAGCGATTGTTTGATGAATACGTGGGATGAAACCATATCGACCATCATTGAATGAAATGCTGATAATAAACATCAGTTAACCGGAAATTTAAGTTTACAATTCCCAAAAACATGCAGTCAGAAAAGAAAGAATCCGCTTCAAAAAGGTTACATGTTCGTAACAGAAACCGAGATAGGTATGATTTGAATGCGCTTTTGAGTTCAAATCCCGAATTAAAGGAGTATGTGAAACCCAATCACTTTGGAGATGATTCAATTGATTTTTCAAGTCCAACGGCGGTTAAATTATTGAATAAAGCCTTACTCAACCATTATTATGGAATAGCGAATTGGGATTTCCCGAATGAGAATTTATGTCCACCAATACCTGGGCGAGCGGATTACCTTCACCGTATAGCTGATCTATTGGCCGAAAACAATTTTGGTGTCATTCCAACAGGAGAAAACATCATCTGTCTCGATGTTGGAGTTGGCGCAAGCTGTATTTATCCGATTATTGGAGTTGTAGAATTTGCCTGGAAATTTATTGGAAGCGATATTGATCCAAAATCAATTGCGTCAGCGCAGAATATTGTTGATGCAAACCACGCACTTAAAAACCAGATTACTTTTCGGTTGCAAAAAAATCCAGCTGCAGTTTTTAAGGGAATTATTGGCGATTCAGAACAGATTGATTTCACAATTTGTAATCCTCCGTTTCATGTTTCGTTGGAAGAGGCTGAAAAAGGAACCCGCAGAAAAATTAAGAATCTATCGGGTAAAATAGTAAGAACACCGGAACTCAATTTTGCTGGGAATAGCAATGAATTAGTCTGTGACGGAGGTGAATTCCAGTTCATTCAAAATATGATTTCGGATAGTAAGATCGTTGCGAAAAACTGTTACTGGTTTTCAACTTTGGTTTCGAAACAATCCAATCTGAAGGGAATTTATAAGTCATTAGAAAAAAATGGCGCCACGCAGATCAAAACACTTCCGATGGGTACGGGGAATAAATCCAGTCGAATCGTAGCTTGGACTTTCTTTTCTAAACAAGAACAAAAAGAGTGGCGTGAAACGCGATGGAAAAAACAAAAGTAGCGCTGTTATTTTAAGAATATTCTTCTTGAATTGAAAATTTATAATGGACAATTGATAAGAGCGGATTGTTCAAAATTAGAGAAATGCCCTTGTCAATTATGAAATTCTCCATTTTCAATTATTTTTTAAAAGAATCCGTTCGTTTATCATATCCATATGGACAATGTCTGCAGCCACTTTTGCAGCAATGCCCACGCTTTAAATGATATTTTTCGGTAAAAACGATATAACCTTCCGGCGTATAATAAAAGTCTTCCGGATCTAAAGCATTATTTTTGGGAAGTGGACGAAAATCATCATTCATACTACAAAATTACGCATTTCATGGAGCTATTCGATACTTCAAAATCCATTTTACAGGAAATCAGGCTGGATTCCAAGTTCAGGAATGTGTGCTTGCTGGTAAAACGAGATGATCTGATCCATCCGGAAGTTTCGGGAAACAAATGGCGCAAGTTGAAATACAATATCGAATTGGTCGAGTTTCAAAAGAAAGACGGGATCCTTACGTTTGGAGGAGCATACTCCAATCATTTGTTAGCCACTGCGGCAGCCTGCAAGTTGGCCGGATTAAAGTCGATTGGGATTGTACGGGGAGACGAACTCACGGAACAGAGCAATGACAACCTGAAACGTTGCGCAGAATTGGGAATGGAATTGAAATTCATACCGAGGGAAGAATACGACGCACGAAATGAAAAGCATGTCCAGGAAACCTGGAAAGAAGAGTATCCTTTTTACTTGTTGATTCCGGAAGGTGGTTCAAATTACTACGGAATGGTTGGCTGCCAGGAAATCTGGAAAGAACTGCCGGAAAAGACAGACCATTTATTTGTAGCCCAGGGAACAACGGCGACAAGTTGTGGTTTGCTTGTTGGATTAAGTGAAAGTACGCAATTGCATGTGGTTCCTGTATTAAAAGGGTTTGATGCGAAAGCCGAAATGAAAAAACAACTGTTCCCGTTCCTTCTCGATGAAGAGACCATTCATGAATATTTGGATCGGGTGGAAGTGCATACGGAAGCTCATTTTGGTGGTTATGGAAAGTGGAACCGGGAATTGGAAGACTTTATCTCGGCCTGTGAAAAAGAATACGCTTTACCACTTGATAAGATCTACACAGGAAAAGCATTCTATGCCTTGATGAGTTGGTTGGAGAAGCAGGATTTTCAAACGCTTCAGACCGTTGTTTTCCTGCATACGGGCGGATTGATGAATGGATGACTTCGGCTACTGCGGACTCGATCGGTTTTTATCCTCCCCCATAATCCCCCTCCAAAGGGGGAAACCAAAGAATTTCCTTTAAAAATCTATTCATTCTTCGAAAATTTAAAATGAAGTGGCTGAATTTCTTCTTTTGAGAGGATTTAACAATTCCCCCTTTGGAGGGGGACGCAAGGGGGAGGACAGATTTATTTTAGTTTCCTTCCCCAATGTTCTACTTTTCTCAGCCACTTTTCCCGCATTTCTGGTGTGGAATTCCTAATGATCCCGATATAATTCACTTTCACAGGACTGACTCCGCAAAATTGGAGAGTGGAGCGTTTCAATTGATTCACGCTGGGTCTTCTGAAAATGAGACGGTAAAACCATCCGGGTTGATCTAAGGTTGTAATGATGTGCGCGGTTTTTCCTTTTAATAGTTTATCCCAAAAAGAGGAATTTTCCCGGTATTGAAAAGCAAATCCCGGGAGGAATAAACGGTCAATGAATCCTTTGGTGATTGCAGGCAGTCCTCCCCACCAAACCGGGTGAATCCAAACCAGATGTTCAGCCCATTGAATTTTCTCCCATGCGTCCAATAAGTCAGGTTCCAATTCAGTCCGTTTCTGATAACCGAATTGAAGGTTCGGATTAAAATCTAATTCGGCAATAACAATTTCCCGGATTTCGGCACCTGAATTTTCAGCACCTTTCCGGTATGCTGCTGCAATTCCAAAATTAAATGAATCTGCATTCGGATGTCCGTTAATAAGTAAGATCTTTTTGCTCATGATTTGAATTTAGAGCAAATCTACAATTACCGATTTCCGCAAAAAAGGACATTTGTCACAAAACAATTCCCTTTCGTATTCGGCTTAAATGCCGCTGCGTTATTCCCAAGTAAGATGCGAGATGTTGCACCGAAATTTGCTGAATGTATTCCGGTTGATTTTCGACCAGGTTTTGATACCGTTCGTGGGCAGAATCACGCTGTAGTTGAAATACACGCCCTTCCAATTCCAAATATTGTTGTTCCGCGACAATCTTCAGGAAATGAATCCAAGCAGGGCTTTTTGCCAACAGCATATCAATTTGATCTTTGGGGACGATTAATAGTTCCGAATCGGAAAGTGCCTGAATGTATTCCACACTTCCGTTTCCTGTAATGAAAGCGGAATACGCTGCAACCATTTCACCCGGAAAGCGAAAGCAATAAGTCATTTCATTGCCATTTGGTGCGAGGTAAAACGAACGAAAGACACCCTTAACAATAAAGGCCACTTCCGAACATTTTTGCCCTTGCTGAACAAAATAGGAGCCTTTCTTCAAGCTCCTATTCGAAAACAGGAGAATGGCTTCATCCAGTTCCGCTTCGGTGAAGAGATTGAAATTTGCTAAAAAAATCTTTAACGACATAGAGTAAAGTTATGATTTTACAGCAAAACGATTTTTGAAATAAAGTCGTGTATACTTCATGTTTAACCAATATGCGGGCATTAGCAGTACGTACAAAAAGACGGAAAAGAATGTATAACCATGATACTTTCCGGCATCTGTGCCGATAACATAATCAATCAGATCGTAACTGTAGCCATAGCCAATAAGAATGATAAAAGGCAAAATTAAACTTCCGGTAATCACCAAAAAAGATGTCAATTGATTCAGATGCTTCTTCTGTGTGAATCTCACAAGCAAAACGTGAAAAACAAGAATGATGAAACCCCAAATTGCAGTGATTCCCCATGGAGAAATAGTGATTAATATTTCAGCGGATCGATTTAATGGAGGTTGATAACTTAATTGAAGGTAATCGGAAGGAATTTTTGAAAAATGCCAAAAAGCTATTTTAATATTCCCGGAATCCGGAATTCCTAGATTGGAATGAATTTTTTTATCAAAAGCCGATGCATCTACGACTACGTTCAGTGCATGAAACGATTTCCATTGTTTTGCAGGAGATAAAAAATAACGGAAACTATATTCCTTGGTCCAGTCGTGGTGATCTACCCAAACTTTACCTATGTATTCTGCACTTATTTTGTGAATACCCGGTTTTAGACTAATCTCAAAATAACGAAAGTCGGACAGCGGAAAATACCTTCCGCTATACTGATTTTCATTGATTAGAATCGATTTTCCGTGCTGTCCATCCTCTTTTTTAAACGAATTGGAAAAGGAATCGAATATGCCGGATGTATCTTGAAGTTCATATGGAATTTCCTTGATTTCAACTGGTTTTCCATCGAGCCAAACCTTGAATTTCCCTAAACAATCCCGTGCATGGAATAATAAAGGTATTTGCAAACCTTCACGCTCACTTTGAATGGTGTATTCCACTTTGTAAAGTGCTTGCTGAAAGTATTTGTCGATCCTGATGCGAATATTCTCATTCAAAATATCCATGTCTTTACTGGATATAGCCGACATGGGATAAGACCCGCGCTGAATGGGCGAAGCCATGTTAGCCAGGCAACTGTTGGTTGCAAAGAATAAGAATATTGGGAGGAGGTATTTAAGCATATTACAAGGAACGAAAATCAGTTAAATTGGTTAGTTCGTGCAAAGAAAAAGGGGCCTGTAGGTTCGCGATGCCTCGCGAACGTTACAAGCCCCGTTCATATTCGTTCGAATCTTATTCAAACATTGCTTTGTCAACTTCTGTGTTGAATTCAATTGATTTCACAGTTCCAGAAAGCGACATTTCACCCATAACCTGGGTCAATTTGTGCGCAAAAAGGAATCCGTTCACATCTTTGTAATCATCGTAGATAATGGTTGATTCCATTGTTTCCTCACCTTGTTTTGTGATGGAAACAGTTTTGAATTTCAAGTTTGTAGCTACATCAAAGTAATCAAAAGCTTCTTTTTCACCATCGTTTGTGTTTAAGACATAGTAGTCTTTTCCGGCGATTGTTTCAATTCCTTTGATTTCGTATTTCATTCCCGAAGTTTTGTAATTTACTTCCGGGAACAACCCTTCACCTTTCTTTTTGGAAGCCAACTCTTCAGCAGTCATCGCTTTCTTTCCTGTTTGCATATTCATTTCAGAACCTTTTGTTCCGTCGTAATAGGAGCTTTGGAAAACCATTCCTTGTGCTTCAATTTTCATTGCTTCCTTGTTTGGAGCAACAAACGCATCCGTCATGGAAATAACTACAGGAATCTGAGGAGAAGAAAGTTCGATCTTCTTAACTACGGATTTCACTTTCTTCATTTTCTTAGCCAAATCCTTTGCAGAAGCTGTTTTGGTTACGGTATTGATGTATCGTTCGATCAATTGGTCTGCAGAGATGTCCGCTTTCTTCATTTCGATCACTGCATTTCCGAACGGATCCAATTTTTCGATCACACCGTCGCTATCAAATGCCTTCAATTTCGGTAAGATGTCCTCGTTTCCGACAACTACGATATTGAATCCGTTTTTGAAGTATTTCTGAGCTACTGTCAAGACATCATCTTTAGAGATTGCATCCAGGCGTTTCAAATACGTTTGGTAATAATCGGCAGGTAAATTGTCGCGAATGATATTCAATGCAAAACGTGCAACTGTTTGCGGTCTTTCCAATGAACGTGCAAAGCTTCCGGCCATTGCCGATTTAGCCAAGTTCAATTCATCGTCAGTAACATAACTGTCACTGATTTTTGAGATTTCATTTAAAATTTGAGTAATTGCTGAATCAGTCACTTCATTTCTGAAGCTTCCGGATGTACCGAACCAACTTCCATCTCTTGTCACATCGAAAGAAGAATAGCAACCGTAAGTATATGCTTTATCTTCACGCAGGTTTTGCATCAGGCGTGCTCCGAATGAACCACCACCTAAGATGCTGTTCATCACATTCAAAGCAATCTGATCGGAAGCTCCCGGTTTCATTTCAATTGGGAAAGTAATCGAGATTACTGATTGTACAGCTCCTGGTTTGTTCACAAAGATCACACGGTTTCCTTTTGCTTTCAACCCATTTCCGAAATCTTCCTTGTAAGCCTGACCACCTTTCCAGGTTCCGAAATACTTCTCAGCCATTTTCATTGCGTTGTCTTTTGTGATATCACCGACAATAACTAGGTATGCTCCGTTTGGAGTAAATACTTGTTTGTAGTTGTTTTTCACATCATCCAAGCTGATTGCTGCCAAAGAAGCTTCGTCCATTACACCTCCAAGTGGGTGATTCGGGAAATCGATTTTCGATTCAGCATTAGAAACCATGGTGTTCGGATCTGATTTCGCAGACAACAACCCGGATTCGTTTTGCTTTTTGATTCGATCGAACTCGCTTTGCGGGAACGCTGCATTGATGGTAACATCTTGCATGATATCCAATCCGGTTTCCATATGCTTAGTCAGGCAAGAGAAATAGATGGAATGTCCGTCTGCATTCAGGTCTGCACCCATGTTATCCACTTCCTTGTCCAAAACGTCTTTCGAGCGCTTTGCCGTTCCGGAAGTAAGCAATTGTCCCATCATGTTGTTTGTTCCGGCCTTGGATCCTTCAATCATTGGTGAAGCTCCCATTGTAAGCGAGAAAGAAACGCGTGGTAATTTATGGTTTTCAGAAAGAATAACAGTGATGCCGTTACTCAATTTGAAAACCTCGGAGTTTTTGATATTAATAGTTGGTGCTGCAGCTGCAGCGGGTCTTACAGAACGATCAATCTGTCCGTGAACCCCTGTGAATGCTGTTAAAGCAACAAGTGTAATTAACTTTTTCATGACGCTATTCTGTTAGTTTGCCTTTGGTAAATAATATAAAATGATTCGGTTATCCTGAGTCAGATACTTCTTGGCAACGCGTTGGATATCTTCACGAGTGATGCTCATGTAGATTTCCATTTGTTTGTTGATCAGTTCCGTACTTCCGAAATACATTCTGTTTTGAGCTAAATTCTCAGCGATTCCGGCTACAGTTGAGTTTGAACTCACGATTTGGTTCTCAAACTGATTGCGTACTGCCTGGAATTCTTCTTCGGAGATCAAATTATCCTGGATCGATTTGATTTGCTCGTCCAATGATTTCTCCAGATCTTCCACTTTTGTTCCGTTAGCAGCAATTGCAGCAACGATTCCCAATCCCGGATCTTCCATGTTGAATGCGAAAGAGAAAGCAGCAACTGCTTGTTGTTTCTTCTCAACGATTTCCTTATTCATACGGGAAGAATTACTTCCGGATAGAACTGAGTTCAAGAATTCGATAGCAGCAAAATCTTTGTCTGTTTCTTTCGGGAATTTGTATCCCATAAATACAGCAGGTAATTGAATGTTGTCGTAAACAGTTTCTCTTACAACTCCGTTGATCGGTTCGAAAGTAGAATTCGGTTTTGGAACCACAGAAGGCATTGCGCTATATTTCTTCAATAACTCTTTTGCTTTCGCATCAGTTGGGTTATTGAAGTTCTTTGCGTCAAAAGCTGCTTTCTCAACTCCATATTTTGTTTTGAAATCACCTTCTCCCAAGTTCTCGAAATCACGGAATAAGTTGATTGCCTCTCCTTTTGGAACAGAAGCAAAATATTTATCGATCCATTTTTTTGTTTGCTCGATATTGATATCTCCTGCAATGGAAAGAACTGCATTTGCAGGAACATAGAATGTATGATAGAAATTAACGTAATCAATTTCCTGTGCAGCATTCAAATCTTCCATACTTCCGATTGGAACCCAACGGTAAGGATGGTTTTTGTAAGCCAACTTGAACAGGTTTTCCATGAAAGTGGCATATGGTTGATTGTCTACACGTTGTCTTTTTTCTTCTTTTACAACCTCACGTTGTGTTTCAACACCTGTTTGATCCACTTTTGCATGCAACAGGCGCTCACTTTCCAACCACAATCCCAATTCCAATTGATTGGATGGAAGGATTTCGTAGTAATACGTTCTGTCCTGGCTTGTGTTTGCATTTAATGCTCCACCATTCTTTTCAACCAATTCAGAGTATTCTCCTCTTTTGATGTTCGTGGAACCTTCAAATAATAAATGTTCAAAAAAGTGGGCAAATCCTGTTCTGGAAGGATTTTCATTTTTAGAACCTACGTGATACATTACTGAAACAGCTACAATCGGAGTAGCGTGTTCTTCATGTAAAATAACATGCATTCCGTTTGCCAGGTCGTATTCGATGTACTTCACTTTCTCCTGGGAGAAGCTATAGATCGAAGACGAAAGCAACAATGCTGTAAAAAGACTTTTTTTCATGTTGAATTTTTCGACTTGTTTGTACGAAAATAACAACAAAAATTGCTTTACAGTCAATTAGATGAATTTCGGGTATAAAACTGGACGAACGGCTTTAGCTGATTACGAATTCCGAATTACGGGTTCCGAATAGGGTTTAATTCGTAATTCAGCATTCGTAATTCGGAATTAATAGCACGGTTTTTGTTATTTTCGGGACTATGAAATTTTTGATTTTTTGCTTTTCGCTTCTTTCGACTGGTCTTTTTGCTCAAAAACAGACTGTTTTTGCTTACATGGACTACAACAATTTTTTCCACTCGTTCAAGGATGGGTATTTTAATCAGGTGGATCATCAGGCTGTAACCGGTATCGCTTATGGCGACGAAGTGATTGCTTATTACAATAATCAGCGGGATTTTAAAATTTATGATGGGACGTTCGCACGGGTCATGACCAATCAACCGGCGAATTTTAAAATTTCAGATCACTTGGCAGCATGGAATATCGGACAATTATTATTCTACTACGAAAACGGTAAACCGCATAATATTACTTCATTCGGGGGAGATTATTGGGTGACAGATTCATTGATCACATTCCAGGATATTCGTTATAATTCATTGAATGTAGTTTACCAAGGTAAAATTTCAACACTTGTCCAAAGTACAACTGATCTTCCGGTTCCGGTTGTCCAGGGAGACAATCTCTTAGTATTCAAAGATAATGGTGATATCTTCAAAGTTTTTTACCGGGGTCAGACCTATGACCTGGGAACTTATAATGGGACTGACTTCGAGTTTTTTGCAGGAACGGATATTCTGGGGTTTAATGATCCTCAAACGCGCACATTTGCTGTGTTCCAGGATGGTGAGTTTTTGGATGTGGAAGAATTCAGAGCCCCGAAAGTGAAGGCGGGAAGAGGGTTCGTTGTATACGAAGATTTACAAGGAAACCTGAAGTATTACGGAAAAGGTAAGCGGGAAACTTTGAGTTCTTTTGCTCAATTTTGGGACGCGAAGGACGACCTGGTCGTTTGGGGAGATGCAAATACGACTTACCAGTTCTATAAAGGTGAAAAGAAAAATCTGGCGAACTTCGTTGTGAAAGAGTGGCAGATGAAGAATGATGTGGTTGCGTTTCGAACATTGATGGGAGGAATCGGGGCTTCTGTAGGAGGAGTTTATAAAGAAGTGACAACCATCAACAATACAGATTTCATCATCAATGGACATGGAGTCATGGTGACACTTCCCAATAGAGCGGTAATCGTTTTGTATAACGGGCAAATTTTCCGGGATTAAAGGAATCAAAATTATGAATTCAAAACGCTGAAGAAAAAGACACTTCGGCTCTGCTTAGTGCCCTTATAAATTCAGGATCAAAATCGCCCCAAAAGGTAGTTGAACCTAGTGAAAGCCAACTTTCGGAAATTTAACGTTATAACTTTTGAATTTTGCATTTTAAAATTTGAATTAGTCGTATTTTTGTTTCTCTAAAAAAAAGATAAAATGAATAGTTGGTTTACCGTAAAGGTCAAATATACAAAGCAGTTGGAAGATGGTACTTTCAAGCGTGTTTCAGAACCATACCTGGTGGCTGCAATGACATTCACCGATGCAGAAGCACGAATTTACGAAGAGCTTGGAAGCCTGATCCGTGGGGAGTTTGTTGTAACAGGAATCACCCGAACAGATTTTCACGATATTTTCCATTACGAGGATGCGGATGTCTGGTACAAATGCAAAATAACTTATGAAGCCGGCGGCGATGGCGGAGAAGAAGGAGCTAAAGCTAAAAAAGTATCCCAGAACTTTATCGTAACGGCTCACTCCGTAAAAGATGCTTACGAACGTATGAAGGAAAGTTTGGGCGGAATGATGATTGATTATGTTATCCCATCCATTATCATTTCTCCGATTGTAGATGTTTTTCCTTTTGGAGATGAGTCTGAAGATCGTGTAGCTGTGGATTTCGAGAAACAAGTGAAAGCGGAAGTAGCTGAACATGCTCTTGGTACCAAAACAGTATTTTCTGCGCCCGGATCTGATGTAGATGAATTGGAGGATGACGAAGATTCGGTTATTGATGACCAATTTGGAGAAGAGGAATAAAAGATGGACGATTTTCTGAATGTAATTCGAAACGACCACCATCAATTTGACAAGGGAAAATTGGAAGATCACTACGGGGATGAGCCGTTTGCCCTTTTGGCACAATGGATGAGAGAAGCTATCGAAAAACCGACCAGCGAACCCAATGCAATGACCGTTTCAACTTTAGGGTTGGATGGTTTTCCAAGGGCAAGGGTGGTCTATTGGAAAGAATTACTGGAAGAGGGGATTATTTTTTATACCAATTATACCAGCGACAAAGGAAAGGCAATAGAAGCAAATCCGCAAGTACACGCATTGTTGTATTGGCCGGAATTGGAGCGACAAATCAGTATCACCGGATTTGCCGAGAAAGTTCCTGCTGAAATGAGTGATGCGTATTTTGAATCCAGGCCGCGGGGAAGCAAATTGGGGGCTTGGGCATCCCATCAGAGCGATTTACTTGATTCGAGAGCGGAATTGGAGAAAAGGGTGGAGGAATATTCTGTAAAATTTCCCGATTTTGTTCCACGACCGGCACATTGGGGAGGTTATTTAATTCGACCGATCAATGTGGAATTTTGGCAAGGAAGACCATCCCGTTTGCATGACCGCATTGTTTTTAATTTGAAGCCTGACAATTCTTGGGAATTATATCGCAAGAATCCATAAAGAATGATAGAATTATTACCTCATATTCATACCCTTTCGAATGGGCTGAGATTGGTTTATTTACATGCCAGCTCGCCAGTTGCCCATTTGGGTGTGACCGTTCTTGCCGGTTCGAGATTTGAAGAAGATCATGAAATCGGTCTGGCTCATTTCCTGGAGCACAGCATTTTTAAAGGAACAGAAAAACGCAGAGCATTTCATATCCTATCCCGATTGGATTCTGTTGGAGGGGAATTGAATGCCTATACCACAAAAGAAGAGATTTGTTTGTATGCTTCATTTGTGAAAACTCACATGAATCGTGCAGCCGAATTGCTTTCGGATATAGCAATCAACAGTAATTTTCCGGAAAAAGAGATCCAAAAAGAAAAAGAGATCGTACTGGACGAATTGAATTCGTATCTGGATAATCCGAGCGATAAGATCTTCGATGATTACGAAGCGCTTATTTTCCCCAATCACCCGCTTGGAAATAACATTTTGGGAACACCGGAATCAGTTCAGTCTTTTGGCAGGGAATCTTTGAAAAGCTACGTGGAGAAATTCTTTTTCACGGAAAACACGGTTATCTCATTTGTGGGAGATATCCCATTGAATACCTTGGTGAAATGCCTGGAAAAATACTTTCATTCCATGCCTTCGGGAAAAACGAAAGCTGTGCCAAGACCTTTTGATAATTACTTGGCTGTAAAGAAAAGAGTGGAAGAAGGGAATTACCAGGCTCATGCAATCATTGGAGGAATTGCCCCGGGATACAATAGCGACCATCGGAGAGGAATGACCATGTTGACAAATGTGTTGGGTGGTCCGGCGATGAACTCACGTTTGGTTCTGTCGGTTCGTGAGAAATATGGGTATACCTATAACATTGAAGCACAATATTCACCTTATCCTGATTTGGGATATTGGTCTATTTACTTTGGAACAGATCAGAAGTATTTAGGGAAGACGATGAAGATCATTTATGCTGAATTAAAGAAGTTGCGTGAAATTCCCTTGACCGCCAAACAATTGCAACAGGCAAAAGAACAATTGAAAGGTCATATCGCTTTGTCCCTGGATTCCAATGTAGGATTGATGCAAGGTTTAGGAAAGTCACTCCTGTTGTTCAATCAGATTGATACTATCCAGGAAATGTATGAGAGTATTGATAAACTGACCAGTGAAGAGTTGCAGGAAATTGCTCAAACTTATTTTAAGGAAGAGAACATTTCCGAGTTGATCTACGATGTGAAACCTGATTCCGGGAATTGATCCCAAAAGTTGCAGTTCTTGGAATGTAGAATTAGCAATTTAGCTAAATTACTAACAAGGGGGATGCATTCTTGAATTTCTGTTTTTTTGTTGAAACTGAGAATAACCTTTAAAGTCTTAATACAGGCCGGGTACGTAATTCCGCAATATTACGTCAGCTGATGTTTAATCTTGAAATCCTACCTTAAAGGGATTCGATTAATTTATCGTTTTTTATACTTGTTTCAGATGAATTGAAACTAACTTTGAGTCATTCAAATTTACAGACATGACTTTTCAAACTTACTTGGAACAATTCGAACAGATTTTAAACTCACAAAACCCACAAACGCCTTACGATAATCCTGATTATTTCAATTACACCAAATTGAACTGGTCGCGTATGAACCGCTGGTTGAAAAAAGGGGAAATACTTCCGCACGTGAAGGAAAAGATCCAATCAATCAAGGAAAAACAGCAATGGATTGTGATCACTGAACCTTGGTGTGGTGATGCTTCGCATATTGTACCTTTCATTCAAATGATGGCGGACCTGAATCCATTGATCCACATTGATTATGAATTGCGCGATGCAGAACCGAATCGCATTATGGATTATCTTACAAATGGAGGGAAAGCCATTCCGAAATTAATCATCAAAAATGCAAATGGAGAAGATCTGGCGAATTGGGGACCTAGACCGGTCGAATGCCAGGAACTTTACCAGGAAATGCATGCAAGTAAGGTTCCATTCGAAGAAGTGAAAATTAAACTTCAGAATTGGTACAATGAACATCACGGGGTGGAAATCCAGGAAGAGATAGCGGCTTTGTTATAATTCCCGATCGTGAAATTCTTGCGTAAGGACTTTGTATTCTTGCGCGTATGCTCCGTCTTCTGTTCGGACACAAAGGGACGAGGAATGAATTTCCGAAACCTGTTTTCCTAATGAAACGATTATTCTGGTAGGTTTATCCGGTTTTCCGAAAAGGGTGATCAGATCCGAAACGAACAAATCGTTTTCTCTTGCCAGTTGAATGATTTGATCCTTGCTTTCGAAGGGAAGGATGATCCATGCTTTTCCATCTGAAGTTAATAATCTCGCGATTGCTTGAATTAATTCGGAGAAGGAAAGGCTTTCGGTATGTCTGGCCAATGATTTGTTCTCGTCGGGGTTTTTTGAACTGTTCTCGAAGAACGGTGGATTACTGATGATCGCATCAAACTGTTCAGTTGGATAATAATCCTGTAGTGCCTGGTTTACAATTGAAATCAGGGAGATGAACGGGGAGTTCCGGGCATTGGTCTGTGCATCAATAATGGCTTTTTCTGAGATTTCGAGTCCTGTAATTTCTTTAAAATGAAAACGTTGCGCGCACATCAGGGCAAGGACACCGGTTCCGGTTCCGATATCCAGTAAACTTATTGGATTCTGCCAGTGGCAGATTGCTCCGAGAATCATGGAGTCGGTACCGACTTTTAAAGCGCTGTTCCCTTGGTGAATTTGAAAGTGTTTGAATTGGAAAACACTCATTCTCCCATATACATTTCAATCAGTCCTTCCGGAGAAGTTACGTGTAATGTTTTGGATTTTCGATCTACCTTCTGAACAAGTCCTTCGACAAATGGAATGAGAATTTCTTTATCACCGTTCATTACCTGGATCAAGGGGTTCACATTATTGTCAATCACTTGCTCAATGATTCCTGCTTCACCATAACGAGTGTCATTTAGTTTGAAACCGATGATCTCGTGATCATAGAAATGCATGTCATCCAATTCGGGAAGAATCGATAATGGAAGGTAACAGTTTTTTCGAAGGATTATTTTCGCATCATTTTCGGAATCGACACCTTCCAGCTTAACAGCTGCAAAACCTTTATTTTTCAATACAAAGGATTTGACAAAGAAGGGAGTCAGTTGTCCGTTGATGTCAATAAAGAAAGCATCGAGTGTTCGGTAGTCTTCCGGGTTGGTTACGTCTAAAAAAAGCGAAACTTCACCTTTGTATCCGTGAAGTTTCGCAATATAACCAAGTTGAAAGCAATCAGAATGTTGCATTGATCAACTTTAATGAATTAAGCCTCAGCTTCTCCTTCAGCAGCCGGAGCATCCTCTGCAGGAGCTTCAGTTGTTGGTTCTTCAGCAGCAGCTTCCGGAGTAGCTTCCTCTGCAGGAGCTTCTTCAGTTGCAACTTCTTCTGTTGATGCTTCTACTTCTTCAGCAGCAGCCTCTTCAACTACAGGAGCTTCTTCAACAGGTGTGTTTTTAGCTTCAATAGCTTTTGCTTTTGCGTCATTTGCATCAGCTTCCGCTTTCAAACGTGCAGCTTTATCAGCAACAGCGTCTTTTCCAAGACCTTCGATCTTACCTTGGATTTTAGATGCTTTATCAGCTTCCCAAGCAGCAAACTTAGTTTCTACTTGCTCTGCAGTCAAAGCTCCTTTTGTTACACCTTTCAAAAGGTGGTTTTTGTACAAAACTCCTTTGTAAGAAAGAATTGCACGTGCAGTATCAGACATTTCAGCTCCTGTACCAACCCATTTTAAAGTTGATTCAAAATTGATGTCAATTGTTGCCGGGTTCGTGTTCGGATTGTAAATTCCCAATTTCTCGATGAATTTACCATCACGCTTAGCGCGAGAATCAGCTACTACTACGTGGAAAACTGCTTTTCCTTTTTTACCGTGTCTTTGCAAACGAATACGTGTTGCCATAATGTTAATTGTTTGGGGTGCGAAACCCCGGTTAAAATGAATATTAACTTCTGTTTAGCGAATAAACAGGGTGCAAAGATAGTAAAAGCTTCAGTATCTGCAAATAAAAAAGGGCAAGATATTTCTATCTCACCCCTAACCAATAAAACCGATACCGTTTACTCACCAAATGTGATCTTGAAACCAACCTGGATGAAGAAGTTGCTGAAGTTTGCAACTTGTCTCAGGTCTTCTTTTGCACTGTTTGCATTTGTCCCCGTAGGGTTTGTTCCTGCGTTGTTTGATGAATTGGTTAACTCATCAACATACTTCGTTTCCTTACCGTAAGTGGAAATGTTTCCTAACACATCGTTCCCATTCACAGAATATTTTGTTATTTCAGTTTTTTTCGATTTAACACGTAAACTGTTTGCTCCAACTTCGGCAAAGAATCCGAATTTTTTTCCGAAATGTACATTCAGTCCCAAAGCCCCTGTATATCCTAAGCCTACTTTTCCACTGGTTTTTAATGAAACTTCTGTTACTGCTACAGGATTTGTTGCGTCGCTGATTTCCGATTTAACGGAACCAATTAATGGTAGAAGTAACCCTGTACGTGCGTATACAGAGATTTTTTCTCCGCCTGATTTGATCACGACTGCGGGTGCGATACGAAATTGCGTAGATGATTGAGTATGCTTGTAATCCCCGGTAGGGACACTTGCCTCATCAACGGTTGTTTTAGAACCGAAGAATCCGTTTAACCCTAATTCCATTCCAAAGTGCTCCCCAAACATATATCCGGGAGTTAAATTGGCCTGAATTCCATTTCCCAATGTTCCGTAAATATTCTTTTCACTATAGGAGCCATTACTTCCCGCAGTAGTGTTTGTCCCCAACACATGGCCCGGCGAACCAATTCCATAACCGGCAGAAATACCCAAGTTGAATTGTGCAGATGCAGTTCCCATGGCCATAACTGCTAAAACAGGTAGAATTAATTTTTTCATAAGAGAGATTTTAGATTTATTTGCAATTTAGAGTGTTTTAACAACTTATGCAAGCATAATATTAAGAAAATTGAAATGAATTTGTTGGAAGAAGTAAAATCAATAGTTGAAGAAAAGTTTAAAAGTGAAAGTGCGGATCATGATTGGTATCACATTGAACGGGTATTGAAATTGGCAGAGCATATTCAATCAAAGGAAGGAGGGAATCTGTTGGTTGTCCGGCTGGCGGCCTTACTTCACGATATTTCGGACCACAAACTGAATGGTGGAATTAAAAATGATTGCGGAAGAGTATCGCGGGAAATACTTTCCGGGTTACAAGCGGATGAGCAATTAATAAACCGGGTTTGCGATATAGTTGATAAGGTTTCGTTCAAAGGGGCAGGAGTGAGTGATGTGATTGAAAGCCTGGAACTGGATATTGTCCGGGATGCCGATCGCCTGGATGCTATCGGGGCAATTGGAATTGCAAGGGCATTTCATTACGGAGGAAAAAACGACCGATCTTTTTATGAACCCGATTTGGGACCATTGCTGCATACGGATTTTGATGCTTATTCTTCCGACAAGTCACATACCCTGAATCATTTTTACGAGAAACTTTTATTGATAAAAGACAGGCTGAGAACGGAAACTGCGAAAACGATCGGGGAGGAAAGACATCGGTTAATGGAAGGATTTGTGTTCAATTTTCTAAAAGAATGGAATGTTAATTTAAGATGAAGCAGATTGCTAAATCAATTTACTAAAATTTAATTCTCAAAAAAAAATCCCATTTTTACAGCATGATTGAACATGTTGCATTAGGCATAGATATCGGTGGAACCAACACTGCTTATGGTTTGGTGAACCGAAATGGGGAGGTGTTATTTGAAGAATCCATTACTACTACTGATTATTCAGACCCGGAAGACCTGGTAGAAAAAATTTACCGGGATGTTAAGGATAATGGATTTCTGGATAATCTGTTAGGTTTGGGGGTCGGTGCTCCAAATGGAAATGCATTTACCGGAAATATTGAATTCGCACCGAATCTGAAATGGAAAGGAGTGATTCCGATTGCAGAATTATTCGAGCAGAAATTCCATCGGCCAACTTTACTTGCCAATGATGCCAATGCGGCAGCCATCGGGGAGCATTTATTCGGGAACGCCAAAGATCTGAATGATTTTGTGTTGATTACGCTTGGAACAGGTCTTGGTTCCGGTATTTTCATCAATGGAGAACTCATTGTGGGTTCGCAGGGATTTGCGGGTGAATATGGTCATATTCGCGTGGTTCATAATGGACGTTTATGCGGATGTGGAAGAAAAGGTTGTTTGGAAACTTATGTTTCCAGTACGGGTGTTGTTCGAAGTGTGGAAGAGTTGGAAAGTGTCAGTAAAGCGGATTCCAGGTTGAACGGAATTTCTAAAATTACGGCAAAAGAGGTTTTCCAGGCAGCGAGTGACGGAGATGAGTTTGCATGTGAAATCGTGGATTATACGGCTGAGATGCTTGGGATCGCCTTAGCTGATTTTGCTGCTTTCTCGAATCCGAAAGCATACATTCTTTTTGGAGGATTGGCACAAAGCGGTGCTTATTTTTCTGAAAAAGTAAAAAAATACATGGAAGAGAACCTGCTTCAAATTTATCAGGGACACATCGAAATTAGAAATTCTGCACTTCACGATATGAATGCGGCTGTATTAGGTACGGCAGCTTCCATGTTCTGGAATGCAATCAAAAAATAAGAGCCAGCCGTGGCTGGTGATTAAAAATTTAGCCATATGAAAAACAGGATACTTCTACTTACGCTTATTTGTTCTTTCCCGGGTTTTTCTCAAATCCAGGAATTGAAAAACAATTCGGATGCTGCAAGAGATAAGGTTTTTTCAAACAAGTTAAGCGATAGTCGGCCGAATCCCTCACAATATGTGAACACTTTTGTCGGTACAGGCGGACACGGGCATACTTTTCCCGGGCCTGTTCTTCCATTCGGAATGGTCCAGGTAGGGCCGGATACACGTTATGAAGGTTGGGATGGTTGCGGAGGTTACCATTATTCCGATTCCGTGATCTACGGATTCAGCCATACGCATTTAAGCGGAACAGGAATCCCTGATTATGCGGATGTGTTGTTGGTTCCGCAACAAGGAAAGTTGAATGCCGTTCCGGGATACAAAAAAGCCGGTGGATTCGGTTCTGTTTTCAGGCATTCGAAAGAAAAAGCGCTTCCGGGTTATTACCATGTGGAAATGGAAAATGGCATTACTGCAGATTTGACAGCTACTTTGCGTTGTGCTTTGCATCGTTATCAATTTTCCAACTCAAAGGGAAAAAGATACATCCTGATTGATTTGGGTTACCGGGACCGTGTTTTGGAAGTTTCGGCAACAAAAACGTCAGCTACTTCTGTAAGCGGTAAACGTGTTTCTGAAGCTTGGGCAACGAATCAGCATCTTTATTTCAACCTGGAAACGTCCATTCCTTTTACAAAGACCAAATGGATCCAGGATGAGAAAACAGGCACTTATCTGTTTGTGATGGAATTTCCGGATGGAGTGAAAGAGATTTCGGTTCGGGTTGGTATTTCGGGCACAAGTGAAAATGGTGCGGTTTCCAATTTGAAATCGGAATTGAATTCATTTGATTTTGATGTAGTTCGCGCAAAAGCAGTTGGAGCCTGGGATCTTGAATTGAGCAAGATCCGTGTGGAATCGAAACAGAAAGAGGTGTTAACTAATTTTTACACAGCGCTTTATCATACCTTCGTTCATCCATCACTTTGGTCGGATGTTGATGGGAAATACCGGAATTTCAAAAATGAAATTTCGTATTCAGCCAACCCGATGTATTCGGTTTTTTCATTGTGGGATACTTACAGAGGAGCCAATCCGTTATACACCATTACGCAACCTCAAAAAGTAAGCGATTTTGTCAATTCTTTCTATAAGCAATACCAGAATACGGGCCTACTTCCTGTTTGGACATTATCCAATAATGAAACGAATTGCATGATCGGGTATCATTCTGTTTCTGTCATTACGGATGCTTATTTGAAAGGGATCCCACTGGAAGATCCGGAAGGATTATTGGAAGCAATGATCGCTTCAAGTACTGCCGATCAGTGGGGAAAGAAACAATACGAAGAAACCGGTTTTATTTCAGCGAATATGCAGGCGGAATCTGTTTCGAAAACCCTGGAATATGCCTATGATGACTGGTGTATTTCAAAATTTGCAGAGAAACTCGGCAAAACGGATATTGCAAAGAAGTACCAGATCAGATCTGCAAACTGGATGAACCTGATGCATCCCGAAACGCGTTTCTTCCAACCGAGAAAGGACGGGATCTTCTTGCCATTCTTTAAACCCAATGAAGTGAATCATCACTTTACGGAAGCGAATGGATGGCAATATTCACTGGCTGCGCCACATCACATGCAAACGCTGATTGACATGCACGGAGGAAACGAAGGAATGGTAAACTTCCTGGATTCGATGTTCCTGGGTTCTTCATCCATGTCGGGACGTGAACAGGCGGATATCACCGGTTTGATCGGGCAATATGCACATGGAAATGAGCCTTCCCATCACATGGCGTACACTTACAATTACTGTGGAGCTCCTGAAAAGACAGAATTTCTAATAGATACTATTTTAAAGACGTTTTATACCAATAGCCCGGATGGACTTTCGGGAAATGAAGATTGCGGGCAGATGTCGGCTTGGTATGTCCTGAGTTCGATGGGCTTTTATCCTGTTTCTCCGGGAAGTCCGACGTATGCGATCGGCAGGCCCCTGATGGATAAAGTGGTGATTCGTGGAGAAAAAACAGACTTTGAGATCCGGACTTTGAATAATTCGGCGGAAAACAAATTTGTGCAATCGATCTCCTGGAATGGAACGGTATACCAAAAATTATTCATCACGCACGAGATGATCAAGGGAGGTGGGATCCTGGAAATCTCAATGGGGCCAAAACCGAACAAACAGGTTGCGAATTATGAGTTGGACTTGAGAAATGAAGTGAATCCGGGGTTTGTTCCGGTTCCTTTTTTCACGGCAACGCAAACCATGTTTGAAACAACGATGGAATTGGGAATCGATGTGCTTTTCTTTGAGAAAGGGAAGGTTTACTACAGTTTTGACGGAGAGAAATACCAGCCATTCTACAAACAGGGTGGAAAAAATATCCAATTGAATGAAACCACTCCTGTGTATGCAAAAGTGGTTCGCGAGGACGGTTCTGAAAGTAAAGCGATCAAAACTTTGTTTACGAAGTATGTGCGCGATAAGAAAATCAACCTGTCTACAGAATATGCGAACCAGTATTCGGGTGGTGGATCGCAGGCATTGGTTGATGGACAAAGAGGAACGGAGGAATACAGGGGAACAGAATGGCAGGGAACTTTTGGGAAAGATGTGCAAGGAATAATCGAGTTGGATGAAACGAAAGAGATTTCAATGATCCGGTTCTCATACCTGCAAGACCAGAAATCATGGATCTTCCCTCCGAAATCCGTTGCCGTTGAGGTTTCTGCTGATGGTGTCACTTACCGCAAACTGGGAAAAGTTCAGGGAGTTCCGGTGAAAGAAGGAGAAACCTTGAAAACAGGTGAACTCGATTTTGAAATCGCCCCGACTTCTTGCAAGTTTATCCGTTTCAGTGTTGAAAATTATGGGAAATGCCCGGATTGGCATTTGGGAGTTGGAAATCCGACCTGGTTGTTCCTGGATGAAATCACGGTAAAATAGAATTCAAAATGTAAAATTGAAAAGTTTTTGAATCTTAAATGAAGTGTGTATTGTGACAGAATCCAATATATTAATCTAATGCGATCGATTTTTTCTTTTCAATTCTCAATTTTACATTTTCAATTAATATTACACAAACGGTCAATCCCTAACATTAAAAAGTTGTTATCTTTAGCGCTCTTTTAAACAAAATCTAAAGAATGAAAAAAATAGTATTCGCGTTGGTCTTATTGACCTATTCAATGGGTAACATTGCTCGCGCTGATGAAGGAATGTGGCTTCCATTTTTGATTGGAAGAAACTACGAAGACATGAAAAAACATGGCTTGAAACTGACTCAGGAGCAAATCTATTCCATTAACAAATCGTCTTTGAAAGATGCAGTAATCTCATTTGGAGGTTTTTGTACGGGTGAGATGATCTCAAATCAAGGATTGGTCTTGACAAATCACCATTGCGGATATGACGCAATTGCAGGTGCTTCGACAAAAGATCACAATTACCTGGACAATGGATTTTGGGCTAAGAATTTGAAAGAAGAAATTGCAGTGAAGGGATTGACAGCAACTTTCATGATCCGTATGGAGGACGTTACTGCACAAGTTGCTAAAGAATTGAATTCCAAGATGACTCCGGAGGAGCGTGCAAAGAAAATCAAGGAAGTGACGGATATCTTGGTGAAAGATGCTACAACAGGAACTAATTACGAAGCGTTTGTTCGTGACTTTTATGATGGAAATGAATTTTATCTTTTCGTAAAAGAAACATTTAAAGATGTGCGTTTGGTAGGAACACCTCCGCAATCAGCCGGAAAATTCGGTGGAGACACAGATAACTGGGAATGGCCGCGCCACACTGCAGATTTCTCCATGTTCCGCATTTATGCAGGATCAGATAACAAACCTGCTGATTTCAGCGATTCAAACGTTCCATTGAAACCGAAACATTCATTGCCAATCTCATTGAAAGGTGTGAAACAAGGTGATTATGCAATGATTATGGGATTCCCTGGAAGAACAAATCGCTATTTGACTTCTTATGGTGTGGAACAGGCAATTTCTTTGGAGCAGCCTAAAATTGTGGATATCCGCGCTAAGAAATTGGAGATCATGAAAAAATACATGGATAAAGACGTAACAGTGCGTTTGAATTATTCATCGAAGTATGCTCAAGTGGCTAATTACTGGAAATATTTTATCGGTCAGACAAAACAGTTGCAAGGAAACCATGTTGCTGATAAGAAAAGAAAAGTAGAAGAAGAGTTTACAAAATATTCTGCCGGAAAAGCGGAATACGATAATGTACTTTCGGATATTGAGTCCGCTTTTAAAGCTACGAACAGTATTATTTACATCAAAACGTACCAAAGTGAATTTGTTCGCCAAGTGGATATCAATTCAGTGGTTTATATGTACAAAATAGCGCTGGATGCTAAAAAATCGGGCAACGAAGAGCGCTTTAACATGATCCTGGATGCTGCAAAAGGAACAGCTGAAGAGATTTATGCTGAACGTTCAATGGATATCGAATTGGAGACATTGGAAGAAGTATTGAAAATGTACATCCGCGACGTTCCGATGGAACAACAGGTTGGAATCACCAGATCGATCGGTGAAGACGGAATCGAGGCGTTCATGGCACGCGTTAAGGCAAATTCGATCTTTGCTTCGAAAGAGCGTTACGAGGAATTCATGAAAAACTTTGATGCGGATAAATTGAGCCAGGATCCATTGTTTATTTTGATCAAGGATCTGGACAATGCATATCAAGCTGCAATGGGACAAGAAGCGGTTAAATCGGCGAATACGAAATTGACACTTGCGAACCGTGCATTTGTAAAAGGAGTTCGCGAAATGCAACCGAATAAGAAATTCTACCCGAATGCAAACTCTACGATGCGTTTGACTTATGGAAATGTATTGGCTTACGATCCGCGTGATGCAGTTCATTACGACTACTTCACAACTTTGGATGGAGTGATGCAGAAAGAAGATCCTAAAAACCCTGAATTCGTGGTTGATCCGCGTATCAAGGAATTGTGGGAGAAAAAAGATTACGGTCAGTATGCTTCTAACGGGAAATTGCCTGTGAACTTCCTTTCAAACAACGACATTACAGGAGGTAACTCCGGTTCTCCGGTTATCAATGCAAACGGTGAGTTGATCGGAACAGCATTTGACGGAAACTGGGAAGCAATGTCCGGTGACATCTACTTCGAGCCGAACATCCAACGTACGATCTCTTTGGACGTTCGTTACACGCTTTGGTTGATCGACAAGTGCTACGGCGCAACGAATTTGATTAATGAAATGAAGTTGGTTAAATAAGAACTGACTGCGAACGAAGTAGACTTTTAGTCGCTTCATTCCAAGTAGGAAATTAGGAAAGCCCCGGCGATAAATGCCGGGGCTTTTTGGTTTTTAAGATCACTAAAATCCGTACATTCCACCCGAAACAGAAATTTGTTCTCCTGTAATCCAAGCTGCGTCGTCGGAAGCAAGAAATACGGCTGCCTTTGCAATATCTTCTGGCTGACCTCTGCGACCAAGTGGTGTATTGGCAATAAAGAATTTTTCGTATTCACTTCCTCTTGTGACGCCGGCATTAGTTGAACCTTCTGTTTCGGTAGCACCGGGTAAAATAGAATTGACACGAACATTTTTTGAGCCTAATTCTTTTGATAAAGCAATAGTGACGGCATCTAATGCAGCTTTTGTTGAGGAATATAAAGAAGCAGTTGGGAGAGGCATTTTACTCGCACCGGAACTAATGTTGATGATATTTCCACCTTTTTCTCCAAAAAGTTTTAACGATGATTGAATTGCAAGTAAAGCGCCCAATACATTGACGTTGAAATGTTGATGAAAGCTTTCTGATGTTATTTGATCAATAGGTGTATAACCTTGATATGCTGCGTTGTTTACTAAAATATCCAGTGTACCAAAGGCCTTTTTTGTTTCTTCAAATAGTCTTTTTATATCGGTTTCTTTTGACACATCTCCTTGTACTGCAATCGCTGTCCCACCATTTTCGGTTATAAATCTTACTATTTTATCTGCTTCGTCTTTACTGGAAGAATAATTAACAACAACCTTTGCACCTTCTTTGGCAAAAGCTTTTGCTATTCCTGCACCGATTCCTTTTGATGCACCTGTAACTATCGCTACTTTATCTATTAATTTACTCATTGTTTTGTTTTTTCTGATTTGTAAAATGATATATTCAAAATACCGAAATGACCATTTTTATAAATGGTGTGTATTAATGAACACTCAATAAGTTATTGATTGTATTTAGATGACCTGCTTCGTGTTTTATTAAGAACTCCAGGGTACTTATGAAATCTAAATCGCCAAATGCTTTAAAGTCTTTAAACATATCTTTCTCGAAATCCGATTTTAATGCATCTAAAGTTGGCAACAACGACACTTTTATTGCATTATATTCCTTATCGATATTAGTTGCCTTTGGATAAGAACCCGACATATAATTTTGAATATAATATTGCTCAACGTTTTGAGAATGACCATTTGCTACATAAAAATAATATTGGGGCACCACTAAAATATGACCAAGATTCCAAAGTATATTATTGTTATGGCCCGCTGGTATAAGTCCTATATCCTCGTTGCTCAAACCCTCTAATTGCAATAGCAGGTTTGTCCTTTGATTTTTTAAAGTTTCTATTTGTGATGTAATGTCCATTTTGTGCAACTTGATTTAAGTTTATCTATTTAGCTAAGTAGGTCATCCCGCCATCAACCATAAGTTCAGTGCCAAGTATAAATGATGAATCATCAGATGCAAGGAAAGCAGCGGCTTTTCCAATGTCTGAGGGGTTCCCAATTCTACCTGTTGGCATTTGTTCTGAAAAGTGTGTTTTTACAGCATCAATTTGCTCTGCCGGCACAAACTTCTCAAATGCTGGTGTATCTGTAGTACCTGGTGTAATCACGTTTACCCTAATTCTTCTTCCTAAAAGATCGTTTGAAAATGCTTTTGCAAAAAAGATTACAGCCGCTTTTGCAGCACCATATAACCCAAAAGACGGATATGAACGATGTGCAGCATTTGATCCTATTAGTATAATAGAACTTCCATCATTCATATGGGGAAGTGCTTTATGCACTGTGAAGTACACACTTTTCAAGTTTAAATCCATAGTCTGATCATAATCTACTTCTCCAAGGTCTGCAACAGTGCCAACTGCTCCGCCACCCGCATTGGCAACAACTACATCGATTTTACCAAATTTTTCAGCCGTCTCTTCGAATACTCTTGCAAGATCCTTAAGGTTGGTTACATCAGCATTAATAGCGATAAAATTTTCACCAAGCTGATCTACAGCGTGATCCAATGTTTTTTGATTTCTACCAACAATAACACCTGCTGCACCTTCATTTTTAAATTCTTGGGCAATTCCGAATCCGATACCGCTATTACCTCCGGTAATAACGACTACTTTGTTTTTTAATTTACTCATGATATAACTTTTTTATTGAATGTTTCGCAAAGTTATCTTCAATAGTTTATTTTTGTAACTAATTCAGTTTATTCTGGTTACTATTAGGTAACTACTTATTTAAATGAAATATGAGAGATGAAAATTTTTGTAAGTCAAATTGCCCATTTACAAGGGCTATTGGCACAATTGGAAATAAATGGAAGCCAATAATTATAAATGTGATTGGGGACCGAACGATACGTTTTGGTCAGTTGGATGCTATAATACCTCACATTTCAAGGAAAGTTTTAACAGAGCAATTAAAAGAGTTGGAAGAAGATGGATTGTTAGAAAGAATGGCTTTTAAGGAATTACCACCAAGGGTAGAGTATAAGTTATCTGAAAAAGGATTGGCATTTCTACCTATATTGGAATCAATTAAAGAATGGCAAGGTAAATTTGAGATAATCTCGATTGTCAATACTATTTAATTTGGTTTTCTCTTTTAACTTTTTTTTCTTGCAGTTAAAGATTCTCGATTAGGAAACGCGGCTTCTCGTTTGTGGTTGGTCAACTGCTCTTCCAAGACTACACAAAAAACCAAAATGAAAAACATAGTTGCTCATTTTTGCGCACAAAAAAAATGGAACCGCTTTCACGATTCCACTTGAGTCTATTTTCAATTCCAATTATTCGATCACCAATTTTTCTCGTATCTGTTCACCTTTATTATTACTGAATTGCACGAAATAGATTCCTTTCGGTAAGTGCGAAACATTTATTTTATCACTTTTTTCAAGTGTAAACCTTTGCCCGAGTTGGTTTGTCACCAAAACATCGCTCTGCAAATTTTCAATGGATAGATAGTTTGAAGTAGGATTCGGATAAATTCGTGTTTGTGCATCCGCATGGTCATCCACTCCAAGTGTTTGACGATTCTTGGTCAGATAATACTTCAAAGGACCGTTTGTATTGTGCCAGAACTCGATAAAGAGGTTGTTCTCATCGATAAACTTGATATAACGCAGTTCATACTGGTTGGTTCCCACTCCAAAATCAATGGTAATGAACCCGTTTGCAAATCCCGAGGCAGCAATGTTGTATAGATTAATGACTTTTAAGCTAGAAGTGTCTGTAATTCCGTAATAAAAAACAGGGAGAAAAGAATCATCATTTGGACCCAAACAACTCGTGGATGTCGTAGTATCTATATAATTTCCATTCGAAAGGATCTTTACCTTGACCGAATAATTGCAGGTCCAAGGAGTGGAAGTGTAGCCGAACCAATCGCCTGGAAGGAAGTTCGTGTATTGCGACCAAGACAGGTTTGTCAAATAACTGGCATTGGGATTATAGGAGTAATCGATCACATAGGTTGCCGAACTGACAAAACTTTGTAAAGCTCCCTTAATGGCTATTGTTTTAAGCGTGACCTGGTTTCCGTTACCACTAATTGGAATGGCTCCTGTATAAAGCTGGGAGGAACTGCTGGGAGTTGAACCGTCCAAGGTGTAATAGATTACGGAATTAGAAGTTGTTGCAGTCAGTGCTACCTGGATATTCGCATTGTACCTTCCCGATAAATGAGAGAATTTCGGAGAATAAACATCCGAATTTGTCTGGGAAAAAGAAATGCTGGCAAAGAGAAATGAGGCAACAGTTGCTGAAAGGATTTTAGATAGTTTTTGTATCATATGCATTGGTTAAGTAATGAATTAATGCTTCGGAACTAACAAAAATCCAGCCAAAAAAAATGGAACCGCTTTCACGATTCCACTTAAATATCCTCCCCCTCAATCCCCCTCCAAAGGGGGAAGGGATGATCTTGATTCTAATCTACTTCTGATAAAAAGGCATTTTCACCACTTTCGCCAAAACTCCTTTGTCGCGGATCTCGATAAAGATCTCGCTGTCCGTAGTTGCGAATTCAGTATTTACGTATCCCATTCCGATTGCTTTCTTCACGCTTGGACCTTGTGTTCCGGAAGTTACTTTCCCGATCACATTTCCGTTCGCGTCCAAAATGCGGTAATCGTGACGTGGAATTCCACGGTCGATCATCTCAAAACCGATTAGTTTCTTAGAAACTCCCGCTTCTTTTTCAGCTTTCAATTTGTCCGAATCAACGAAATCCTTTGTGAATTTGGTGATCCATCCCAATCCTGCTTCCAATGGAGAAGTAGTGTCGTCGATATCGTTTCCGTACAAGCAGAATCCCATTTCCAACCGCAAAGTATCGCGTGCAGCTAAACCGATCGGTTTGATTCCGAAAGCAGCACCTGCTTCAAAAACTTTATCCCAAACTTGTTTCACTTCCGAATTCTTGCAGTAGATCTCGAAACCTCCCGAACCGGTATAACCGGTTGCAGAAATGATCACGTGATCGATTCCGGCAAACGGGCCCACTTCGAAGTGGTAATATTTGATAGCTGATAAATCTACTGAAGTCAACGATTGCATCGCTTCAACCGCTTTCGGGCCTTGGATCGCCAATAAGGAATAATCATCGGAAAGATTCCTCATGGATACATTTTTTGTATTGTGGGAAGAGATCCAGTTCCAATCTTTTTCAATGTTGGAAGCATTCACCACCAACAGGTATTCCTCTTCTTTTATACGGTAAACGATCAGGTCATCTACAATTCCCCCCTTTCCGTTCGGAAGACAAGAGTATTGCGCGCGACCAATCGTTAAAGTCGAAGCATCATTTGTTGTTACACGTTGAATCAGGTCTAATGCATCCGGACCTGACAGCAAAAACTCTCCCATGTGAGAAACATCGAATACGCCTACCGCATTGCGAACCGTTTCGTGTTCAGCGATAACACCTTCATATTGTACCGGCATATTAAAACCTGCAAATGGAACCATTTTGGCACCCAAAGCTTCGTGAACCTGGGTAAGAGCTGTGTTTTTCATTTATTTACGTTTTTTATTGAGTGTAAAAGTAAATATTTCAGTGAATTTTCGAGGGGTATGGAAAGATTACTGAGCAATAAGTTTTGAACCATGATACGGACAGAATTCATAGTTTGCCGGAAATAATTCACCATCATTGGCGCATTTCGAATCCTGGAAAAGACTTGGTAAGGGCATATGAAATGTATTCTTGAATGAATTTAATTCCATTCCAAAATCGACATCCGCGTACGGGTCTAAAAGAGTTTCATTCGGATTATCTGCAATTTCAACGTAAAGCATAGACATTCCTGAGCCTAAATCTCCCAACATGCGTGAAAACATTGGTTTGATAAAGTCATTCAGCATTAGGAGTTCTTCCGATAATTTGGATTCCGGAATTGGTTTGTATGATTTCCCTTTGAAGGTTACCGAAAAATTATTGCGTAAGTAAGAGTCTGGCTTTACGTCAAATTTTTGAGTAGTGGAATTTAATTTCCCTGAAACTGCCATGAAAATGGATTTGTTTCCGAGCATTTCTTTCAATTGAGTAACCATTTCGGGACTATATGTTTTTGGGTCTTTAGCCGAAAGCATTTCCCAATAAATATTTGGAAACCAATAAAGAACAACAATCTCACCATTTTCCGTTTTTGAAAATGTAATGTCTTTCAAAAGTTTGCTCTGATCTACATCTTTGAGTTCGAGTTTTTGTTGCCCGATTGAAGAAAAAGAAATTGCAATAATAACAAAGGATAGGAAATTTTTCATGCTCTTGATTTTGAACATAAAAGTATCCAATTTGACGCAATTGGGAGATAAATAATTAATTCTCCAGCAATTTCACGAAGCGAATGGTGAAATCACATTCTTCAGCTTCCGGATTCTCAAAAGAACCGAATCGCAGCGTTGCGATGGATTTATCCATGAAATAATGCTGCTCCAATATGGGTTTGATGGATTGGAAGATTTGCTCGGCATTTTTACCGTTGAAATAAAGGTATCCATCTCCAAAATCCATGGAGATATCGTGTCCGTGATATTTCCCAAGATGTTGGGAGGTGATGTTTGAATCCAGTTGTTTTTCCAACTCGTGCAATTCATTCAAATCCTCAATTCCGTAAAAGAACTGAACAACAACCAATTGATTTTCATCCATATCTGTCGGTTTTTCCTTCGTTGCGTCCACGTTCTTTCGTTGAAAAAAATCAAACCATCCCATTTTGCAAGCTTTTAATTAGAAGTAAGTTAAGGAAAAAAAAGAGGAATTCAAATGACCTATGATTATTTAACACTAGGTCAATTTCTACCGGATAAGCATCTGATTATAACTGCTTGAAATTTTTAATTAAAATGGAAAAGCGTGTTGATTTGTTGTGATTTTTAGATTTTCAATCAAATTAACAGGGGGTGTTTATAAAATTTTATACTTTTTATTGGAATACCCCCTCTTAAAATTGTAAATTTGTCGAAAATTTTGAATTTATGGCAACAAAACGGTTACAGGCGTATCAGGATGTACTCAATCGTACACCAAAACACATCGATTATGATGGAAAAGTTTCTGAATTATTCGGAAAAAATGTATTTCACACAGAGGTAATGCGTGAATATCTTCCATCTGATGCATACAAATCTATGATCGAGTCCATCCAAAATGGAACTCGCCTGGATCGTAAAATGGCTGATCAGGTTGCTTCGGCAATGAAAGATTGGGCCTTGACAAAAGGTGCGACACATTATACTCACTGGTTCCAACCTCTAACCGGAACAACTGCTGAAAAACACGATGCATTTTTTAAACCTGTCGGACCGGGACGTGCTATCGAGCGTTTCGATGGTGAATTGTTGGTTCAACAAGAACCGGATGCTTCCTCTTTCCCGAATGGTGGAATCCGGAATACATTCGAAGCACGTGGTTATACTGCTTGGGATCCTTCATCACCGGCTTTCGTAATCGGGAAAACTTTGTGTATTCCTACGATCATGATTTCTTATACAGGTGAATCATTGGATTACAAGATGCCTTTATTGAAAGCGTTGCACGCAGTGGACAAAGCCGCTGTAGAGGTTTGCCAGTATTTTGATAAGAACGTTACTAAAGTAAACGCAACTCTTGGTTGGGAACAGGAATATTTCCTGGTCGATCAAGCCTTGTTCAATTGCCGTCC
Organism: uncultured Fluviicola sp.; assembly: GCF_946478805.1. The sequence continues at coordinate 107,308 of NZ_CAMLDC010000011.1, read as the reverse complement.
GGATCTGATGATGACCGGTCGTGCACTATTCGGTCATGCTCCTGCAAAAGGACAACAATTGGAGGATCATTATTTCGGTTCCATTCCCGAACGTGTTACCGCTTTCATGCGCGAGTTTGAAACGGAAGCGATCCTGTTGGGAATTCCGGTTACGACACGTCACAATGAGGTAGCTCCGAATCAATTTGAATGTGCACCTATTTTCGAGGAATGTAATTTGGCAAATGACCACAATATGTTATTGATGGATTTGTTGGAGAAAATTGCTCGCAAGCATGATTTCCGTGTCTTGTTGCACGAAAAACCGTTTGCCGGTGTAAACGGATCGGGAAAGCACAATAACTGGTCTTTGTCGACGGATACGGGTGTGAACTTGCTGCAACCGGGTAAAAACCCAAAAACAAACTTACAATTCCTGACTTTCTTCGTGAATACGATTAAGGCAATCCATGATAACGATGATTTGTTGCGTGCTTGTATCGCATCGGCGAATAACGATCACCGTTTGGGTGCGAACGAAGCTCCTCCGGCAATTATCTCCACATTTATCGGTTCCCAATTGTCCGGAATGCTGGATGAGTTGGAGCAAAATGTGAAAGCCGGAAAAATGACCCCGGAAGAAAAAACAGAGTTGAAATTGAATATCGGTAAAATTCCACAGATCATGTTGGATAATACGGACAGGAACAGAACTTCCCCGTTTGCGTTTACAGGTAACAAATTCGAATTCCGTGCGGTGGGTTCTTCTGCAAACTGTGCTTCTGCAATGATCGTCTTGAATACCATTATGGCGAAACAGCTGCAATTATTTAAAGTAAGCGTAGATGCCCGTATTGATAAAGGTGAGGCGAAAGATGAAGCGATTCTGAAAGAACTTCAGATCCTGATCAAGGAATCCAAGAAAATTCGTTTTGAAGGAAATGGATACGGAGACGAGTGGGTGAAGGAAGCTGCAAAAAGAGGTTTGAATAACTTTAAAGATACTCCACGTGCATTGAAAGCATGGGGCGACAAGAAGTTTATCAAATTATTCGATGAAATGAATGTATTGACTCCACGTGAATTGGAAGCTCGCCAGGAAATCGAATTTGAAAGCTATACCCTGAAAATTCAAATTGAAGCACGCTTGATGGGCGATTTGGTTCAGACACACATTTTACCTGCGGTGATCGAGTATCAGAATCGCTTGTTGTCGAATATCCAGGGAATCATGAACGCATTGGGTGAAAAGGCTGGAAAAGAAGCTGCAGCAGCCCAAATCGAATTGGTTACCAAGATCTCGATGCATTTGAATAAAATGAAAGCAACTTGTGACACCATGCTTCAGGCCAGAAAGGATGCGAATAAAATTGAGCATGCGGAGGAAAAGGCAGTGGCATATTGTGATAAGGTAAAAGTTTATTTTGACGAAATCCGTTACCACGCCGATAAGTTGGAGTTATTGGTTGACGATGAGTTATGGCCATTGCCAAAATTCAGAGAAATGTTATTTACTCGTTAGTATTAAAAGTAAAATTCAGCCCCGGCTCTGTCAACTGACGGATGTCGGGGTTTTTTGTGTCAAGAACTTTCATGATAGCCCTTGAAAAATCAGAATCAGGGATAAGTGTAAGAATATCCTCCTTCTACCATGGTAAGTAAATTTAACTTTCGAAGCGAAGACTGATTGCAACAATTCTTTACCTTTACGTTGAAGATGAAACAATTCGAGATCCCATCCATATTTCGTTCGCCGATCATATCGAAAGTAAAGGCATTCCGTAAAGCCCAGGATCCCCGCAAAAAGGATTTTTCTCCTACAATTTTGGATTTTGGAAACCTCCAATTGCACATTGCACGGCATTTCGGATTTTGTTACGGAGTTGAAAATGCAATTGAAATTGCTTATCGTGCAGTGGAGGAGAATCAGGGCAAACGGATTTTTCTGTTGAGTCAGATAATTCACAACCCGATGGTGAATAAAGACCTTACGGGACATGGAATTGAATTCATCCAGGATACTGCCGGAAATCAATTGATTCCCTGGAAAGAACTCCATTCGGATGATGTGGTCATTATTCCTGCATTCGGTACGACACTTGAAATAGAGCAGATCCTGAAAGAAAGAGGTGTTTCTACTGAAAAATACAATACGACCTGTCCTTTTGTGGAAAAGGTCTGGAACCGGGCCGAAAAACTCGGAACTGAGAATCATACGCTGGTTATTCACGGGAAGTACAATCACGAGGAGACGCGGGCTACCTTTTCACATACGGCTTTGAATTCGGAAGCTGTGATCGTTAAGAATATGGAAGAGGCTGCTTTCTTGGCGAAGTGTATTACCGGCGAAGCTTCAAAAGAAGAGTTTTATGTTTTCTTTGAAGGAAAACACACTCCTGGCTTCGACCCGGAAATTCACCTGACTAAAATCGGGGTGATTAACCAAACAACGATGCTGGCAAGTGAGACCCAGGAAATTGCCGAGTTTTTGAAACAAGTGACGGAAAATCACGCGCTTGCATCGAACGTAACTAAAATGTTTGCGGATACGCGTGATACGCTTTGTTACGCTACCAACGACAATCAAAGTGCTACGGAAGCATTGATGAATGAATCGTTGGATTTTGCAATTGTGGTTGGTGGTTACAACAGTTCAAATACGTCCCATCTTGTGGAGTTGTTGGAACAACGTTGTCCGACTTACTTTATAAAGGACGAATTGGAGATCCTGAACGCAGATACCCTGAACAGTTTCAATATTCATACGCATCAAATGGAACGGATCGAAGGTTGGATGAAAGGGAACAAGATAGGAATTACATCAGGTGCTTCCTGCCCGGATTCGATCATCGACAATGTAATAAGTAAATTATTAGCTCTTAAGGGAAGTGATAAATCAATTACTGAAGTAATTAATCAATTGAATTAATCGTAGCAAATCAATATAAAATGAAAAAGCCCTGACATAAATGCCAGGGCTTTTCTATAAATTGAAAATTCAATTAGTTCTTAACGAAGTTTCCTGTACCAACTTTACCAGAAACAGTTGTTACTTTGTAAATGTACATTCCTGCGTTCAATGAAGCTACATCAACGTTACTTGAGTTAGAAGTAGCAACTACTTTTCCGTCAGCTGCTGTAATAACTACAGAAGAGATGCTTTCAGATGTTTTGATGTTCAATACAGAACTAGCAGGATTAGGGTAAACTGAAGCAGAGATTTCATTCTCGTTCAATCCTAATGTGAAGTCAACGATTGGGAAAACTGCAATCGCTGCATCAAGCTGCCAAGTAGCGGTTGTACCGTCATCAAATGTGTAGAAAGTCCCTGAGCCTTGAATTTCACCAGTATGAGTTGCACCATCACCATTGAATGGAGTACTGATCGCTGTTGCGAATGCGTCAGTTCCGGTTGGTAAAATGAAACCAGCCCAGAATTTACCATTAGCAGGAATTGCAAGCGGAGTAGTGAAAGTAACTACATTGTTGAAGAAGTTTCCGTCAGCTAAACCCATTGTAGAAGCTGCTGCTGTATCAATAGCTGTCATAGCAACAACTTTTGAAACCAATGGAGTTGCGTAAACAGGTTGACCTGCGTTATCAGCCCAAATAGCGAAAGTCATATTTCCTGTACCAGATTTAAGGATACAAGGGAATGCGATAGCCTTGATAGTTCCAGTACCAGTAACCCCATGAGTTGCATCAAACAATTGCATTTTAGCTAAATCACCGTAGTAATTGGTTCCAGCGATAAATCCTGAATCGATTGGAGCAGCATTATCTAACAAACCAGAGTAAAGAGTTGTTGAAATACAATGAGCAGAAAGAGTGTCCATTTGAGCATTTGCAGCAAAAGCAGCAAAAACTGATAGAGAAAGTAAAAGTTTTTTCATAGTTAATTTTAAAAAAGTTTGAACAAATATAATTTTTTTAATCAATTCTTAATAGTAGAATCAATTTTATTCTTACACAAAAGATTGTGTAAATCTTATAAGGTTGGAAATTTCTTTCAATCTTAATTATTATATTTTTTTTGAAAGATTATGTTTACTTTCAATTTATCAAACAATGATAATAAGGGAAATCATCAATGGAACGCCTAATTAATATTCTAATTATTGACGAAAAGGAATCAGACCGATTGGCTCTCAAGGAGATTCTTGGTGGGGGAGGGAATATCCTGCTTTTTTGCGATTCTATTGAGGATGCACATGCCATTTTAGAACGAAGAGAGGTTGGAATTATCCTGATTGATGTGGACAGTCCGAATTTCTCATCCATGGAGGATTTCAAGGAATTGTTGCAGGTTCACGCTTCCCATACGCATTATTCTATCATCATTACGGAAAATACCAGAACAGGATCCAGGCTTTTAAAAGGGTTTAATTCCGGAGCAGTTGATTTTATTACCAAACCATTTAATCCTTTATTGATCCAGGCGAAATTGGATGTATACAAATCACTTTATTATAAGGACCAACGAATTGCCCAATTATTAGGGAATATTCTTCCTTCGAATGTATTGGATGATTTGAACCAATATGGTAAATTCTCTCCTAAAAGAGTAGATAAAGGAGTGGTGCTGTTTACTGACTTTGTGGATTTCTCCATGAAATCAAAATCAATCAAGCCGATTAAATTGGTCAAGCGACTGGAATATTATTTTACGGCATTTGATGAGATCGTTGAGCGATATAAACTGGAAAAAATAAAAACAATCGGGGATGCCTATATGGCAATTGCCGGTGTGAATGAAGATAATAGGGAACCGATCCTGCGGGCATGCATGGCTGCTTTGGAGATGCGCAATTTCATCCGGAATGAAAAGGAATTGGCGAAAGCCATGAAAAAGGATTTTTGGGAAATCCGGATCGGGGTCCATGCAGGACCGCTTGTTGCTGGAATTATCGGTTCGAAACGGTATTCGTTCGATGTTTGGGGAGATACCGTAAATATTGCCGCAAGAGCGCAACAGTTCAGCGGAATTGACCAAATCACGATTACACAAGCGATTTACGATGAATGCTACAACTATTTTGATACGAAGGACCTGGGAAATGTACCAATCAAAAAGCGTGGCGGTACAATGGAGACATTTGAGTTGGAATCGTTGAAATCCGAATATAGCTTGTACGACAATGGCAAGGTCCCTTCTGTTGAATTGCGCATTTTGTGCCAGATCGCAACGGTGGATTTTGAACACATGAGAAGCGATATCCTCAATAAATTGAAATCAATGTTGCCGGATGAAGTGATCTATCATGATCTGGGACACACTTTGAATGTAGAGAAAGCCGCCATTCGTTTGGGAAGGTTGGAAGGATTAAACGAAGAAGAAATGCTTCTGCTCAGAACAGCGGCTTTATTCCATGATACCGGTTTTATTTTCACCTATCATCACAATGAGTTGCATGCAGTTCGATTGATGGAACAGATGCTTCCGAAATACGGATTCAATGGAGCTCAAATCCAGGAAATTCGGGAAATGATTTTGGCAACTTCCCTGGACATTGAACCGGTGGGCTTGCTTCAGGAGATCTTGTGTGATGCGGATCACGATTATTTGGGCAGGGCTGATTACTATGTGGTAGCTTCCAAATTGAAAGACGAAATGATTGCTTTTGGAATGGATTTGTCTGAGGAAGATTGGATTCAGTTACAAATAAAGTTTTTAGGTGGGTCCCATCAATTCTACACCATTACTGCATTGAATATCCGGCAAAAAGGAAAAATGAACCGCTTGGCTGAATTGAAGGTAGCTTTATCGGAATTGCAGAACCAACAAGTCAATGGAGAATTGAGTATGGACAATTGACAATTGAAAGTTCGGATTTGCCACACTATGGATCAATTTTAATAGGATAGTGAACTTCCCCCTTTTCAATTCTTAAAAACTCGGTTCAATCAAACTGAGCATATCTGTTGTTGAAATACCAGGTTTGTAGTCTTTTGTACTTTCTCCGTAAACTCTGCCCGGATTCAAATCGGCATCCAGACCGGCTTTTGATAGGCCATTAACTACCGAAAGCGTTTCTTTTTCGTCTTCGAGCTTTTTCATTCCTTTTTCAGCTCTGTTAGTTGAAAAATAGGTTGCACGATCAGCCGGTGCAGAAACTTTGTAAGTCCCGCCTGAACTTGGTGATAAACTTTTGTCGGACGAAGCCCACTGGTAAATCCCCGTTGAGCTGTTCGCGCTGGAAGTTGCATTACTGGTTATTGGCATTTGTTGCTCCAAATTTTCATCTTTCGGAATCGTTGAAGCTGCCGTAAACTGTTTCTCATTTCCTGCATTCAATGGAAATTTCTTCTTTGGTTCAACCTTTTGTTTTTCCCGGGGAACAGAGTCCGTACTTGCTGTCATTTGAACCTTTTCGCTTTTCGCCAATTGGTTTTCGGACATGGAAACCCAAACGGTGATAACACCGGCAGATAAAACCAATATTGCAGCTACGCGAAACCAGGTAGTGTTATATAAAGGAATTATTTTCTTTTCTTGCACTTCTGCAGTTGCGTTCCAATTTTGACTGATACCGGGATGTTTGGCTTGAAAAACCGAGTTCAGGCTGGATTTCACAGATGGGGAAACTTCTTCTCTGGTAGAGATCGCCAAATGGTCAATTCCTGCATAAAATGATTTCATTTCATTGTATTCCTCTTCAGAAGATACGAGCTCTCGAATAACTTCCAATTCAGCGGAAGATAAATCATTGTAAGCCTTTGTTTGTATTATTTCGTCAAAAGTATTCATGGTGTTTTTGTATGTTCTGGTTGGTATTCTTTTAATCCTTGGGCCAAGTATTTGGTTGCGTAAAATAAGCGGGACTTAATGGTTCCTTCACTGATTTCCAAAGCTTCGGCAATTTCTTTGATCGACAGGCCGTCGAAATGACGCATTTCAAACACTTCCCGGTGTTTTTCCTCCAATTGAGTGACCTGGTAGTTGTATGCTTCCTTAAACAAGGTGTGATGCACCTGGTTTTCAGTATTCTTGTTAACGTCCATAACGGCATAACTGCTATCTAATCCATTGCTGGTATTCTTTCTGATTTCTTGTTTTTTGTATTCATTCTTACACATGTTATTCGCCACCGAATACATCCATGTCTTGAAAGAACGGGTGGTATCAAAAAGTTCCGGGCGATGGATCAATTTGGTAAAGAAATCATGAACAAAGTCTTCCGATTTTTCGCGGTCACGCCAAAGCATACGCATGAAATACGAGAGCAAGGCGGATGAATAACGACCATAAAGCTTGTCAAAAGCCCGTTGATCGCCTCCAGCCATCCCAATAACCAATTGTTCATCGGTCATTTGGTCGTATTCCTTTTTAATCATCCGCATCAGCGCTTAATTTTTGAAAGTTGACCGGTTTTACGCGCCCTCGTGGCGACACTCATGATGATGTGATTAATCTCCTTGACGTCTTCCGTTTTATTGTATTCTTCATATAACCTCGAAACGCTTAGAAGTGTCGGCAAATAATTCGCTGATAATGCATCAGATTGCGGATCTTTCCCAATTCCCAGTTCCGGTGTTTTCCATTTCGTTTCGACCAGGGAAATATTCCATGTATTGTAATCCAATGTCGATTGGTCGTAAGCAAAAGTCAGGCCAACCGGGTTCAATGCTGAACTCATCCCTTGAAAATACTCCTTGGGGAAGGACATGGAAACATAGAGGTTTTTCGAAACGTTAAGCGCACAGAAATTTTGAACGAAGGCCGTATCAACGAATGTCGAATTAGGTATGATATAACCTTTGGATGTCAAACTGGCCTGATAATCGAGGCTTTGCATAAGGTCTACCGAGATTAATTCCAAATCACCTCTTTCCAAGGTGTTTTTCTCATAGTTTACAGGAATCAATTCGGTGTAACCATGTAATAGAAGCGTTCCATTGGCAGGTACCGAATTCACCAAGTCAGTTGCATAGCTGAGTAAACCGTTGGAAATCTTGTTTTGATCGATCATCTCGCGGGCAACACTATCAGCAAGATTTTGATTATTGACCGCAATACCGTAGGCTGCCAATTCCTGTTGAACTTCTGTTTTCATAGGCTCCAATCTGGCTGCCTGTTGCAATTCCGGGAATTGTTTCGGGTCGTATTTGCTTAACAGGTAAGCGTAAAAGTGTTTTTCGAAACTGCCCGGCAACATGTTTGCATAGATTTGGGCACTTTGTTTCATATTGGTCAATTCTTCCGCACTGGCACTTCTTCTTGTCAATTGGTGTTTTGAATCGGCGTAGTTCGATTCGAATTGATATTTGGCACTTTTCAGTTGTTGAATACTTGAGTTGGAATCCTTATCGGCCTTCTCTTCACTCGTTGCGAATTTGGGTTCACTTACCGTCTTGTATGATTTGCTCTTTTTTGATTGTACTTGTATTTCTTCCATCTTAGGCTCTAACAGCTTTGTTGAGTCTTGTCGGTCAACCACTACTTTCCCGGAATTGGTTGTATTGTTGAATACATTTTTCCCTTCCGACTGAGCCATACTGAGCGCAGCACAAAAAAGCAATGAAACAAGAAGTATGAATTGGCGCATAAAGCAATTTTTATCTGTAATACAATCAGATTAAAATTAGGTTCAAAAAATGAAAGAAAAAAATATACTAAGAATTGGGATCGGCGGCGAATAAGAATTTGTTGGGAGATACCAGGTTTGTCTTTACGGCATAAATCACAATTCCGGCAGTATTTTTCACACCCAATTTCGCCATGATATTCTTGCGGTGTGTGTTGATGGTGTGATTGCTTAAACAAAGATAATCCGCAATCATGACGTTTGTCAATCCTTCTGCTATCATCGTGATGATCTCTGTTTCACGCTCGCTTAATGTGATTGGTTCACAGCTGAATGAATCAAAATCAATGTCATTCACATCAATGGAAGCATCGCGGATTGTTTCCAGGATCTGGCCACAGAAGAATTTATTCCCTCTCCAGGTTTCCCGGATCGAATCAATAATTTCGGAACTGTCACAATCTTTCTTGATGTAGCTTTTCACTCCCGAACGCAAAGCATTTACCAATGTTTGGGCAGATTGTTCAGGTGTAATTGCAACGACGCTTAAATCGGGCTTTTTCTGAAGGATCTGAGGAATGACATCAATTGAAAATCCTTTGGAAGTGTAATCAACTAAAATAATGTTCGCATCAAAGGCTTTGTTCAGGGCAATCAACTCTTCGTTGTTTCGTGCTTCCCCGACAATTTGGATGTTTCGCTCCGTAGACAACAGCGTACGCAGTCCAATGCGTATGATTTCATTACTGTCGGCTAAAATGAGCTTCATTATTTAGATTAATTTTAAACAAGACAAAAGTAAGGAAAAAATAATACGGTCAACCCTTTCCTGTGATAAAACTTTTGGATGTTCAATTCTCAATGAAATTCATCTGAAAATGTGTGAAAACTTTCCTGCAGAAGCGGAAGGTTCCGGAAAGGAATTTGCTGTATCCGGTACGATTTATTGTGAATAACGATCCGGTTTTCAGTCCATTTACAAACTACTTCACCGTCAAGAGAAGTAGTTTGACCGGGAATATGAGTATCGATTTTGTAATCCTTGAATTGGTCATTCCAGGATTGGAGGATCAGGTAATGTTGCCGATGAATGAAAAGTCGTTTAACCTGTCGGTTTCCCAAAACAGCATATGCTCCATGATGAGCCAAGCGCGGATATCGGTCATCATTCAGGTTTTTGCTCAATATGGAAGGAAATGTACTTTCCGCAATGACCAGTAATGCAAACGTATACTTAACGACCCGATGTTTCCGGGAATTGGAGTAAGAAACTCCTTCTGATGCAAATCCCAAAATACTTTTCCAGTTCTCAAAGAAGCACAGGCTATAAATGATACTGAACAAAAGCAGTGATCCCGATAACAATTTCACCGAGATGTCGAAGGAGAAATTAACCAGGACCACTTGCGCAAAAATTCCAATTGCCAACAGCGAAGCCAGGAATTGCGTGCGTTTGAATAACAACAGCACTGCGGCCAGGACTTCAACAATACCTAATGTAACAGTATACGGATAAGAACTTCCTGCCAGCGACCAGTAAGCAATGTCTTTGGAGAGTTTCCCGAAAGGTGTAAACAGGGTATTCGGTTCCGGCTGGTAGAATTGACTTTTCGTGATTTTATCCCAACCATATTTGAACAGGAAGAAAAACAGGATTGCAGCAAGAACTGTTTTTAGGAGTTCTGTGGGCTGGAGTTTCCATTTTGAACAAATCCAATGAATGAGCGGAGAAAAAAAAACGCCCAGTAAAATACTCAGGGAAATCAAAACATACGTTCCGTATGTGTCGGTCTCGAAAATCAGATCAGAGTCCATTACTTTCAATAAACCGGTAAAAGGTTCTTGAATGGTCTTAAAAATCCAATCGAATAGTGAATAATCGAATGGAAGCAGGAGCATCCACCAGGCAGCAATCCCAATAAGACTCAGTTTCAAATGTTCCTTCATGAAGCAACCCTAGGAGTGAAAAGACGATTTACAAAACGGAAAAGAAGTAAGCCTCCGCCGGTTACCAGGAAGATGAAAAGCAAAGCGCTTCGCTTCTTTTTCTTGGGTGGAGTTTCTTGTTGTGGAACTACCTGTAGTTGATCCGGCTGAACTTCATTGAGTTGAGGATTTTTATTTCCAGCCGGTAGTGGTTTCAAGGATTTGGGAGACTTCTTGAAATTGAGATACTCCACTTTGCGATGATAAGGACTTTGTGCTATTGAATCAAGATCCAGGTTGTAATTGGCATAAGACGGATTCTTGTAAACGGTATCGTATTGGTAATAGCCTTGGTAATGATCATAGACTTCGATGCTTGTACTGTCATTGAGCCGAATAACCTGGACCAATTGTGGGCTTGGAATTCCAAAATTAGTGGAAGGATCGATAAAGAAATCGGCAGCTGTTCCTGAATGACTTTTATGCGAAATGATGGCGGTTTGTGCTTGAGATAAATGAGCAAACAAACAAATAAATGAGATGAGAACTGTTTTCATAATTTATACAATGGAATGTTGAATGATTTTGGATCTGCTGAATACTTTCATAAGTAGCATTCCACCGCCGGTAATCCCGAACAGAAATAACAAATAAGACTTCTTTTTCTTTTTGGACGAAACAGGTTCGTTGAGCTTTTGCTGCTGTTCCATCTGTTCCTTAATGAATTGTTTTTCTTGCTCAATCCGGCGTTTTTTGCTTTCGAACACTTCGTTTTTGAGAATGGAATCGCGGTATTTAAATTCAAATGTGAACGGAGATAGTTTTCCTTTATTTAGAAGTGTGTCTGTGCGGATCACTTGTTGATCAAAATCAACTGTTTCCATGAGGATAACAGAATCATTCAGCGGCTTGAAGTTTTTAGAAAGATTGTAGGTTAATTGGAATTCATGATTTATTTCAATTGCTCCGAAATTGCTCCCTGGTTCAATAAAGTAGCTGATTGAAGCACCCGCGTGGCTTTTATGAGCGATTAAAGGTGTTTGGGCAGTTGCCAGGAGTGCAGATCCGGCAAAAATAAATGTGATAATTCCTTTCATGGGTTGTTGTTTGGAAGGAATACAACCGGGATTTGAATTGGTTCAAATATAAAAAAACTCCCGGTTGCCGCCGGGAGTTCGTGCGATCGCTAAAGCTTTAGCGACATGCGATCTGTTGCATTCCTGCAACATTGTTTTGTGTATATTTCCCTTTACACTTCTACGAAATGCGGGATTTATAAAAAGTAACGGAGAATTGCCCACTAAGTTTTGTAGACAAATTAGCAAATTTACTTACTGATGTTGAGCGGGGTAAGATTAATCCTCCGGATCAATCTCGCGAATAATCAGTTTATCAATCCGTGCGCCATCCATATCTACCACCTCGATCTCAAAGTTCAGCCAATGAAATTTCTGTCCGGTAGAGGGAACGCTTCTGGATTCATTCAGTACCAATCCACCGATTGTTGTGAAGTTCAGTTCCGAGGAATTGTCCTCCAATCCGAATTGGCGGAAAAATTCAGCGATCGGATATTGACCGTCAATCAGCCAGGAACCATCTTCCCGTTGGATGAATTCGAATTCTTCTGCGTAAAAATCATTGAAATCCCCCACAAGTGCCTGTAATAAGTCGTTCAGTGTCACAATTCCTTGTGTCTGACCGAACTCATCCGTAATGATCCCGTAGTGTGTTCTTGTTTCTTTAAAATGGACCAATGCCTCGTATGCTGAAATGTTCTCCATCAGGAATTGAGGTTTCAGCATTAATTTTTTCAATTCAAAATCATCGTGAGTAATCGTTCGGAATAAGTCTTTCAATAAGACAACTCCCAATACATGTTCACGTTCCTCATCAAAAATCGGGTAAACCGAGTGCATTTCCTTTTCAACCTGTTCACGTACTTCTTCCCTGGAATCACCGATATCAATAAAAATAACATCATTGCGGTGTGTCATCAAAGAACTGATGTTGCGGTCTCCCAGATGGAAAACCCGTTCCACGATATCTTGTTCAATTTCCTGGACTTCGCCACCTTCGGTCCCTTCCTGGATAATTGCCTTGATTTCCTCCTCTGTCACTTTTCCATCGGAAGATTGCTTGATGCGTAAAACTTTGAGCAATAAATCAGAAGTTACCGTCAACAACCAGACAAAAGGTGCTGTGATTTTTGAAATGATCAGCATCGGCCGCGCCATTGTTTTGGCAATACCTTCCGGGTTCGTTAAACCAATCCGTTTCGGAACCAGTTCACCCAAAACCAATGAGAAGAAAGTAATGATGACAACAACAGTGGTTACGGCTAGAAAATGAGCGTAAACTCTGGTGAAAGCAAATGAATGGTAAAAACCTTCAATATCTGAAGTCATTTTTTCACCCGAGAAAATACCCGTCAGGATTCCGATCAATGTAATACCGATTTGAACCGTAGAAAGGAATTTGTTGGGTGCATTCAGGGTTTCTATAACCAGCTTCGCACTTTTGTCACCTCTTTTTGCGGCGGCATCCAATTTGGATTTCCTGGCAGAGACCGTAGCGATTTCAGCCATGGAGAAAACCCCATTCAGGATGATTAAAAAGAGGATAATGAGTAGTTCCATTTATCTAATTGTTCCGGGATAAATTTCCAAAGCTTTTTCCAAACAAACAACTGCTTTCTTCAAAGAATCTTGATTTAATACATAGGCAATGCGCGCTTCCTGCATTCCCGCTCCGGGCGTGGAGTAGAAACCGTTGGCTGGAGCCATCATGACAGTTTGACCTTCAAATTCGAAATCTTCCAATAACCACTGACAGAATTTTTCCGCATTGTCAACCGGGAATTTAGCTACACAGTAGAAAGCACCGCTCGGTTTCGGGCAAAATACTCCGGGAATGCTGTTTAATCCATCAACCATGATATTGCGACGTTGCACATATTCAGCAACGACATCGTCAAAATAAGATTGCGGCGTATTCAATGCAGCCTCGGAAGCCACCTGGTCAACTGTTGGCGGAGAAAGTCTCGCCTGACCGAATTTAAGTACAGCGGTCATTACTTCCTTGTTTTTGGAAACCAATGCTCCAATCCGAGCTCCACACATGGAGTAGCGTTTTGAAACCGAATCAATCATAATTACATTATTTTCAATTCCTTCCAGGTTCAAAACAGAAAAAGGTTGTGCTCCGTCGTAACAGAACTCGCGGTAAACTTCGTCGGCAAACAAGAACAGATCGTGTTTCTTTACAATATCGCGCAATTGTTCCAATTCTAATTTACTGTAAAGATAGCCTGTTGGATTTCCGGGATTACAAATAACAATTGCTTTTGTTTTCGAAGTGATTTTCGCTTCGATTTCAGAAACAGGAGGTAATGCAAATCCGGATTCAATACTTGAAGTTACAGGAACAACTGTTAATCCTGCCATAACGGCAAACCCATTGTAGTTTGCATAAAACGGCTCGGGAATAATGACTTCATCCCCTGGGTTACAAGTTGTCATGAATCCGAAAATCAATGCTTCGGACCCGCCTGTTGTGATAATGATGTCTTCCATATTTACCGGAAGACCACCTTTTCTATATGTTTCAGCCAATTTTGTTCTGTAAGATTCGAAACCTGCAGAATGACTGTATTCAATTACTTTATGGTCAAAATTACGAATAGCATCTAAAGCTACTTGTGGTGTTTCAATATCCGGTTGACCGATGTTCAAGTGGTACACGGTTTTTCCGGCTTTTTTAGCTTTTTCAGCATAAGGAACCAATTTACGAATTGGCGATGCTGGCATGTCAATGGCTTTTTGGGCAATTTTCGGCATTTCTTTAACTTTATTTTGAGGACAACAAAAGTACAGGAAATGTTGACATATACATAAAAATCCTGATTTTTACAGGATGAAAAGGACTTGTATTTTACTTCTAAGTGGATTATTGATAGGCGCTTGCTCGGAATCTGTCGAATCGGAAAATTCAAAGAAGGGGACAGAACTTTCCCCGGAAAAGGAAATTGAAGGGGGAAAAGAGACAAAAGCAGAAGTTTCAAAGCAGCAATTCCTCCTTCATAAAGGAGATACTTTGGTAAGTGTGGACTATTTCAATAAAAACATCTGGTGGGAATTGAAATACGCAACGAGCGATAACTTCATGCATCGTGTTTTGTACGATACCTTGAACAAACCATATGTTCAAATTGATGTGGCAAGAAGATTGGATAAATCCCAGGAATATTTAACGGGAAGGAATTCAAATTACCATTTATTGGTTTATGATGGATTGAGGCCATTGAGCGTACAATGGGAAATGTGGAACGCGTTGGATACGATTCCGGCTTTTGAAAGAGGGAAGTTTGTCAGCAACCCGCGGAATGGAAGTGTTCATAATTATGGCGCTGCCGTTGATGTGACGATTTGTACTGCGAATAAAAAGCCCTTGGACATGGGAGCCGGGTATGATGATATCCGGAAAATAGCTTATCCTTCTTTAGAATCTGAATTTTTAGCAACAGGTGAAATCACTCAGGGACAAATTGATAATCGGAAATTGCTTCGAAGAACCTTGAAGAGTCAGGGGTTTTCAAATATCCCAACTGAATGGTGGCATTTCAATGCATTTCCAAGGCCGGTTGTAAAAAGCAAATATCAGTTAGTTGAAAGTGAATTAAAATGAGTACACAGAAGTTTTTAGTTCAAAAGGAAAGATTATTTTTGAGAGAATGAAAAACACTGCTGCATGAAACCTGTATTTGGAATTGCTTTACTGGTATTTTTTTTGTTGTCGACATCTCAAACCTTTGCTCAATACACGAAACTCTTCGAATTCGATTACCCTACAGGATCGCATCCAACTGCATCGTTGATTGGCGATTCCACCTACTTGTATGGGCTGACGCGGGATAGAAGCAACATCTTCCGGATAAAATATGACGGAACAGATTTCGAGAATTTATACTTTGTGTCCGGATCCCAAGGGAATACTACTTGCGGGTCACTTTATTCCGATGGGCTTTATCTTTATGGAACAGCTCAATTCGGTGGACCGCATAACGGAGGAAGTGTCTTTAAGATCAGGAAGGACGGAAGTGATTTTTCGGTGGTTTATGGTTTTGGTGGAATGCAAGGTGATGGAGAACAGCCAACCGGCTCGGTAATCAGCGATGGTGTTTATCTTTATGGTTTGACAGGAGGATATGCTGCCATTTCTTACGGTACAATTTTCAAAGTGAAAAAGGACGGAACCGATTTCAGTGTTTTGCACACCTTTGCCAGCATTCCTTCAGATGGAGAAGCTCCGCAAGGCTCGTTGGTCAGTGACGGCACTTATTTGTATGGAATGACACGTTATGGCGGGACAAATGATAATGGAGTCATTTTTCGCATCAAGCCGGATGGCAGTGATTACACCTTGCTGAAGATCTTTTCCAATACAACCGGAGCACAGCCTTGGGGAGACCTGATGTTTGACGGAACCTATTTGTATGGAATGAACAGCAATTACGGACCGGGCGGATATGGAGCCGTTTTTAAGCTGAAACCGGATGGAACAGATTATACCGTATTGAGGTCATTCACTTCGGGAAATGGTCCGAACGGATCTGAACCTCATGGATCTCTTATTTTGGAAGGAACCACATTGTATGGAATGACACGACTTGGTGGACACAATTACGCGGAAGGAAATGTGTTTAGTATAGAAACGGATGGAACCGGTTACCAGGATATGTATAATTTCAGTGATTCGGATGGAGATGCACCGGTCGGTTCCCTGTTTTTGAAGGACAGCAATTTATATGGAATGACTTACAAGGGTGGAGCCTATCACTACGGTGTAATTTTCAAATTGAATAAAGACGCTAAAGTTACTTTGGGTTTGTCGGATCTTGAAAATGAAGCTGTAATCCGGATTTCTCCTAATCCTGCGTCGGATGTTTTGCATGTTGAATCGGGAGGTTTGGAGAGTAATCAGGAATATGAACTTACAAATGCTATCGGAGAACAAGTCCTTATAGGAGTTTTAGGACCTGATCAGCTCATTCCTGTTTCGAACCTGGATTGGGGAGTTTACTTCTTGAAAATCAATCATCAATCGGTAAAATTCATTCGTAACTAAGTAAGGGAAAGACTTAAGTATGTGTTTAAACTCCTATTAAAATAGTAGTACATTTGTTCTATGATACCAAAAAGATCCAAATATGCCATCCAGGCTCTAAAGTGTTTAGCGAAGGTTTATCGCGATAAGAAACATTTATCTATTGCAACCATTGCGGAAGAGGAGAATATTCCCAGGAAATTCCTGGAAGCGATTTTATTACAGCTTAGAAATGGAGGAATGGTGGGAAGTAAAATGGGGGCGAATGGCGGATACTTCCTGGTAAAACACCCGGATGAAATTGTGTTGAGCAGTATTATCCGTGCTACAGGTGGGCCAATTGCCTTGTTGCCTTGTGTGAGCCTGAACTTCTATGAAGAATGTACCGAATGTCCACATGAAGAATTGTGTGGTTTGCATGATGTGATGCTGGAAGTAAGAGAAGCAAGCATTCATATCTTATCCAAAACAAGTTTGGCTGATTTAATTTTACGTGAAAAAAAATTGTTCAGAAAAGCTGAAAATAAACGTAAATAGGGTGTTTTTTTAATTTTAATTCCTATTTATCCGATAGGAGTAATAGAAAATAATTTCACTTTTGCTTGTTCTTTTTAAAAGTAGCCCCTTACTTTGCACTATCAAAAAAAACGAAAGATGATTCAAAGAAACTTCATGCTTCAAATACAGATGTGCTGTATGTCCCAAAAGGAAATGCGGAAGGAATAGTTATAAATTAATGTGAGTTATGACCCTTCTTTCGCTTGTTGAAAGAAGGGTTTTTTTATTGTCATCAGGAAAAGAAAAAATGAAAAAAGTATATATTAATGAATACGGTCCAAGAGTTTCAGCTGCGGTTTATGGCTTTTGGAGATGGACGGAAGAAGATCTTGCCGATTCGAAGAATTTTGAAGAAATTGTTTTGTTCACAAGGGAATTGGGAATCGATACATACGATCTGAGTTCAAGTGGAGGAGAATTGGAAAACCAGTTTGGAAAATTGATTGAGTCAGGAGCAATCAACCAATCGGAATTGATTCTTTCCACCAAAGTAGGACGAAGAGAATATTCCGGGGCTTACGGAAGTGGGATTTATTACGATTTAAGTGCTCAGTATATTACCAAAAGTGTCGAACAATCCTTGAACAGGTTGAACCGGGACAAAATCGATATCCTTATTTTGGAAAACTTTGATTTCCTGTCAAATTTCGAGCAAACTGCTTCAGCGCTTTTGAAGTTGCAACGAAGTGGGAAGATCTCTTACATCGGGGTTTCGAGCTTCAACGTGTTTCAACAACGTTTGCTTTCATCCTCGCTTTCACAACCGATCATTACCAATCACCTGGAATTGAACTTGCTTCAAACAGAAGCATTGCACGACGGGAGATATGATTTCATCCGCGAACAGCATAGCCGGGCCTTGGCTTTTTCTCCGTTGGCGGATGGCCGCATCTTATTGGGAGAGGATGCACAAGCAGTCAAACTGCGTTTGGCCTTGATCGAAATAGGAAAGAAGTATGAAGCCAATGTAGAACAGATAGCTGTTGCCTGGTTGAATAAACTGGGTGCCTTGCCGATTATCGGGAGCAAGGAAAAGCGTCGGATTCAAAATGCGGCAACCGCGCATACATTCGAACTCACTCAGGAGGATTGGTACTTCCTTTACAATGCAGCAAAATAATCATGGAGAGTTTTAGAACGGAGTATGAGCTTCAGGTGGAAGCAAAAAAACTGCTGGTGGAAAAAGATATTCTTGAATTGGGGGATAAAATTGCCTCATTCAAGGATGGAAAAATCCCGGATGATAAATTTCGTTCGCTCAGATTGGCTCGTGGAGTTTACGGACAAAGACAGTTAGGTGTTCAGATGATCCGGATCAAACTTCCGTACGGGAAAGTGACCTCGAACCAGTTGCGCAGAATTGCCCGGGTCAGTGATGAATACAGTACAGGAAGGTTGCACATTACCACACGACAAGATATTCAGATCCACCATGTTTCCCTGGACCGGACTCCTCAATTGTGGTCGGATCTGGAAAAAGACGATGTGACATTACGTGAAGCCTGCGGAAATACAGTACGGAATGTCACTGCAAGTGATAATGCCGGCATTAACCCGGATGAGTTATTTGATGTGACTCCGTATGCAGAACAGGTTTTTCAATACTTTTTGCGGAAACCATTCGGACAGGAATTGGGTCGGAAGATCAAAATTGCCTTCAGTTCGGATGACAAGGACGATGCCTTCACTTTTATTCATGATTTTGGTTTTATTCCTAGAATTATACTTCAAGATGGATTGGAAGTAAAAGGTTTTAAAGTATTGATTGGAGGCGGATTGGGGGCTCAACCTTTTTTAGCTCATGTAGCGTACGAGTTTCTCTCCGAATCGGAAATTATTCCATTTATTGAAGCTTCGATTCGAATTTTCGACCGCTATGGTGAACGGAACAGTCGCAATAAGGCCCGGATGAAATACCTGATCTCTAAAATCGGGTTGGAGACTTTTTTAGAATTAATAGGTAAAGAAAAGAAAGCTGTTCAATTTGATTTGAACGGAGATCAGGTTAAACAACCCAATGAATTTGAATACGAAGAACTTGCTGCGGTTGAACGAACTGATTTGTTTACAAACGACTCCATCTACAACCAATGGATCCGGACGAATGTATTTCCGCAAAAACAATCTGGCTACCTGGCTGTTTATGCGAAAGTTCCTTTGGGTGATTTTTATACGGATCAGGCGCGCTCTTTGGCTTATTTGTTGGATAGCTTGAATCTTCCCGAGCTGCGTTTTACAATCAATCAGAATATCCAGATAAGAGGAGTGAAACCCGGACAATTAGAATCGGTTTATTCGCAACTGGAACAATTGAACCTGGTTGAATCGGGATATGGTGGGCTGACGGATATTACAGCTTGTCCGGGAACTGACACTTGTAATCTGGGAATTTCAAACAGTACGAATGTTGCTTTGGAACTGGAATCGTTTATTCGTACCAACTATCCGAAACTCATTGAAGAGACCGGTATCCGGATAAAGATCAGCGGATGTATGAATTCCTGTGGTCAGCATGGTTTGGCTCACATCGGTTTCCACGGAAGTTCTATCAAGACAAAAGAAGGAACACTTCCGGCTTTGCAAGTATTGTTGGGAGGTGGAAATACCGGATCAGGAACCGGGCGAATTGCCGAAAAAGTGATCAAAGTACCCAGCAAACGTATTTTAAAGGTTGTTCAGTCGATTTTAGAGGATTACCTCCAATTTCATGAGAATGACGAAGCGTTCAATACCTATTACGATAAACAGGGAAACAATTATTTCTATAATCTGTTGAAACCGTTGACGGATTTGGACGAAGTGAAACCGGAGGAATACCTGGATTGGGGACAAGACGAACGATTTGCAACGGCAATCGGAGTGGGAGAATGTGCCGGAGTAATGATTGACCTGGTTGGCACTTTGTTTTCTGATGCCGAAGAAAAGTTGTTTTCTGCCAGAGAGGCATTGAGCGAAAATCGCTATGCTGATGCAATCTATTATGGCTATGCAGCGGGAATCCATTCCGCGAAAGCAAAATTGATCGAAAAAGGGATCAGGTGTAATTCACAACACGGAATCCTGACAGATTTCGATACACATTTGGGAGCTGATTCCGGTTATTCCGACTCGAATCGGTTTAGCGATTTCGTACTGAGAATCAATAAGGAAAAAGCTTCGGAAGCCTTTGCAAAGGACTATTTGAATGAAATAGAGGAATTGATAACAAAATTGAAAGTGAAAAAATGAATACTAAGGAAAAACCACGGATTTCGTTAGTTGGAGCAGGACCGGGTGATGTCGAACTGATTTCAGTAAAGGGGCTGGATCGCTTGAAAAAAGCAAAAGTTGTGCTTTACGATGCGTTGGTAAACGAGGAATTGTTGACTTATGCACCAACTGCCAAAAAGATCTTTGTTGGGAAGCGAAAAGGGTTCAAGGCATATGAACAGGAAGAAATCAACCAATTGATGGTGGATTCTGCAAATGAATTGGGGCACGTGGTTCGTCTGAAAGGTGGTGATTCCTTTGTATTTGGACGCGGAATGGAGGAAATCCTGTTTGCCCGCCAACATCAGGTCCCGACGGAAGTGATTCCTGGAATCTCCAGTTCAATATCTGTCCCTGCTTTAGCTGAAATTCCGGTAACGCACAGGGGGATCAGTAATTCGTTCCTGGTTCTTTCCGCCACGTTAGCTGATGGATCATTGAATCCGGAAATAAAGAAAGCACGGGAATTGAATGCTACGATCATCATTTTGATGGGGATCGCCCAACTTCCGAAAATTGTAGAGTTGTACCAATTGGTAAATAAAGGACAGATACCGGTTTCGATTGTTTACAATGGGTCTTTGGAAACACAAGAGGAAGTTTTTGGGACAATCGACACGATCATCACTGAAAATAAACAAGTCTCCGCTTCAGGTCCGGGTGTGATCGTGATCGGAGAAGTTGTTTCACTGGCAGGTAACTACCATGCAAAAGTTTATGCGGAATCCATTAGTTGTTGTGTTTCATGAGAGGGGTAGCAGAACAAAACGAATTGTTCCCGGTTTTTCTTAAAACCAATGAATTGCAGGTTTTGCTGGTTGGTGGCGGTGAAGTGGCGTTGGAAAAACTCAGGACCTTGCTGACCAACTCGCCGCATACAACAGTGTCTGTAGTAGCATTGGAGTTTAGCGAAGCATTTATTGATTTTGCTGAAAGACACGAACTGGTTTACCTGGAAAATCGCGCCTTTGAAGAAGAAGATGTGAAAGGGAAGCAATTGGTGATCACAGCACTGAATGATGTGGAATTATCCGCTTCCCTGAAAACAATCAGTAACGATGCCGGGATCTTGTACAACGCAGCAGATAAACCCGACCTATGTGATTTTTATTTGGGATCGGTTGTTAAGAAAGGGAATGTGAAAATCGGAATTTCCACCAATGGGAAATCTCCTACTTTGGCAAAAAGGCTCAAGGAATTGTTTGATGAGAATTTACCTGAAGAATTGGATGATTCTGCTATCCATTTGAATCAACTTCGCGAGTATCTGAAAGGAGATTTTGCAAGCAAGGTAAAAAAACTCAATCGAGCAACTGCCGGTTTACTATCAAATCCCAAAAGACCCTGGTATTTCTTTTCACCATGGAAATTACTGGCTTATTTCTTTACAGTTATTGGAGTTCTGCTTACAGGACATTTGCTCTTCACCCTGATTCCATTAGAAAGTATTTGGAATTCGGGATCCGGGATGGTTGATGCGTTGACCATTGATTTTGCTTACTTCATTTTGGCAGGATTTGTCGCTCAGATGATCGACGGAGCCTTGGGAATGGCTTATGGAGTGAGCGCAACAACTTTTTTACTGTCTTTTGGAATTTCACCAGCAGTTTCAAGTATGTCGGTTCATGCATCTGAAATTTTCACCAGCGGAGTTTCCGGGATCATGCATTTGCGCTTCGGCAACGTGAATAACCGGCTATTCAAATCGATCCTGATTCCGGGAGTTTTGGGAGCAATTGTCGGAGCTTACGTCTTATCGGAATTCGAATCGTACAATAACATCATTAAACCGCTTGTAAGTGCTTATACCTTGTTTTTAGGTGGCTTGATCATTTACAAAGTGCTTCGTAAGAAACAGACACGTAAAAAAGTGACTAAAGTGGGTTGGCTGGGACTTTTGGGTGGTTTTTTGGATTCCATCGGAGGTGGGGGTTGGGGACCGGTTGTTTCATCCACCTTGATTGCAAGGGGAAAACACCCAAGAATGATTGTTGGATCTGTGAATTTGGCGGAGTTTTTCGTTTCACTGGCAAGTTCTTTTACCTTCTTCACGGTGATAGGTACAAGCAATGTATGGCAACCGGTTTTAGGATTGATTTTGGGAGGAGTTTGTGCGGCGCCTATTGCTGCTTATTTGGCGTCCAAGCTGAACATTAAAGCGATGATGTTGTTTGTCGGAATTGTAGTCGTAATAGTGAGTTTACGCAATTTTTTAACGGTATTATTTTAAGAAAGAATGATAGAAAAAATAAAAAAAATAACCTATACAAACCTGGAGGATTATTTGGCCCGGATTGCCTCTCTGGAAGGAGTCCGGCTGGCTTTTTCCTCCAGTCTGAGCTGGGAAGACCAGGTAATTACCCATGCCATTTATTCACAAGACTTGCCGATACGGATATTTACATTGGATACAGGACGTCTGTTTCCCGAAACATATAGTGTGATCGAATCCACCCGTCAGCGCTATCAAAAGGAACTGGAGGTTTATTTCCCCCAATCCCGTGCAGTTGAAAACTTATTGACGGAGAAAGGTCCGCTTAGTTTCTATGAATCATTGGAAAATCGTAAGGAATGTTGCTTCATCCGGAAAGTGGAACCATTGAATCGGGCTTTGAAGGATGTGGATGTGTGGATTACAGGATTGCGTGCGGATCATTCGGGAAACAGGGCCGGTTTGGAACTGGTTGAATGGGATGAGCAACGGGGAATTGTGAAGATAAATCCATTGGCGAATTGGAGCCTGGAGGAAGTGAAAGCATACATCGGACGGTACAATATCCCATACAATGTTTTGCAAGATAAGGGATTTGTGAGTTTGGGATGCCAACCCTGTACAAGAGCTATCGACCAGGGAGAGTCATTTCGCGCCGGAAGATGGTGGTGGGAAGATAATTCCAAAAAAGAATGTGGATTACATGGTTAATTATCAATTAGTAATTATCAAAGTTGTAAGAGGAATCCTCTTGATCGTTAAACATTGATAATTCATAATTTAAAAAAATGAAAGATTATTTAGATGAATTGGAAGCGGAAGCTATTTATATCCTCAGGGAAGTAGCGGGTCAGTTTGACCGACCGGCTTTATTGTTTTCGGGTGGAAAAGATAGTATTTGCCTGGTACATTTGGCGCTGAAAGCATTCAGGCCCGGGAGATTCCCTTTTCCACTGGTTCACGTGGACACGGGACATAATTTCCCGGAAGCACTTGATTTCAGAGATGCTTTAGCGAAAGAATTGGGAGAGCAATTGATTGTTCGAAATGTCGGAGATACGATAGCCAGGAACAAATTGCAAGATGCCAAAGGAAAGTTTCCAAGTAGAAATGCATTGCAGACACATACCTTACTTGAAGTCATTGAGGAGGTCGAATTCGATGCCTGCATAGGTGGAGCGAGAAGAGATGAGGAAAAGGCAAGAGCGAAAGAGCGTGTATTTTCTGTCAGAGATGAATTCGGGCAATGGGACCCGAAATTGCAACGGCCTGAATTATGGAGCATTTACAATGGTCGGATTGATAAAGGAGAAAATGTGCGCGTTTTTCCAATCAGCAACTGGACGGAACTGGATGTGTGGAATTACATCCGGCGCGAAAACATTCAATTACCGGAAATTTATTTTACGCATGAGCGGGAATGCGTGGTAACGGAACACGGTCAGTTGATGGCAAATAATGAGTTTTTGAACCTGGATGAAACGGATCGGATCGTGACTAAAAAAGTGCGTTACCGAACGGTTGGAGATATGACTTGCACAGCCGCAGTGGAGAGTGAAGCTTATACAGTTGATGATATTATTGCAGAAATTTCAGAAGCGAAGATATCTGAAAGAGGAGCAACGCGAATGGATGACCGGATCTCGGAAGCTGCAATGGAAGACAGGAAAAAAGGAGGGTATTTTTAATAATAGTTTTTTCCCCCTTTGAAGGGGGATTAAGGGGGATGGCCACCCCTCTCAATCTCCCCTCCAGGGGAGAAGTGGTGATAAATAATTA
Source organism: uncultured Fluviicola sp. (assembly GCF_946478805.1). The sequence continues at coordinate 82,978 of NZ_CAMLDC010000011.1, read as the reverse complement.
AACAAAATGGATTTATTACGATTTTTTACGGCAGGAAATGTAGACGATGGAAAAAGCACCCTGATCGGGCGTTTGCTTTACGACAGCCAGTCAATTTCTACCGATATTATAGAAACACTTACCCGCCAGAGTAAAACAACGGGAGAGAATACGACAATCGATTTGGCATTACTTACGGATGGATTGCGTGCGGAACGCGAACAAGGAATCACGATTGACGTGGCCTACAAGTATTTTTCAACCGACAAACGAAAGTTTATCATTGCGGATACTCCGGGACATGCTCAATATACGCGGAATATGTTCACAGGAGCTTCCACAGCGCAGTTGGCAATCATCCTGGTGGATGCACGAAATGGAATTACGGATCAAACCAAACGGCACAGCATTATTTCTGCTACACTTGGAATTCCACACGTATTGTTATGCATCAATAAAATGGACCTGGTTTATCACAGTGAGGACCGTTTCAATGAGATTGTTTCCGAATACCGGACGTTTTCGGAGCTGATCGGGTTGAGCAAAGTGGATTTTATTCCAACGTCTGCTTTAGCAGGAGATAATGTGGTTCACCGTTCTGAAAAACTGAGCTGGTATGAAGGATTACCTTTATTGGAATACTTGGAAACGGTAAAAGTGGATGAAGGGAACCAGGATGAGGAAGCACGCTTCCAGGTGCAATACGTCATTCGTCCGCAAACGGAAGCATTGCATGATTACAGAGGTTATGCAGGAAGTGTTTTGAGCGGAGATTTTCATGTTGGAGATGAGGTGACAATCTTGCCTTCAGGGGCACAGACCCGAATCAATAAAATAGAATCCAATTTGAAGGAAGTGAAGAGCGCCGGGAAAAATCAACCGGTGGTGTTGCATTTGGAAGACAACCTGGATATCAGTCGGGGAAATACCATTGTTCCTAAAAATACACTTCCTCAAACGGAGAAGTTGTTGCAAGCGACGATTTGTTGGATGGATAGCTCGGCATTTCATTCGGGACAGAAATTCTTGTTGCAACAAAATAGTTTCCGGACTAAAGCAATCATCAAAGAGATTCATTCGAAGATCGATATTCACAGCTTTCAAGACTTGGAAAGTGATGGGAATCTTCACCTGAATGAACTGGCAAAGGTTTCCATTAAAACGGCAGACGGAGTAAGTTTTGACGTATTCAAACAATTGCCGAAAACAGGAGCTTTTATCCTGATCAATGAAAATACCAATCAGACGGTGGCTGCTGGAGTCATATAGAAGTTCAAAAGAATTGAAAATGTAAAATTGAGAATTGAAAAGACTTTTAATTTTTCCGTTCTCAATTTTCAATTAAAAAAATAAAATCATGATTGAAACAGATATCATTATCATCGGAGCAGGTCCGGTTGGACTTTTTACAGTATTTGAAGCGGGATTACTGAAGTTGCGCTGTCATTTGATTGATTCTTTACCTCAACCTGGTGGACAATGTTCTGAGATTTATCCGAAAAAACCGATTTATGATATTCCGGGGTTTCCTTCTGTTTTGGCTGGTGACCTGGTGAATAACCTGGTTGAACAGGCTGCTCCATTCAAACCCGGTTTCACATTGGGAGAAGCAGCAACTACGATAGAAAAACAGCCGGATGAATCGTTTATTGTATCGACTGTCAAAGGAACACAACATAAAGCGCCGATAGTGATTATTGCAGGTGGGTTAGGAGTTTTCGAACCGAGAAAACCACCGATTCAAAGTATTGAGTCTTTTGAAGAAAAAGGGGTTGATTATATGATCAAGGATCCGGAAGTTTTCAGAGGAAAAAAATGTGTGATTGCAGGTGGTGGAGATTCGGCTTTGGACTGGTCGATCTATTTAGCCGAAAACAACATTGCTTCGGAAGTGACTTTGGTGCATCGGAGTGCATCGTTTCGCGGACACTTGGATTCGGTACAGAAAGTGATTGATATGGCTGATTCGGGGAAAATCTCCTTGATAACGGAAGCCGAAGTGACCGATTTGAAAGGCGGAACAAGTTTGGAAGAGGTTGTGATCAGTCATTCAAAGAATGGAGAGATCATAACAAAAGCAGATCATTTCATCCCTTTATTTGGTTTGAAACCGTCATTGGGACCTATTGCCGATTGGGGATTGGAAATAGAGAAAAGCGCCATCAAGGTGAACACGCTGGATTATTCAACAAACATTCCGGGAATTTATGCCATTGGAGATGTCAATACTTATGAGAACAAACTGAAACTGATCTTATGTGGTTTTCACGAAGGAACTCTGGCCGTTCAATCCGCCTTTGCCAGAATTTATCCGGATAAAAAGAACATTCTGAAATATACTACTGTAAATGGAGTGAATGGTTTTTAGCGGTTTGAAAACGACTTAAAACAAAAATCCCCCGACAATGAATGTAAGGGGATTTTTTATGTGGTTGAATATTCTTAGTGACTGTGACCGTCACCTTCTTTATGCTCATGGTCGTGCTCTTCAGTTGCAGAGCAAAGTCCAACAATTTGATGGAAAACATCATGTAAACCGGAAAGTGACTTGGTGATTTTTTTATCACTTGCCCCGGCTTTGATAGCTGTCTGTAATTTCTCACTATCAGTAACCAGTTGGTTAACAGCTTTTTTTACTTTTTCGTTATCGAAATCAGTCGGGAATTTGGATGCTTGAAGCGTTTTTGCTTTTTCAACCATTTCACCGATTCTTGTTTTGATAGGTTCAAGATTACCTTCTTCACTTGGATGGAATGTTTGAGACATCACTTTGTGAAACTCCTTAAGTTCCGCCCAATCTTGCATTTTACTTTGTGCAGTAGCTTGATTTGCCAATGCGGCAATTCCAAAACCAACTAATAGTAATAAAGCTATTTTTTTCATAATTGTTTTTTAGTTCGGTAAAATTAGGGATCATTTTTACATGGAAAATATAAATAACAATAAATTAATGGCTTAAGAGTAGAATAAACCCTAAAATAAAGTCAATCTAAATAAAAAAATCCCACTCATTAAGTAACAAGTGGGATTCGGAGTTTTCACTAAGTTTATGATTATCTCTTGATCAGCTTATTAAATTTTTCTCCCGTAGTTTTTGAAACAACCTGGAGAATATATGTTCCTTGAGCTTGGTTTTTAAGGTCGATCGTAGTCCAACTATTAAATTCCTGGGAACTGATCGTACTTCCTTTCGAATCCATCAACAGCAAGCTGTAATCACCCGCTGTTCCCATTTCAATGGTAACGGGTCCGTTTGAAGGATTTGGGAATACTGCAATACGCGCCTTATTCGGATTGTCTTCAATTCCGGCAGTGAAATTGATGTCTTTCACAATCCCGTTCGATTTGTTGCAAATCCAGTTGTTCGGATCTATTTTGGTAATGTTGATATAATCAGCAGCATTCGGGATAATGAACTGATTTTGGGTTCCTGTGATTTGGAAACGGATTGTTGTATCAGCAGCTATGCTTCTGTCAAATAACAATTCCAGGTCATTTGTGAACAATGGAGTGACTGTTGGTTTGGAAGTCGTCTGGTTGATTTCAAGTAACAAATCAGTTCCAACTGTATTCCATCGAACCGAATAGGTAGGATATCCTTCACCAAAATACCATTCTTCCGTAAAGTTGGAAAAATCTTTCCCGCTTTCATTCTCCACAACCGCAATCAATTCTACACCGGAAGCTACAGAATCCGCATACTGAATTTGATATTGTTTCAAAGCATCGTAAAAGACCTGATCATCGTCAACAAGGAAACGCAAGGTATGGACAATCGCAGCACCTTTGTCATAAACCAATCTGCTGGAGAAAATACTCGCGTCGCTTAAAGAGTCAATTACCCAAACGGAACCACCTTGTTGCTGCATGATATTATCGTGTCTGTCCAACATATCCTGAAGTTGATCTCCCGGATACAAATTCTCCAACATGATGTATTCTGCATAAGAAGCGAATCCTTCATTCACCCAGATATCTGCCCACGAAGAACAGGTCACATGATCGCCGAACCATTGATGAGCCAATTCATGACAAGTAAGAGTTGGGTTGAAGAATCCCTGTGTGGTCATAGTTTGATGTTCCATTCCTCCGGAAATAGGAGCCATGCAATGACCGTATTTTTCATCTGCGAACGGATAAGGACCGAACAGACCGGCATACAACTCTAAAAAATCAACAGTTTCATTGATGTCACTTTGGAAGTTTGGCAACGTTGCCGGATTGTCATAAATGAAGTTTTGAATCAGTACCGGACCAGACCCCGCCGGATTTGCTGTTACATTGTATTCAACGTATTTGGCAACCGCTACGGAAATCAGATAATAATCAATCGGATGATTATGTTTCCATTCAAAACGATGGGTTCCGTTTCCAAGGTCAACCACTTGTTGAAGAACACCATTGGAACCCGCTTTACAATTTGTGGGAACAGTAATCCAAACAGCACAACTGTCTGCCTTGTCTTTTAATGATTGTTTCGCCGGAAACCACTCGTATGCAGCAAACGACTCGGATAATGACCAAGTTACCTGGTTTCCCCAGGAAGGAGAGCTGGCATTCGTCATTCCGCCTCCACCAAGTGGATTAGTTGCTGCAGTTGGAGGTGTGCCGCTGTAATTTACGTGAATCACGAAGTTTTCACCTTGTAATTTATTTACCGGAATTTTTAAAGCACTGTTCTGGCGGGCATATGTAACCGGAGTTCCATCTACTTCAATGGAAGAGATTACGAACGTGTTGAAGAACTCAACCAAAGCAGTATCCAGATTTTCCCGTGCTTTTGCATGAATTTCGGCTGAACCGGACAAAGTTGTTGTAGTATTGGTCATGTTCAGGTTCAAAAAGTAATAATGCACATCATAGAGTTCTGTTTGTGCAATTTGTGCAACTGTAAACGTATTGCTTTTAGCCATGGAATTTTTGAACCTCTTTACGGAAGAGCATGAACCATGAGAATCTTGTGCAAAATGAATAAGTGGGAGGAAAAGAAGGGAGAGGAGAATTTTGTTTTTCATAGTTTTGTTTTATTGATTTTCGAATTTAAGGAATAGTTATCAGTAATGAGGTGAAATTGGAAAAACAAGTAGCCAAATGCCTGATTCATTTAGTATAAGGCACCGTTTATTCATTTTTGACTCGTTTGAACCCGTTTTAAAATATCAAGCTGGAGAATAATGCCTAATTTTACGTTAAATACCTGTATGTCAATTTGATGAATAAACGTTTCGTTATGAAGTGTATACGGAAAAAGTCCTTCGTTGTTTTACCGTTTTTACTGCTTTTCTCATCTTGGACTTTTGCAGACTCGATTGATTATTCTCATCTGTCGGCAAGAAAACTGATCCAAATTTCCAGGAATTTGGAAACTTCGGATATCAAGGAGACTATCCGGATTTTGAAAATTGCGAATCTTCTTCCTGAAACAACCAATGATGAAACATTAAAGCACGAAATACTCCTGGGACTCAGTGAAGCCCAAATGAAAAGCGGGGATTATAAGTCTGCGATAAATACAGCTTATCAGGCGCTAAACTTTGCTGAACAATCCGGTGATAATGTTCATATTGGAGAAGCGCACTACCTCATTGGTTGGATTTTTAAGGAATTACATGTGTTATTGAAGGCCCGCAACCACTTTCAAGCATCTATGAATGCGTATAAGAAAGGAAATGATCTGGATGGCTTTTTAAGGAGTAAAAGTTTCGTCGGACATTGCCTGACAGATTATGGTTTCGAAAAAAAGAGTGTCTGGTACCTGGATGAGGCAAAGAAAGTATATAAATCGATCTTACTCGAAGCCAAGACAAAAAAACTGGATAACACGATTCTGAAATGCAATAACAACCTGTCAAATTTGTATCTGTTTTATTACCAGATTCTTAAAAAAGAGTCTTACCTGGAAATAAGCAGAAAGTACGCCTTGAAGTGTATCACAGGTTCCCTGAGTTTGAATGATTCCTTAAGTTATGCAGTCGGATACTCCAATTATGGAGAAGCATACGGATTAGAAGGTCAAATAGACAGTATGAAGAAATATATGGATTTTGCCCGTGCGATCTATGTGAAACGAGGGGCTTCGAATTATATTTATCCGAATTGCCAGCTCTTAATTCGCTTTTACCTGGCGAATGGAAGATTAGTGGAGGCTGAAAAACTTCTGAAAGAGTACGAAGTTTATATTAACCAATTTCAATTTTTGTCTGAATACAAGTATTTCTATGAGTTTTATTCCGAATTGGAAAGTTTGAAAGGGAACTATAAGGCTGCTTATGAATACAGACTGAAATATAACAAGAAGTTTGAGGAATTCAGTAACGATGAAAATGCAAAGGAGTTGGTTCGGCTTCAATTCCTATATGATTTGAATAAAAAGAATAAGGAAATTGCGATACTGAACCGGAATGAACGACTACAGAATGACAATAATGAAAACCAGGTGATTATCCGTAATTTATTGGTTGGCAGTATTTTACTCTTGGCCGCTTTGTTAATTTTCATCTATTTCAGGTATAAGGACCGGGTTTCTTCCAACAGGCTTATCTTATCTAAAAACAGGGAGCTGGAGCGGCTTTCCATTGTGGCGAGCAATACCAATAATGGAATTACCATTACGAATCCTCAAGGAATCATTTCATGGGTGAATGAAGGATTTGTACGCTTGTACGGATGGACCACGGCAGAAGAGTTTTTCGCTCAAAAGGGTGGCAGTATTTATGAAATTGCCGGTTTGACAAGAGCGGAGATTTCTGCATTTATCGATCAAGCTATTGAAACCAAGGAATCGGTCGTTTTTCAGGCATTTAAACAATTGAAAAATCACGAACAAAAATACATTCAGACTTCTTTGACTCCTGTTTTTGATGAACATGAAGAATTGAAATTCCTGGTATATGTGGATACCGATATTACGGATTTGTTAGAGGCCAGGGAATTGGCGATCCGCGAAAAGAGAAAAGCGGAAAATGCATTGAAAACACAAGAATTGTTCCTGGCAAATGTCAGCCATGAAATCCGTACACCTATGAATGGGATTATCGGCTTGACAAGGCAGTTGAATGATGAGAAACTGTCTAAGACACAACAGGAAATCGCACATACTTTAGGTGTTTCGGCAAATGGATTGCTGCATGTTGTAAATGACTTATTGGATGTTTCAAAGATTCGGGCGGGCAAAATGTCGTTTGAATATGTGCGTTTTTCCTTGTCGGATTTACTGGCAACTTTTGTAAGTTCGATCTCATACAGGATAGAGGAGAAGGGATTGAAGTTCAATCTGGATTTTAATGAGAATTTACCGGATTATGTTATTGGAGATCCTGTTCGGTTAAATCAGATTTTATTGAATATTGTGGGTAATTCAATCAAATTCACGATTGAAGGAAGTATCACTTTGCGGGTCAAACCGGTCAGCAACCGAAGTGGAATGGAGCGTATTCTCTTTGAAGTGAAGGATACGGGAATCGGAATTCCTGATCAGAAGCAGGATTTTGTATTTGAAAATTTCACCCAATTGGAGGACCACCGCACACGAACTGCTTCCGGAACCGGATTAGGTTTAGGTATTGCCAGATCTTTGGTGGAAGCAATGGGCGGAGAGATTCATCTCTTCAGTAAGGAGGGACAGGGGACGACTCTTTCATTCGAATTGGATTTTGAACTTCACAATAAACATGTTGAGACCAAGAATGTCAGTCAGGAAGATATTGTCCTGGTGAAAAATTTGGATGGCTTGCGGGTTCTTCTGGTAGAAGATAATTCGATTAATCAGCGCGTGATCTTATATGATCTGAATAAGTGGAATGTGGATGTTGTTTGTGTCAGCAATGCAATCGATGCCATCGCTATTTTGAAGGATAAGGCATTCGATGTGATTCTGATGGATTATTATATGCCCAGAATGGATGGGATGGAGGCAACTAAATTCATTCGTTCCAAATTTTCGGAACCGGTGAGTTCTGTTCCGATTATCGCCATTACAGCTTCTGCCATGGTTGGTGACCAAAATAAGTTTATAGAAGCAGGAATGAACGATTATATTTCCAAACCGTTCAATCCTGAAAAACTTTATCAATTATTGGTGAAGTGGGGATATCAGAATAATGCCCTGTTTGTGGACCCGAAACATCAAGAGGAAGAAGTGGCACAAGTTGACTTACTGGATTTGTCCATTTTGGAAGAACGTGCAGAAGGAGATGTAGCTTATTTATTGGAAATGTATGGAGCCTATCTTGAAATGATGCCACAATATTCCATCGATCTGATTCACTTTTTTGAAGATGATGACTGGGTTGAATTACGAAAACAGGCACATCAGATTTTAAGTCCTGCCAGATTGTTTGGAATGAATGAAACTTCGGGATTATTGTTGAGATTGGAAAAAGAAACCCAGCTCAGCAAAAAGGAACTCAAAGAATTGGTTTCGAAAATTGTGGATCAGATTCAGACCTGCGGGAAAATTATCCGGGATCAGATGAAACGGTTGGAAACAAGTTAGTCGTGGATAGATTGACCACGAAGAGCACAAAGCTCACCAGGAAAGTTTTGACAATATTTGTTTAATGGATATTACCTTTTAAAGTGAACCGTTTCACACCATTACGTAAGAGCTTTTCATTAAAATTGATAAGATATCCAAACTCCTTTTTGCCATTTTAAGTTAAGAAAAAAGATTGTTTCTCCTTGCTTAAAAACACCTCTGGACATAAAAAACTTCGTGTACTTTGTGTTCTTCGTGGTTCAATGAAATCAGGTCAAACCTTCTTCATCCAGGATCTTGATAAAGTGGAATCCCCGTGGAGCATATCCCTGGTTGTAATAGAACCGGTGTGCTTTGAAGTTGTTTGAATAAGCATCCAGTACCATGATACTGCAATTGAGTTGCTGTGCTTTTTCTTCCAAATAGCTTTGAATCAGTTTTCCTGCTCCTGTTCCTCTTGCTTGCTCGCAAACGATCACGTTGTCCAATTCGAGATAGGGACCACACCATAATTTTGTTCCCAACCAATATCCGCTAATCGCGACGCACTTGTCTTCAATAAAGATCCCGACTTGTGCATAATTGTTGGGAACCATATTTTCCAGCATGTTCCGATAACTCTCTAAATCCAGATTTGGATACAACTCCTGAAGAACAGCAAGATGAGGAATCATGTCCTCTATGGTTTTTAATTCTCGAACTTCCATATTATTAGAATTACGAATTACGAATTACGAATTACGAATTACGAATTACGAATTACGAATTATCATTTATATTCCTCTGTGTTCCTCTGTGTTCCTCTGTGTCCCGATAACTATCGGGATCCGTGGGAGAAAAAATCATTTCAAGTTACTTTCAAAGAGTTCCAAAATCCTTCTGTATTCATCAATCCAAGCCGGAGTGAAAGTGAAACCGTGAGCTTCAGTCGGGAAGATGCTCAATTGAAAATTGGTTTTCCCCAGTTCGATGAAACGTTGATTCAAACGGACAATATCCTGGAACTGTACATTGTCATCTACCATTCCATGAAGCATCAACAGCGGTTTATCCAGGTTTTCTGCAAAATAGATCGGACTGCTTCTACGATAAGCCTTCGGATCGGTTGATGGATAATTTAAAATGTTGCTGGTATACTCGTGATTGTAATGTGCCCAATCTGTTACAGAACGCAAAGCAGCTCCGCAATTGAAGGTTTCCTGAGTTTTTAAAAGAGCCATCAGGGTGATGAAACCACCATAACTTCCTCCATAGATTCCAACCCGGGAAGAGTCGATCGAATGATTTTTGACCAGGTAATTCCGGGCATCCACGTAATCGTGCAAATCGCGATTTCCCATATCCCGGTAAATATCCGTTCTCCAATCTCTTCCGTAACCTTCACTTGCCCGGTAATCCAAATCGAGTACCGTGTATCCTTTTTCAATCAACAATTGATGAAACAACATCTCACGTTGATAATAACTCCAGAAATAATGCGCATTCTGCAAATAACCTGCTCCATGTACAAATAGAACAGCTGCTCCATTTGGTTTTGCAGGTGTGTATTTCCTGGAGTAAATGGTTTTCCCGTCTGATGAGGGGATTTGAATGAGTTCGGGAGTTTGGAGTGTCAATTTGTCAAATGCAGGAAGCGTACTTTTGGTGACAGGAACCAATTTTTGGTTCGGGGCATTTGGCACAATGCATAATTCCCACGGTTGAGTTGTAGTCGAATAACGGATTGCCCAGGTTTTTTCATCCGGCGACAAAGTCCATTCAATCCCGAAATTCCCTTCAAAGAGAGCCGTTATCTTTTGTGAAGCGAGATCCAGTTTATATCCATTCCGGACACCCGGATGAATTTTATTTGCGAGGAAGTAAATGGACTTTTTATCATGTGAAAGAAAAGGATCGCGTACTTCCCATTTCCCATTCGTCAATGCTTTTTTGGCGCGATTAGTCGAATTCATAGAATACAAATGGGAATAACCACTTTCTTCACTCTGGAAAATGAAATCGGAAGAATTCGTCCATGCCAAGGTTCCTTCTTCTTCGTTCCATTCTGAAATTCCCGGTCCACCGATCCATGCTTCGTCGTGCTGATTTTCAAGCTCGGTGAGTTTTCCGGTTGCCAGGTCAACCAAACAGATCCAGCGGTCTTTGTTATCGTAAGAACGAATATCTACCAACGCTTTATTCAAATCGGGATTCATGATTGCCTGGTGGAAACAAATCTCCCGATCCCTGGTGTATGAACCCGTGATTCCGTATTCGGCAAGATAAGCCGGTTTTTTGCGAATGTCCTTTAAAGCAGAATAATCCACAAAATAAACGGTGTCTTCCCGGCTATCAAAAATTCCCATGCGTGTGCTTGGTTCTTTGTCATTTACTTTCGGCCGGGCTTGTCTGTGATGTGTGAATCCATCGGTTGTAATGTAGGATTCGTAATTGGTAGTTGGTTCATCCGGATCCATGGTAAGGACAAATGAAATGAACCTTCCGTCGGAACTGATGTTCAGTTTGCTGACGTATTCGTTCTTTGAATAATAGATTCCGACCGGAGTTTTACGTTGAGGCTGCTTTTCATTCCACTTTTTCTTTTCATCCTGAAGTTTTATGTACGAAAATAATTCGCGCTGCTGTTCATGTAAAAAACTCGTGTCGTTTTTTTCGACAACCTGATTTCCTTGCACGAAATTGGTTACCTGAACAATACTTCCAACGGTTTCATCATAACAGAAAACATTGGATTGAATCGTGAAATAGATCAACGAAGGATTCTTGACCCGGAAGATTTCTCCGATAGGTTCATTCCGTGAATAAACAACGATGTGTTCCTTGGTTTTTTGACTGTATCTTACCAGGTCTCCGTCCTGGTTAAAATAATGATTATTAAAAGGTTGAGTATGATTGGTTAAAGTCGGAGACGAAATGGGTCTGTTCTCAATAAATCGTACTTTCTGAATTTGCTTTTGTTTCAATTGGTAAGCATACAAGCTTCTTCCCAATTCGCCGGTCGGATTCCAGTCAAAGGTCACGGATTCATTGTCAATCGTCCAGTGGATATCTTGCGGAGAAAATCCTACAAATTCTTCTCCCTTCATGATTTCTTCCAGGTGAATAGTTTGCGAAAAGAGTGAATCTGAAAAGAATAAAAATGAAAGAAGCGTAAAAAAAAGTCTATTGCTCATAATAAGGATGTTTACGGTATTTTTTTTCAAAGTTTCGGGCCATTGCCTGCATCGACTTTTTGGGATGGTTCGAAAGAAGATTCATGAGTGTTTTCAATTCGCGCATCAATTCCGGATATGCGGGTAAAAAGTGCTGTTCTATCATTCGTAATGCTTGGTATTTCAGTGCCGGAAGTGTTTCGGATTGATGCAAGAAATCAATCAGTAGATCCAATAATTCTCCGTCCTCCGAGCAATCGAATGGGGCATATACCAAAGCGTTTGAAAGATTGCGTTGAAGCGAATGATTCTTGGTTTGTTTCAGAACTGAAACCATCAAATCGAATTGGCTTTTTGTCATCAGTTCCGGGTGTTTTTCAAAGAAGTGCACGGCAATCCAGGAAGCGTACTCAGGATATGGATATTCCTCGCACTCAATTTCGTCAAAAATGGCCAATCTCAAAGCTTCATCTTTCACCAGGAGTGGAATGGCCTCCCGGAAATTTCGGGAAGATTTAAAATCAATTAGAAATAGTTTTGCAGGATTCATGATTGCGAATCAATTTCCGGTTTTCTCTTTGAGATTCAGGAATACAGGTAAATGATCTGAATACCCGCCGTGATAGCGATCGCCACCATAAGTTGCACTTGGTTTCTGTCCTCCGTCGGGGAAAGTAAAGATAAGTTCTTTATTTCGGGCTATAAAGGCATTGTGCTCATGAATCTCCAACCCGGATTTTCCCTGCAGTAATCCTTGTGAAACGATGAGTTGGTCAAATACATCCCATTCCCGTTGGTGAACAGTAGTTCCAAAGCCCTGTTTTTGCTCTTCTACCAACAGGTTAATCAAATCTCCGGGTGTTTGTTCATGCTGACCTTTCGCGCGAAGGATATTACGGATACTGAAATTTTCCGGTGTGTCATTGAAATCACCCATTATGATAATATTTGCTTCTCTATCGAAGTTTAAGATCTCGTCAATTTTTCTTCTAAGAGTTGCGGCGGCAAATTTCCTCCTGCTTTCAGATTCCGAAGTTCCTTCTCTTCTGGATGGCCAATGATTAACGAAGAAGTGAATGATATGCTGATCCGCAAGTTTCGCTTTCGTATAAATGATATCACGTGTTCTGAAATACGGTTCATCTTCTACTTCAATCAGGAGTTTATTTTCGCTCTCCAGATGAATAAATCCGGCGTCGTATACAAAAGCACAATCCATTCCACGCCTGTCTTCCGAATTGTAATGAACGATTTGGAAATTCCGATGTGCCAAAAGATCCGTTTTGATCAGATCCTCAACTACTTTCCGATTTTCAATTTCAGCCATTCCAAACACAAGGGGAGTGGAACCATTTACTAGTAAGAGGGCTTCTGCCAAACGATTCAACTTCAATTGGTATCTTTCATCATCCCACAATTTGCTGCCTTCCAAAGTAAATTCGTCATTTCCCTGAAGCATTTTGTCGTTAAAAGTATCAAAGAGGTTTTCTACATTGTAAAAAATGATTGGATGCTTGTGAAAAGTATTGGACATTGAATGTGAATTGATATCGAAACCAAATATAAACAATGTCTTGATATAGTTTAAAACAAGGTCAGGCTCATTTGTTTCGAGACCGTCTTTTTTTAATCAGGTATAAAATTCCCCAATGGATCAGAAACAAAATAGCAAATGCGATTACCTGGGCGGCTACTCCTTGTTCGTTGAAAGGATATCCCCTGTTGAAAAAGACTCCCCTGATAAGAAGTAAGATCCAGAAAAGACTGATAGCGTTGGAAATGATGATTGAAATCGTCCTGGGATTCGTAAGTATCAGGAAAGACAAGGAATAAGCCATGAATCCTCCGGCTCCGACAATACGTAAGATTGAGGCAAACGGCCAATGCATGATTCGGAAAAGGTAACCGATTGCAAAAAAGAAAACCCAAATGAAAGCAACCCACCAGTAAAATCGAAGAGTACTTTTTTGAGATGTCATATTTTCGTCTAGTAGATCGTTCATATCGGTAAAGTTAAAAATGAGAAGAGAAAAAACAATTTTTTGGAGTATGTAATAATGCTTGTTTCCTGTCGTTAATGGTTCAAATCAATACTAACTGAATTATGCTGGCGAAAAACAGGATATTGCTGCTGATCATATTAATCATCTGTCTGGAAGGAATCATTTTCGGATGGGCGATCTGGACAACGGAAACCGGTTTTGTTTTCGACAAATGTGCCCGCAATTCGGGAAGAGTATCTTCATTGATCAACCTGGTTATCATATGCATGGTCGGTTATCACGGACTTAAGAAAATATACAGCGACGAGCAGAAAAAAGATGCGTTTCGTGTTTTGATGACCGGTTTTACCATTAACCACCTCATTCATTTTTTCTATGTATTCCAAAATTTCAAAAGTCATGACTTAATCCTCGGTATCTCTGAAAATCTTCATGGCTTTATCACATTTATATTCATTGTGATTGTTCCGGTCATTCTTTGGTCTGTCAAAAGATTAACAAAGCTGCTTTACATTTTTATTCCGCTTCATTTGATGAATGTCAGTTACTTTATTATGGAAACTTTTTATTCCAAAGTAAAGCCGGAAAGTCCTGCCTATCATAACCAGTTGGGAATTTTGGTGACGTCTGTTGCACTTCTTTACATGCTGTACCGATATGTCCGTGAAAATAGACGGAATTTCAGATTGCTTAAGTAAAAATCGGTTAGTGATTAATTGATCCGCATTATCATCAATCAGGTATCGGTTAAAGAGGCAATGGGTACTTGTGAGATGTGATTTCAAAAATGGGTGATAGTTCGGAATGTCAGATTGACCCGCGGTTTTTTGGAGAGTCGGGTAGGAGGAAGCCGGTGAAGCCAATTTGTTTGCGTTGTACCTTTCATAACAAGTAAACTTCCGTGTTCCAACAAAAGTGAAACGGTCTCCGAACTTTGTTTGTGTTTAAAAGCGAATTTGCGTTCACTTCCAAAACTCACAGAACCAATAGCGCCATTCTTTTTCAAGTCCCGCTCCGCATCGCTGTGCCAAGCCATCCCTTCACTGCCGTCATGATAGAGGTTGAGCAGGCAGGAATTGAACGTTTCACCCGTTTTTTCTTCGATTACAGTTTTGAGTTCCAAAAGTTCTTTTGTCCATGGCAATGCGTGTTTAGTTGTATTGGAATAGGTGTATTCATAAGGTTTATCTCCATACCAAGCCACTTTTCGTTTCGTAACAATTCGCTTTCCAAAGATGATTGCTTCGTCGTTCTTCCATTCAATATTGTTCAAAAGATGATCCAGGAAGAAATCAGCTTGAGATTTTGAAAAAACAACACCATAGTAATTGACAATTCCATCCTGTGGAAGCAAGTTTGTTGTTTCGTCCGATGAGCTGAATAAATCCATTTTTTAATTGAAAATTGAGAATGTAAAAGTGAAAAGAAGAATTGCAAATTTAAATAGGTAAATTCTGAGAGTCAAGTATAATTCACTTTTCAATTATCCATTTTTCCATTTTCAATTCCTCTTATTATAGAACTTCAAAATCGTTTTTCCAAAAATAAGGAATAGGAGACAGGTACAGCTTGCTCCAAGGAAAATTCCATTCGTTAAAATCGTCTCGATTCCATGTTGGATGTGAAATAAAACCAATGCAAGAGCAAACTGGGCTATCGCATACCAGATATTTGCAGTTGGACTATAGCCGAACATACCCAAAAAGCGTGTTTTGGTAATTCCAAGTACAAAATGGGGAAGTGCATTTACGAGTAAAACGCCGATCAAAAAGTCCAGAATCATAAGTTGCTATTGAGCATTAAAATTACAAAATAAAAAAACGTTCCATGCTCCTGCTGTGTAGTTTTAACGCAGGAGCACGAAACGCTTTTTGGGAAATCAATCGGAATTGATTATTAGAATATTTCCGAAATGAATTGATTCAAGGAGCTTGGTTTTCGTCCTAAAAGTTGTTCCAGATGGTTGTTTGGAACGTCGAAATCACCCTCTTTTGTCGCTGTTGCAAAACCGATTGAAAAACCGATCATTGCTTCCGGAACTCCTGCTTCAGCCAAGGCTTTTGAAAAGTCAGCTACTGAAACATCATTGTAAGCAACGGTTTTTCCTGAATGAGTGGAAAGCGCATCGGCAACGTCCTGGTAAGAGTAACTTTCTACATTCGAAATCTCATAGGTCTTGTTTTCATGTCCTGGAGTGCTTAATACGTTAGCGAAAGCCTCCGCCATCTCGCTTCTCAATGTAAAAGGAACACGTCCGTTTCCTGCAGGGAAGTTGATTCCGGATTCAATAACGTGTTCTCCGACGAACATTGGAATGACATCTGCGTACAAATTGTCGCGTAGGAAAGTGTAGTTCAATCCCGAATCCAAAATGTGTTTCTCAGTGTCATAATGTTCGCCCATCAATGGTTTCAATGCGGAATTTTCTATGTTTTGCATGGAAACTCCTGTGTAAAGGATGTGTTTCACACCAGCATCTTTCGCTGCATCAACTGCTCTTTTTTGTTGACCCAAACGATCGTTGAAATCATTGGAAGAGATTAAAAGTACTTTTTCAATTCCTTGAAATGCCTTTACCAATGAATCTTTATCATTGTAATCTCCAACCCGGATATTCACGCCCAATGCTTCTAAGTTTGTTGCTTTACTTGCATCGCGAACCAATACAGCGATTTCTTTCGCCGGGATCTTTTTCAATAGAAATTCAACCGTTGCTTTTCCTAAATTACCTGTTGCGCCTGTTACTAAAATCATAAGTCTATCTTTTTAATTTGTTTGATGAGACAAAGCTATTCATAGTTGGTATATAAAAAGAAGTACTATACTTTTGTATATCGATATACTTTAGTATACTTGTATCGATTAACTTTGCATTATGGCACAGAAAATGACACTTGAACAAGCAAAATCTTGCCCCATTCAGTTCGTATTGGCAATGACAGATACCTTGAACGTGATTTCAGGGAAATGGAAACTGCAGATTATCGGATCATTGCTTTTTGGTAAAAGCCGTCGTTTTACTGAAATCCAACGGACTATCCCAAAAATCACTCCCCGTATGCTTTCGAAAGAACTGAAAGAGCTGGAGTTGAATGGAATTCTAAAGCGGACTGTCCACGATTCAATACCTGTTCTGGTTGAATACGAATTGACCGAATCTGCAAGACAATTACAGGAAGTGATGGATAGTATGATCCACTGGGGAATCAATCACCGGGAAGAAGCTAAACGCGAGATCGCTTCGGAAAAACTGGCTGGTTAATCTAAACTCTGCGCTCTTTGCGCCTCTGCGTTAAAAAGTCTTACTTTTAACCTATGAAGCTTGCATTTTTCACACTCTTATTTCCGTTGCTTTCCCAGGCCCAATGGGATGGGAACAAAACTCCTGCTTATCCCGAATTAATTGAGATTTACAAGAAATGGGATGCACAACATTCCGAAATCGAATTGTACCAAATGGGCGAATCGGATACGGAATTCCCAATCTATCTGGTAATTATCAATGGTGCGGGAGATTCTTTGCAAACCTTTCAGAAAGCAAAGGCGAACACAACAGTTCTGATCAATAATGCCATTCACGCTGGAGAACCGGATGGTGTGAACGCTTGCCTGTTGTGGGTAGAAGAATGGATCAAAAAGGGAAAGAAAACAGCCAATCTTCCGGTAATTGCAATTATCCCGGCGTACAATATCGGTGGAATGATGAACAGATCTTCCTCCAGCAGGGCAAACCAGGATGGACCGGAAGAGTACGGTTTCAGGGGAAACGCCCAGAACCTGGATCTGAACCGGGACTTTATCAAAATGGATTCCAGGAACATGAAAACCTTCGCGAAAATCTATCACTCGCTTGATCCGGATGTATTTGTGGATACGCATGTTTCAAATGGGGCAGATTATCAATATACGCTTACGTTTATTCATTCGATGAAAGAACGGATGGATGCGGGAGTTCTCAATCTCTTTACTCAAAAATACATTCCGGCTTTAACTCAAACTTTGAAGAAAAAAGGATGGGATTGGTCGCCCTATGTAGAAACAATGGGTGAAACTCCGGAATCGGGAATTCAGGCCTTCAATGATCTTCCGAGATATGCACAAGGTTATGGTGCGTTGTTCAATGCTTTAAGTATCACGGTTGAAACGCACATGCTGAAACCCTTCCCGCAACGTGTGAAGGCAACGAAAGACTATCTGGCATTCCTGTTTCATTGGAGCAGGGAAAATTCAGTGGAAATTGAAAAAGCGAGAAGTTTGGCAGTTCTCAAAAACGAACCCGATTTGTCAAAGACGATGAAATTCAATTATCAGTTGACCGATAAGAAAGATTCCATTCGATTCAAAGGGTATGAATTCGGATATAAGCCAAGCGAAGTTTCGGGAAAAGACCGGTTGTTCTATGATCGCTCGAAACCTTTCTCCAAAACCATTCCTTATTTTCAAACTTATCGCAGCCAGGACTCAGTTCGAGTTCCGAAAGGGTATATCGTTTCAAAAGAAGCAACAGCAGTTATTGAAAGATTGAAAGCAAATGGAGTGGAACTCCTCGAAATGGACAGCTCTTTCAAACAGGTTCATACCATTCGGATTCTCGATTTTGAGTCGGGAAGTAAACCGTATGAAGGACATTACCTGCATCGGAAAGTGAAAAGTACGGAGCAGGAAGAATTTGTGCGTATTCCCAAAGGAAGCGTTTGGATTCCATGTGGTCAGGACAGGCAGAATTTCATTATAAGCGTTTTGGAACCCCGTTTCGAGGATTCCTACTTCGCATGGAATTTTCTCGACAGTTATATCCAGGAAAAGGAATATTTCTCAGCTTATGTTTTCGAAGATGAGGCAGCACAGCTTCTGAAAGAGAATCCAAGCCTTCGGGAGATGCTTGAAATGAAGAAGTCGGAAGATCCCGAATTTGCTAAAAGTGCCGAGGCTCAGCTTTTCTTTGTCTATCAGAACAGTCAACGCTTTGAAAAAAAGACTTTTAACCGGCTTCCGATTTACAAGGTTTACTGATCAGCTTTACAATACTTCGGGATACTTTGACCGTGAAATGAACAATTGTCCCAAAAATGTCACAAAATCGATATAGACTTGGACACTTCTTTGGGTTATATTTACCATCCTATACTGATTATAAAATATGAAAAAACGATTTCTCTCCGGTTTCCTGGCATTTTTTGCAATAGCTTCTTATGCGCAAGATACAACCTGGGTTCAGACTTATACGTTTGACACCATCAGCGCACGAAGAGCTGAATTCCAATTTCCGGCAAGCCTGGATACCAAACGCTTTGAGCGCGTATTGATGTATTATAAATTGAAATGTAGTCCGCTTACAACCTGGGATAGTTACAATTGCGGTGAATGGGATTATCTGGCGTACACCCGGATTTTTGAACATACCGGAATTATGGATTCGGTTCAGGTTGACGGAAAGAAATTTAAAGTGAATACGACCGCTCCTGCTTCATATGCTTATGCAAATCAGGCTTATTTTGATCAGCAATACAGACAAGTGACAAGAAGAACGGTTCAAACTCCGGATATGCATGCTATTTCGGGAACTGCAGCTTCCACCGTTAATTTTGTCAATTCAGGAGCCAACGGAGCTAAAATGCAATGGATTGTTTCCGCATCTGATTTAGCTGCAAATGGAATTGTAGCCGGGAATTTACAAGCCTTACAACTGATGTTCAATCAAGGAATTTCTGAATTGGAGAATGTGACGATTAAATTGAAACAGACTTCGGGAAGCACCCTGACAACTTGGGAGACGACAGGTTTGACTGCTGTTTATTCGGACGATGCAATGAATATCGTGAATGGAGCGAATGTATTTCATTTTTCACAACCGTTCAATTACAATGGAACTGATAACCTGATCATTGAAATTTCATATGAAGATGCACATGTTGCAACAACATCAGCTGGAATCGCAATGCAGACATTGGGTACAAATACCTCTTTATTTTATAACAATAGAGGTGGAGTATTCAATGCAACAGGGAGCAATTTTGCAGATGTAAACTTGAGTGATATAACCCTGGGAGCAGACGTAACTGTTGCATTTTGGGCAAAAGGTAACGGAGTTGCAGGAACAAATACTTCAGTTTTGGAAGCTGTCGATTCTCTAAATAACCGCATTTTCAATATTCATTTCCCTTGGTCGGATAACAATATTTATTTCGATGCCGGAAATGGATCCTCTTATGACCGCATTTCGAAATTGGCTACGGCAACAGACATTGATAATGTTTGGCACCATTGGGCTTTCGTTAAGAAATCCTCAACCGGTCAGATGTTTATCTATAAAGATGGGGTTCAATGGCATTCAGGAACTGGAAAAACAATGCCTGTAGGAAAAATTTCGCGCTTTATTTTGGGAGCAAATATAGATCAGGCTAACTTTTATAAAGGACAATTGGATGAATTTTCTGTTTGGTCGACTGCTTTGACGGCATCGGATATTGCAGCTTGGATGAATAAAAAAATCACCAACGCTCATCCGAATTATTCAAATTTGGAGCTTTATTATGACTTTGATGGTGAAAGCGGAATCATAGATCGCAGTTCGCATAATCGATTAGCGATGGCGTCCAGTACAAACACCGTGATGACTTTGAATACTGCTTATATCTCTGGTACGGAAGTTATCACTGAAGTCCCGGTTTTTTCATTGGACCAGGGAACTTACAACACTTCTACAATTGATTCGGCTTTAACTGCTGTTTTCCCTGAGGTTTCAGTTAAATTCAATTATGTTGCAAGTGACAATAGTTTCATTGTTTCTTCCAATGAGAAAACCTATGCATCGGGAACGGTTGATACATTGACTTCAACCGGGACGAATATCGGTTCTGCTCCGAGTACCATCGATGTCACGGAAACAAACGCAACAATTACTTATTATCAGGCACCTTTTGAAGAAGTGAACGACATCGAAATCGGTCGATACATTACACCTTATGGAATCGGGTTTGATTTGGGGCCTCAAGGATTCACCTGGATTTACGATGTAACGGATTACCAAAAATATTTACACGGAACGGTTGACCTGGCTGCACATAATACACAGGAATTGATTGATTTGAAATTTGCATTTGTGGAGGGTGTTCCGGCGAGAGATGTACATGATGTCCAACCTATCTGGAAAAACTGGACATCGTACAATTATGCTGATATGGCTAACGATGTCGTTTTGCAAGCCAAGCAAGTGATTCTTTCCGATACTTCGCAGAATTTTAAGATCAGAACACGATTAACCGGACATGGTCAGGTTGGTGACGGTGCATGTTGCGAATGGCAAGACAAACAACACAAACTGATTATTGACGGAGTGGAGCGATTCAGCTGGAGTATCTGGAGAACGGATGGATGTGGTGAGAACCCGAATACAGGTCAGGGAGGAACATGGCCATATGCGCGTGAAGGTTGGTGTCCGGGAGACATGGTCACTGATTTTGATCACGAACTGACTTCTTATGTAACACCTGGTGATACGGTGACAATTGATTATGATATTACCGATGTTCCGACAAATGATTTAGGTCAGGCCGGAGGTAACTTTGTAACAGCTATCGACCTGGTTTCGTATTCTGCGCCAAACTTCCAGCATGATGCTGCAATTTTGGATATTTTGAATCCGAACAGCTATGAATATTACAGCAAATGGAATCCGACCTGTTCCAATCCACGTGTGATCTTACAGAATAATGGAGCACTTCCGTTAACATCATGTAAAATCAGGATTTGGGTCACTTATGGAAATTTTATTGATTATGTATGGAGTGGAAATTTAGGGTTCCTTCAAAAAGAGATCGTGGAGATTCCGATCACAAACCAAAATTTCTGGTTCGGGGCGAATCCGGCAACCGGGTTTTACGCACGAGTGATTGAAATTGACGGTTCTTCCTCGGTGGATGAATACCATCAGAATGATGAGTTCAAAACCAAATATACAGCTCCTGAAGTGATCAACGGTGCATTCTATATCTGGATGACTACGAACAACAAGGCGAACGAAAACAAATGGAGATTGGTCGATCAGAACGGAAACATTATTTTCCAACGGACCACTTTGACGAATACGACAGATTACAAAGATACATTTGACTTGGCTTCGGGTTGTTATTCAATCATTTTGGAAGACAGTGATGATGATGGAATCGGATTCTGGTATTCTGCACAAACAGAGGGAGAAACAACCGGAGGATTCAGAGTGCGTAAAGTTGGGGGATCCATGTTGGAGATTTTCCCTGCAGACTTCGGGTCGTATCACCGATATGATTTCTCTGTTGGTTTTGCGCTGGGATTGGATGAAGGGGTAGTGAATAATAATGAATTGATGATCTTCCCTAATCCGGCAACTGATAAAATCCGCGTGGAATTGATTGGTAACGTCGGAGAAAATGCCAAAGTGGAATTGATCGATATGAACGGCCGCGTGGTGAAATACCAATCGGTTGCCAATAAAAACCAAACCTATGGAGCAGATCTTCAGGTGGATGATTTGCAAAACGGGTATTACCTGGTTCGCGTTAGCGGGGATAACGGTTCGGAAACGACACCGTTTGTTAAACAGTAATATTAAATTTTAAAAAAGGTAGGGGCGCGATTAATCGCGCCCCTACCTTTTTATGGGTAAATACAAACTATTTCAATGCCGCTGCTATTTTGTTGAATCCGTATGGAACTACTCCCAATCCTAAACCAAAAAGCACATTGGATAGATTCCCTAAATCTACTTTTTCCGTTCCGGTAAATGATTTATAGAAATAATAACTGGTGATACAACAGGCTAATGCAATGGATGTGATACCACAGATGAACGCAATCAGTCTGCTGGTACTTTGACTTTGTTCCTGATTAGCTGTTGTTTGATTGTCAGTTTGTGTCGCGGGTACTGATGCTGCCGGTTGACCGGCATTTACAGCAGCTATAGCAACTGATGCTTCCGTTTTTCTTTTTTCCTGCACTGCTTCCTTGTCAATAAGAATGTCACTGAGTTTTACCTTGTCTTTTCTCAATTTGATGAAAATAGTTGAAGTGATCAGTAAAAAGAATGTGACGGGTAAAAATGTGATGATGTCCTCAATGGTCTTACTACCACTCATTGTTGGCAGATCCGATTTACTTGCTGGGGCATTTGCGGATTTAATTTGAGTCTCGCCTGATGAAGGTTTGTTGTTGCTTGAGTCACCGGCTTGAGCTAAGCTGGTTGTAATTCCCGATACCGCGATCAGGATTGTTAAAAAGAAGTGTTTCATAAATAGTGATTTTCGTCAAATGTAACATAAAAATGAAACAGAACGCAAATCAAACCGAGGTATTTTCACCCTTTATGCGACGGGAATATTCACAGGATGAACTTCTGTATTTCCTGATATAAACGATTCGTTGGCAAGCCCATCACATTCGTATATGTTCCCTCCATCCGTTTCACAGCAACGTAACCAATCCATTCCTGGACGCCATAAGATCCCGCTTTATCAAATGGTTTGTATCGGTTGATGTAGAAATTGATTTCTTCTTCCGTCAAGTGTTCAAACTCCACTTCTGTTTGTTCCGAAAAGGAATTTCTCCGGTTTTTTGAACCGATGAAGACGCCGGTAATGACGGTGTGTTTCTTTCCTGATAAGCGAGTAAGCATTTGCTTCGCATCATTGAAATCAACAGGTTTCCCGAGAATTTCACCTTCAAGAATAACTACTGTGTCTGCACAAATAACTGCCTCATTATCCGCTAAATCGGGTAGGAGGGCATCTGCCTTCAGTTTTGCCAGGAATTCAGGGACTTCTGAAGCAGGAAGTGATTCCGGATAAACCTCTTCCGTATCCTTGATCCGAACTTCGAATTCCACACCGATACCGGCCAAAAGCTCTTTTCTTCGGGGAGATTGGGATCCTAAGATCCATTGAATGTTTGTCATAGGAAATACCAGTAAAAAGGCATGGAACAACCAATCAGCATGGTTATTTTCAAAATCAGGTCAATGCGTTTCAGCCTGTTTCGGTCCGGTTTGTTCAAAAGCAGGATACAGCAGACAAGCAGCAAGAGATAAATAACAAATGAAGGCCCCATGACCCTGATAAACGTGTGATTGAAAACGGCGTATCCTTCGATTAAAAAAGGAAGTGAAATACCGATAATTGCTATCAGGCAAACGAGTGAAATCCATTTTGCCTTGTTAATCCCCAAAACGATAGGAATTGTTTTCGCTTTCAATAACAGATCACCTTCCACATCTTCCATGTCCTTCACAATCTCGCGAACCAGGTTCAAACAGGAAGCAAAAAAAGCAAGAGCAACTACAAAGAATATTTTCAGGTTCAATTGCGAGATCCAATTGGCACCTTCCTTGAAATCACTCATGAAATTGGCGCTGCGGAAAGGGGTTGTCAATCCTAAAAAGTGAATTCCGCACAGCAAAGGAACTAAACCTGTCAGAGCGGCAATAAACAAGTTTCCAATCAGGAATTTCCGTTTGAAATACATGGAATAGAACCAAAGCACATTGATGCTTAACAAGTGAATAAATACGTACCAAAATGTTTCATATTCCCATGTCAGATAACACGCAATGGAAAATGCAACGAAGTTCAAAATCCAGTGAGAAACAATTGCCCACCTCGGTTTGATGTATTTCCCGATAATGACTTTGTTGGGTTTATTGATCCGATCTGCTTTTACATCAAAATAGTCATTAATAATATTTCCCGCAGCGGCAATCAGAACAGTAGAAAAAACCAATAGGAAATAATCGAGAACCTCGTGCGGATGTGCTTTTTTCAAAACAATGTCTTCAGACAAATACGGAACAAAGAACATACGGATTCCATACATTGTCAGGATAATGACAAGCAGATTAATGGGGCGTATGAGTCGGATGAAATTCATTATTTCACAATCTTGTATTCCGTTCTACGATTTTCCTGGTGCGCTTTCTCTTTTTCGTTTTCCTTTGTCATTTTTGCAATCACTTCGTCAGAGAAAATAGGCATTGTTTCACCAAACCCTTTTGAAGAAAGGCGAGAAGCTTCAACTCCTTGTTGGATCAAATAATCTTTAACGGATTTAGCACGAGCATCCGATAGTTTCATATTTTCAGCAGCGTCCCCACGGGTATCGGTATGTCCACCAATTTCAATTTTAATTGTCGGATTTGATTTCAAGAAATCTCTCAATTTATTTAGCTCAACAAAAGATTCAGGTCGCAGTGAGGCTTTATTTAAATCAAAGAATACATTTTTCAATGCGGTCGTAGATCCAGCTGTAATTGGATTCATCGGGACATCCATGTGAAAGGATTCCTGGTTGTCGGCTACTGTCATGTTAAAATTCTGAGAGAAGAAAGTATATCCCGGATAACTGACGGATAAGGCATATTCTTCATTGGTCGGCAGTGAAACCGTGAATGTCCCATTGACCTGGTCTGCTTCAGATTTGATAACTTCTTTTCCTGTTTTGATGTTTACCAGGGAGAATTTCCCCGGAAGTGGGGCTTTTGTGACTGCATCGAATACCAATCCGTCGAAGTACAACGTTTTGACAGGACGGAATTTCTCCGGCATGATGAAGTAATAAAGATCCAATTTCCCGAATCCTCCTTCACGGTCAGAAGCAAAGAAGGCGATTTCACCATCTGCACTTACCAACAATGAGTTTTCATCTGCGCTGGTATTGATCGGGTAACCCAAATTTTCAGGAATTCCCCATTCGCCTTTGTCGTTCATTCTTGAAACGAAAATATCCAATCCTCCCATTCCTCTATGTCCCTGAGAAGAAAAATACAATGTTTTTCCGTCCGGGTGAATCAAAACGGATTCTTCCATATAAGGTGTGTTGATTGTATTTGGTAAACGAACTGGTGTATCCCAGGATCCGTCGTCTTTCATGGTCGATGTGTAAATATCAGAATCAGGTCGTCCGCCTCTTGTCATGATTCTCCTAACAAAGTAAAGTGTTTTTCCGTCCGCAGACAAAGAGGGTTGAGTCTCCCAGTTCCCCGTATTGATTGCTCCCGGAAGATTAATCGGATCAACCCATTGATTTCCCAAACGTTTAGTATAAAACAGATCACAGCTTCCTTTCCCTTTACGATTATCTCCATAACTTCCAGATTCATCCGAACAGGCAACGAAAATCAATGTTCTTCCATCAGCTGCAATAGTAGGAGCGCCTTCATTGTTAAGAGTATTGATATTTTTAGGCATTGGAATAGCCGTTTCCCAGGTATTGAACGTGCTTAAATTCGAAACATAAAAATCTTCCTGCTCGCCGTAAATAGGAACTCTTTTATCTTCTAATCTACGTGTGAATAACAATGTTTTTCCATCAACAGTAATTGTTGGAAAATATTCGGAATCCTTTGTGTTCACTCCCGGACCCAAGTTTACAGGTTTGAACTGATTCGGATTTTTCATTGCCTCAATTGCGAAAGCACAATCGTTAATGATCTGTTTCGAACGTGTCACATAATCTGCGTGAGCACCTTTCGTTTGCACAAAAGTGGTCAGGTTTTTCGAAGCATTTTCGTATTCACCAACGCTGTATTCAAGTGTACCAAGATAGAAATAAGTAGCACCCCCGGAAGTTGGATTAGGGTTGATTTCCAGTGCCTTTCTGTATTGTTCAATGGCTTTATAAGGTTGGTTCAATGATTCGTACATTTCTGCTTCAACCATATGAGCTTCCCAAAATGCAGGGTCTTTTTCCAATGCCTTTTCCAAAAGAGCTATTCCTCCGGCGTAATTCGGGCCATGAGTCTTTGGATCGACCGATTTACCGGGTTCATCCCGACCTTGTTCATACAAAGCAATTGCTTTTTTATTTTTGGAAGAGTAGGTCATTTGAGCTGTTGAGCAAGAAGCTGTTGCTAAAATGAAACATGCCATTAAAAGGTTTTTCATGCTTATGGTATTTCTAAGTATTTGTGAGTCTGCAATGAAATCTTCCATTTCGGATGATTTTTTACATATTCAATAATCGCAGGCAATAATTGTTCCCTTTTTGACCATTCAGGTTGCAGATAGAGAACACAATTTTCATTCACTTTTTTTGAATGATCTTCAGCCCATGCCAAATCCGATTTATGAAAGATAACAATTTTTAGTTCTGATGCTTTCAGGTAAGCCTCTTCAACAGGTGCTTTAAACTTTTTCGGGGAAAACGTATACCAATCTACATTCCCAACCAGCTTACTGGTTCCGGATGTTTCAATAGCAACGTATTTCCCGATCGAATGCAGCGCTTCAATCAAGGGAGTCAAATCGTACATTGCCGGTTCTCCGCCTGTAATAACAACCAGGTTTCCAGGGTATTGGACAACGATATTCTTTAATTCTTCGACACTCATTTTGGGGTGAACATCTGCATCCCAGGATTCCTTTACGTCGCACCAGACACAACCGACATCACAACCTCCGATTCGTATAAAATATGCCGAAGTACCCGTGTATTTCCCTTCACCTTGCAAGGTGTAGAAATGTTCCATAATCGGGTACAAAGTCGAACTGTTTTGTGTCATATTTCAAAGGTAGTTACTAATTCCGAATGCCGAATTACGAATTGCGAATTTTAGTCCTGTATTAAGTTAAAAGGATTGTATAATTCAAACATGAAGAATTCCAATAATTCAGAACTCGAAATTAGTTATTCGTAATTATGATATGACTTCCAGGTCACTTATTTCATTAATATTCAAGATGATCATCCCACTTTCATCAGCATGGAAATTCCGTTTGAATTTGACACCGGTTGCCCACTGATGTTCAGCATACGAATGCTTTTTAATAACCATTTGAGAATATGTTTCGTCAAATGCTTCAATAATGACCAGTAATTCGGACAAGCGACTTCGAATTTCAGATAAACTCATATCATATAATGGTGAATCTTCGTTGATTTCATGCACTAAAGTCCAAGTCAAGGGGAAATAGCGAACAAAATCGACTTCCAGGGGAATATTGAAATACTGTCTGGTTAATGCATCATCTTCGTTTTTTTTATGGACGATAGAAAGCATTACATGTACTTTGGTATTCAACAAAACACTGTTCCTGTGATTCACAATTTTGAACATCAAGGCCATTTTTTCCTTGTACGGAGTAATGATGACATTGTGTGAAAAGGCAATTTTGGTGGATGGTCTGGAAAAACGGCCGTAAATCAAACCGGTTGCAATGGCGAAGGCGATCAAACCCACAAAGGCTTCCATTGCAGCAACAAACGAAGTCAGGTTTCCAACGGGTGCAATTGCCCCATAGCCGACTGTTGTGAATGTTTGCGCGCTAAAATAATAGGCAGCGATGAATTCATTCTGATCTGGTTTGATTCCGTGTAAATGTTCGGTTCCTATAAGACAGTAAACTCCTGCAAAGAACAAGTTCGCCACTAAAAAGCTGGAAACCAAAAATGCTCCGAATTTCCAGGTGTTTAAATCGATCAGGTATTTATAGAAGTCCTTAAGCAGACGGATCGAGCCAATTCGTTTGATGTTGTAAGACCCATTTTCATTCAAAAAACGTTTAACCGATTTTTGGTAGGATGTACCTAAACCCGGGTCTTGAGATTCGTGAGGTTCTAATTTTTGCTGTTTGCCCATTGTTTGCTTACTTCTGGATTATAACTTGAAGTTAATCAATTAATAAAATCGTGATTCATTCCATAAAATAAAAAATCCCGTTCATCGGTTGACGAACGGGACTTTGTAGTATTAATTAGAGCGATTACGCTGTAACTCCTAAAATTTCCGCCATTTTCGCACCGATGTGAGCCGGAGAATCAACTACGTGGATTCCACACTCACGCATGATGCGTTTTTTAGCTTCAGCTGTATCATCATCGCCGCCAACAATTGCACCTGCATGACCCATTGTGCGTCCTTTCGGTGCAGTTTCACCTGCGATAAATCCAACAACCGGTTTTGTACCGTTTTCTTTGATCCAACGGGCAGCGATTGCTTCCAAGCTACCACCAATCTCACCAATCATAACGATTCCTTCTGTTTCCGGGTCGTTCATCAACAACTCAACAGCTTCTTTTGTAGTAGTTCCAATGATTGGATCTCCACCGATACCGATTGCAGTTGTAATTCCCAATCCTGCTTTAGCAACTTGATCTGCTGCTTCATATGTTAAAGTTCCCGATTTGGAAACAATCCCTATTTTTCCTTTTTTGAAAACGAAACCTGGCATAATACCAACTTTTGCCTCTCCGGCAGTAATAACACCCGGACAGTTTGGACCGATCAAACGCGCTCCGGAACCTTTCAAGTATTCTTTTGCTTTCACCATGTCGTTTACCGGAATACCTTCCGTAATACAAACGATTACTTTAATTCCTGCATTTGCAGCTTCCATGATCGCATCTGCTGCGAAAGCCGGTGGAACGAAAATAATAGAAACATCAGCACCGGTTTTAGCCACTGCGTCAGCAACTGTATTGAAAACAGGACGATCCAAATGAGATGAACCACCTTTTCCAGGAGTTACCCCACCAACAACGTTTGTTCCATATTCAATCATTTGACCTGCATGGAAAGTACCTTCACTTCCTGTGAATCCTTGTACAATTACTTTAGAGTTTTTATTAACTAGAACACTCATGTTTGAGAATTTAGATTTCGTTTTTAAAATGCGATTCAAAAATAGGGGTTTCTTTTGGTTTTAACAACGTTTTGAGTGTTTTTATATCGGGATTCTCAGCTTTTTTTACAGATTCTTGAAACTTGATGAAAATGAGGTTTTTAAGATGCCGGATCAAATGATTCTTAATTGATTAGGGCGAGATGAATGCATTTTCATTATTGATTTGAGAGGCACCTTTTTAAGATTCAAATACAATAAATGAGCAATTATCCTGTTAATCAGTCAATAAAAAATAATATTATGAAAATCAGCATTGTTTTATTATCGGTTTTAGTGAGTGTAATCAGTTTTTCACAACAAAGAGATTCATTAAAAACAAAGACACCCCGGTTTATTGTCAAGATGACTCACGGGATGACCAGTAGTAACCAATTTGATTTCACGAATTCCGAATGGGATCGAATGACACCGGGCTTTCAAATTCCTGATTCACTAAAGCCCGGATTAGGAGTGAACTATTCAAAAAACCTCCATTCATTTACGAGTGATTCTTATTATATGTTCTCTTTTTCGTTCATAAATGGAAAAGACAAACAAGCCGGAAGAAAATTTCAAGCAACAACAGTTATTCATTTAGGATATGGACCGGAACTCAGAGCCAGTAAATATTGGTATCACGAAAATATACAGGTTATCGACACGCTGACTTCGAACCAGAATGGGCAGGAATATTATGTAACCGGAAATAGGAATCAGACAATTGCAAAAACGTACCATTCCAGAACAGTCGCATTCGGTGTCGGGCAGCATATTGCGACAAACCCAACTCGCGTATTTCAGTTTGAAACCGGGTTGGACCTGCTTTGTTTGATAAGTGTAACGAGTAAAGTTAGGGCATCATACCTGGATACCTACCTGGTTGACGGGTTACCGAACTATAATAACCTGGGGAATTATCCTTACACAAATTCAGATCCGGAGAGTAACCGATCGGAAACTTTTTCAGGATATATCACAACAGGTCTGATCATGCGCATCCCGCTTGAGATGAGTTTCAAGTTATCCAAGAAAAATCCGGTTCTAAGCAGAATGCGAATAGGAGGAGAGTTGAATCCCGGATTGGCAATGCAATTTACAAAAGGGAAAACAAGTGATAATTTCAGTATGAGTGGAGGAATGAATTTCCGTTTTGCATTTTAGAAAATAAAGGGATTTTATATAAGCCATAACCCATTTCGGTTGTGGCTTTTTTATTTAGGTTTTGCACGAAAATGCTTTGCTTTTGAAAGATATTTGTCTACCTCCCGATGAACTTGAAGCCTGTGTTTACTCCCGAATAAGTTATTTAGTTGCGAAAATGATTTTTATCTGATTTAGAAGACATTTTCTATCGAAACCTCAAAAACAAGCGTCGAATTAGATGGAATCTTATCCAAAGCATCATCTCCGTATCCCAGGTGCGGAGGAACTACGATTCGGAGCTTGGTTCCGGAAACCTGACCAAGAAAACCGAGTTGAAATCCACCAATCAGTCCTTTTAGATTGCTTTTGAATGGTTTCCCAGGTTCCGTTTGATCGAATTTCTGTCCGTTTGTGAGTGTACCTTTGTAATCCATTTCGATTTCACTGCCACTTTGAATTTTTTCTGTCCCGGTTCCCTTCTCTAAAACTTCCAAAATCAATCCGCCTTCTAACACTTCGTAATTCCAGTGGTGTTTTTTTGCGTAGTTTTCCGCTTCGGAAACGAATTGGGATTTTTGTTCGTCAGAATAGGTATTGCAGGCGGAAGCACTCAACCCAACAAGTAAAATGAATACTAAATTTTTCATAATCAATATCTCACAGGAGTTACTTCGTATCCTTTTTGTCTGAGTAATTCAATGACTCCGTTTGGTCCGCCCAAATGTCCGGCTCCGACAGCAAAAAAACAGGTTTTAGAATTCATAAGATTTTCCATTTTCGGAATCCAGTTCTTATTTCGTTTGTCCAACAATTCTTCAGCAGAGCTGCCTAATTCATCGCTTTCCAAGATTAATTTTGCCAAGCTTTCCAAATCCTGTTTGTTGTAGTATTGGGCCATTTTCCGGTAATTCTCTTCTCCTTCATCCGGATGCCGAACTGTTTCCATAATGAAATGTGCCATTTCTTCCGAAGGCATTTTATCGAAGATGGACAATTGATATTCAACAGTTTCAAGACCGGTTACCGGGATTTTATCCTGTTGTGCTTTGGATTCGATTTCCATATCCACCATCCGGATCTTTCCGGAAATCATCTTTTGAAAGCTCAATTGCAACAAGGTGAACGGTTTTCTTTTTTCGAACGCTTTTTCGAATTGTTCAGGTTTTACTCCCAAAAGATCTGCTCCCCAATTCAACACCGAATCCTTTTGTTCCTGGGTAAAAATATCGAAACAAGAACCTGAATCCAGCATCATCAATTTCATGAGTGAACTTTGATCCGAAAGGTTTGCAACCTCCAGAACTACTTCATCCGATTTTGAGATGATCTTATCGAGTTTACCCGGGAAATAATAAAGCGAATCCGGAATCATATGAATCGTTCCGAACAAGTAAGAAACTTTTTTGTCCTTGCTTTTCACTTGGTACAAAAGGGAATTGTTCTGTCCGAAAACAAATCCGGATAAAACTAGAAAAATCCAGGTCAGAAAACGCATCTTATTGTTCCAAGGTTAACTCAGCCAAATAATGATCATCTTCTTCCAATACACGAATAGCTTTCAAACCTACATTTTTTGAAGCTTTGAAGAGGTTGTCAAAATCAACGTAAAGCCAATCAAACCAAGGACCTTTCTGTTTCTTATATTTCATTTGAAAGCGAAAGTTTCCGTAATATTCCGTATTCAGGTCAATCCAAAGAGCTCCGTCCTCATCTTCGTACAAGGAATGGATATCCGATGAATCACATAAGATCTTTCCTCCGGGATTCAATAAGGATTTCGCGTGTTCCAATGTTTTTTCCAGGTTGGATAATTTACCGGCAATCCCGATTCCATTCATTAGCATAAGGATCGTATCGTATTTTTTATCCGTTAAAGAGAAGAAATTGATCCGTTGGGCGTTCAGGTCGTTGCTTTTCAGGTATTCAACAGCGCCTTCAGAAATATCTATGCAATCTACTTTAAATCCAAGATCCTGTAGATAAGTTGCATGAATTCCAGCTCCGGCACCGACATCCAACACATGACCTCTTGCCAATGTAAGTGCCTTTTGCTCAATAGCCGGCATTTCATCGAACTTTCTAAAAAGTACTTCCAATGGAATAATATCGTCCTCACAAATGTCAGAGGAAACAATAATGTCTTCAGGTCGTCTTTTGTCGGCGTATTCCTTGATGGCAACTCCGATAGGATCGCCGTATGTTTTTTCGTTCATTTTTTTTAATCTGTAAGACTTAAGATAATAGACTCAAGACAATAGACAGTGGAACCTGTCTCTAGTCTTTGGTCTTATGTCTAATTGTCTGTATTAATATTCGTATTCTTCGAAACCTGATAAATCTTCGTCGTCATATCCGTCTCCGAAATCCTCATCAAATTCATTCAAATCTTCGTCGTCTTCTTCTCCATAAAATGCGTCATCCTGGATCATTTTGGAATCTTCAGGAGGAGCTGTTCCAACCGCAAGTGCAATTTTAGGTTTGTCCAAGGTTTCTTCCGTGCGTTCTTGTAATTCAATCAGGAAAATCCACATTCTGAGAAAATCGTAAACAAGAATGATCTTTTGATCCGGAGCTTCCATGAAATCGGTCAATTTTGCTTCAGACATAACACTAGTTATTTCCGAATCTTCATCAGAATAACTCATATCCATCAAGCTAATTTCATGCCCTTTGTCCCATTCATCATTTGACATGAAGAACGAGCCGATTTCCTGTCCTTCAAAATTAAAGGAATTCAATATTACCCGATAGAATGATTCGAAGTTCTCATCTTCATTGATAATAATATCCCTAAAGATCTCTTGGTCTTTTTCGGAATCCAGTAACACGCGAAATTTAAGCGCTCCCATGCAGTTTTTTTTTACAAAGATAAAGTTAATGTAGAACTTAGAATGCAGAATTAAGAGGAGAATTATCTCTTCATTCTTAGATTTGTCATTCTGCATTGGTTTTCAGTCCCAGTTCCTCACCGATCTTCAACATCAATTTTTTTGCCGTTTCAAAGTCATTTGGAATTTCACCTTCCAAAATAGCTTCTTTTATCCGGGTTTTAATGGTTCCGATTTCTCCGCAAGGTTTGAGATTGAATGTCGACATGATCAGATCACCGGAAATTGGCGGTTGAAAATTCCTGACGTGATCTTTTTCCTCAACAGCCTTTAGTTTCTCAACGACCAATTCAAAGTTCTTCTTGTATTTTTTGACCTTGAATTCATTTTTAGAAGTGATATCGGCATTGCATAAGGTCATTAAATCGTCAATATCGTCGCCGGCTTCAAACAATAAACGCCTGATTGCTGAATCGGTGACATTGCTTTTCACCAGGGAAATCGGTCTCAAATGAAGTCGAACCAGTTTTTGGACATACTTCATTTTTGCATCCAATGGAAGTTTCAATCGACTGAATATTTTAGGAACCATACGGGCTCCCAGTTCTTCATGCCCATGAAATGTCCATCCAACTTGTTGGTCGAATCTTTTCGTCGGGGGCTTTGCAATATCATGCAGAATTGCTCCCCATCTCAGCCACAAATTATCAGAATTGAGCGCGACATTATCCAGAACTTCAAGGGTATGATAGAAATTATCCTTATGACTTCTTCCGTCTCTTGTTTCCACTCCATGAAGTGCAATCATCTCCGGAAAGAATTGGTGAAGCAATTTTGTGGAATTCAACAGTTCAAATCCACGGGAAGGCTTTTCAGCTAAAATAATCTTGTTCAGTTCATCGATAATCCGCTCCTGCGAAATGATTTCCAATCTTTTGGAGTTTTCCAAAATTGATTTCAAACTGTTTATTTCAATCTGAAAATCAAGTTGAGTGGCGAATCGGATTGCACGCATCATGCGCAATGGATCGTCGGAATAAGTGGTGTCAGGATCTAATGGTGTACGAAGAATCCCTTTTTCCAAATCCGCCAATCCATTGAAAGGATCGATCAGATTCCCGAATGTTTCGGCACGCAAATCCAAAGCAAGTGCATTGATGGTAAAATCACGCCTTTTTTGGTCGTCACTCAGTGTTCCATCTTCCACGATCGGTTTTCTCGAGTCTCTTTGATAAGATTCTTTTCTGGCTCCGACAAATTCCACATCCAGATCTTTGTAATTGAATTGGGCAGTTCCAAAATTCTTGAACAGATTCACCCGTTTCACACGCAACTTATCTCCGGCTGCCTGAGCCAATTCCATTCCATTTCCAATCACCACGATATCAATGTCTTTGGAGGGTCTTTCCAGCAACAAATCGCGCACAAATCCACCAATAACATAGGCTTCCAAGCCCTTTTCAGAAATGATTTGAGAAACAACCTTAAAAACGGGGTGTTTGAGTTTATGAGCGAAATTTTGTGTTTGCATGCGGGGGCAAAGTTACTGAATTTAGGGGAATCAGCTTCTTATAACTTGTATTGAACTATCCAATCCTATTTTTATGATTTGTGAAGGAGTGACCAGCTGCTCATTCGTTCTGGCTTGGAGAATAACGTCGACCTGCTTTTTGATATCGAAATCAATACTTTCAAAATTTGTCGGAAAAGGTTTCCCGGAGATATTCGCCGATGTTGAAACGATCGGTTTCCGAATGCTCCGTATTAATGCAAGACAAATGGGGTCTTTTGTCAAACGGATTCCAACCGAACCATCTTCAGCCAGTACACCAGGTGCCAATCCTTGTGCATTGGGATAAATAATTGTTAAAGGCTTATCTGACAAATCAACCAAATCATAACATACTTGGGGGAATTCGGGAATATACTTTTCAATCATCTGAAAACTGTCGACCAAAAGTATGAAACTCTTGTTTTCAGGTCGTTTCTTAATTTCCAAAATCCGCTGACAAGCCGCTTCATTAGTAGCATCACATCCAAGACCCCAAATGGTATCCGAGGGATACAGAATTGTTTTTCCAGTTTTAAGCGCTTCGATAACTTTTGGATCCAGAACCATTTTTTGTTTTTTGCAAAGTTACTCCAGAAGACTTAAATGATATGCTTTTCTTGGGTTAAAATCGAATAATGTTTCTAAGGCTTTATAGATTTTAATTTGTTCTTTGGTGATTTCCACGCAAAGCGAATGCGGAGAGTAACTGACATTAATCAATCCTGCATCCCAAAGTTTTGTAAGGTGATTATGAATGGTGGATTTGGATAAACGAAGCCTTTCAGTTAAATCTTTGTTAGTCAATTTAGGGTGTTTAATAAGTAGTTCAATCATCTTTACTCTGCAAGGATGTCCGATTGCCCTTCCTGTCAGAGAAATTGAGATTTGTTTCGGTGAATAATCGAGAGGTTTTAAAGTTGGCATAATACATTAAAAATTAAGTAAATAAATAAATCGTTTTCTTAATTAAGTTAGTAAAAATTGCTCATTCAAAAAAGAATTTCAGAAAAATAGAATTTAAGAATTTTAAAATTCGCTTGTTCGCAAAAAAGCGAACAGATTCGGTGTTAAAATATTGATTTTCATTATTTTACTATTTTTCATCCTTCTCTTTTTCAATCGAGTCTTTTTCTTAATTTTATCACCCAATCAAATTTCCGTGAAAAAAATATTGATTATTGAAGACGACTCGCAAATTAGTTCACTCGTTCAAAAAGGATTATCGGAAGAAGGTTTCGAAACCAAAATTGCAAACAACGGACTAAAAGGCTTGGATGAATTCCATTTTTGGAAGCCTGATCTGATTATTTTGGATATTATGCTTCCGGGATTGAACGGGATCCAGGTTTGTTCCAAAATCAGGGAGGCTAGTCAGGTACCGATTTTGATGCTGACAGCTTTAGGAACTCCTGAAAATGTTGCTTTGGGATTAGATTCCGGTGCAGATGATTACTTACCTAAACCTTTCAAATTCATCGAATTGAATGCACGGGTTCGGTCGTTGTTGAGAAGAGTTGAAAATCAACAGTCGAATCCGGAAACGGTATTTCATTTTAGTGATTTGGTAATGGATGATGATAAAAAGACGGTTACCCGGAATGGAAATCAGATAAGTCTCACTTCGACAGAATACCGTTTGTTGTTATTATTTATCATGAACCCGAGAAAAGTGTTTTCGAGAATCGACATTTTGGAAGAGGTCTGGGGAGTTGATTTTGAATCGGGAACAAATGTAGTGGATGTTTATATCAATTACCTACGGAAGAAACTGCTTCAATCCGGAGGTTCCAGATTGATTCATACTGTGATTGGAATGGGATATGTAATGCGGGAAGAGGAATGAAAATACGCGTTCGGATAATTTGGTTGTTAAGTACAACATTTGCGGTATTGGTACTGTTGTTCAGTGCGATTGTATATGTGTTGTCGTCCAATTACGTGTTTAATGATTTTTATGACCGACTGAAAACACGTACCCATACCACGATTCGAATTGAATTGGATCATCGGGGCGATAAGGAGTTTGTAAAAGAATTCAAAGAAGAATATCTGGAGAAACTGCCGGAAGAGAACAGTATTGTTGTGGGATTGGATAAACAGGGAAAACCTGTCCTGAAGACAAAACAAGAAAGGGAGGACAATCATTTCATTCAAAAGGTAATTCGGTATAAAATCGGACAAGAGAGAAGAGGAAACTTGTTGAAATATGGAGTATTGTATATTTCAAAGAACGGGAAACGCTTCGTGGTCTATACCTCTGCACGGAACATGTACTACACGAAGTACAAAAATTATTTGGGAGGATTATTGGTTTCCATGTTTTTCTCGGCTGTTTTTTTAATTGTAATGGTTTCTTTGTGGCTTTCCAAAAGGCTGATAAAACCGATAGCAGACTTGAGTTCCAGTGTGCACAAGATCGGAACTGAGAATCTGCATTTTCGGATTGAAAACAAGCAGGAAGGCGATGAATTGGGAGAGCTGATCCGGACGATGAATAACATGCTGGATCGTCTGGAAACTAGTTTTGAAACACAGAATAATTTTATCAGCAACGCTTCACACGAATTAAATACACCACTCACAAGTATTATTGGTCAGGCGGATCTGATGTTGAGTAAAGACAGGAGCAAGGAAGATTACAAAACGGCCTTGAATCATATTTTGGAACAGGCAGAGAAGCTGAATAAGAAAACGAAAGCGCTTCTGTTTTTGGCGCAAACCGGATTTGATGGTAAAAAGATGACCATTGAAAACCTGCGAATGGACGAACTGATCTTTGAAACGATGGAAACTGTAAATCGAATTATTCCGGGGAATAAAATTCAATTCGACTTCGGAAGTCTTCCCGAGAATCTCGATGCACTGGAAATAAAAGGAAATTCGCAGTTGCTGCAATTGGCTTTGTCGAATGTATTGTTGAACGCGAGTAAATATTCGAATAATCAATCGGTCCGGATTTATCTGACTCATACCAAAGAAGCAATTTCCGTACATATCCAGGATCATGGAATTGGAATTCCCCCTCAGGATCTGAGTCATATCTACGATCCGTTTTTTAGAGCCTCGAATACCATTTCATTTGAAGGTTATGGAATCGGATTGCCTCTGACAAGAAATATTATGCGACAACATCAAGGTAAGATCATTGTTCATTCGGAAGAAGGAAGGGGGACTTTGGTGAGTTTGGTTATCCCATATAAATCCTGAATAAAAGTTAAAATCTGAATTCTAATCCCGTTCTAATCCGACTCTTATCCCATCCTTATACCCGCACTCTAATTTTGTTTAAAACAAATAGAGATGGGAGCAACAATTCTAATACCGACAGACTTTAACGTTTCATCATTGGAACCGCTTAAAGCCTTACTTCAATTTCAGGAGGAAGATTCAATCAATGTGCTTTTGGTGCATGGGATTTATCAGTCAAATTCAATTTCAGACTTATTATTTTTTGATCAAAGTGATTTGAAAATCGAACTGGCAGGAAAAGAATTTCTAAGTAAACTAACTAATTTGGAAAAGGAATTGGAATCAAAAGTCGAATCAATTCAAATTGCCTTTTTCAGCGGACTTATCCAAAGTTCGTTTGAACAATTTGCCGAAACGAATAAAGTAGACAGGATCATTATTCCTTATGAACTGACATTCGATTGGTCGCATAAAAAGAGTATGGATATCTTGCCTTTTCTGCAAAAATCCAAAATCAGGAAACAACTCATAGCTTGGGATAACAATCAATATTCCAGTAAGACCAATCAAGTAATAATTACAGCAATCGCATGAAATGGAAATTAGTCATATCGTCCTGTGCAGCAATTCTCATGCTGAGTTCCTTCGGATATTATGTGTTTAGTCATTCATCTTATCCCGAAGCAGCCATAATGGGTGAGTGGAAGGAAATTTCCTGGGTGTATGACAGGAACAATGTGGGAGAAAAAGTGAAACAGGTGATTGAAGAGGAGGAACGTATAGACATAGCTAACCATTTGGTGATCCACGAATTTGAGAACTGGACTTTCCGAAATAATTACAGTATTAAACTTCATGAGCGAACCGGAAAGGAGCATCTGGCCAAATGGCGCTTGAAAGACCGGGGGCGAATCCTGACTTTATTGAATGATAACGGAACGACGGAAGTTTATTCTGTTGAATCCTTAAAGAAAAACGAGTTGATCCTTCATTTTGATACCGATGTCCATGCACGTGGAATTGTAAAAATCACGCTTAAAAAAATCAGATAATATGTTACGTAGATTTAGTAATAGCAGAACATTTCAGGATAACCTGAGATTGGGAATCTTTACCGCAATCATTGCGGGAATGGTCAATGTGGCATCATTGGTTTTGTTTTATTCCTTCACCTCCAATTTGACGGGGCATTTTGCCATATTGGCACAGGAAATTGCAGATGGAAAATGGTTCCAGATGCTGGTGGTTTTCTTTTGGATTATCCTGTTCTTTACCGGGAGTTTCTTGTCGAATAACCTGATTATAAACAGTACAAGGAAAAACGCCTTCGTTTCTCACAGTATTCCCATGATCCTTGAAATTTTGTGTTTTGTCTTCGTAGGAATTTACGGTCAGTTCTTTTATACCGAAACATTGACACAAACAGAGATTTTGGTTTCCGTATTGTTATTCTCCATGGGACTTCAGAACGGATTGACAGCAAGTATTTCGAATTTCCAGGTGAAAACAACCCATTTGACGGGATTGACAACTGATCTGGCGATCCATTTATCCATGCTTACAAAGAAGAAATACCGGATGAATATTCAAGTGGTACAAAAAACAAAACTGATGGCTGCGATTATGGGAGCTTACCTGATTGGCGGAATTTTCTCTGGTTTGATCATTCATTATGTACACTT
Source organism: uncultured Fluviicola sp. (assembly GCF_946478805.1). Next base: position 43,348 of record NZ_CAMLDC010000011.1, on the reverse strand, counting down.
CCAGGTGTTTTACTTTATCTCATTAGCGATGTTGGGGGTGCTTACGTATGATTTCGCGAAAACATATGTACCGTTTTTTGTGAACAAAAGAAAGCATGAAACAACCTTGAAAGTGAACCTGGAAAAGATTCAAAATACACTCAAGAATACAACCAAGAAAAAGAATATTTTTTCAGAGAGCAAGCAATAGGTCACTCTCCGTTGAACTTTTTATATAAGTCAGGGCGACGTGTTTTTGTCCGCTCGATAGCTTGTTGTTCTCTCCATTGCTCAATTTTTCCAAAGTCTCCTGACAATAACACGTCCGGGACTTTCCATCCATTGAATTCCGGTGGACGGGTGTAAACCGGTGGAGAGAGTAGATCGTCCTGGAAACTGTCTGTTAGCGCAGAAGTTTCATCATTCATAACACCTGGAATTAACCTCCCGATGCTGTCAACTACAACTGCTGCAGCCAATTCACCACCTGTCAGAACATACGATCCGATAGAAATTTCCTTTGTAATGTAGTGTTCGCGAATACGTTCATCGACTCCTTTGTAATGACCGCAAAGGATCATGATATTCTCTTTTAAACTCCAGGAATTACTGTGTCGTTGTTCGAGCAATTCTCCGTCGGGAGTCATGTAAATGATTTCGTCGTAGTTGCGTTCCGATTTCAATTTTTCGATCAAAGTCACAATGGGTTGGATTGCCATGACCATTCCTGCTCCGCCGCCGTATTGATAATCGTCCACATTCTTGTGCTTGTCTGTTGAATAATCGCGGATATTGTGCATGTGAATTTCCAGTAATCCGCGCTCTTGGGCACGTTTCATCATGGAAACATTGAATGGGCCTTCCAAGAGTTCCGGAAGAATGGTAAGAATATCGAATCGCATGGCACAAAGTTAGTCAATTTCACTCGAAGGCATACTATTCATTGAAGCAGGAAAATCCTGTCAAATAACAAATAGGAAGCCGAGAAATAAGGACGCAACGTATGGGAGTTTTTGTTTGGATTGCTGAAAATTGCGAAAAAAAGAACTGGAAACGAGCGAATTGACTATATTGGCGGAACCAACAATTAAACTGTTTAACAAAACCGAACTGTTCACATGAAATTAATGCTAGCTATTGCTCTTGCGTGTTGTTTTTCCTCCGGAGATGGAGTCGTTTATATCTGTGATTCTCCGGTATCCGTTGCTTTTCATTACAAACGCGATTGCCGCGGGCTCAATAACTGCAAACACGAAGTCAAAAAAATAACGGTCGCTGAAGCCGAAAAATTGGGACTGAAAATGTGTGGTTGGGAGGATTGATTATTTCTTCACACTCACACTCACACTCACACTCAAACTGTCTTCCTGGAATTAATCACCACCACCGTGGCGATAATGATTCCTACTCCAAGCCATTGCATGCCTGTTACCCTTTCGTGTAAAATCAGTTGTGCAGAACAAATCGAAACCGGGATCTCGATCGCAGCCAAAATTCCCGCTAAACCTAATCCTGTTTTTGGAATTCCCAGGTTAAATAAAATGGGAGGAATGACCGTGCCGAAAAGACCTAAAATAATCCCGAATTTAAGGAAGATCATCCAATCAAGGTGTTCCCAAATCTGGATGTTCCAGTAAACAATAACAGTCAACAAACTGCCTGTAATCAACCAAAAACTGCGTACTACGCTGGAAAGTTGTGTTTCCACGTGGTTGGAAGCATGCATGCTGATCGTGTAAGACAAAGCTGCAAGTAAGCCGTAAACAATTCCTTCTGCAGAAACACGGACATCTTCTTGCAGGAGATTTGTAGCGAGGATTGTTCCTCCCAAGACACACAAGCTACCGGCGATTTTCAGCCAATGAGCAACTTTTCGTGTTTGGATCATTTCCCAGACAACACTCATCCAGATGGATTGCATCAATAAAATGATCCCGATTGAAACAGAAATGGTTTGGATGGAAATGTAGTAGAAACAACTGGTCAAACCCATCGAAATCCCAAAAAGGACCAGTTTGGATTTTGATTTTAGTGTGGCTTTTACCGGAGTTTTTTTTCGTTTTGCGACTTGCATCAATGCAAACAGGACAATCACCCCAACCAATGACTGATAAAAGGTCAGAATACTTGTATGCGCATCGTGGTTATTTGCATACTTCACAATCGTTGCCAGAATTCCATAACTCGCTGCTCCAAACCCCACAAATAACGCACCTCTTAGCTTGCTCATATTTTTATTTCTACCTCAAAATTACTCCTTTTTTCGGGCTGGGGATTGCTCCCGATTTGCTAAAGCGTTATAGTCGGAAAATAAATTAAAATTCGAAAGTGAGAAGTGGAAAATTGGCTTTAACTCTTTGAATACTTTCAACCCTTTGAACCTTGTTCATTGCCGTTTAACAATCCTGAAAACAGCTAATCACAAAAATTTAATTGACTTATCAATTAAATGGATATTTGTTTCAAACTAAATTCCGATGAAAACAGGATTACTCATTTGTCTGCTTATTTCTTTTCACTCCTTTTCCCAGGAAAAGATTTGGGTGAAGGGAACAGTTTCCGACACGAAAAGTCAAGCTGTTGAAGATGCAGTATTGTTTATCTATTCAACTGACTCGACACTTCTATCGATGGCTGTATCTGAAAAGGACGGTCATTTTGAAGCGGATGTCCTTCCGGTGGATTCGGTTTTTATTCGCCTGACCCATGAAAACTTTACCGAATTCACAACTCCTGTTTTAGCTCTTTCTAAAACTTCCGATATGAATTTAAGCTTTCAAAATCAACCGAAAGAAGTGGAAGAGGTCACAATCACTGCAACAAAACCCATGATAGAACGGAAACCAGGGATGATGGTCCTGAATGTAGAACAATCCCTGAGCGCAACGGGTTCCTCTGCATTTGAGATTTTGGAAAAGTCGCCCGGTGTGAGTATCAGCTCTACAGACAATATCAGTTTGAATGGGAAAAGTGGTATCATCGTTCAGATTGATGGAAAAGCACAACCGATGTCGGGAACGGATCTGGCCAATTTCCTGAGAGGAATTCCATCTTCAGCCATTGATAAGATAGAATTGATCAGCAATCCGTCTGCAAAGTATGATGCTGCAGGTTCGGCAATAATTAATATCCGACTGAAAAAAGATACGCGTTTAGGAACAAACGGAACTGTGACAACGAGCTATGGACAAGGAATTTATCCGAAAGCGGGAGCAGGGATTTCATTGAATCACAGGAACAAGAAGGTGAATGTATTCGCTTCATACAATTATGCTTACAGGAAAGGATTCAACAGGCTGGTCCTTGAACGTCGATTTTATAATCAGGATACATTTACAGGAGCTTATCTTCAGGATAATAACCTGAGGTTTCCGGTATCCAATCACAGTGCACGTTTTGGAATGGATTTTCAGCTCAATAAAAGGAATGCGCTCGGCTTTGTCGTTAATGGAATGAGTAATACATTTACCATCGATGGGATCAATCAATCAGATGTGCAGATCCAGGAAAACGTGAATGCTTCCCGGTTTACCACAACGAATGATCGAAAGGAAAAGTGGTTCAACGGTTCTGCGAATTTGAATTACAAGCATGTTTTGGATTCCATGGGTTCAGAAATTACAGCCGATCTGGATTATGCGGTTTATCAGAACCAAAACAACCAACGATTCAATACAAGTTATTACGGCCTGGATGGTATTCCATTTAAGGATTCCTATATCCTTACCGGAGATTTGAAGGGCAACCTGGCGATCCATGCCGCAAAAGTCGATCTGCATCAAGCCTTGAATGCGAAGAACTTCCTCGACGCGGGATTGAAATCCAGCTATGTGGTTGCAGACAATGATTTGAAATTTTACGATCGAAGCAATGGAACTCCCGTTTATGATACCACTAAAAGCAATCATTACGTTTACCAGGAAACGATTGGTGCAGGTTATTTGACTTGGAATTACGAAGGAAAAAAATGGTCTTTTCAATTAGGGACACGTGGGGAATATACGCATGTGAAAGGAACTCAAAAAGCCAGTAATTCGGTTTCAGATACCGGGTATTTCCAATTCTTTCCAACGGCTTACCTGGGATTCAACCCGGTTGGGAAACATCACTTCGAATTATCGATGAATCGCAGAATTGATCGTCCGAGTTACGACCAATTGAACCCATTTAAGTTTTACCTGGATCCATCGACTTACAAAGAAGGAAACCCGTACCTGCGTCCACAAACAACCTATACTTTTGAACTCGGTTATTCTTTTAAGAATGTCTTGTTTGTGAATGCCGGAATAGCAACGACCAAAAACAATATCACGGAAGTGATCGCACCATTGACACAGAACCAAAATGTAACGGTACAAACAAATGTCAATTTGAAGCGCGCAGATCTGGTCTACGCAAATATTTCAGCTCCTGTCCAGGTTACAAAATGGTGGAACAGCATCAACAACGTAAATGCCTATGTGGCACTTTATTCGGGAAATGTGGCACAAACGAATCTCAAAAACAGGGGTTCGGGAGTTTTGATCCTGAGTACGGTAAACACTTTTACTTTGAAGAAGGATTGGTCTATTGAATGGAATGCATCGTATCATACGCCTGAGATTTACGCTTTTGACCACATCAAGGAAATATGGCATACGGGAATCGGGGTTCAGAAGAAAATTTTGCAAAGTCGGGGAGTGATCAAGTTTGCCTGGACGGATATGTTCTACACGAATTACATTCGGGCAAACGTTTCTTTCACGAACTACAAGGAATACTTTGATGTGAAACGGGATACGCGTGTTGCAACTATGAGCTTTACCTATAAATTCGGGAAAACAAGTGTGGCCGGAAGCAGAAGAAGAGGAACAGGCGCTGACGATTTGAAAGGACGTGTGAATACCGGCGGAGGATAGAATTTAATTACGAATTGGTTTTAAAAACGGATTCCCAGTACCATCACATCATCGACCTGCTCGTTGTCGTGCTGCCATTTGAAAAATTCGGTTTTCACCAATTCCCTCTGCTCTTCCGATGGAAGATGAGAGATGGAAAGCAGAAAATCGTAGAATGGCTTGTACTTGTATTTTTTGTTCAACGGTCCGCCGAATTGATCCGGGAATCCATCGGTGATCAGGTATAGCATGTCTCCGGTTTGAATCTCCAATGAATAAGTTTTGAATTGTTCTTTTTTAGAGGAGTTTCCAACCGGGATCTTGTCATATTCCAGAATACTGTAAGTGCCATTTCTGACCAGGATAGGAGCGTTGTTCGAGGCCGCATAAGTAATGACCTTTGATTTAGGATTGAAACGGATCAGGATTCCATCCATTCCGTCCTGGCGCTCGTATTGGAAAACGCTTTTCAGAAGACCACGCACTTTTTCAAGAATATCACCGGGTTCTTCGATCTTCTCGTTCATCAGTGCCTCATTCAGGAATGAAACATTCAACAGGCTCATGAAAGCACCGGGAATTCCGTGTCCGGTACTGTCACAAACTCCAAGATATAATTCCTTATTCCGCTCAGCTGCCCAGTAAAAATCCCCGCTTACAATATCCCGTGGTTGAAAGAAAACGAAGGAATCGGGAACATAACTGTTCACCATATCTTTGGAAGGAAGAATGTTCTCCTGGATTTGTTGCGCATAGGCGATGGAATCAAACATATCCTTGCGCTTTTCAGACAAACTTCTGTTCGTTTCAGTTAAATCATCAATCAAGGTGACGATGGTGTTCTGCATGACACGAAAACTGGTTGCGAGTTCACCAATTTCATCATTCCCTTTCACGGTGATACTTGTTTCAAAATTTCCAGTACTCAGTTCTTTGGCGTGGTGACTTAGTTGTTGAATGGGTTTGGCGATCTGTTTGGCAATGAAGAAAGCCACCAAAGCTGAAGCAAAGAGCACAATCAAATACGTGATGATCAGAAAATACCGTAGCTCTGCAATTTCAGAAAATGCTTCACTTTGATCCATTTTAGACACAATTCCCCAATGTACATTATTAAGATCCAAGGGTGAATATGCACCCAATACGGGTTCTCCGCGATAGTCGAGTGTTTTAACCGTTCCACTTTTTCCCGCAATTGCTTTTCTGGAACATTCGGAATCAATGCGGATGCTTTTAATGGAAGATTTGCTCGCTTTCAGATGCTTCAGATCCGTGTTCGAAATTTGATTCGCATGGATCAATGTGTTTACGAGGCTGTCTTTGTCTTCTAATAAAAAACGACTTTGGGAGCGCATATACAGGTCTGCACCAACGAGATAAACTTCACCTGTTTTCCCCATGTTCTGGTTTTTCCAATCCCGGTCAAATGTCAGGATCTTATCCAATTCCTCGATTCCAATTTCGGCTACCAATATCCCGACATTGATACTGTCTTTGATCATCGGGCATGCAATGAAAGCTGTTTGCTCGTTATTGGAAGGAGGATATGCTTCGAAATCGACAATAAACGTTTTCGATTCCCTCAATTCACGAACAGCATCGAATGCTTTACGAATACTGGTGTTTTTGAAAGGACCTTCCAGTACATTTGCCCCGATTTCCGAATGATGATCCGTCGTATATACGATATACCCGGTTTTGGAATCAATGAGAATGACATCGTGAAAACCTATTTTATCCGCAATACGTTTTGTCCTGGAATTTAGTTTTGATTCAATAGCCCTGAATTTATCTGTACAGGCAAGATGCGGGAAGTGCTTATCCCATAACGAATTTTGAATAATGATCGCTTCCTTGTTGTTTGCGAGATCCCTGGACGCTAAGTCTAATGAAATACTGTTATTTCCATAATAAGACTTTACACTGTCGTAATAAATACTGTCGCGGTGAGCTTTGTAACGATTGAATGTTTCTGTATCAAAATCAGGCGCCGCAGAAACAGCTTTAAAAGCTTCCTTGCATTCAATGAACTTATTCACGAATGAGCCGGAAGAACTCATCAGTTCGGTTTGGTCCCGCAATTCCTTGAAGTAAAACTCCACCTGTTCCTTTTTCAGGTTTCGGATGACTTCCAGGCGACTATTTGTTTTTTGAGTGATATTCTGAGAGATTTCACGATAGACAACAAGGGAAACTGCAGCTAGCGCAATAACCAGTGAAATCAGCATCCCGAATAGTAATTTATGCCAAATCTTCGATGAATTCATTGAAAAGATTTAAGATTTGGTTTAAATGTAGAGAAATTAACGGAACTAAAAAGTGAAAACTGGTTTTGGACCGGATTACAAGTTGGACCGAATATGTTTCTTTTGAACAAATTCCTTTATTCCCTGTAATTGTTCCGAACTGACATCCTTTACCGAAATCACATTTGCAACCAGCTTGTTCTGCCAGATCAAGATCAATCCTGCTTTTTTACGGATCCGGATAATTTCACTCCACTTGATAGTTGATGCGTATCCTTCTTTTGAAATAGAAATCCCTTTATCTGAAAAGTCATAGGTGGTTTCTTGCCGTATTCTCGGATTGTTCTGATAATGTCTTTTCGCATTGTTGTAAATGCTGAATGCGAATAAGGCCAAAAATACAAGGGCAACAAAAACGAGCATGTAAGCGTCCTTGTTTTTAAATACGATCGTAGCAATCAAAGCACCGATAATCAATCCCAAAACAGCTAAAAGCAAGAAAAGGACTTGAAGGCGTTTTAAAAGTAAGATTCCGGTGAGTTTCGCGAATTGCGACTGTGTAAGCGTTGTTTTGATTTGCATGGTTCAAAGGTAATTTAAAATTGAGAAGATGGAATTGTATAAATGTGGGTAAAATTAGATTTCTTATAAAGGATCTTATCTTTTCAATTCTCCCTTTTCAATTTTCAATTCAGTTTTAATATCCAGCATTCTACAAACTCTTCATCCCGCCAGCTTGCCTTTCGTTTTGTCTTCGATGATGCCGCCGCCACTTTTTTAATCGTTTTTTCAACCAGTGAAAAACGTTTCTTGCTTTTCAATTCAAGTTCAATGGGATGAACAAAATCCGAATCCATTAATCCGGCCAGGTTGGAAAACAGTAGCACGACATTCCCTCCAGGATTCAAGTGCTTATGAGCTTCTTCGAAAAAACGTGGAAATAGCTTCGAGTCGTAATAAATGGCCAGGTCAATTCCGGAAACCTCTTTTGGAAGCGGGATCCACGGAGGATTGAAAACGACAACGTCCGATTTGATTTTTGAACCGGCAAACAAATCACCGAAGTACAGGTTGGTTTTTTGCTCTGCATCCTTTTCCGATTCAAGCATTCCTATCAAGGCATTCGGATTGATATCTGAAGCGTTAACTTCTTTAAAACCAGATTGATGGAAGAGTTTACTTAAAAGACCACTTCCAATTCCGATATCAAAGGCGATTTCTTTCGATCCGCGGTATTTTTTGAGGTAATCCACAAACAGATCGATGTGTTCGAAACGGGTAGGGAAGTAGGTTCCATAAAACGGATGAAGTGTTTGTTTCAATCCCGGAATCCGGATTCCTTTTTCGTACCATTGCCAAGAGCTGTTTAATCCTTGAACGTCTGTAAAAGGCAACAAGAAATCAGGAGTTTGGGCATACAACTTTTTCAACCAACCGATTTCAGGAGCTTTTTTCATCTGCAAACGGTGATTAGCGATTTCAATCAATAACAATTGGCTTGCTTTTCGATAGGCAACGCGCAGGTTTCGCTGATTTTCAAAAGTCTGTTTCGGCTGATTTTTTGACAAACGCTCTTTCAATGCATTCAATACCAACAATCCACTGCTGAACTGATCTGCAATCAACACATGATTCCCTTCCAGCAACTCGGTTATGGCATGTTTCGGGTCGATTTCCTTGTAATATTCCAAGACTGGAATAGTCTCTACAATCGGCTCCGGACGATGAATCGTTAGGTCTGTTACTTGAAGAATTGGTTTTGCTTGAATCATGAATCAACCAAATTACAAATCATTTCCGTATTGTTTAGCAATTAATTCCTCGGGTTTTAAGCTGAAGAAGTATATAAATGCCAGGAAAAGCCATTCCAAAGGTTTCATGAAGAAATAAGTTAGATTCGCACCGAACCGACTAGTAATTTTCTTTGAAAGCGGGTATCCGTATTTGTCATAATTTTTTCGGATAACCCGATGCGTTCCCGGGAATTTGGTTTCAATGATATTCTCAAATGCATTTGCAACAGATAACTGGCGATTAACAATGATTTGATGTCCATGTCTCACTCCTATTTTTTGTGGTTTCACAATAGTAGGAGAGCCACAAGCCGCAACGGTACATAAATAATGGCCTTGGTGATCTAAAAAAGGTGGATGACTTTTTTGAGATAATGTCCAGGTCGTTGTATCGGTAAAAACTTTAACCATGGAATCAGGATATTGCCCGAATATCTGGAGGATGCAAAGAATGATCAGAAGAAAGGGAAAGAAGAGTATCAAGATCCAAACACTTGATTTTTGAGAGTCAATCAACTTATTGTTCAAATAATTCAGGAATTTGTTTTGGTATTGATTTCTAATTTGATTGGATTCGTCGGATTTAATCACACGGATAAAAAGAGTCAGATTAAAGAGTATGAAGCTTAAAGGAGTCAACATGAAAATCCAACCCGATTGTGGTTCATAATATTCATGTGAATCCGAATGATTTAGGAATTGAATGCTCCAAGGGATACAGATAATCAACCAATAGATCATCGCACAAATAGCTAATGTAAAAGCTAGGGGCGGAAGTTTTTTACCTTTTTTCCAAATATAGAAACTCGAAACTGCATTTAGAACGTAGAAGAAAAGGAAGCTTAAGATATATTTGAAAGCTATTGGGGTATACTGATTATCAATTGGATCAATTTGTTGATAATATTCCACATAACGCTGGATCAAATTATCTAAAAAAAAGGTAAGGTGCCCCATCGTTAAAAAGAACAAAATACTGGAATCAAAATAAGCTTTTGCCTTCGATAGCTCAGGATTGAGCATTTTTGTTATTCCTTTTGCAAAGAGAAACAACAATAAGAGTGATAATGGTACAATAAGTATCATTCTGTTTAGGTCGATTAATTAACGGATCTATTATTTTGTCTGTGAATCCACTGCAGCTCTTACCGAACCGTGTTTTAACAACAATTCATTCGCTTTTTCCTCTTCCAATCCGGTTGCTTCCATCACCATTTTGGTACCGCGGTCAACCAGTTTTTCATTGGATAACTGCATGTCCACCATCCGGTTTCCTTTCACTCTTCCCAAGCGGATCATGATTGCGGTGGAAAGCATGTTCAGGACTAATTTCTGAGCAGTTCCGCTTTTCATGCGGGTACTTCCGGTAACGAATTCCGGTCCGACTACCGGTGTGATGGCGATATCAGCCAATTGACTCAAAGGTGAATGAGGATTGCATGAAATTCCTCCTGTAAGGATTCCATTTTTCTTTGCTGTTGCCAAGGCTCCCAATACATAAGGTGTTGTTCCTGAAGCGGCAATTCCAACTACGATATCTTTTTCCGTCATGTTGAAAGCCTCGAGGTCTTTCCAACCTTGTTCCTTGTCGTCTTCTGCAAATTCGACGGCCTTACGGATCGCAGTGTCTCCCCCGGCAATAATTCCGATAACCATTCCATGTGGAACGCCAAAAGTAGGAGGACATTCACTCGCGTCAACAATCCCCAATCTTCCACTGGTTCCGGCACCCATGTAAAACAAGCGCCCGCCGTCGCGCATGCGCTCCACACAAGCATCTACCAATTTTTCTATTTGAGGAATTTCCTTTTCAACAGCCAAGGGAACGGTATGATCCTCCTCATTGATTCCAATCAATAAATTCCTGGTAGATTGAGTATCCAGGTCGTGATGATTGCTTTCTGATTCTGTTATTCTTTTCATAAATGAAAGTTCAAATATTGAAATGTTCAAAAGGTTGAAAAGTTCAATAGTTCAAAAATTGAGTTTGAATGTTTTGAATCTTTTCAATCATTGAACTATACAAGAAATGCTTCAAGTGATCCATTGGATGGCATCACTTCTACGCGCTCACCCAATGTGGTCGTCAAAGTCATTCCGACAAAATCACATTTGATAGGATACCTGCGATGCATCCGGTCAACCAAAGCAACTGTTTTTACACTTCGAACGGGTTGTTCCAGGATCTTCATGACTCCATATTGCATTGTTGTTCCGGAATTGATGACATCGTCTACCAAAATCACCCATTTACCGTCGAATGATTTAGGGTCGATGGAGCAATTGATCTTTGAGTCCAAAGGATGATCTTTATCCAGGTCAATTTTGAAATAAGTGACCTTTTGAGAACTGTTCTTCCGGATGATTTCAGTAATCTGCTGCGCAAAAGTTTCGCCGTTCCCTATGATCCCCCCAATAAATAATTCAGGAATACCATAGGTGTTTTCTAAAATCTCGTGCGCCAAACGCATGATTTTTTGCTCAATCTGATGCTGATTTAAAACCAATTTCATGGAAACTCTAATTTAGTGTAAAGGTACTTTTTTCAGCTCAGAAATAACCATTTTTAATAAATCAATTAATTATTAGACACGCTTGTTTAAGAGCTTAATCCCAATAATTCAGCATTCGGAATTCGACATTCGGAATTGTCAATTATCTTTGATATAAAGTAACTGAAATGAGGAAACTGCGTGATTTTTTTGACCGGCGAAAGTATGAGGTTCTTTTGGTGGCTTTACTTCAGCATCTGTTTGTTGGCATTTTCATAAGTGACCACGCCAACTATCGCGATGTTATATGGCCTATCAATATGTTTCTGTTGGGATTGGCTTGTACCGGGATTTTCATGGGTAAGAACAAATGGAAAGGATGGATCAAGAACGTGCTGTTTATCATTGTTGTATTGCTTCCAATAGGAATTTCCTTTGTAGAGGATGTGAAATTTTATTTTGAAATCCTGAATGTGATCTACGTACTCTTCTTTTGTTTCATTTTTTATGAAGTAGTGCAGTTCCTGATAAAGCCCAGTTACATTGATAAAGACGTGATTTCGGCAGCGGCTTGCGGGTATTTTTTGCTCATTGAAATCAGCGTGTTTCTGCTTCAATTCATGATATACAGCAATCCGTATTCCTTTCATGGGATAGATATGCAGGATAATGCTTCGGTTTACATGGATCTCGTTTACTTCAGCTCTGTTTCGATGACAAGTATCGGCTTCGGAGACATTGTTCCGACTGCTCACAATACCAAACTGGTTGCTTCTATTTTGGGGATTTCCGGACATTTTTATACCGTTGTCCTGGTTGGGATAATCATCAGTAAATTCACCTCACGAAAATAGTAGGTCTTTATGAAGATGCAGAACAACTTTCTTAGCTTTTCAATTATCCATTTTCAATTTTAAATTTAAAAAATGCATTCAGGAAAATCATATCACATAGGAGAGTTTATCATTTGGACACGAAGAAATATTTTCTGGCTGGTCTTAATTGGAGTTGTCCCGGTTGTTTTATTTGAAGTGTTTCACATTCATTGGATTGCCATTCCTTGGACTGTTGTAGCATTATTAGGAACAGCAACTGCCTTCATTGTCGGATTTAAAAATACCCAAGCTTATAATCGGACCTGGGAAGCACGGCAGATTTGGGGAGGAATTGTCAATAGTAGCCGTTCTTGGGGAGCGATGAGTAAAAACATGGTTCCTGATGATGCAAAAAGTAAAGAGCTCATATACCGACATTTTGCATGGTTGACAGCATTGCGCTACCAAATGCGGGATCCGAGGATATGGGAAACCGCATCAAAATCGTACAATAAGGAATATAGTCAATATTTTCATGTTCCCGAGCGGGAATCATCTTTAGAGGCGGAATTGATAAAGTATATTGATCAGGAGGAATTGGATGCACTTTTAAAGAATAAGAATCGTGCCACCCAGCTATTGGCAAAGCAATCCAAGTTGCTAAGGGAATTGCTTGATTCGGGACAATTGGACACTTTTCAATACATCGAAATGCAGAAAGTGTTGAATGAGCTTTTTGAACATCAGGGAAAGAGTGAACGCATTAAGAATTTCCCTTATCCACGTCAATTTGCCACTATCAATACCTTTTTTATCCGCTTATTCTGTTTTCTCTTGCCTTTTGGAATGCTGTTTGAATTTGCCAAATTGAATGATTACATCGACGGGTTTATGAAAGGACATATGATTTGGCTGGTTGTTCCTTTCAGTGTCTTGATTTCCTGGGTTTTCACTTCATTGGAACAAGTGGGGGAGAGTGCAGAGAATCCATTTGAAGGAGGCGCAAATGACGTCCCGATCTCGCAGATCAGCCGCACCATTGAAATTGACTTGCGCGAAATGTTAGGAGAAACAGAACTTCCGCCTGCATTGACTCCTAAGAATAATATTGTGTTGTAGGAGTATGAAGATCATTCATAAACTATCCATCAAATTAATCCTACTTCAAATCCTCTTCCTGTATTTCTTTTCACAGGCGGCAGATCGGTTTTACTATTCGGTGAATTGTGAGATTATGGAATGTTTTTACACATCCGACCCTGATTTGAGGGGACTGTGTTTTGAAAAATATCCCGGATACAATCTATCCGATTTATTCTCACATCCGATTTATTATATGCTCCTCGGTCTATTGATAGCAATGATAATTGATGGGATCTTAAATTGGAAAAGGAAAGTATATTTTTTAAATACAGTAATTGTATGTGTTTTATATATCGTACTTCATTTGACCGGATTCTTTAGATTCACCAGGGATCTGGACTCCCTTTTGATTTCATTCGGAAGAATCTTTTCGGATAAATTTTGGGTTATGAACCTCATTACATTTCAAATCCACTTGCTGAGTGCAATTCTAATGATTTGGTTGAGTTTGAAAAGCAATGCTTTAAAAAAAGAAAAGTAATTTCATGTCACTTTTAAATAATTCCTTACACTAACCGGATTAAATAGTCTGAATGAAAAAATTACTCCTCCTCACATCGCTTTGTTTTTTAATCCAAACTGCGTTTACCCAAACCATCGGTTTCCAATTCAAGATCAGTAAACCCTATTGTATCTTCAATTTCCTGGAAGCATCCATTTACAATCATGCAACATCAGGTACACTTCGGGAGTTTATCGAGGAAAAAACGAAAGGTGATCAGGAATTTGCACGCCTGGCAACTGATTTCGCCCATATCCAACTGGATTACCAGTTCAAGCGGGAAGAATTCCCTGCAAATCGTCGTCAGACACGAACCACGTATGATTTCATTGATATTGCCTTGGTAAATTCGTCTACGATCCAGGAATTTCGAGATCGAATCATCGGGGTTTTACCCAATAGCGAATTGCAGAAACTGATTCAAATTATGCAGGAAGCTGAAGTGTATTATGACCAATTGATTTGGAATGACAATGAAGGCAAACTCATCAATCAGCGGGTAGCTTTGGAAAAATATGCGACACAATGTTCGGAGTCCTTCACCAAGATCAATCATTTTTACAATTCATGTTGGATCAAGGAAGTTCCATTTGTAGTAGCGTTGTATCCGATTCCGGGGAAAAGTGGAAATAGTACAGCCACTCCGCATGCAAACAGTTTGTGCGTGGGGGTATTGACGGATGAAACAGATCATATTGGAAGAATAGGCGTTGTATTGCATGAAATGTGCCATGTGTTGTATGACGAACAACCAAGCGAATTCCAGCATAAATTGGAAGGTTATTTCATTGACAATAAATCACCGTATAGCCAATTTGCTTACAACTTTTTAGACGAAGGATTGGCGACAGCACTTGGAAATGGTTGGGCTTACAAATCTATCAGTGGCGAGTTGGATCCGGCAGATTGGTATAATAATGAATACATTAATGGATTCGGAAAAGCATTGTATCCTTTGATTGAAGAATATATTTCGAATAATAAGTCAATTGACCGTGATTTTGTGAATCAGGCAATCGATTTGTTTGCTGCTGCATTTCCTAATTCGGTTACGGACTATGGAATTTTGTTTAATCGTGTTTCAATTTACAACGATGCAGATACAGGACCCGCAATTGACGAAGTAATGAATCTGATTGGCTCCTATTTTCAGATGACCAATTCCAATTTTTCTTCTCCGATTCTAGATCCAACAGCCTTGGAATATCTCAAAACAGGGAATCAAACCCAATTGGTTATCATTGATAGCAATCGCGAGGCAAATATCAAAGAAATAAAGAAACTCTTCCCGGAACTTTCAAAAGTGAAAATGGTTCCCAACAAGATTTACAGCTTTTTCGATTCCAAAAAACGACCGGTAATTATTTTAGTTGCGACAGATAAAGCGAATTTAGAAATCTTAGTCAAAGAAATGAGCGCCAAAAAATATTTTGACCGAACCAAGATTATTCAGAACTAGTTAATACAGTTTATCTGGGTTTTAAATAAAGTGTTTCTTTTTCCCAATGACTGACCGACTTTAATTCGTAATTCGACATTTGTAATTAGGAATTAACTAAAACTCCTCTTTGTCCAATTGTTTGGTTTCCGCTTCGCCGCTTTTCTTGTTGATGTAGCGTTGAACAATATCGCTGTTGGTCATGATGAGAAAGCCAACGATTGCTTGAGCAGAACCAACAATCAGACTTAAAGCTTTCGGGCTTTGGCTAAAAGGAAGATTGCCTGTAATAAACAAATAAAGATCCTCAATCAAGCTTGGAATAGCACGGATAAACAAAATTCCTCCGATAAGGATGATGACAATTCTCAATAATTTGCTGTAAGGGATCGTCAGATCGATACGTGTTTCTTCAAAGCCTTTTTCTAGTCTCAAGGCATCTATTGTCCATTGTGATTTCAAAATCAGAAATTGAAGTACTACAAGGTAAAAAGCAATAGTAAAAATAAAATAAGCTACTTCGATCATTTCAAAAGAAGAGTATGAACCCCTTAAGCCAGCGATAACGGCGTAGATCAAGGTGGGCAACGAAAGTATACCGGTTATAAACAACCAAATACCGATCGTTTTAAGAATCAAGTTCCAGAAAGTTCGTATAGTCATGATTAAGCGAGGTTTTAAATTTTTAAGTATCACAAATATGTGAAAAAATGAGTTACCTTCGACTATGCTCAATCAACTTAGATAAATCGTTCTAAAAGGAACAGGAATGGTTCCTCTAATTCGCAATCAGGCATTCGTAATTCGGAATTCGCTGTTAATAACTCCGTAAAAAACAAAATCGGTTTTGTAAGAATCTGGATTAAATTCTCTAAATTTGCGCTCAATTTGTAGTATAGGTAGAGCCATTTACCATGTTGCAAAGATTAATTACAAATTGAACTCTTAAAAAGCGCATAAATGCCAAAAAACAATTCCATTAAGTCCGTACTAATCATCGGTTCAGGTCCCATCGTAATTGGTCAAGCATGTGAATTCGATTACGCAGGTTCTCAGGCCGCTCGCTCGCTTCGCGAGGAAGGTATTGAAGTAACATTGATCAACTCGAATCCGGCTACGATCATGACAGATAAGGTCGTTGCAGATAATGTTTACCTTCAACCGCTTGAACCTGAAAGCATCATCGAAATTTTGAAAAAACACAAGATCGATGCTGTATTGCCTACAATGGGAGGACAAACTGCCCTGAACCTTGCAATCAAATGCGATGAAATGGGAGTTTGGGAAGAATATGGTGTGGATATCATCGGTGTGGATATTGCTGCAATTGAAATTACCGAGAACAGAGAAGCATTCCGAGGCTTGATGGAAAAAATCGGTGTTCCGATGGCTCCGCAAGCAACAGCAAAGTCCTTCCTGGAAGGAAAAGAAATCGCACAGGACTTCGGATTCCCGCTTTGTATCCGTCCTTCGTATACATTGGGAGGTTCGGGAGCGTCTATCGTCTATGATCCGAAGGAATTCGATGGATTATTGGAGCGTGGACTCCAATTGTCTCCGATTCACGAAGTAATGATCGATAAAGCATTACTTGGATGGAAAGAATACGAATTGGAATTGTTGCGCGATTCGAACGATAACGTCGTAATTATCTGTTCGATTGAGAACTTCGACCCAATGGGAATCCATACGGGAGATTCCATCACAGTTGCCCCGGCAATGACACTTTCGGACACGACTTTCCAACGAATGCGCGATATGGCTATCCTGATGATGCGTTCAATCGGAAACTTCGCTGGAGGATGTAACGTACAGTTTGCTGTTTCACCGGATGTGAATGAAGATATTATCGCTATTGAGATCAATCCGCGCGTATCCCGTTCATCTGCTTTGGCATCGAAAGCAACGGGTTATCCGATCGCGAAAATCGCTTCGAAATTGGCAATCGGTTACCATTTGAATGAATTGAATAACCAGATTACAAAAACAACCTCTGCTTTGTTCGAGCCGACTTTGGATTATGTGATCGTGAAAATACCACGTTGGAATTTCAATAAATTCCCCGGAACAGATCGTCGACTGGGACTTCAGATGAAATCCGTAGGAGAGGTGATGGGAATTGGACGCTCGTTCCAGGAAGCATTGCAAAAGGCATGTCAATCGTTGGAAATCAACCGAAATGGTTTGGGAGCTGATGGAAAAGAGCTGACTAGCCAGGACGAGATACTACATTCATTGGAAAATCCAAGCTGGAACCGTTTGTTCCATGTATATGATGCAATCAAATTGGGTATTCCATTCAAAACAATCTTTGAAAAAACGAAAATAGATACTTGGTTCCTGAAACAAATCGAGGACCTGATCAAATTGGAACGTCGCATTGAAAAATTCCATTTGGGGAATATGCCCAAAGAATTAATGTTCGAAGCGAAACAAAAAGGTTATGCTGACCGTCAGATTGCGCATTTGTTGCGTTGTTTGGAATCGGAAGTACATAACAAGCGTTCCGAAATGGGAATCAAACGTGTATTCAAATTGGTGGACACTTGTGCTGCTGAATTTGATGCGAAAACACCTTATTACTATTCCACATTCGAATTTGAGAATGAAAGTAGCGTAAGTGACAAGAAAAAAGTGGTTGTTTTGGGTTCAGGACCAAATCGTATCGGCCAGGGAATCGAATTTGACTATTCTTGTGTGCATGGCGTTCTTGCAGCTAAAGAGTGTGGTTACGAGACAATCATGATCAACTGTAACCCGGAAACGGTTTCTACAGATTTCGATACGGCGGATAAGTTGTACTTCGAGCCTGTTTTTTGGGAACATATTTACGACATTATCCAGCACGAAAAACCGGAAGGGGTGATCGTTCAGTTAGGTGGACAAACCGCTTTGAAGTTGGCCGAGAAATTGGAGCGTTTCGGAATCAAGATTTTGGGAACAAGCTTTGATGCACTGGATTTGGCGGAAGACCGTGGTCGTTTCTCCAAATTGTTGGAGAAAAACAATATTCCTTTCCCGAAATACGGAATCGTAGAAAGCGCAGAACAGGCAATTGAGTTATCCAAAGATCTTGGATTTCCATTATTGGTTCGTCCTTCTTATGTATTGGGTGGACAAAAAATGAAGATTGTCATCAACAAAGAAGAATTGGAACACCACGTAGTTGATATCATCAATGAAATGGGAAGTAACCAGATTTTGTTGGATCATTTCCTTGGTGGAGCAATTGAAGCGGAAGCAGATGCCATCTGTGACGGAGAAGATGTGTACATCATTGGTGTGATGCAGCATATAGAACCCGCTGGAATTCACTCCGGTGATTCGTATGCAGTTCTTCCTCCTTATAATTTGGGAGATTTTGTGATGCAGCAAATCGAAGACATTACCAGGAAGATTGCAGTTGAATTGAGAACAGTCGGACTGATCAACATCCAGTTTGCCATCAAGGACGATAAAGTATATGTGATTGAGGCAAATCCGCGTGCATCCCGTACAGTTCCGTTCATTGCGAAAGCGTATGATGAACCTTACGTCAACTATGCAACGAAAGTCATGTTGGGAGAGAAGAAGGTGAAGGATTTCAATTTTACTCCGAAAAGAGAAGGGTATGCAATCAAAATTCCGGTATTCTCCTATGAGAAATTCCCGGATGTAAAGAAAGAATTAGGACCTGAAATGAAATCGACCGGTGAAGCGATCCGTTTCATTAAGAATTTGAAAGATCCGTTCTTTACCAAGATCTATTCGGAAAGAAACATGCATTTATCCAAGTAGGATGATTGTTGAGGCAAGCATATCGGGATTGTTTAAAACAATCCTCATGATTTTGGGAGCATTGGTTTTGCTCCGGTTCCTGGGTCGTGTAATGATTGCTAAACGTAATTTGGACCAGGAACGGGTTGATTTGGCACGTGAAAAGGAATTTGTCAGGGAACGGAACGAGAAGTTGAAGAACTTCGGGAAGGTTTCAGTTTCGAAATCCAGTCCGAAAGGCGATGTTCAGGATGTCGATTACGAAGAAATAAAATAAGAGAAAGTGTTGCTTTCGATCATATGAAGGGTGGGATTTTTCCACCCTTTTTCTTTTTCCCACAAAGGTATATCACAGATTAGATGATATAATCGGAAAAGTATTCCTGAGTTTCTTTGGTTACCCGTTTTTTGATTTCCTTGTAGCTACCTTCCGGAATATTTTGAATAACCATTTTTTGAAGGTCGATCACAAGGTGTGTTTTCTTCTCCCTGATACCGATATACATGGCTTCAACTACCAAACCGTCGTGAATGGTGAAGTTCCTTAAGATGTAGTATTGATAATCACTGGCCTTTTCAGGTGATTTCATATTTGGATCCTTTTCAAATGCAATATTGCTGAATGCGATATTCTTCAGGAAATCGGCACGCGTCATATTCAATTTGAAAGATTTATCGACCACGCAAGTATAGGATTCACTGTATTCCCGGATATTTCCTCCTTTCGAAGTGGCCGAAATTGCAAATACACTCAACAAAAATACAGGAACTGCGATCCATTGCTTATTGAACTTCGGGTTGACTTTTGGCTGATAAAAATAGACTGGAATCAGAATAATCAGGCAAAACAGGTCTGTGTAATCAACAATTCGTTCAATGGAATAAAAAGGAAGGGATGCGTTCCAATTCTGAATAAATCCGTCACTTAGCGAAGACTTCCATAAACAAAAAAGCAAAGCAGTCGAGATGAAAATAGTTGCCTTGAAACGATTTCCCAATAGAAAGATGAAGAAGAACGTAAATACGACCAATCCCGACAAATCTGAAAGTTTCCCGCTCAAAAAAGAAGGAAATGCGGTTTTCAGATAAAAATCGTTGAGCAGTAGTGCGAATAATGCAAGCAGGAACACTCCATTTGATAAGTAGCGACTGTGTTTCATGAAGTTAAGATAGGGAATAATTGCGAATTTTAAATACCGAATTACGAGTTCCGTTTTTTTTGATTTGAAGATTTGGATACGATTAAAAAGCTGCTTTTCTTAGTTGTTTCCGTAAAAAACGTGAATGAAACCGTGTTTGACATAACTAGGCTCCTTAATTCCCTTTGGATAATACATGTAGAAATAAACACCGTCGGAAATACCTTGGCCGTCCCAATTATTGAGATAAGGACTCGCTTCAAACATTTTATTTCCCCAACGGTTGATGATGATGATCGTGTTACTTAATTGGGAATAGGCATCGTCTATGACAAAGAAATCATTGATTCCGTCACCATTCGGAGTGATGATATTCGGAAGTTCGTCATCGCAATTAACAGCATGGACAATCAACGTATCTGAACCGGTACAACCATCCGGTGTAACTACATTCAGAATCAGTTCCTGGTCGAAAGTGATTGGAATGTTTGTGCTGTTTCCATAGGTGGTCCAATAATAAGTATTTGCGTCATCCGGGAAATAGAACGTGTAAATGTCGTTTGCGCAGAAAACAGTGTCAGGAAGGATATTCAAGCTTGGGACCGGAGATATGGGAACAAAAACAGTATCCATATAAACACATCCCATATCGTCCCAAGTCCGTAAATAGAAATTCCCGGAATTTTGCTGACTCAATGTGAATGACAGCGGATTGTTAGTTGAATTTCCGAAAGGAGTGATCCACAGGATGCTGTCGGAAGTGGTGCTTGCAGCCAGGTTTCCACTCGTTCCAGGACAATAATTCGGGAAGTTGATACTTGATGTGAGATTGTATGTGGAGGTATTTACAATCACGATTGCGGATTGTGTCTGACAACCGAATTCATCAACAGCAGTGACTGTGATCGGCGAATAGGTGTTATTTCCATAAACGGTCAATTCATCGTCGTTAATGGTACCGAAATTCCCTGTCCAAACTACCGAACTGAGGTTGTTATTCGTAAGGAAAACAATGTCTGAATCAAAGAAACAGACATTCAAGGTGTCGTCTGAAAGTTGAAGTACCGCCGGAGAAATGATGGAAACACTGTCGAATTGAACGACATTGAAACACGCGTTTGAAAACTCAACGGAAAACACATTATTGGCGTTCAAGGTTGCAAACGGGATTGTAATTGGATTTGCTGTTCCCAAAGAAGTTCCATTTGAAAACCATTCTACATTGTCTGTGGTATTGACATAGAAAACACCATCTTCATTGATACACAGA
Organism: uncultured Fluviicola sp.; assembly: GCF_946478805.1. The sequence goes on along the minus strand of NZ_CAMLDC010000011.1, from coordinate 21,898 downwards.
TTCGAGTCACCCAAAATAGCCGTTGATCCCGGAGGAACAGCCAAAGTGACAGAAACCAGGGAATAACTCATACCACATGTAGTATTTGCAACGGTATAGGAAATCAGGAAACTGGTGTCTTGCTGTACGTTTGTCAGATTCACGGTTGTTCCTGTGAAAAGTACGGTTGTGTCCAGCGAATACCAAATGATCGTACTTGGATTGGTGAGTGTTACATTTTCTCCCGGACAGATTGTCTGCGATGCGATGCTTGGAGGTGCGCTTCCCGGAACATTGGTGATATTAATAGAATTCGTTTGCGCAGTACATCCGTACATATTCGTTACCAAAGCAGAATACGGGCCGCTTGTGGTTGTAGAATATGAATTTCCAGTGATATCCCCGTTGTTCCATTCATAACTTGCTCCGGTTGCCGTACCAACGATCGAACCCGTAAATACTGCTGTATCACCGAAACACAAGATAGAATCATTGACCGAAATGGATGCGGTAAATGAACCGTTGATTATCTGGACACTATCTACAACGGTAACTCCACATTGGGTAATTTGAACGACGTAAATTCCGGGAACATTGGTCGAAATATGGTCACTTGTAGAGCCATTATTCCACTGGAAAGTAGCATTTCCGGAATAGCTGATTTGAATGTCAACCAGTTCATTCGTACAAATGGTTGCACCCGGTAAAACAGATAAGGAAGGGGTGGAGTATTCAAACACATCGAACGGAGGAGTTGTTAACACGCAACCATCCGCATCCGTGACATTACAGACATAACTGCCAATTTCCGTTGTGTAGCATTGAGATGTGGTAGACAAAGTATCTCCATTCGGTCCGAACCACATATAGGAAGCAAAAGTATTCGGGACGGACATCAATAGGGAATCAAACGGACAAATCACCGCATCACCCGGGTTGGAAGTGATGTCCGGAGCGACCTTAACACTGATATAATGGTTGAATACAATAAATGAACTGCAGCCGGTCAGCGAATCGACAATGACTCCTGTATAATTGTACCATCCCGGAGAATTGACTTCAATACTGTCCGAACCGTTGTTCCAAAGTATATTCGAGCCCGACCAATGGAGACTCGGATGTGGATTGGAAGCGACCAGATAGGTCGACTCATTGGGACAAAGAAGGTTACCGCCTGAAACGGTCGTTCCCCAGGTGGGATTCGGATTTACCTGGATGTAGAATAACCTGGTAGCTGTATAGATAGTTGTGTCCAATCCACAAAGATTGTCGTACCCTTTGATGACCTTAATTGTGACGGTATGCCACCCGCTTGTGGAAGGATTGAAAACGGTGGATGCAGTGTCATAATTTACATGAGGTGTTCCATCAATAATCCAAATTACAGTATCAATTGGAGGATAAACAGAAGGATAGAAATTTGAATTCGGGTTAATGATCAGGTCGATTCCATGGAATTCAACCGGAATATTTTGACAGATTACAATGGAATCGCCGGTAGGACAAGTGGTGTTCATGGCAATAGAAAGTGAAATACTGTCGTGAGGATCGGCGTGATCTTGCTCAAAGGTAAAACTTCCGATATTGAGACAATATTGGTTCATGACCTGCACAAAATATTGATATTCCTGGTTGAGGAGATGGGGCCCCGGACCGTTAAATGTAACGACATTTCCAACAGTTGTAACAGTGGAACCCGGATCCAGGTTCGAATAATTGATGATAGCTCCTTCCGGATAACAAAAGTGATAGTTGTGATACTGAGGACCTGGTTGATTTACGTTTACGCCATGGTCATCGGTTAATAAAGGAAGATTCGGAATGGTTTCCTGGATCGCGTAAATAGAGTCCATATCCATATAACATTGATCGTCACGTTGCTCTTGAACCCAATACGTTCCGGTGCTTGAAATGGTGTTTACAACATTGTGGCTGCCATCGTACCAGGTACTTGTATAACTTGGTCCAAAGTGCGGGAAAGTCAGAGTCTGGTAATATAAATTGGCACTGGTACAAAAATGAACAGTGTCACCGGTCACAGTAACGTAATGGTCTGCTTGCTCTGCATCAATGTATCCGACTAATGAATCTGTAGTCGGAACTGCGTAATAATTGTAATTTGTATAATTTCCGTTCACATGATTGGTCAAAAAGGAGTTCCTGCTTTGATCTCCTGCTAAAAAAACATGATAGGGTTCCATTCCGTAAAACGGATTGAAGGTGAAATTATCGTTTCCTAGAGTAGCAGCTCCGGGCACGAAATTCAGATCTCCGGTGTAACTTCCGCAGAGTAGGGGTTTATCAGCCTGTTTAACGGCAACACCTTTTCCTTCATCGTCCAGTTTACTTCCGAATTGTTTGATGTACATGCGGCCTCCGGCATTGGAAACTTTCAACAGGTATGGGTCTTTGAATCCGACAGAATTAAAGATGTTTTCCGTACTGTCTTGTATTTGGGACAGATCACACTTGAAATAACCGGTTACATAAATATTGTTGGCAGGATCGATTGAAACGGCTTTTGCCGAAAGCTCATTGGTTGAGCCTAAAGTATGGCTCCAGGTGTATTGTCCCGTATTACTTGTTTTTAGAACGAAGATTTGCTTATCGTACGGATTTTGGATGGAATTACTGCCGTTTTGGTCGTAGTAAAGCATATTTCCAAGAAAATCTCCCACAACTATTGGTTCGTTATTTTGATTTACTTCAACATCATACGGCAAGGTATAACCGGCTTTCATTAAATGGAAAAATTGGACTTGCCCGGCCGGATTCAGTTTACACAGAAACCCGACATTCATTCCATTATTGTTATAGGTATTCGAAGCGAAATTCAAGGTGTCGGAAAACTGTCCTGTAAAGAATATATTGTTTTGCGCATCAACTGCCACAGAAAGCCCACGATCATCGTAATCGGCATAACCGCTTAATGACCAAATGGGTGTTCCGCCTGAATTGTATTTTGAAATGAACAAATCAAAAGAAGGAGCGCCGGTTCCCGGGTCATTGGTGCTGGTGAATGTGTTTGCTCCGATTGAAGCAACTCCCTGGTATTCACCGGTTAAAACAACGTTATTTAAATTGTCTATTGTCAATTTGTAGGCATTTTCGGGTAGACTTCCGCCTTCCTTCCTTGCCCAAAGTACATTCCCTGCAGGATCCAGTTTTACGATGAAAATGTCTTTTGAGTTTGCTGTCGATACCAGTGTCGTACTTCCGAAGGTAACACTACCAAAGAATTGCCCCGTTACTACGATATTCTGATCAGGACCTACAGCAAGATCAATAGCCCTGTCTGCGGATAATCCCCCGAATTGCTTGATCCAGATGAGTGCACCGCTTGGAGAATATTTGGCAATATATGCATCTGTATTTCCTTGTGTGCTTGAAAAAGAGCTGGAAGGGCTGAAAGATGTTTGTCCTGAAAAGTATCCGGCAACGTAAGATTCATTGAAATTATTCAGTTCGATATCGGCCGCTTCATTCGTTGTTTGGCTAAAGGTGCTGGCGCCCCAAGTCTGAGACCATGTCCACGACACCGAAAAGCAAAGTGAGCAAATGAGAAGGATTAGCTTCATGGTAATTGGGTGTTTACAGGGTAAGACGAAAAAAGCAATAAAAAGTTGGACGGACAAAAAAGAGTTTTTCCGGTGAATACGTGATTTTGGGTACGTAACTTGAAATAATTGCTTCTCAACCTTCTGTTATTAAATCCGTTAGTTTTGGAAACAAGGGGAGGAATAAAAACGGGAGAGGTTTATTTTTGTTAACTAATCCTTGGAAAGATAGGTATTCCCGATTCAATAAAAAATGTGCTTTGTTCAGAAAACAAGCAAAATCATAAAAAATAAGACGAAACAATTCGCTTTGTTATAAGAATCACAAAGTAATTCATAACAAGGTGTTTTTTATTGTCAAAACCGGTAGGCAAGAAGTAAATCCATATTGTAATCACTATATAGGATCGAATAATCGAAAGCTGCACCAACCTGGAAGTGACCCAAAATATTCCCGCGAATGGAAAAGATGTTCCGTAGCTCCAGTAGCCTGAAGGCATAGGAAATATTTACTTTTTGGAAAAGTCCGAGATTCAGCCCGGCATCCAGGTTGAAGTTGCGTTCATAGTAGAACAGGAAGAAAGGAGCAAGTTCTGCTTTCCCTTTAAAAAGCAGGAAGTTGTAAGAAAGGTTGCCATATATCTCCCGCTGGTCTTTGATCAGGTCCAAACCGTCTGATTTCACAGAACTGGCAAAGAGATTTTTTGCTGATGCACCGATAGTCCAGCCCCGATACCGGTATTGAATCCCGAAGTCCAGGTCTGCGTTGAACGTGAGTTTGGAAGACGGGCGATTGGGAATTTGACCCAACTTTTCCCAGTTCATACCATTGAAATTGAGTACCGCACGTGCTCCAAGGTCAAGCCTGTTCGATTTTTTCCAGCGGAATGTGCGCGTATAACCCATGTATACGATATTCCGGTTGTAGAAAGAATAGCCGTCGTAGATGTAGGACATATTGACGGCATTTTTTTTATCCAGGTTATAAATATGATTGAAGTATAAATTGACCGGCTTTACCCATACGTTGTTGTCATCATACTTGTCATGATCTGTTGGAACGTATTTGTATTTCGCATATGCTGCAAAAGATGCACGATAAGTAGTATCTTCATTTCCGGCAGCAGTATTGTAATAGTGCATGTTCTGATAATAGATATTCGGGCGCAAGGTGTTTTGTGCAAGTAGCGTCGAGTATCCGGATATCCAAATGAGCAGTGTGAAAATCAGGTTTTTCATCATTTTATTTTAATGCATTGAAATCGTTTAAGGTGTTTGTCATGTAACTTGGCACAACCGAAGTATGTGTACCACCGAAGTAAGTATAGAGTGCTATATTTCCTGCGCCACCTAATCCGTTCAGTGCATCCACGGAATTGGAATAATACACAAATTCGTCGGCATCCCCGTGATGCAGGAATACTTGCCCAACGGGATTCCAGCCGCTGCTGAAGGTGTTTTTTTGGATTACCTGGTTCATGGCTATGTCCGAACCGTCTATGATGTGATCCAGGAAATACCCCCGAAGTGTTTGCGAAGGGATTTTTGATGGGGGAAATATGGCTGCATATTGATCGTAAACCGGATAAGAATACAGCTGGTCTGTCGGCCGTTTCAGTTCCGGACTGAATTTATTCAGGCTATACAGTCCCCACGAGAAGATATTGTTGATGATAAGCTCTTCGTCCTTTTTTTCAAGAATTTTAGAAATAAAGTCTTTGAAGTTATACGGACCAGCCAATCCGGAACTCGCAACAATCGTGAATTCGGAAGCATATTGTTCCTGTATGAATTTGTGAGCAGATAAACTGGCACCGGCCCCCTGCGACCAGCCGGATAGGAAGAGTCGGTTATCATAGGGGATCCCCTGTTGTGAAAAGAATTCCTTTACAGCCAAAAGACCGTCGATGTTGGATTTGAACAGCTCTTCATAAGCAAGATAAGGGTGCTCCTCTTCTTTTGTTATACCAAAACCGATATAATCCGGGAGAAAGACCGCAAACCCATTGGATGCCCAGGCAAGTGCAATATTCCGTGTTTCCAGGAAATCTTTTGAACCTCCATTATAATTGGATGGTACTTCCATTTTTGACTCATAAAAGGCACTCAGATTTACAGGAATGATTGTCCCGTGGAAATAGGCGATTAGGTATGTTGTGTCCATATTGTCCGGGATAAGAAGCAGTCCGCGCGAGTCGATCTGCTTTCCCTGGTAAATGGTACGGTACTTAATGGTGTAATAAGTGACGCCGTTCTCTATGACATTGGTGGTGGAAAAATCCAATTTCCCGGCAATGTCTCCTATAGGAATATGACCGTTACTACTTGATTCGATCAACGTTCCACGTTCCTTGTATTCAAGTTCCGCTATTTTCTTTTTACATGATTGAATTCCAACTTGGAAAAGAACCAGCAACAGGATTGAAAGAGTTCTCATAAGAATACGAATTCTTATAAATATAGGGCATCACAATCTGCGATCCAAGTTTTATTTACCCAAAATATGCAAAAATCCCTCCCTAAAATTGGTCGTTTCTTTCATTCCGTTCGGATAATAAAGGTAGAAATATACTCCATCAGAAACACGCTCACCGTTCCAATCATTCCGATAAGGACTCGCCTCAAAAACCTTGTTTCCCCAGCGATTGAAAACAATAAGCTGATTTTTCAGTTGAGAATATGCATCATCAATAATGAAATAGTCGTTGATTCCATCTCCGTTTGGAGTAATGATATTCGGTAAAAGATCATCACAATTTACAGTATGCACGACTAAAGTATCGGATGAGAGACAACCATGAGGGCTCATTGCTGTCAAAATGAGGTTTTGATCGGATAAGATCGGAATAGTGGTGTTATTTCCATAAGCCGTCCATTCATAAGTATTTGTATCATTTGGGAAATAGAAGGTGTAGATATCGTTCAGACAGAAGATGGAATCGGGTAGGATACTCAGATTCGGATAGTTATAGACGGGAATAATCAATGAATCTTCATAATGACAACCAAGCGCATCCCAATATTCAATGGAATATGTCCCGGCATGAACCGCATCAACTATAAAAGAAAGGGTGTCTGAATAAGACATACCAACCGGAGTGTTCCAAAGAATACTATCTGCATTGGTGCTGACAATAATCGCTCCCGAATCGCCCAGGCAATAATTCGTGAAATTCAAATCGATCGTGGTATTGAAATTTGAAGTGATGACGACCAGCTGAGCGAAATCTGTTGAACACCCGGATTGATCTTGTCCTGAAACGGAAATCAAACCGTAATTATTTGCACCATTTAAAAGCAATACATCGTTTGAAACTGTCCCCAGGTTCGAATTCCAGGTAATTGAATCAATATCCGGAGTAATCAGCCCCACAAGTTCAGTATCATAATAGCAAAGTGTGATACTGTCGTTCTCTAACTCAATATGAGTTATGGGAAGTATTGTGACACTATCAAAAACGGTAGTCGAATAACATTGATTTGAAATCTGAACGGATAGTTGATTGTCTGAGTTTAGGGAACTAAATGGGATACTGATGGGATTTGAGCTCCCGAGGTTTGAATTTCCATGATGCCAGGAAATGGTTTCGGTAGTGGTATTGACCGAAAATAACCCGTCTTGATCCTGGCAAAGTGTTGAATCACCCAGGATGGTATAAGTGCCTAAGCTGTCAACTAATTCGACGGATACCGATCCAAATGCGGGCGGACATTCATTGGATTGAAAAGCAATGATGAAAGTCGTGTCATTCAAGAGGTTGTTCAATGAAAATTGATTTCCGGTGGTAATCAATGTAGTGTCTGCAGACGAATACCAATTCAAGGTGTATGGAGAATTGGATAATAATACAATATTTGATCCGGGACATATCGTTTGTGATTGGATACTCGGTGGATTGGATTCAGGGACCAATCCGATTGAAACAGAATTCGTCTGAACAATACATCCGAATTCATTTGTTACATGAGCAAAATAAGTTCCGGGATCGGAAACAGGATGATATCCATTTGTCACCTGACCGTCGTTCCATTCGTAGTTCAGGTTTGATGGATTACCTATAATGGCAACCGTATCCTGGTAACATAAGGTAGAATCCGGAACACTGATACTCGCGGTAAAGGAACCATCAATTATTTCGACGCTGTCTGTAATTGTAAATCCGCATTGGGTGATCTGGACATAATAAACCCCCGGAGCGCTCACCGTAATATGATCTTGGGTGGAATTGACCGGATTCCAGTTAAAGATCGGGGTTCCTGTGTACGTCAGTTGCAGGGTAATTGTTTCTCCGGGACACAAGTATTCATCCGGCGTGATGGTAATGCTAGGAGTAGTGTATTCACGTAATTCATAAGGCGGACTCGTTAGGTAACAACCATCATTATCCAATACATGACAGTAATAGAACCCCAAGTCGTCACCGTAACATTGATTGGTTGTTGAAAGACTGTCTCCCTCAGGACCGATCCATTGGTAAGAAACATAAGTCGTTGGCAGGTACATCAGAACTGAATCATAAGGACAAATGATACCATCTGTCGGGATAGACAAGATTGCCGGGGCAATTTTTGGATCGACTACATGTGTAAGTGAAAAGTCTGCATAACACCCGGTCAGGGAATCCATTAATATTCCCGAATAAGTATAATATCCCGGAGCATTTACCTCGATACTATCAATTCCATTGTTCCAGATAATACCTGGTCCATCCCATGAAAAGGCAGGATTCGGGTTTGATATATGAATGAACACCGATCCGTTTTCGCAAAGAAGATTAGAACCGGAAATTGTTCCTGACCACGTTGGAACGGGATTTACATGAATGTAAAAGGGTTTACTCTTGTAATAATGAACGGTATCCAACCCACAGAGGTTTTCATAACCGATGATCAGATCCAGTTCCACATTGTACCAACCGCTTACTTGAGGATCAAAACAGGTTTTCAGTTTAAACTCATTGGTATAGTTCACGCCTGAGATAGTCCAATTAGCGGTATGTATCGGATGAGGCAGGTCAATGTTCCAATCTTTTTGAGGATTCGTGATCAGATCAATTCCTTCAAAACAAACTTCGTCACCTAAACAAACAGTAATGGAATCTCCGGTAGGAACAGGTGTATTCATAATGATATCCAATTGCAAGGTGTCGAAAGGAATCGGTTCGTCATACAAGATGGTGAAAGAGGCGACACTATCACAATATTGATTTGTAACAACAACGATATAATCCCCACCTTCATGTATATTGAATGGCCCGACTCCGGATAAGCCAGTTCCATCCGGTTCATAAGTTGTCAGGGTTGTTCCGGCTTGTAAGTTGGAATAGTTTATTGTCAGGCTGTCTGGAAAACAGAAATGATAATTATTGTAAGGAACTGGTTGGTTCAGGTTTATTCCATAGTTATCTGTTAAGTTGGGTTGTAAGGGAATCGGTTCTGAAATGGCATAAATACTATCGATGTCGAATGAACAGGCATCGTCCCGTTGCACACTCACCCAATAATCACCGGTGTTTGTAATTCCGATTGTCTGGTAGTCCGATCCCGTATTCCATAGGAATGAATAACTCGGTCCGTAATGTTCCCAGGTAAGTGTTACGTAAGTTAAAAAATCAGACACACAAAAATGAGTGGTGTCGGGAGGCAAAAAATGGGGTGAATTGGAAACGATATAACCGACTAATGAATCAGTGGTGTTAACGTAATAGTAGTTCAATGTTTGGTAATTCTGATTGACATAATTCACTAAAAACGAGTTCCTGGTCGAATCACCTTCCAGATAAACATGAGTAGTCTCGCTACTGTAACTGAGGAGTGAATGACTTGAAGTATTGGTACTGGTCAGAGCAGTATTATAAGCAAAATTCAAATCCTTTGTAAAACTCCCGCAAATGTGAGGTTTGTCGTTTTGAGTGATTGCAACGCCATGGCCTTCATCGTCCATCTTTCCACCGAAATGTTTGATATACTCATGTTGTCCGCTATTATTGACTTTCAGTAAATAACCATCCTTGAATCCAACAGAGTTGAATGTCGCTCCTGCGGTATCCTGGATTTGAGATAGATCACATTTGAAATAACCGGTTACGAAAATATCTTTGTGCGGATCCATCGAAACCGAACGGGCGGAAATGTCATTTTCAGAACCCAAGGTATAATTCCACTGATAATTACCATTGTTTGCAGTCTTAAGAATGAAGATATGCTTATCGAAACCGTTTTGGATAACATGTATTCCTGTTGCATCATAATAATTCATGTTTCCTAAAAAATCTCCCGTAACGATCACTTCATTGTCACTGTTCAGTTCCAGGTCATAAGCATTGGTCATCCCGGCTTTCAACTGATTGAAGAACTGAAGCTGCCCTGCAGGATTCAATTTGCATAAAAATCCGATATTATAGCCTAAGTTGGCATAGGTATTCGATGCAAAGGTCAGATCTTTGGAAAACTGGCCGGTAAAGAAAATATTATTCTGATTGTCGACTGCTACAGCTAATCCGCGGTCTTCATATTCAGCCGAACCGTTCAAGGACCAGAGCGGATTTCCGTTGCTGCTGTATTTTGAAACAAAAAAGTCAAAAGACGGCTGGTTTGTGTTTGGATCGATTGCGCTGGTAAAGTTATTGTTTCCAATAGCAGCTGTACCTTGAAATTGCCCTGTAAGAATGACATTATTTTGATGGTCGACTGTAATTCCGTAGGCATTTTCAGCGAGATTTCCGCCTTCTTTTCTAGCCCACAATACATTTCCTGCGGGATCCAGTTTCACAATAAAAATATCTTTTGAGTTCGCAGATGAGGTAAGCGTAATACTTCCAAAACTTACTGTCCCGAAGAACTGACCCGTAATTACAATGTTTTGATCGGCACCGATTGCTAGGTCTATTGCTCTGTCAGAATAACTCCCTCCAAACGTCTTTTCCCAGATCAAGGAGCCTGTCGGATTGTATTTCGCAATATAAATATCTCCGTTTCCTTGGGCAAAAGGAACAAGGGTGGAAAGGTCAAAAGCGGTTTCTCCTGTAATGTATCCGGCCGTATAAGATTCCTGATTATTATTTATTTCAACGTCGTTGGCTTCGTTGGTGAATTGGGAAATCGTGCAGTTTCCCCATTGTTGGGCAAAACCCAATGAAGGAATGGTGGAAAGAAGAAGTAGGATCAGAAGAGGTTTCATTCAGGTTTTTTTGTTTAGATGTCCTCTTTATTGAAAGGTTGTAAAAACAATTCAAGCCACTTTCTATCAATCATTTTGAAATCGTGTTGGATCGTGGTTTTTAAGACTGAGTTTTTATTACAAAAAACTGATTTGGAAGTTTGTTTTTTGTAAATAATTACCCGGGTGAATTTCTTAGTTGAAGTATCGATCTAGTTGAACGTGAAAATTAGTTTATTTGTCGAAATTAAAATCGTAATGCATGCATAGCAATATATCTTCGCCAAAAATTTAAACTATTGAAACGATGCGTAAGATTTTAACTATGATCAAATTAACACTTTTAGCCACATTTTTCCTGACTCTTTCAACAACAAAATCGAACGCCCAATGCACCGTTGTATCGGCAACAGGATATGCTGTGAACGTGACAATAGTCCCCAAAAATATCGTGGTGAGTTCTTCGAATTGTCCGAATGGATACAATTACAATGTGAACTTTGATTACAATATCAGTATCACTGGACCGAATGCAAGTTCTTTATATACCCTTCAGGCTAAGATTTATTGTGTCAATTCCCAGATGAATGGAGCATATGCTTTGCCATTGAATGGTGGTTCCGGAAATGCTACAACAACAACGAATCCAAACATTCCAAACAATGGAACGGCTTATCAATACAATGCACCTTATGTAAGTTGTACAAATGCGACAGTTTCAACTTTGAACTGTTCTGAAATTGATCTTGTTATCCAAGGGCCCGGAATTCCTTACCAACAAATCCACTGTAACAATACCATTTCAGTATTACCGGTGGCATTTTTGTATTTCGATGGAGAGAAAAAGGACAATAAGAATTTATTGACTTGGGCAGTGGAATCAGAACAGAGAAATGACTATTTCACAATCGAAACCAGTACGGATGGAGAAAATTGGACTGAATTAACGAAAGTGAAAGGAGCAATTAATTCTACGGAAGCAAAGACATATAGCTATGCCGACACAAAGAACACGCAAGTTTCAACCTACTATAAACTGAGTCAAACTGATTTGGATGGGACCCGAAACGAATTAGCGCTGAAATACATCCCGATGAATGTCTTTGAGTTCAGGGTATATCCGAACCCATCTTCCGACAGCAAAATTCATGTTGATTTTTCGACGATTTCCGATGATGCCAGTACCTTGATTCTAAGAAATGAATTAGGACAGGAGGTGTTCGGATACAATCTGGAAGCTGTTGCAAAAACAGGTAGAACAACCTTTTATAGTTCAGATTTGGATTTGGGTCAACCAGCTGGAGTTTATTTGGTTGAAATCCATTCGGGAAATCAATTGGTAGATCGTTCAAGGCTGGTTATAAAATGATTATGAATTATGCATGATTCAAGTATCAGGAAGAGAGTTTTCTTTTGATAATTAATAATTGATCATTCTTTCTACCTTCGTTACTATGAAAGAGAAGGCAATTGTTTTATGGTCCGGAGGAAAAGATTGTAACCTCGCTTTGCAATTGGCAAAAGAGGAAGGGCATGAAATCGTTGCTTTAATTACGTTTCATTCCAAATCAACGGAATTCAGGGCTCATTCACGAGAACTGATGGAATTGCAATCCAGATCGTTGGGAATTCCGCTTCTCTTTTTGGAAATCGATGAGCCATTTGCTGAAAACTACGAGCTTCAACTCCTAAAACTGAAAGATCAATTGGGGATTTCAATCGCAGTTTCCGGAGATATTTCAGAGGTACACGGAAATTCGAACTGGATTAGTGACCGTGCACAAGCAGTTGGAATAAAACCTTTTCTTCCGCTTTGGCAAATCGAGAGGGCAGAAGTGATGAGACTTTTGCAGAAATTCAATTTTGATGTTCTGGTGACATTGGTGAAATCACCTTGGTTGGATGAAAAGTACGTTGGAAGAAAAATAGATTCGGAACTGACTGAAGAATTCAAGGCGCTTGGAATTGAAAACGGTTTGGATCTTTGCGGGGAGCAAGGAGAGTATCACACCATGGTTTTGAACGGACCGGCTTATCGTTCACCGATTCGATTGAACGGATTCAAAATTATTCAGCACGAAGAATTGTTCCATTTGTCGGAAATGAATCTGTCCTTAAATGACAAGTATGAAGTACTGACTCTTGAAAAACAGAAGATGTGTGTTCAGTGCGGAATTCCTTTTTCCTGTTACACGCAAGGTTGTTGGTGTGCAGATCTCCCGATGATCATGCCGATGGAAAATATAACGGATTGTTTGTGTCCAACTTGTTTGAAAGCGATTATTGATGAGAAATTAGCTGTAATTCAATAGCAAATGCTTACAGTTTGGCGCCCTAAAACCATTAATTAACAATTACTTGTAACTTTATTAACAAACTTCCGAAAAAAGGTGGTATCTTTGCACCCAATTTTAGATTTATTTTATGACCTTTAAAGAACTCGGGTTACGAGTTGAGGTTCTGCAGTCGATAGAAGCAATGGGTTTTGCAGAACCAACTCCGATCCAACAAAGTGCCATTCCGCACTTATTGAATGATGAAAGCGATTTTGTCGGACTCGCACAAACAGGGACAGGGAAAACAGCGGCATTTGGTTTACCGCTTATCCACAAAGTTACAGACCGACCAACTGAAACACAAGGTTTAGTCATCGCTCCAACGCGTGAATTGTGTTTACAAATCTCCAAAGACTTAGAGGCGTTCGCCAAATTTGACAAGCAAATAAAAGTAGTTGCCGTTTACGGTGGTACGGATATTCGTAAGCAAATCACGGACATTAAGCGTGGTGCAACGATCGTTGTAGCAACTCCGGGACGTTTGGTTGATTTGATCAATCGTAAAGCAATCAACTTAAAAACAGTTGATACAGTAGTGCTTGACGAAGCAGATGAAATGCTGAATATGGGCTTCAAAGAAGACATTGATGCGATTTTGGATGCTACTCCGGATACAAAGAATGTCTGGTTGTTTTCAGCTACAATGCCAAAAGAAGTTGCGGCAATTGCTAAAAACTACATGACAGATCCTTTGGAAGTTGCCATGGGCCACAAAAATCAAAGTAACGAAAACATCGAGCACATTTACTATACAGTAAAAGAGCGTGATCGTTACGATGCATTAAAAAGATTAATTGACGCTAGTCCGGATATCTTCGGATTGGTTTTCTGTCGTACACGTAATGAAACGGCTACCGTTGCTGAGAAATTGGCAAAAGAAGGATACAGCGCTGAACCATTGCACGGAGATTTATCTCAGGCAATGCGTGATCGTGTGATGGACCGTTTCCGTGAGCGTTCAATCCAATTGTTGGTTGCAACAGACGTTGCTGCCCGTGGAATTGACGTTGACAATATCACTCACGTTATCAACTACAATTTACCGGATGATATTGAGAATTATACGCACCGTTCAGGTCGTACAGCTCGTGCAGGAAAACAAGGTAAATCATTGGTGTTGATCAATACACGTGAAAACTTTAAAATTAAAGCAATCGAACGTCAGATTCGTACGACGTTTACAGCTGCTTTGATTCCTGAAGCTTCAGAGATCTGTGGAATTCAATTGAACAAATTGATTTCTAAGGTGAAAGAAATTGAAGTGAAAGAAAATGATATCGCTCCTTTCTTGCCTGCAATCATGGCAGATTTCGAAGAGTTATCAAAAGAAGAAGTGATCAAAAAATTCATTTCGGCAGAATTCAACCGATTCATCGAGTACTATGATCGTGCAGGTGATTTGAATGTGAGTGCTGGAAGAGGTGACCGCGAAGATCGCAAAGAAAGAAGAGGTGATGATCGTTTTGACCGCAAAGACCGTTTCGAAAGAAGTGATAGAGGTGAAAGAAGCGAACGCGCTCCAAGAGCAGATCGTGGCGATAACGCAAACAGAACGCGTTTCTTTGTTAGTCTTGGAAAACGTGACGGACTGAACCCTGGAGGTTTATTGCGCGTGATCTGTGACTCGACAGGATTGAACAGTGGTTCGATCGGTCGTATCGATGTAATGCCGAACTTCTCTTTCTTTGAAGCAGACAAAACAGATGAAGGAGCAATTCTTTCAAAAGTGAACGGTGCTGATTACGAAGGACACAGTGTAAGTGTTGAGATCACTCAGAAAAAAGAAGGTTCTGATCGCAGAAGCAGTGGAGGCGGAGAACGTCGTTCATTTGGTGACCGTGATCGTTCAGGAAGCTCAGATCGTCGCTCTTCAGGAGGTGGCGGAGGTTTCCGGGGTGGAAGCTCAAGCTACGGAAAATCCGAAGGTGGTTCTGATCGCCGTTCATCCGGTGGCGGAGGTTTCAGAGGAAACTCCAGCTATGGAAAATCATCTGAAGGTGGAAGTGACCGCAGAAGCAGTGGAGGTTCAGACCGTCGTTCATCCGGTGGTGGTGGACGTAAGTTCAGCTCAAACAGTTACAAGTAATTGAAAATTGAGAATGGAAAATTGAAAAGGAGATTTCCGGTTCAATTGAAAAGACTCAATTAAAAAAGAAAATATAAATAGTACGTAGAAGCGAAAATTGGAAAGTGTAACAGCTTTTCAATTTTCAATTTTACATTTTGAATTTACAAAAATGGAAATTAGAAACATCGCAATTATTGCACACGTTGACCACGGTAAGACAACATTGGTTGACAAAATGATTGAGGCAGGAAATGTATTGAATGAACGTGATCGCCCGACTGGGGATTTGATCATGGACAGTAACGATTTGGAGCGCGAACGTGGAATTACGATCGTATCTAAGAACGTTTCCGTTTCTTACAAAGGAACAAAGATTAACATTATCGACACTCCCGGTCACGCCGACTTCGGAGGAGAGGTAGAACGTGTATTGAATATGGCCGACGGAGTTTGTTTGTTGGTGGATGCTTTTGAAGGTCCGATGCCACAAACTCGTTTCGTATTAGGAAAAGCATTGTCAATGGGAATCAAACCGTTGTTGGTGATCAACAAGGTGGACAAAGACAATTGTACTCCGGATGAAGTGCATGAAAAAGTATTCGATTTGATGTTCGAATTGGACGCAAACGAAGAGCAATTGGAATTCCCGACTATTTACGGTTCTGCTAAGAACGGTTGGATGTCGACAGACTGGAAACAACCGAAAGCGGATATTACAGATCTATTAGATCAAATTTTGGATTATTTCCCACCTCGTCCAATCGAAGAAGGAAATACTCAAATGTTGGTGACTTCTTTGGATTTCTCTACTTACGTTGGACGTATCGCAATCGGTCGTCTACACCGCGGAGAATTGAAAGAAAATCAACCGATCATTTTGGCAAAACGCGATGGTGGACAAGAAAAACACCGCGTGAAAGAATTATTCGTTTTTGACGGTACTGAGCGTCGTAAAGTAGATTCGGTTGTTGCCGGAGATATTTGTGCGGTTACAGGAATCGAAGGATTCGAAATTGGAGATGTTATTTGTGATATCGACAATCCGGAGCCATTGGCATCCATCAAAATTGATGAGCCTACGATGAACATGTTGTTCTCTATCAATGATTCACCGTTCTTCGGAAAAGAAGGAAAGAAAGTAACTTCCCGCCATATCCAGGAGCGTTTGCAGAAAGAGTTGGAGAAAAACCTGGCAATGCGTGTTTCCGATACGGATAAAGCAGACAAGTGGATCGTTGCAGGTCGTGGTGTATTGCACTTATCAGTATTGATCGAAACAATGCGTCGTGAAGGATACGAATTACAAGTTGGTCAGCCACAAGTTATCCTGAAAGAGATCGACGGTAAGAAATGTGAGCCAATTGAAGAATTGACAATCGATTTACCGGAAGAGTTTTCAGGAACAGCTGTTGAGGCGGTTACAAAACGCAAAGGTGAAATGACCAATATGGAACCGAAAGGAGCTCGTATGATCATTCAATTCCAGATTCCATCTCGTGGAATTATCGGTTTGCGTAACTACTTGTTGACACAAACTGCAGGTGAAGCGATCATGACTCACCGTTTCTTGGAATACCAACCATACAAAGGAGATATTCCGGGACGTCAGAACGGATCGATGATTTCATTGGAGCAGGGAACATCCATTCCTTTCTCATTGAATAACTTGCAGGATCGTGGTAAATTCTTCATTAACCCGAACGAAAATATCTACGAAGGACAAGTAATCGGTGAAAACTCACGTGCAGGAGATTTGTGTGTGAACGTTACGAAGACAAAGAAAATGTCTAACATGCGTTCATCAGGAGCTGACGAGAAAGTTCGTTTGGCACCTGCAAAGATCTTCAGCTTGGAAGAGTGTTTGGAGTACATCCAGGGAGATGAGTATGTAGAAGTAACACCAGAAAACTTACGTATCCGCAAAATCTTGTTGAAAGAAGGCGAACGTAAACGTTCAGGGAAATAATGATCAATTACTGAATTATCAAGTGGATTGACTTGATAATGGATAATTTCAAAATTAATAATTGAAAAGCGGATTCCATTTGGAGTCCGCTTTTTTGTTGGATAAATCTTTATAAAAAGCAAACAGGTAACGTGAAAGAAATTTACCGTAGAAATAATAAAGGGATTCTTACAAGAATTGATTTCTTTAAAGAAAATGTACTTTACATGTATTCTAAATTCGATTATGTGTATTATTGAAATGCATAGCATCATATAAGCAAAAGCGCAAAAATGATTATACTTTTTAGGCGCCTTTGCCTATTTGGAAAACGTTATGGGCAACTAAACATACCCGCAATTGCAGAATAGAATCGATAATTGAAATTTAAATTGAAAATGAATCAGAAACTAACAATATTAATATTTGCTTTTCTACTTTCATTTAGAATGTTTGGGCAAACTGAGGATCAAATCTCCAAATGTGAAAACAAAATCTGTATAGATACATTAAAGTCAAATTTTATTATTGGCAAATGGTATGACTTTTCGCCTGAGTTTCACGTTGAGCAGGCAAACTGGATAATTTATTACATTAAGAAACCTGCGGATTTAACTGACAGTACAACTTACAATGGAACTATTACTTTCAAAACAGATGGTACATTTGAAAAAACATATGTGATAAATGAAAAATCCTATAACTACAGTGGTACTTGGATAATCCCTTCTGGAACAAGATACCTCAAATTGTCTGTTACAACGGATGATAAAACTCAAACCCAAACATGGACTGTATTGGAACTCAATAAAGACATATTTATTCTGAAATTCGGAAAATAAATGCCCATATCAGCTGTCTAGCGCCAACCCTACAATCTTACTTCGGAACAATGAAAACTTTAAACCAACCAGGTTCTAATTCCGGAAAAATTATCCATCTATTTGCGTTATCTGTCCATCTGATAAGGAATGAAGTCCGTGCATCTTTGCAATGTCAATAGTGACAAGCAAATTTGAAAAATAAAAAGATGACAACATTTACAGTTCCCACCAGGGAAGAAGTAGCACCAGCTAACCAGGTTATTTTTGATCAGTTACATAAAGCATTAGGGTTTGTTCCCAATTTGTATGCTACGATTGCTTATTCAACAAATGGCCTGGAAAAATTTTTAGCTTATCAAAATGCAAAAACATCGCTTTCAAACAAAGAAAAAGAAGCGGTAAATTTAATCGTAAGTCAAGTAAATGGTTGTATTTATTGCCAGAGTGCTCATTTGGTTTTGGGCAAAATGAATGGTTTTACAGATGAGCAATTAACGGATATCAGACACGGAAAATCATCAGATAACAAGTTGAATACCTTAGTCGCCTTGGCCGCAGACATTACCAAAAACAGAGGTAATGCAACCGAATCACAGGTTGATGCTTTTTTTGCAGCCGGTTATACCAACGAAAATTTGGTGGACTTAATACTTCAGATAAGTGATAAGACGGCTATGAATTATTTACACAATCTTACAAAGATTCCTGTTGATTTTCCCTTAGCACCGGCAATTTAATCATTACATAGGCGAATCCGCTTTTGAAGTTGGTTCGCCTTTTTTAAACAAAAAATACTATGGGAAATATCGAACAAAAATTACCGCTTCCACCATTTACGATGGAAACCGCTTTGCAAAAAGTTCAAGCTGCGGAAGATGCCTGGAATACAAAAGACCCTGAAAAAGTTTGCCTAGCTTATACCTTAGATACCGAATGGCGTAACCGCACGGATTTCATCAATGGTAGGGAAGAAGTGAAACAATTTCTCAAACGAAAATGGGAAAAGGAATTGGATTACAAACTTAAAAAAGAGTTGTGGGGTTTTAGAGAGAATAGAATGGCAGTTCGCTTTGAATACGAATGGCACGACCATTCCGGACAATGGTTTCGCAGCTATGGAAATGAACTATGGGAGTTTGATGAGAATGGATTCATGCAAAAAAGGTATGCAAGTATCAACGATTTACCGATTCAGGAAACAGAACGAAGGCTAAAATAATATCTTTATGCTATGACAAATCAAACGGTTTTCACATTGGTAAATCCTCAAAACGGAAACTTGGCATTCAAACTGTTCTCCTTTGAGGATGCCGGTTATTTTGACCATATTCAGCGAAATAACTACTATTCACTTATTTGGATTAAAGAGGGCAATGGAAAAGTAAAAGCTGATTTTTCCGAATATGGATTTGAAGAGAATAGTTTATTTGCCTTTTCGCCTTACCAACCTTTTATGATAACAGCAAATAAAAGCGTGAATGGTGTTGCTATTCAGTTTCATCCGGATTTTTTTTGTATTCACAAACACCAGGCAGAAGTAGCTTGCAATGGTGTCTTGTTCAACAATATTTACAATCCTCCGTTTATCAAAATCGATGAAAATGCAGCAGTAACATTCAACATGTTGATGGACCAAATGAAAACAGAAATGCAAAATTCCGCATTGGCTCAATATGAGTTGCTGATTTCATATTTGAAAATAGTTCTGATCACCGCATCTCGACTAAAGACGGAACAAGAGCCGCAAGCATTACATGCCATTGCAGAGTTGAAAGAACCATTCATTTTGCAAAGCTTGAAAGATGCCATTGAGAAAGATTTTAAGACCAAGCACACAGCCGGTGATTATGCAAAGTCATTAAACATTTCAACAAAAGCATTAGCAAAAATCACCAAAACACATTTTAATAAAACCCTGACAGGTCTTATTTCTGAAAGAATAATTATAGAAGCCAAACGGGAACTGTATTTAACAAACAAAGCGGTAAAAGAAATTGCTTTTGAGTTGGGGTATGATGATGAGTACTATTTTAGTCGGTTCTTTAAAAACAATGCCGATATTTCGCCACAAGCTTACAGGGATACGGTTGGTTTTGGAAGAGCTAATGTGTAAGTGAAGAACAAGTTTGCATAACTAGATATAGCAAAAAGTAACTCTCTATTATCAACATTTGTAATAAATCACAATCTCATTTAGCCGGAAAACGAACATAACAAGAAGAAAACCATGACCTAAATCTTTCTGGATTTCGAAAATAACTGAAAAGTTAAACACTGAGACATAATGACAATGCTAAAAAACGCAACCGTGTGTTGAGACAACCTCAGATATTTAGAAAACAATTAAATTAGAAGGAAGTAATAAATGGAGTAAAATGGCAAATAAAATTCCAACAGTAGAAACGCAAATGCTAATCCGGAAACCTGTTTCGGAAGTTTTTCAAGCATTTATCGATCCCGCAATCACGACCAATTTTTGGTTTACAAAATCAAGTGGAAAATTAGAAGTTGGAAAGACAATAACCTGGGAATGGGAAATGTATGGAGCTTCAACAAATGTCCAGGTGAAAGAGATTATCCAAAACAAAAAAATATCAACTGAATGGGGCGCCCCTGCAACAACCGTTGATTATGAGTTTACTGCTTTGACTGACACTACTACGGTTGTAGTAATCAAAAATTATGGTTTCATTCAAACAGGTGACGAACTGATTGAGGCAATCAAGGATAACACAGGTGGTTTTACAACAGTATTGGACAATATGAAAGCTTATCTGGAACATCACATTCAACTGAACTTAATAGCTGATAAGTATCCCAAAGAGTTTGGTAATCACTGAGTAATTTGTTTGTAAGAGTCGATTAAAACATAAAAATTTGCATATAATAAGTTAACATATTATATTTGTACATATAAAAATAATTAAAAATCATTCATTCAAGAAATCATGTGGACAAAATCTCACTCAATCGTAACGAAAGAAGTTACAAAAGAACAAATGTGGAAACTCTTTGCTGATGTCAATAATTGGCATACTTGGGATAACGGAGTTGAATTCGCACAATTGGAAGGTAAATTCGAAAAGGGGAATCATTTCCTGTTTCAACCTGCCGGTGGACCGAAGCTTAAAATTGGAATTGTAGAGGCAACTGAAAACAAAAGCTTTACCGATTTCACTAAATTTCCCTTGGCTAAAATGTACGGTGAACATATCTTTGAGGAAATTCCGGGCGGATTAAAACTGACAACTACGATGAAAGTAAAAGGGCCATTGGGCTTTTTGTGGAGAAAACTGGTTGCTCAAAAAATAGTTAATAACTTACCGCAGGATATGGAGCAACAAATCAGAACAGCAAAGGAATTATGAAAACAGACGAGAATACGTTCAGTGTAGATAAACCGGAAGAAAGTTCCGGTTTTTTACTGTGGCAGGTAACAAATTTGTGGCAACGGGAAATTAAAAAAGCGTTGGAACCTTACGACTTGACACATTCGCAATTTGTTTTGATGGCAAGTATCCATTGGCTGACATTGCATAAACAAGATGTAACGCAAATTGTATTGTCTTCGCATACGAAAATTGATCCGATGACCACGTCAACTGTTTTGAGAACCTTGCAAACCAAAGGACTTTTACAACGACAAGAACACCAGACCGATACAAGAGCCAAAACAGTCGGACTTACTGACAATGGAAAGAAAATAATCAAACAGGCGGTAAAGACCGTTGAAACTTTTGACAGGAACTTTTTTGAAACGCTTGGCGACAAAACAGGAGCGTTTAACGGACAATTGTTAGCATTACTTGGACAGAGAAAATAACAGTAGGTTATAGAGATTTCGAAAACCATTCCCCAGCCTTAACCGACAACCACAACCAATTTTACTGCTGATCCCGGTTGAAAAGTGTCATTCCGTATTTACCCGAATGAAAAATAATCGCATAAAAATTTGCGCAACTCAAAAGTTGCATATATATTTGCAACTCACAGGTTGCGCAACTAATTAAAAATAAAATGAGACAAGACA
>NZ_CAMLDC010000010.1 GCF_946478805.1 uncultured Fluviicola sp. | reverse complement strand
CTGATCAATGTGGTACCGAATCCATACTATGCGTTCTCGGAGTATGAGCGTAACAGAATTGATACGCGTGTTAAGATTGTGAACTTACCGGATCAATGTACGGTGACAATCTACAACGTAAGTGGTAAGTTGATCCGTCAGTTCAAGAAAGACAATCAGATTACCTATATCGATTGGGATTTGAAGAACACGATCGGGGTTCCGATTGCAAGTGGTGTTTATTTGATCCATGTGGAGGTTCCGGGAATCGGAGAACGCATCGTTAAGTTCTTCGGAGGAATGCGCCAGGTCGATCTTGAAACAATTTAATTCATTCTGTTATGCAAAACGAGAATTTTAGTTTATAAGGCCAAAAGTAAACCCTTCTTAAGAAGTAAGTACACGTTAAAATAAGATAATCACGCTTGTTTTGATAGATAAAAAAACATATATTTGTTGTAACAGGAGAGTCCATTGGGCTCTCTTGTTGTTATTTATAGCTCATAACAGAAGAAAGAATTATGTCAGATTTCGCATATTATACAGAAGAAGGACTTAAGAAGTTGAAGGATGAATTGCATGAAATGAAAACGGTGCAACGACCGCGCATTTCAGAGCAAATCGCAGAGGCTAGGGACAAAGGTGATTTGTCAGAAAATGCCGAATATGATGCAGCAAAAGAAGCACAAGGATTGTTAGAGATGAAGATTGCTAAAATGGAAGGATTACTTTCAAAGGCCCGAATTGTCGATAACACATTGATGGATAACTCAAAGGTTTTTATACTGTCGCGTGTTAAGATCAAAAATGTCACGAACAATATGGAAATGGAGTATATGTTGGTGGCAGAAAGTGAAGCGGATTTGAAAGAGAAAAAGATTTCTGTGGATTCTCCAATCGGAAAAGGACTTTTAGGAAAGAAAGTCGGAGATATTGCGGATGTTCAAACACCGAACGGAATCATGAAGTTCGAGGTAATTGATATTGCTCGCTAATGGCTACCATCTTTTCAAAAATATTATCGGGAGAAATCCCTTGCCATAAGATTGCTGAGAATGATGATTTCCTTGCTTTTTTGGATATCATGCCTTTAAGAAAAGGGCATACTTTGGTTATTCCTAAAAAGGAAACGGATTACATATTTGATATGGAGGATTCGGAACTTGCGGCAATGATGATTTTCGCCAAAACCGTATCTCATAAGATCAAAAAGGTCTTTCCTTGTCGCAAGATCGGGGTTACTGTTATTGGTTTGGAAGTTCCCCATGCACACATTCATCTGATTCCGATCAATGGAATTGCAGACATGAATTTTTCGCAGGAAAAATTAAGTTTAAGCCAGGAGGAACTGGCCCAAATAGCACAGGATATTCAAAATGCATAAACGAATTTCAGGCAGAACAAGCAGGCATCTGCTTGTTCTGTTTCTCGTTGTTCTGTGTTTCTCTTGCTCCCAATCAAAGAAAACAACACATATTCTTTTCGTAGGTAACAGTTATACTTATCGGAACAATATGCCCAAACTTTTTGAGGAAATTGCCAAATCCAAAGGAGAACAACTGAGCGTATCCCACATCACCAGAGGAAAATACACCTTTTATCTTCAATCAAAAAGGAAGAAACTCTATCATGCATTGCGTGATCAGAAATGGGATGTGATCGTTCTTCAGGGATCGTCAAGAGATATGTTGCGGGATTCTGCCAGATTCAAGAACCGAACTTATCCGGCTTTGGACAAAATGCTTGGAATGATCCAGAAAAATCAAAAAGACGCTAAAGTGTATTTCTACATGACGTGGCCTTACAGGAAAGGTGATCCGAAAACGAAACAATTCTCCGATCCCGATTCAATGCTGGATGCTGTTGCTGCCGGCTATAGCAACCTGCGGGATAGATACAAGGTGCCGGTCATTCCTGTTGGAAAAGTCTGGAGAAGCTATCATGTTGCTTATCCGGAAGCGAATTTGTATCTCAAAGACAACTCTCATCCATCGTATGAGGGATCTTATCTTGTCGCTTGTACCATGTATTCGGCAATTTATGGAAAGAGTCCGGAGGGAGCAGATCAGCTGGCAATTTTAAATCAGGAGGAATCCATACGGATTCAACGGTTCATCAAAAAAAAGTACCGTACTTCCGAATTCCGGTTTTACCTGAGGGATTCAATCTGATTATTTCGGTTGGTTTGCCCGTTTGATTTTATTTGAAACGGTTACCAGTTTTTTCAATGTGAAATTGTTACAGCTTTGCCTCATGTGTAAAGTCACCGTATAAGTTCCGGAAGTTTTGTAATAATGCTTCGGATTCTTTTGAGTTGAAGTTACACCGTCACCGAAATCCCAGTAATAATCCCCCCGATCATGTGTCTCGTTGGTGAATTGTGCAGCCAACCAGGTTTCTCTAACCCTGAAATCAAGCAATGGAGTTTCCTTGATGTCGAAAACACGTGTTTGATTTAATTTATATTGATTCAGGTTTTTCAATACCACATTTGCAGCAGCTTGTTCAATCACTTTCCAATAGGTGCTGTCGACTCTTTTAGGAGCCGTTCCTCCAACCGGTGATTCTTTGAAAATAGAGGCATAGGCAGTACAGGCAGCTGTAAAACTTCCCAGTGCATTCGGATGGTAACGGTCGGTAAAGTATAAGTCAATATCCGGATGCATTTCGCGAATGTTTCTCCAGACAACGCCTACGGGAATTACTGGATAATGAAGTGTATCACTCATCATCATGTACCCGTTCCAAATGCGTTGTTGCATTTTGAGGTAAGTATCATTTGCCGGTTGTTCTGGATATCCTTTCTCGTAACCCCAAGTCATGTAGAAGTATATCTGGGCACATGGACTTGTCTTAAGAACACTGTCAATCAATTGTTTCGCATAAGGAATAGATTCCTTCTGAACCACGGAACTGTCTTCTGCGAACTCCCTCGAGAATCCCTGTATCAATACGTAGTCCCATTTCCGGGTTTTCATTTTTAGATAAGTACTCGGCCTTTCACTGTGTGCCTTCAAGGTACTTCCGCTCACTGCAATTGAATCTGCATAGACGTTCTTTCCTTTCGACTTTGCCAGGGTTTCAAAGATCTTAGGCATGTTGTTCATGTGAGTGAAACTATTCCCAATGAAAAGAACATTCATAGGTTGTTGCCCAAAGCTGATTCCGGTGATTAATGAAAAGAATAAGATTAATTTATTCATTACGAAGCTTTTTTCGTTTAGGATAGAAAATACCAAATACTTTATAGTATAATTCTGTCAGTGGCTCGATGTACTTCACCATAAAGACAAAAACGGTGATAAAGAATGCTGAAATTGCTGCTGCCTGCCACGGGTTGAACTGACGATGATACCAATGCTCGGGATCAAGTCCTAAACCAATGATTCCTCCGTAAAGAATGATTACGTGAACGATGTATACCGGGAATGTGGTTTGTCCCATTTTCAGGAACAAAGGAGCATTGATCTTGAACCTCGAATCGACCAGCATCAGCGCACCCAGGAGCATAGCAACCTGTCCCATGCGGGCGAAACCGGTAGTGTTGTTCTCAAAACATCCATGAGCTGTCAGACCGATCCAATTGGTAAACTGATCCAATTCATGGAACAAGGACTGTCCGGCGATATTGAAGAATAAACCGATTGCCAGGAAAGTAACTCCAAACCACCATTTGCGCACATTTTTTTCGTAATGACGAATAATAGCTCCAATCATTCCACCCATCAGTACATAGCCTGAATAACGAACAAAACTGAAGTCGGAGAATTCTCCATAAATCATATTTTGAATGAATTTCGGAGCGCCCTGTGGAATAAATGCACTTGGATCCTTCGGCGTCTTGATCCCTTCAGAAACACCATACAATTTGATGTGTTCTTTCAAGTATCCGTAAACAATGAAAATAATCAAGGCACCGATCAGGTAATACAAGTAAAGAGGTCCTTTCTTGATAATCTTATAGATTCCAAAAATAAGGAGCAGGAAAAAGATTCCGACACCGATTGATTGAAGTACATGGAATGCCTGGAACCAATCCAAATGATAAACAAAACCGCGGGTTCCTCCTTTGAACAGATCTTCAAAACCATAATAGGTATCACGAACAAATGTAATCAAGTCAAATTGGATGAAATACCCCCAGAAAAGGAGCATTCTTACACGACCAAATCCTTTTTTCACCCGTTCATTCTGAAAGAACGGTTCGTCCGTAGATCGACTCAAAAGGTAAATGAATACAACACCGGTCACGCAAAAGAACAGGGGTGAAGTAAGTCCGTGAAGATTGTGCCAGAAGCTGAAAAGCCAATTAGAGTCATCCCGGTATTTATCTGCCAGGGCAGAACCCGTGAAATGACCTTCAAGCATCATCAGAATGGCAATGGAACGTGCCATATCTATAAACTTCAATCGTGGACGAGCCGCTAATGGCACCGCACCATTTTCTACTGACATAGTTTGGATTTACGAGCAAAGATACATTTTATACCAATTCAATTCAATAAAATCTACTTGGGGGTTTCTCCCAGCAACATCAGACGAATCGGCGACGAATATCCTTCAAAATAAATAAGTATCGGGAAAGAGAAGATTCCATCCGGAAGTTTTTTGCCGGTTGTTGCCTGGACCAATGCACTTCCTCTCGCAGGAACAGTGTTCCCGTAACTGAAACTGATCAGGTCACCTTCTGTTTTGATGGAGCTGATCTTCAGGCTTTTTTCGTGGTTGTTATGTACCGAGAATTGAAAGCTTTTTTCTCCCTGCTGAATTTTCCCCAATGTGATTACGTTTGGAACACAATCAATGAAAAAGAAGATGGAATCGGTTTCCAGATAACTCACACTTTGAATTTCAATCTTCCGCTCTCTTGCCGCAGCTCTTGAAAAGACAGAATTCTTCACGTCATTCGGGTTGTCGCTCGTGATTTGGTTCGCAGTATATTCTCCATATGGTACACCGACCAATTCCAGTTTCCCCCCGTTGGGAGCATTTCCATCCAAATAAGGAGCAAAAACACCATTTTCATATGCTCTCAAATAATTCCCCAAGGACATGATCCTGCGTTGGGTAAGTGCAACGTTGTATTCTGTTTTTGCCAGAGGTGAAGCAAATCCCCGGATGTTCAACCTGATTTGAAATCCTTTCTGTAATTCCTCCAGCAACAGGGTTTGAAACAGGCTCAAATCCTTGACTCCCTGTTCTACGTATTGAAGGAAAAAACTTTCGATATCTTCTTCTGCCTCTACAATTTTTTCACCGCTCAATCCTTTTGAATATTCCTTGCGGTATTCAGGAAGCATGGCGATATAATCATTGTAGCTACTGATGTAATTGACTTTTGTTGTGGGTTCTTTGGAACGGGGATCGGGAACATCATTATGGAAATAAAGGGTGACGGGTAAACGTTTGTTCAACTCGGCCAAAGTTTCCTTCTTCGTTTCAGGAATAATGATCCGTGGATGTTTGTATGCGAAAATATCGCTGCAGCAGGTTGGGTTTTTGACATACTGTACTCCGAGCCGGTTACTCGATACATACATACTGTCGCGATCTTCAAAATAATACAGGTCGTTTGCTGAACTGTTGATTGGTAATCCCAGGTTTTGCGGAGCTTCCCAACGTCCGTTTTTTAATTCGAGGTAAAAGACATCGTATCCTCCAAATCCGTCATACCAGGAAGATGAAAAATAGAGCCGCTTCTTTTCTGTATTGTAAAAAGGACTGATATCATTGTCAAGTGAGTTTGCGGCATTCAATGGTCTGACTTTGGAAAATTGATTTCCATTGTTTTTAATAACTGAATAATACAAATCCATCCCACCTTTTCCATCTTCCCGATTGGAAGAAAAGATCAGCCATTCTTCATTTTCAATGACTGCGATAGTTGGAGTGGTATTATTTGTTCCGGGTTCGTTGATGATTTCGCCCAAGGGATTCGGATTCGACCATTTTCCGTTTTGGTAAGAAGAAACCCAGATCTGGCAATTAAATTGATTTTCATCGCCACCACAATTGCTGTAGTAGAATCGTTTGCCGTCTGGAGAAAAACACCCATTCCCCGTATTGATGTCGGCCTTATTGAGACTTTCCAATAATGTGGGATTCACTTCTTTCAAGCTATCTTTCCAGGCAGTGAAATAAAGACGGTTCTTGTAGTTGTCATCGAGCATTTCTTCCCCGACATTCTCCTTTTTACTTCGCATGGAAGACAAGACAAACTGTCCCTGCGAAATGGTATGTCCGAATTCCGAATTAACGGTATTTAATCCTTTGGGTAATTCGATTTTCTCTAAATCGGAAGTGTCCTTCAACGCTGCTTGCGCCCATAGGCATGACTCCAGTTCACGTTTCGACTTGAGGTAATTGTATGTCCGTTTGTCTTTGGAATATTTCTTTTTTGCCCGTTTGAATAATTCAATCGCTTCCTCGTAATGCCCGTTTTGTTTTTCCATCAGGGCCCATTGCAGCAAGCTGGAAGGATAAATAGCTGTTTCTTCTTTTTCGTAAACTTTTTGGTAGTAATAGCTGGCTTTGCGATAATCCTTATAAGCTCTTAATGATTCTGCGTATTTCCAAATAATACTGACTGTATTGGAATCGATTTCCATGGCTTTTTCATAGAATTGAAGCGCGTAGATATAATCGCCTTTTGCATATTGCTCATCAGCAAAATCCAGGTATTTGCCGAGCATATTTTGTCCATAACCGGTAAATGAAAGAAAAGCAAAAAGGATTAGATATAATCTGGACATATTCGGTGAATGACTTTTTTGGGTTTGAAGCGTGTGATGATGTATTCAACGGAGATTTCCAGTCCTCCACGCGCAGTACTTGCCGGAATTAATTTGGAAATATTGGTGTCGTAACTTGCAGCGACCGACCAGTTCTGCATCGCTAGTCCCAATCGGACCACAACCGCATCCCTTGATCGAAACCACAATCCGCCATCAACGGCACGGTAGGTTCCCAATTTATTAACCAAAGTGTATCTTACCTGTGAACCGATGAGTAATTCCCGGTATTTCCCTTGAAGGTTGAACCCGATTCCCGGAATAATTGCCAATTGTTTATTGATTGCATGATCCAATTGGGAAAAGAAACTGATTCGAATGTCTCGTGGAACCTTTGTACCGTAAAATCCTTGATTCGGGCGGTTCAGATTGTGACCGCTGATTCCGGTTTTCAACGAATTTCCTTTTCCATAATAATAGCAATGAACAATTCCCGCACCACTGGTGAGATTTGCCCTGCTATCGTTTTGGTATGCTTCATTGGTTGGTAAACTTGCATCAAAAATGAGTCCGTTGAATTGATTGTCGAAGTAGAATTTATCCATGTTCACCTTGCGGTAATTCAGACCTACCTGTATTCCCACGCTTAAGGTATGCGTCGAATCGCTGGTCAATTTCAGGTTTTTGGAAACGCTCCCTAATAATTCCAGGGTTTGATAGAATCCATCACCAACATTGTCATGAAAGAGAATAGCACCGAAGTTGATTCCTTTTTGTTTCCATTTCATATCTCCTGCTACTGCAAAAGTCTGAAAGGGAACGGTGACACTTCTCCATTGGTCCTTGTAGTTTCCCGTAAGACGGATATCGCCGGCAAAAAGTCCTGTGTTTGCTGGGTTTTGATAAATGGGTTGTCTGTTGAGATGAGAAAAATGAATATCCTGAGCAACTAACCTAAAAGTACATGCCATTACCAAAAGTCCAGTAAGTAGGTAATTATTCAGCTTTCTCATTGAATCAAATATACAATAAAATCAATCATAGATGTACTTCAGTCAAGCAGGAATGGAACATCGAATAAATTGGGTATTTTCGTTTTATGGTGCAAAAGTTTTTTTTATTCATTGGAGTTGCGTTACTCATTTGTTCTTTTAGAGGTGACGGATTAATTGAACGTGTCTACCCCGAATTATTAGGAGACTACGAATATTACAAATCGGTTGCAGATAGGTCCGTTTCCTATGCAAAAGATGGGAAAGAGGCCTTTACAGTTACGATCAATCGAAAAGACCAGATCCTGTTTTACAAGAATGGGAAAAAGGAACGTAAAATGAGTTTTATTGAAACCAAAATGCCTTTTTTGGATGATGAAAATCATGTGCTTTTTGGTGCGAAAAACAGTTATGAACCACTTTTTTATCGTGGAGACACGCTTGTCATACAAAGTTATCCGATCGAGTACCAGGATAATTTTTTCATTAAAAAGAAGTAATTGGCATTCAGAAATAGCTTTGTTGACTTAATTATGGTCTTTGAATCTTTAGAGATGTTGCGTCACTGTAAATAAGGTAATCACCATTTTTTGAATACGCCTGGTAAGGTCTTGATTCACCGACCACTTTCACTTTTTTATCTTTCCCGACAAAATCTTCCGGGACATGAAATACGTTTTGTTCCTGATTGATAATCACATATTTCGGACAAATTTTCGGGTTCAGCTGCTGGGTTAAAGTCAGCGAATAAGTGATTTTTGTCGAAGAAAAATTTGTTCGGGTTACCTGGTCTACCGGTATACGAACCAAGAGGTCTGTTTTTATTTGCCCGATAATTCGTCGGGATAACGGAAATGAAGCATTTGCAGTCACTTTGATCTTTTTAGGATGGTATGCAATCAGCGGACTGTTTTTCTTTACATAGTCATCTGTATGGGCGTAAACCCTGATGATGAATCCGTCTTCTTTGCTTAATTGGAAATAATTTTGGATGGA
This sequence comes from uncultured Fluviicola sp., assembly GCF_946478805.1. The sequence goes on along the minus strand of NZ_CAMLDC010000010.1, from coordinate 163,260 downwards.
CAATTCTTTCTTTTGGATCGCTTTGTATTTCTCTTCGATTTTCCAGTCTTCAATTAATCCGGCTTCTTCCTTGTATTCATAGGTCGGGAAAGGAGGCATCACTTTATCGGGAACCAGTTTATTTGCAAAATCGCGCCATTTTTTTTCGACAGGACTTAAGGATTTTGGAAATTTGTCAATCAGATTTGTCAGGTCTTCTTTTAATCCTTCCTTTTCGCCGCTCAATTCAACAAATGTGTCGTAATTATCGAATTGGACCAGTAAGCTGTTTTTCTTAAATTCCGGATTTTCGACCAAGCGTTCGAGCTTTCCTGTACGTTGGGCGCGGATTATTTTTTCGGGAATGCTGAAATCTAAAAATACCGTATCACGTTGCTGCTTTCCGATTAGTACGATAGTGTTGTCCGAATTGTCATTGAGATTTTTTTCATCTTCACCGGAACAGGAGAAGAGAATGAATAGGATTGGTAAAAAGGCAACATATCGGAATGCTTTCATACTGTGCTTTTCATAAATGTACAACCAAAAAAGGAAAACGTTGAAAGATTGTGAAAAGTTGGACAAATAATGTTAATAACTTAGTTAACATTTAAATAACATGATTTAAAAATAACAAGTGCTTCTCACCTAAATTTGTAGGAACGATATAATGCAGGCCTATGCTAGGGACACTATTAAAAAAAAGATTGTCAGACACTCAATTAGCGAATGTTTTCCTGAATGGAATTTTCGAGATTGTTGACAATGGCTTCGTTGAGGTTGTGGATCTAATCAATGAAGATTTGGCTTTTGTTTCCTCTCCTTCCATTCCTGTTGAACGTAACGGACAATTCACAATGATTGTGGTGGTTGCGAATATTTCATCTTTGGAAACAACTTTTGAAACGGTTCAGGCAAATAGAATTGAGAAAATTATTTTTGAACAAATGGGTTCATTGATGGGGGTGTCGGCAGCCGATGCGGAAATAAAAGTAAGGGAATATCAGAAATTTATGCAGCGTATCAACCATCCTTCCAAGAACATGGTTTATGCGATGTCCAAAGCAGTGTTCCAAAAATACGATCTGAATGATTTTCAGGATGAATATTTCAAACGCTTGCAATCACCGAACCCTTTATTCCTGAAACGGATGGATCAGATCATGACCAATTTCCTTTGGGATTGGGATTCTTTTTTCAAGAAGTACAAGATTGACGAATAGCAAATTCATGAACAGATATAAACCTCGGGGAACCGGGGTTTTTTTGTGTCTTATTATTACTAAATTGCGGTCAATAAAAATCAGTATAAAAGAAAAGCGATGAACAAACTTCAAATTAGCACCCTCGAACAGTACTATGAGAAATATTCGCAAAGCGTTTCTGATCCGGAAACATTTTGGGAAGAGATCGCAAATGAATTCCAATGGATAAAAAAATGGGATAAGGTCCTGGAATGGAATTTTACCGAACCTGACATTAAATGGTTCAAAGGCGCAAAACTCAACATTACCGAGAACATGTTGGATCGCCATTTGAAAAGCCGTGGGAATAAGTTAGCCCTGATATGGGAGCCCAATGATCCGCAACAACGATTCGTTCGATATACTTACCGGGAATTGTATGAACAAGTTTGTTTGTTCTCCAATGCTTTGAAGGTGCAGGGAGTGAAAAAAGGTGATCGGGTGTGCATCTACATGCCGATGGTCCCGGAATTGGCAATTGCGGTCATGGCTTGTGCCCGGATCGGTGCTATCCATTCGGTTGTTTTTGCCGGTTTCTCGGCAAATGCCTTGGCAGATAGAATTGATGACGCCCAGGCAAAACTGGTCATTACGGCTGATGGTTTGAATCGTGGTCCGAAACAGATCCCGTTGAAGCGTGTTGTGGACGAAGCCTTGGAAAATGTGAAATGTGTTGAAAAGGTAATTGTGTTTGATTGCCTGGGCTGGTTGCCGCATATGGAAGAAGGAAGAGATATCTGGTGGAAAGATGCGGTTGCCGGACAAGAGAATAAGTGCGCCCCTGAACCGATGGATTCGGAAGATCCCTTGTTTATTCTATATACTTCCGGTTCTACCGGAAAACCGAAAGGAGTCGTTCATACCTGTGGAGGATATATGGTTTATACGGCTTACTCCTTTCAGAATGTCTATCAGTACGAGGAAAGTGATGTGTTTTGGTGTACGGCTGATATCGGTTGGATTACGGGACATTCTTACATAGTATACGGACCATTATTGAGCGGTGCAACCACAGTCATGTTTGAAGGTGTTCCGACATATCCGGATGCCGGTCGTTTTTGGCAAGTGATCGATAAATACGGAGTGAATCAATTCCTGACGGCCCCAACTGCTATTCGTGCTTTGATGGCTTGCGGAGACGATCATGTACTTTCTTACAGCCTGGATTCGTTGAAAATTATAGGGACTGTCGGTGAACCGATTAATGAAGAGGCGTGGAATTGGTACCATTTACACGTCGGGAAAGGACGTTGTCCGGTAGTTGATAACTGGTGGCAAACCGAAACAGGTGGAATCATGATTTCCGGGATTGGGAATATTTCTCCTCAGAAACCGACCTTTGCAGGCTATCCTTTACCTGGGATTCAACCGGTCCTGTTAAACCAGGAAGGAAAAGAAATTGAAGGAGCGAATGAAGAAGGATATTTGTGTGTCAAATTCCCATGGCCGTCCATTTTGAGAACCACTTACGGCGATCATGAACGTTGTCGCATCAATTACTTTTCGCATTACGACGGGTACTATTTTACCGGAGATGGGGCAAAACGAGATGAAGATGGAATGTATCGGATTATCGGACGAATCGATGACGTGATCAACGTTTCAGGTCACCGTTTCGGGACTGCTGAAATTGAGAACGCAATCAATATGAACAGACTGGTTATTGAATCTGCCGTTGTCGGTTATCCGCATCCTGTGAAAGGCCAATCGATTTATGCCTTCGTGGTTTGCGAGCAGGAAGTTCCAACAGAAAACCAGGATTCAGCACGAGCTGAGATTGTGGAATCGGTGGTTGCTGAAATCGGTAAGATTGCAATCCCGGAGAAAATTCAGTTTGTTTCCGGACTACCCAAAACGCGTTCAGGAAAGATCATGCGTCGCATTTTGCGCAAAATTGCCGAAGGGGATGTAAAGAACCTGGGAGATACTTCCACGTTGCTTGATCCTTTTGTAGTAGATGAGATTGTGGAAAATGCTTTGTAGAAACAGATATTAAAGAAAGACCGTAACAAATCAACTTGTTGCGGTCTTTCTTGTTTTGATACGAATTCGGTGTTTTTGTACTTTTTGAACAATGGGTATGGCAACAATTCGCGGATTCAGGGCTTTTTGATCGGAATCATTGCTTTTTGTGGATTGTTGTCATGTTATTTTCGGGTTTAATAATAGATTAGAGTTTTTCCAATTCTTTCAATTTTTTTTCAGCACTCATGTGATAATAACGTTTAAGGATTTTCCGATAATCTTTTTTTGCCAGTTCAATTTTGTTTAATAAAGTGTAAACATATGCACGGTTGTATAAAGCCTCAGAATTGTATGGATTTATTGACAGATAATTTGTAAAGTCTTCGATTGCACCATAATAATCACTGCACGTTTCTCCCTTTATGATCCCCCGGTTCAAATAAGCGTGTACATTTCTTTTATCAAGTTTGATTGAAGATGTATAATCAATTAAAGCGAGCTCTTTTTCTCCCAGTTGATTATTGGCAACGCCTCTGTTGTAATAGGCTAGTGACGTCGGTTCAATTTCAATAGATTTATTAAAATCCCGGATGGATTCATGGAAATCTTTTGCCATCCCATATACGCACCCACGAAAAATATAAGCATACACAAATTTTGGATTGAGTTCAATTGATTTACTGAAATCAGCAATTGCCGCGGGACCACCTATAAGTAATAATCCCCTGTAAAAGTATGCAAGGAAATTAGTGCTGTCAAGCAAAATTGCCTGGTCAAAATCCATGTTATCAGCTTGGCGGCCCCCGAGGTTATAGCGCATAATACCTCTTTCAAGGTATAATAATGAACTATCAGGATATTGGCTGATCAGAGTGTCATGACATTGTATTGAATTATATAGCTCTCTTACATCAACAGGAGATTCCTGGAATAATTCAGTACTGAAGTATGAATAACTTATAAATTCTCTGATTTTTCCGGATGATTGAGCAAATGAAATGAGAGGACTCATTAAAAAGGTCATCCAAATTATCTTAATATTCATTTCAGCAAGTTTAAAAAAATGAATAAGCTTATTGACCACAAAAAGTTACATCCTTTTTGAATCGATTTCAGATTCAGAATTACCCTCTTCTTCTTTCCAATAAGATCATCATCATCAATGACAACACGATGCATTCATCTTCTGAAGTATTGTGCGTCGATCCGATTTTTTCGAGGGAGAATTTTCTCCCGAACATCGAAGCGTTTTTCTTTAATCGCATCACTTTGGATCCGTCCGGTCTCCCGACAATGTATTTCGGATTGAATAGATATCCACTGAATAATCCCAAGACAGGAATATCACTCAATAAGCTGTCAAATACTTTGGTCCAGGCATTTTCCTCCATAATATGGAAAGCCAAATGCTCGTTCTGATCGTAAACATCGTAGCGTGCTCTCCAAATGGAAGCCCACCCTTTGCGTGCAACACGACCTTTCTCTATCCCGTTTTTGTCCGTGAAAACATAGGTTGCCGAGAAGTCGATCCATTTGTTTGCTTTGATCGTGAACTCGAGGTTTTTCTTACTTGTATCTGTAAAAACCTGGATTTCATCGATAAACTTGAACATCTTTTCGCGCACGTAAGCCAATGTTGCGGAGTTCGAATCCTCAATCACAAAATCATTCGCCATGGTTCCTATCTTGAATGTAAATTTCAATGGATAATTCAGGTTTCGAAGATCCACATTCTTTTGAGCAAAAAAGCTCGTGTTATCCAATATTTCACTCATATCATTTACGATTTAATACTTTTTCATAACAAGCAATCCATTCTTGCGGACTGATCTTACTTACTAATTTACCGATTAATTCGAAAGGAATCTGATCTGGCTTTTTAAATCTTACACAACTTTTACCCATATCCGGTTTGGTTTTGCTGATTTTTTGAAATTCATTTACAAACCATTCGAGTAGTTCCTTATTACCATAAATTCCCATATGATAGAATGCGATGAAATTCTTTTGAGAAGCAAAACTTAGGAATGGAAGGGGTAATTTAGGGTCGCAATGATAACCCGGTGGATACAAAGAATGGGGAACGACATATCCGATCATTCCATTGTTAATACATTCCATGAATCCCCCGGGGAGATTGTCCAAGATTGTTTTTCTCAGTTTAATCATTGCTTCCTGCCGTTCCTCCGGGCAATTTGCAATTACTTGTTCCGGGCTTGTTCCTTCTGTTCTCATTTAATTTCGAATATACCAAAGATTTTAATTTCGGATTCCGATTAGATTGATGAACAAAGGAAAATACACAAAATCTGCTATTCAATCATGATCTTATGTGTCGAGATACTCTTTCCATCCAAAGTGATTTCCAGTAAATAAAACCCGTTTTGGATCTGACTTACATCAATGGAAGTATAGGTTACACCTTTTTGAACGGATTGACTGCTATCGAAAACCTTTGTTCCGTTCAGGCTGGAAAGTGTCAATTGGTAAGACGCTTCCATTTTTGAAGCCAAAATAACGTGGAGATTGTCGGTTGCAGGGTTTGGATACGCTTTTACAATTTCCAGATCATGGATGAATTCTTGTTCAACGGCAATGGAATTGGATGTTATTGCGGTTCCGTTCTCCCGGGTCAATCTCACGCGGTAATAACCCATATCCTGGAAAAGCGGTTGTAAATCCTCAAATCGGTAGCTTAGAGCTTCCAAACTCATTCCATGTGCATTAACAGAGGCTATTTCGGAAAAATCGCTGCCATTTTCACTTCGTTCTATAGAGTATTTGACCGCATTGTATTCAGCGGAACTGATCCATTCCAAACTATTGTAACCGGATTCGTTTTTACCGGTCAATTGAATGGTTTCCATGCCAAGTGGAGAGCAACTGACAACTGCTGTACCACCGAAAGATAAGGGAACTGTTGTGACTGCTGATGAATAGTTGGATAAACAGATCAGGTATTGAGTATAAGATCCTACAGTAATCGGTGCTTCCCAATTCGTCATGGACGTGGCTCCACTTGGGAGCGCACTGGCAATACCTGTGAATTGCTCACATGAACCGTTGTAATTGCAACGAACAGGAGCCTGGGTTCCAGCCTGGATAGCTGAACAGGTAGTTGGACTGTACGCCCACATTGCCCAATCCAGACAATTGAACGTTCCGGAATTCGGAGTTCCAAGACTAAATGTAAGGCTTCCTCCTGTTAATACGTTAACAATCATCCAGGTACTGTTTAATTCCTCGGAAAGTAGACAACCCGAATTTGTCCCTGAAACATTCACGTCCGGATTCGCAGCACACGTTCCTGCAATACAAATCTCATTGATTGCCCCATACCCATTTGGGTCAATTGAAAAGGAAGCATTCGAACAAACATTTGCTGCCACGGCACAATCTCCTGCCGTAGTTGGTCCTCCGGCTGGACAGGTCAGGGAGAATGTAATTCCGGAAGCAGCAGTGGATGTAGCATCCATTATGAAATAATATGTTGTTCCGGCTGTCAGGGCAATTGATCCAACAGAACCGGGTACAGTGGCTGTTCCGGCGCAATTCCATCCTGTTGCCGAACACCCTCCTGTTTTCCATCCGATGGCATAACCACCACCTGTAACAGATGTTACGTCAAATGAATAGTTTCCGGTTGATGTGGCTGTATAACTGTATATCTGTTCCAAGCCTGGAGTTGATGTTGCGCAAAGTGTAGAAACAAAAGAAGATGCTCCGGTTGTAGTAAGTGTAAATGCTTGTCCACAACCTGAAATCGGTGAGGAGCTCGCGCACGGGCCGGTACTGCAAGAGGTACAAGTAATGGTGGTTGTCAAGCAGGTCGTCCCCGTACCGCAACCGGTACAGTTTGCATTTAAGGTCATGTAGTAAGTTCCCGAAGTTGCGGCGGTAAACGGAACGGATGATGTTCCGAAAGCAACCACAGGACCCGTCGGTGATCCACTGTGAATCGTGATACATGCCGATGGAGAAACAGCAAGTGTATAAGTGCTTCCTGCAACAACGCTTGTTATGGTATTGTAATCACCAGCCCAGTTACAGGAACTGATGGTGGTAGCAGTAGCCCCGGTTGGCGCAGCCACGCTGGAAAAACTGCTTCCTCCAGAACACTGGGTCCAGGCATTTGTCGACCCTAAAACAATCATTGAAACGAGTAGAAATAAGTAAGAGATTTTCATATGGATCAATTTAATCGATAATTAAATAAGTAAGTTCATTCAAAATCTGGGTGCGTCTTACATCTTCCAGATTTTTCCAGTCATCAAAATGGATGTGCATTCGACCGGTATCGGATGTCAGCTGGAGATAAGCTGAAGGGTAATCCCTTGCCCAATCCCAAACTTGCGCCTTGTAGCCCTCAAAGTCTGAGTTCGTAAAGTTGTTGCTCGTCCAGACTGGAAAAGGTCTTTCGGGAAGTTCATTGATCAACGAATTCAGGTTGTAACCCTGAAGCAAGCTGCTCAACTCCGAACCTGACTTAAGTGTAATCTGGATACTTCCTCTGTATACGAATTGAACCTGCTGATTGTCCTGTCTCAGATGCTCGTATTCAGTAATGTCAAAATGCTGGATATTCAGAAGTTCTTCCACTGAAATTCCTGTCTCAGAACTCGAGAAGGTAAAACTTGTTGTGAAATAATTCCACAGAACCTGGAGCCTTACCGGATCAATCTGAGCAATTTTTGAAATCCGTTCCGGAAGATGATGTTTTTGAATGATTCTATTGGATGCGATGGTTGAGTAGTTCTGGGCAAAAGTAATAGAGGATAAGCCTAAAGATAGGCATAGTAGTAAGTATAAAGCCTTCATAATCAAAGAGATTTGGAACAATATACAAAGAACAAATAGTTAAGAATACAACAATTTAATTAAATGTGTAAATAACCACTTTCGTCGAACATTATACAGGTTTCAACGAATATTTAAGAGAATGTTAAGTATAATGGATTGAAGAATAGGTAGTTGTAAAAGTGCGATTTTATTTGGTCATATTCACGTAAACCACTGCTTTCGTTTCAAAGAATTCACCGGAAAAGATTTTTTGTAGCGAATGAATGCTGACCTGTTGTTTCACGGGGGCCATTTCTTCTTTCAAATCACCGCCTTTGAGATATAAAATTCCGTTTGGCAGCGGATTCTTATTTTCCTTGAGAAACTTCCCTTTAGTCCAGGGAAGGAAAGCAGGCATTGCTGTTACAGCTCTGCTTACGATGAAATCAAATTGCTCTTTGATTTCTTCCGCCCGTGCATGTGTGCCGCGAACGTTTTTCAAGTTGAGGGCCTGCGAAACCTCATTGACCACTTTAATTTTCTTTCCGATGGAATCCACCAGGTGAAATTGAACTTCAGGAAATAAAATTGCCAGTGGAATTCCCGGAAAGCCACCACCGGTTCCAATGTCCAAAACAGATGATCCGGGTGTGAATTCCATGATTTTTGCAATTCCCAATGAATGAAGTACATGGCGTTCGTAAAACTCTTCCGTATCCTTTCTGGAAATGACGTTGATTTGGGCATTCCAAAACAAATACAACTCCTGCAATCGTTCAAATTGTTTCTTCTGAACCGCTGTCAAATTTGGAAAATGCTTTGATATTAGCTCTGCGCTCATTTCAATCCCGATTAAAGACTATAGACAAAAGACTCAAGACAGATTTGTGTCTTTGTCTTGAGTCTCTAGTCTTAAGTCTAATAGTCTTTATATTATCCTTCAATCAAGTTTCCGAGTGCATTATCAAAAATCTCTTTTGCTTCAGAGATGAATCCGAAATGCTCATCGTCAACCATCATTTTTCCTTTTGTGACATGACCAAGAAGTGTATAGTTTACACCGCTTCCCATCATGAATTCAATGAAATCTTCTTCCGTTTCTTCTGAAACGGTCACAACTACACGGCTTTGAGCTTCTCCGAACAAGAAAGCATCTTCGCGAACCTCGGAATCAGTAACAATATCGAATCCAAGTCCACGTGGCATGGACATTTCCACTAGTGAGACGAATAATCCGCCATCAGCGCAGTCGTGAGCAGCGTTGACCAATTCCTGACAGATCAACCCTTTCACAGCTTCCTGCAAGACATACTCTTTTTCCAAGTCGAAATGTGGAGCGGGAGAAGCCTCTATTTTATGATACTTTGCTAAGTATTCTGAAGATGAGATGTCATTTACACAATCTCCAAGGATGAAGATCAGATCGCCTTTTTGTTTGAAATCCAAAGACATGATTTTTGATTTGTCTTCTACTACACCGATCATTCCGATTGTCGGAGTAGGGAAAACAGGGATCTCTTTTCCTCCGATATTACTTTGGTTGTAGAAGGAAACGTTTCCACCGGTTACCGGCGTTTCAAACTTCAGGCATGCTTTTGACATTCCTTTGATCGCACCGACAAATTGCCAGTAAGATTCCGGGTTGTATGGATTTCCAAAGTTCAAACAGTTCGTGATGGCACTCGGAATACCGCCCGAAACAACAATATTGCGGGCTGCTTCGGAAACTGCAATTGCAGTCCCGATTTCAGGGTCGGCATTTACATAACGTGAATTACAATCCACGGTCATTGCCAATGCTTTTTCAGTTCCTTTTAGGTTTACAATTCCTGCATCCGTCGGACGGTTGGTGGTCATTGTCTTTGTTCCAACCATGGAGTCGTACTGTTCGTAGACCCAACGTTTTGAAGCAATATTCGGTTGACCCAACAAGAAGAACCCGATTTCTTTCAAGTTATCCGGTTGTTCAACAGAGTCGATATTGAATTTCTTGTATTCCTGGTAATAAGCCGGTTCGGAATATTCACGTTGATATTGTGGTGCGCCACCTCCAAGAACCAAAGATTCAGCAGGAACATCCCCAACCAATTCACCATTCATATAATAGCGAACTCTTCCATCATCCGTTACCGTTCCGATTTCTTCAGCATGTAAATCCCATTTGTCGAAAATGCGTTTTACGACCTCCTCTTTTCCTTTTTGGATCACCACCAACATACGTTCCTGGGATTCGGAAAGAAGGATTTCATAAGGTAACATATTTTCCTGGCGGGTAGGAACGCGATCCAGGTGGATTTCCATTCCGACACCACCGCCGGCACTCATTTCACATGTTGAACAGGTAATTCCTGCAGCTCCCATATCCTGCATTCCGACAATTGCATCTGTATTTGCCAACTCCATGGTAGCTTCTAAAAGCAATTTCTCCATGAATGGATCACCAACTTGTACAGATGGCAAATCCTGAGCAGATTCTTCTGTAATATCTTTTGATGCAAATGCAGCTCCTGCGATTCCATCCTTACCGGTAGAAGAACCCACGATATAAACCGGATTTCCTGGTCCTTTCGCTTTCGCAGAGATTACTTTTTTTGTGTCTATAATTCCGGCAGAGAATGCATTTACCAATGGATTCTGATTGTAAGATTTGTCAAAGAATACTTCACCACCGACAATTGGAATACCAAATGCATTTCCATAATCGCCGATTCCTTTTACAACGCCTTTCACCAACCATTTTGTACGGGCTTCTTCGATATCCCCGAAACGCAATGAATTCAATTGTGCAACCGGGCGAGCTCCCATTGTGAAAATGTCACGATTGATTCCACCAACTCCTGTTGCAGCACCCTGATAAGGTTCCAATGCAGAGGGGTGATTGTGAGATTCGATTTTGAAAACACAACCGATACCACCTCCTAAATCTACTAATCCGGCATTTTCTTCACCTGCTTTTACCAACATGTGCGGACCATCTTTTGGCAATTGCTTTAACCAATAAATGGAGTTTTTATAAGAACAGTGCTCAGACCACATGACAGAATAAACTGCAGTTTCAGTGAAATTTGGCGTGCGACCAAGGATTCCTTTGATCATTTCAAATTCATCTGCCCGCAAACCTAGTTCAACTGCTTGCTCAAGGGTAGCTTCTTGTTTGATGGAAGTACTCATTTTGTTATAACTTTGTTGCAAAAGTAATCATTCCTTCTCTAATTTCGAATTCCGAATTCCGAATTACAAATAGTTTTTAAAATTCGTAATTAGGCATTCGTAATTCGTAATTGAATAGTGTTTAACTTAGAGCCGTCATGGTATTCACACTAGTCTTGTTCGTTTTAACCTGGGTTGTCTGGAAGTTCAAAACAGATGGTTTGTCGCGCGCAAATTTATTGATTGGTTGGGGCGTTAAAGTACTCTTTGGGATTTTGTTCATGATCGTTCACACCAAAATTTACGGGATTGGAGAAATCACCGTTGATTGGGAAGAATACATGGATGATAGCGTTACGCTTAATGGTGTGGCTTATCAGTCTTTTGGAGATTACCTGAAATTTTTATTCGGATTGAATTCGGAAGTGGATGTCCACCATTACCTGGAGCATACCAATCATTGGTCGGCCGGTGACCTGGATCTGATGAATGATTCGCGCAATGTGTTGCGTATAAACAGTTTGATCGTATTCCTTTCAAGAGGAAATGTCTATATTCATATCCTGTTCTTCTCTTTCCTCTCCCTGATAGCATTGCGGGAAATTTTTCTGGCATTCAAGGATCGGATTTTCTATGATAAACGCTGGTTTTGGTTCGCACTATTCCTGTTTCCTACCTTAAGTTTTTGGACCAGTACAGTGTTGAAAGAACCTTTGATGATTCTAGGTCTTGCATTTATCCTGAACGCATTATTTGGTAAGCTTGGATCGAGATCCCGTTTATGGAGAGCTATTTTGGGTTTCGCGTTGATGCTGGGATTCAAACCGTATGTGCTGGGAGCCTTATTCTTGAGTATTCCTGTTTTTGTACTGGGAAAATTCGTCTTTAAAAAGCGGGTAATATTGGCTCCATTGACAATCTTGGCTACCCTTTTAATTGGTTTTGCGGTGTTTTCCAATTTCAGGACGAATGTAACCCATAGGCTTACCCGTATGCAGTTTGATTTTATGAATGTTGGAAGAGGAGGCCTTCATGCGTATGCAGATTCTTGTTATTATTATTTCAGAACGGATCAATTTGCAGATCTGAATTTTTTGAAAGATGGAGGGCTTCAGGTTAAAAAGAAGATTGTTGCGAAGAAAGTGACTTTCGGAATGAGTTATCCATTTGATGATATTGCGCTAAATCCGTCCGATGGTCCCTGGAGAATTGATTTTATCGGGACAGAATGCGGAAGTTATATTGAGCTGACCGCTATTAATAATGATTTCGGACAATTGGTTAAAAATGTTCCGGAAGCAATAACAAATGCTACTTTCAGACCCACCTTTTGGGATCCGGGAGGACGACTTAAGATTGTCAATTTCCTGGAAACGATTGGGTTATTCGTATTCCTTGGGTTTGGTTTTTGGTACAATCGGAAGCATCGCACTGCGGAAGAAAAGAATGTGATTTTGTTTTTACTTAGTTTTTCTGTCATTTTGTTCGTCTTAATAGGTTGGACAACGCCGGTTTTGGGAGCGATTGTGCGCTACCGGGTGCCGGCATATTTAGCTCTGTTTTTAATTGCATTTATAGGTTCAAGACCGTTCAAATTTAAATTATGAAAAAAACTATTTTTATTACCGGCGCGACTGCAGGTTTTGGAGAGGCGACAGCACGCTTGTTTGCTGATAACGGATGGAACCTGGTGCTGACCGGAAGGAGAATCGAGCGTTTGGAATCTTTGAAACAGGAGCTCCTAAGTAAGGGAGTTGATATTCAACTTCTGAATTTTGATGTGCGCAATGAGGATGAGGTGAAGCGGGCTGTGCAAAGTTTGTCTGAAGAGGTAAAAAAGAACTTGTCCGTCTTGATCAATAATGCAGGTTTGGCTGTGGGACGTGGTCCGATTGATTCAGGTGATACGGATGATTGGGACCGGATGATCGATACGAATGTGAAAGGACTTCTTTATGTGACGCGGGCAATTTCTCCAATTTTGAAAAAGAACGGCGGTGGGCATATTGTAAATATTGCAAGTATTGCAGGAAAAGAAGTGTATGCCGGTGGAAATGTTTATTGTGCTACGAAACATGCGGTTGACGCTTTGTCCCGGGCAATGCGTATTGACTTGGTTCACGATGGAATCAAGGTAACCAATATTGCTCCTGGAGCTGCGGAAACGGAGTTTTCATTGGTTCGTTTCAAAGGGGATGAGCAAACAGCTAAAAATGTATACGAGGGATTTGACCCCTTACTGGCAGAAGATATTGCAGATGCGGTTTATTATGTTTGCTCCAGACCGAAGCATGTTTGTATCAATGACCTGGTAATTATGCCAAGTGCGCAAGCGAGTTCCACCGTATTTCATAAAACCCATTCATAATGCGTTATTTTTTATTCTTTTTAGTCGCTTTGATTGGTGTTTCGTGTATGAAGGGTCAATCTGTTGACCTGGTAATCCACAACGCAAAGATCCACACGATGGATGAGGAAAACACAATCTTACAAGCTATCGCAATCCGTGATGGAAAAGTGGTGGAAGTTGGTCCGGATAGACAAATCATGAATAAGTACAGTGCCGATGAGTATATTGATGCCGAAGGGAAAGATGTTTTTCCGGGTTTTGCGGATGCACATGGACATATGATGAGTTTGGCGCGCCAAAAATTATCAGTGAACCTGGTTGGAACCGTTTCCATGGATGAACTGATTGTTCGTGTGGAAAAATATGCACAACGGAAAGAGCGCCCGGTGGTCGTTGGTGGAGGCTGGGATCAAAGTTTATGGAATTCAGCTGAATTACCAACAAATGAACTGTTGAATGAGAAATTTCCGAATAAACCGGTTGTCTTATATCGAATCGATGGTCATGCTGTTTTAGCAAACCAGGCTGCACTTAAAAAATACGGAGTTACTGAATCTTCGCACATTGAGGGTGGAGCTATTTTAAAAAACGCGGATGGAAGTCTTTCCGGAATCTTGTTGGATAATGCAATTTCGTTAATCAGTAATAAATTACCCGATTTTTCGGACCATGAATTGGCTCAGGCTTTATTGGAGATCCAGCAAGAGCTGTACGGATATGGAATTACCGATGTGCATGAAGCAGGATTGACTTCACATGATTTTAAACTGATTCGCAGGTTGGTCAAGGACAACAGGCTGACAATAGGGATTTATGGTATGTTGTATCCCTCAACCGAAAATGCTGGTTTTGCCAAAAAGCATGGGTTCCTGAAAGAAAAGAATCTGTTGGTCCGTTCCTTCAAGGTGATCGGCGATGGCGCTTTGGGTTCACGTGGCGCACTCCTGAAACAACCCTATTCGGATGATCCGCATAATCACGGTTTATTGACAACTTCAATTGCTGATATGAAGCGTTATTCTTCCCTGGCGGAGTTGACCGGTTACCAATTGAATATTCATGCAATCGGGGATTCTACCAATCGATTGGTGCTTGATCTGATTCAAGCGTATTCCAAAAAGAACCCGGATCATCGCTGGAGAATTGAACATGCACAGGTTTTGGATCCGGCCGACTTTGACTTGTTGGAAAGTTCCGGCGCATTTCCTTCCGTTCAACCCACTCATGCTGTGAGCGATCAGCGTTGGGCGGAATCACGTTTGGGGAAAGCGCGTCTGAAAGGTGCTTATGCTTACAATACCTTGTTGCAAAAAGCCGGAATGTTGGCGATCGGAACCGATTTCCCGGTTGAAAGTACCAATCCTTTTTTAACGATTCATGCAGCTGTCAATAGAAAAAATGCGGAAGGCGATCCGATCGATGGTTTTTTGCCTGCGGAAGCGCTCACGGAAGAAGCTTGCCTGAGAGGAATGACAATCTGGGCAGCGTTTGCCAGTTTTCAGGAAGGAAACAAGGGGAGTTTGGAAAAAGGGAAAGAGGCGAATCTGGTGATTCTGGAAAGTCCGTTTGTCTCGAAAGGAACATACAGTCCGAACTTCTCAAACAGGACCTTTGTCAAAGGTAAATTGGTGTTTTCTATGGAATAAAAAAGGGCTCGCCGGCAAACGAACCCTACAAACCAAAAAACCAAAAACGATCAAACACAAGTCATTATTTCTTTGTAACTTTCCAACTAGTTCATGAATTGCACTTGATCGAAGTTAGAAACTATATTCCCACAGTATAAAAGTAGGGACTTGTTTCATAAGAGTGGGCTGTGAAAAAACAAACACTGGTTTTGGATGAACATTTTTGCACTATTGCTTAATTTTTAATACATATATTGTGAGTGCTATTACAACTGATATGAATGAAGTAAGACGACTATTTGACGTGCCTACTTATCAATTGAAAAACTTTCCAAGCACCTCGATGTTTGTTACCAAAACGGAGGGAGTTTGGATACCTATGACGACCGAAGAATTTGTAGCACATACAAATCAGATTTCGAAGGGACTTGTGGAACTTGGTGTTTCAGTTGGAGACCGTGTGGCATTAGTTTCACCAAACCGTGTGGAATGGAATATGATGGATATTGCGATCCAGCAAGTGGGAGCTGTTGTGGTTCCTGTTTATCCGAATATTTCAGAGCACGATTACGTGTACATTTTTAACGACGCCGGAATTCGCCACGCATTCGTGGGAGGTGAAGAACTGGCGCATAAGATCCAAGGCGTAGCACCGCAAATTTCTTCTTTAGAAAAGATCTTTACATTTGACCAGTTGGAGGATTTTCCCAATTACAGGGAGTTGGTATCCATGGGAGCCAATGTTCCTCAAAGCAAGATCACGGATTTGAAGGCAAATGTTCGCAATGAAGACCTGGCGACGATCATTTATACCTCGGGAACAACCGGAAATCCGAAAGGAGTCATGTTATCTCATAATAACCTTCTTTCCAATGTGCTTTCTTGTAAGTTCAGTATTCCGGCGGATGAGCATTCACGTGTATTGACATTTTTACCGGTTTGTCACGTGTATGAGCGCATGTTGCACTACTTATATATGTATTGTGGTTCTTCCATTTATTTCGCGGAATCAATGGATACCATCGGGCCAAACTTGTTGGAGGTGAAACCACATGTATTCACTGCGGTTCCGCGCCTGTTGGAAAAGGTGTTTGATAAGATCATGTTGACAGGTGAATCATTGACGGGGTTCAAGAGACGAATTTTCTTTTGGTCGGTTAAGGTTGCCGAACAATATCATACGGGAAAACTGGGATTTTGGTATAAAATCAAATTGGCAATTGCCCGAAAACTGGTTTTTTCAAAATGGCAGGCAGCACTTGGTGGCGAAGTGAAAGCTATAGCTTCAGGATCCGCAGCATTGCAACCTCGTTTGGCACAAATCTTCCTGGCAGCTGGAATCCCGGTACTGGAAGGTTATGGTTTGACTGAAACTTCCCCGGTGATTTCCGTTAATTGCCTGAAAAAAGGAATTAAAATCGGTACCGTGGGTCCGTTGATCGATGGTGTGAAAGTGAAAATCGCTGAAGATGGAGAGATCCTGGTGAAAGGTCCGAATGTAATGATCGGTTATTTTAATTTACCTGATAAGACAGCAGAAGCGATCGATCCGCAAGGTTGGTTTCATACCGGAGACATTGGAACGTTTGAAGATGGGATCTTCCTTAAAATTACAGATCGTAAAAAAGAGATCTTCAAAACTTCAGGAGGAAAATATATCATTCCACAAGCGATGGAAAACACCTTCAAGGAATCCCGGTTTATTGAACAGATCATGGTGCTGGGTGAAGGACAGAAATTTCCTTCCGCATTGATCATTCCTGCGTTCCCGTTTGTGAAAGAATGGGCGAATCGCAAGAATATTCAAATAGGAACAACGAACGAAGAGATCGCTGAGAATCCCGATGTGATTGCACGGATCCAGCAGGAGGTGGATAGGATCAATGGAGGATATGGAAGCTGGGAGAAAATCAAGAAGTTTGCGCTATTACCGAAAGAATTTGGGATTGAATCAGGAGAACTGACCCCTACATTGAAATTGAAACGGAAGATTATCCTCGAAAAATATAAAAAACAGGTGGATGAGATCTATAAAGAAGGTGATCACCACGAGTAAAAGAAAAAACGTAGGGCGCGATTAATCGCGCCCTACGTTTTTTCGGATCTACTGTTTTTTTTCGGACGCGTAGTTTTTTTTAAGATTCTTAATAACAGCTTTTCTTCAGAACTGAGCCACGGATCGGAAGGCGGAATGTTCTTCAGGTGTTTTTCCAGTTGACTGTTCTCGTAAAGAGATAAAATTTGCGGATGTACATAGTATTTTTTGCAGACAGTTCGCGTATTGCCCAGTTGTTCACTAACGAGGTCCAAAACTTCTACCGTTTTTTTCTTACGCGCCGTTTCATTGTCAATAGAATCTGAAATCAAAAAATGGTGCAGTGTACAAACACTTGCCGACCAAGTCCGTAAATCCTTGGTGGTGAAGGAGTCCCCGGTATGTTTCCGGATATAGGAATTCACTTTCCCCGAATCCAATGTATGCCGGTTTCCAGCTTGATCGTAGTATTGAAAGAGCGCTTTTCCCGGAATATCACGACATTGTTTGACAATATGTGCCAATCGTTTGCTTCTTAACGAAATGGTATGATGAATTCCTTTTTTTCCTACAAAGGAAAAGCGGATTTTTTCTCCCGAGATCTCCACGTGTCTATTCTTTAATGTAGTCAGTCCGTAAGATTTATTTGTTTTTTCGTATTGGTTATTCCCAACGCGGATATGCGTTTCATCCATTAGAGCCAGGACAGTAGCAATGACTTTGTCTTCGTTTAATTTCTTTTTTCTTAGATCCTTGGTTATTTGCTTGCGAAGCTTTTTCATGGCATTTCCAAAGTCAATTAATCGTGAAAATTTCGATTCATTCCTGGACTTTTGCCATAGTGTATGATACCGGTACTGTTTTCTTCCGCGGGCATTCAACCCGGTACATTGAATATGGCCGTTGGCATCTTTGCAAATCCAAACGTTTTCCCAGGCGGGTGGTATGACCAACTTTTTAATTCGTTGCAACTGTTTCTCCGAGTCTAGTTGCTTATTGTTGTAATAATATTCAAAGTCTTCTCCTTTCCGCACACGGGAAATCCCCGGGTCTGAAACCGATACGTAAACCAGATCAGCCATTTCAGGAAAGGCATCCAAATCGAAAATTTCCGCTATGATCATAGCTTAATTTATCTATTGGTTTTTGACCGGGTGTTACATAATTCTGTGTTTAAGAATTTTTATGTTTTCCCCTTGGTGATGATTTTAAAAGTTTCACACTGAAGGGCACAGATTATCTTTGGTGAACACGGATGTATTTGTTGGATTCTCAAGATATCAATCTTAGTGTACTTCCGCGTTCCTCCGTGGGAGTTAAAAAAAGTATTGCTGAATAAAAAAGGACCCGTTGTAGCAGATCCTTCTTGTAGGTTTAGTTTGCGGGTTTATTTAAATCCTAAATCGAATCTTTTGTCTGCTCCATCATCTGTGCCAGAAAGTCACGTGCGCGGAACAATTGCGCCTTTACTGTTCCTAAAGGAAGATTCAGTTCTTCAGCAATCTCTTCATAGCTTAATTCTTCAAAATACCTTTTTTCGATCAACTCCCGGTAGCGGGGTTTCAATTTGCTGACCAGGTTGCGCATGTGTTTCACCTTCTGGTTGTGAATGATGTGCTCTTCCGGATCGCGTGTGTCAGACCGTGCATCAATTCCAACGGCTTCCCCATCTTCATTGGTATAGCCTGTATCCATGGAAGTGAGTTTGATTCGTTTCTTACGGATAAAGTCGATGCAGTTATTGGATGCAATTTTGAAAAGCCAGGTGGAAAAAGCAAAACTTGGTGAATATTGTTCCAGGCGACTGAATGCTTTTCCGAATGCCTCAATTGTCAGGTCATCCGCATCATCTGAATTCCGGACCATCTTCATCATCATGAAATAAATGGATTCACGGTATCGGTCCATCAATTGCGCATAAGCAGCCTGGTCGCCATTTCGGGCCTGGTCTACCAATGCCAGATCTATGCGTGCTTTGTCCGATAAATGCTCTCCAACTACCTCCATTTCGAAGAATTTTTTTGCAATGCTGAATAATAAAAAAATGGAAGTATCAAAACATATACCAAGTCAGTAAGAGGTAATAAAGCAATGAATCCCGGTGACTTCAATTTTTTGAAGCAAAGCCCCAAAAGCCACCATTTTATCACTGTTACAAAACCAAATCCGGCTAAGGCATGTATCCACCATCCACTTTGTAACATCAAAAGAACAAAAGATATCAGCATCAAAATCAGGGTAAACGGATATATTCCTAACATTACTTTCTTGAAAACCTTGTATCTCGGCGATGTGGTGTAGTGCCTGGACTTCTGTAGAACAAAAGATTCCCAGTTTTCTTTCGCTTCACTATATTGGAATGTGTCAGGATCCAATTGAATCGTGTAATTGCTTTTTCTTGCCGCTTCCTGGATGAACAGGTCATCATCACCCGACATTAAGGAGTAATGGGATTTGAAACCCTTGGTCGACTTGAAAACTTCTTTGGTATACGCCATGTTCCTGCCAACTCCCATATAAGGAACCTTGTTGATAGCCATGGAAAAGTAATTCACAGCAATCATGGTCGTGTCGAAACGGATGATCTTGTTCAGGAATCCTTTCTTCTTCGTATATGGGCCATATCCGAGTACGATCTGCTTTTTTTCACTGAATTGCTCCACCATTTTACGCAGCCAAAGGTTTCCGGCAGGTGTGCAATCTGCATCCGTTAAAACCAAGTGTTCGTATTTCGCTTTCTTGATTCCTAAAGTCAAAGGGAATTTTTTGCTTGGCATCAGGTGTTTGCTGCGTTCAACTTCCATCACAACCAGGTTCGGATATTGGCGGCTTAAGGCATCCAAGAGGTATTTGGAATCGTCCATGGATTGGTTGTTGATGACCACAACCTCAAATGGTGCCGGATAATCCTGGTCTAAAATCTTAGGTAAATTCTCGTACAGGTTGTCTGATTCATTGCGCGCGGCAATAACAATTGATACGGGGGGCAAGTCAGTTTTCACCTGCTTGTTTTTCCAAAAAGCTAGTCTCCCAAAGAAAAGTACGGAGTATATCAACTGTATAGCCAATAGTCCAGCAAAAATCCAAAAGATATAAAATACGCCTGTTTCCTGTAATTCGGGGATAATTTTCATTAAAGTGTCTTCTTCGCTTACAAAGATGGGGCTCTTTCCGAAATCCCCTTATCTTTGCAGCGTTTATTTTTCAACACAATTATGCACTTTGAACTGAAGCATACCGATCCCCACTCAAAAGCGAGAGCTGGACTTGTTCACACAGACCACGGAACGATTGAAACTCCGATATTTATGCCTGTTGGAACACATGGAACAGTAAAAGGTGTTCATCAACAGGAATTGCGTGATGATGTGGAAGCCCAGATCATCTTGGGAAATACCTTTCACCTGTATTTGCGTCCGGGTCTGGATGTAATTGAAGGTGCCGGAGGTTTGCACCAGTTCATTGGTTGGGAAAGACCGATTTTGACCGATAGCGGCGGTTACCAGGTTTATTCCTTGGCAACAAGCCGGAAAATAACGGAAGAAGGAGTGCGTTTTCAATCGCATCACGACGGAAGTTATCACTTCTTTTCTCCTGAGAGAGCCATTGATATTCAACGGGTGATCGGTGCGGATATCATCATGGCATTCGATGAATGCACACCATATCCATGTGACTATAATTATGCGAAACGCTCGATGCACATGACGCATCGCTGGTTGAAACGCTGTATTGCTCAAATGGATTCGACGGAACCGAAATACGGTTACTCCCAAGCATTGTTTCCAATCGTCCAGGGGAGTGTTTATCCCGACCTGAGAAAAGAATCTGCTGAATTTATCGCGGAACAGGGGGCAGTCGGGAACGCCATCGGTGGATTATCAGTTGGTGAGCCGGATGAAGATATGTATAGCATGACCGATCTGGTATGCTCTATTTTGCCAACAGACAAACCGCGTTACCTGATGGGAGTGGGAACTCCGGTGAATATCCTGGAATCGATCGCATTGGGAGTGGATATGTTTGACTGTGTTATGCCTTCACGCAATGCAAGACATGGGATGTTGTTCACTTCGGAAGGGACGATCAATATCAAGAATCACAAGTGGAAAATGGATTTTTCTCCTTTGGACATCAATGGCACGGCTTATGTAGACCAGGTTTACACGAAGGCGTATTTACACCATCTGATCAAAGCAAAGGAGAATTTAGCCATTCAAATTGCGACAATTCACAATTTAGCCTTTTATTTGGCGTTGGTTAAGGAGGCTCGTAGAAGAATTTTAGATGGAACTTTCCGCGCCTGGAAAGACGAACAAGTCAAAATACTAGGGAGAAGGATTTAATGCTTAGAATTTTAGATCGATATATCATTCGGAAATTTCTTTCAACATTCTTTTTTATGTTGGGAGTGATCATGCTATTGGCAATGGTGTTCGATATCGCATCGCGTTTATCGGAATTCATTGAAAACCAGGCTCCGTTCAAATCGATCGTTTTTGATTATTATTTCAACTTCCTGCTTTATTATGGGAATACCTTTTCTTCCATGATCATTTTCATTTCCGTGATTTGGTTTACGGCGAAAATGGCGCAGGAGGCAGAAATTATTCCGATACTGAACAGCGGAAGACCGTTTACCCGGTTTCTACGGCCTTATATGATTGCCGCAACTATCCTCATGCTGATGTCATTGATCCTGAACCATTTTGTTTTGCCAAGAGCAAACCGGGTCCGTTTGGATTTTGAGGAATCATTCTACCGGGATCGGTTGTTGGTTGAAAATTACCATGCAGAATTTCCCGGAAATGAATTGATTCATTATGCCAGTTATAATTCTAAGGAGAATATTGTCAATGATTTTGTCGTTGAAAAGTATGATGATCACAACCGGTTGATCCATTTTCTGAAAGCCCGAACGGCAACCGTTGCCCACGGTTCCTCAAATTGGCACCTGGTCGATGTGTTTGAACGGGTTGTATCTTATAATGACACCATTGATTTTAAAGACCAGGTGATCAACCAAAAAATCCAATTGATCGAAAAACACGAAAAGGATACGGTGTTACCTTACCGGATCGAAGACATGGCTATTCGTGACAATATTGCCGAAGCAATGACCTATACCGAATTAAGAAAGTTCATCAAGAAGGAGAAAGAGAAGGGAAACTCGAATGTTCCGACTTTTGAAATTGAACTTTACCAGCGAACAAGTTATCCTTTTGCAACTTATGTCCTTACTTTGATCGGGGTGAGTGTTTCAAGCAGGAAAAGAAGAGGAGGAATCGGAGTGAATATCGCCATCGGCCTGTTATTTGTCTTCATTTATATTTTTGCGATGAAGGTGACAAGTGTGGCAGCAACAACTGTTGGTTTTCCTCCCATAGCTGCTGTTTGGTTACCGAATTTTATATTTGGTATTTTGGCCATATTCATGTACCGCATTGCACCGAAGTAATGAAACAGGTAGGTTTTATTTTTTTCTTGATTCTTTTTTCTTTCTATTCGCAAGCACAGATCGTGAATATTGAGAACAGGCGCATTTACGAAGATACTTCCGGGTGGAGTGGTGCACTTGATGCAGGTTTTGCGGTTACCCAAAACTCCCCGGATATTCTCTATTCCGGAAATTTGCGTCCAAGAGTCCAATACAAAACACGGAAAAACCATTATTTATTGATTTCGGACCTGAATTATACTGCTTCCAATAAGACTACCTATGCGAATTCGGGAATGTCGCACTTCCGCTATGCCCGACGAATCAGGAACAGTCCGTGGAAGTGGGAGGCCTACACCCAGATCCAATACAACCAGTTATTGAACCAGCGCGTGAGATATCTGATTGGAACTGGTCCCCGTTGGAAATTTGTGGACACGAATAATGTGCGTTTTTTTGCAGGAACTTCCACCTTTTGGGAATACGAGGAATTAACTGAGGATGGAATTATCAACGAGAACTTCCGTTGGAGTAACTACATCAGTTGGTTTATACGGACAAAATCAGGATTCAGTTTTTCGGGAACCACTTACTATCAACCCAGATGGGATAAATTTAATGACTTTCGCTTTTCAGGCCAGTACTCGATTGCCCAGGCAATCACCAAACGCTTGGATATGCGTATTGAATTTAACATCTATTATGACAGCGCTCCACCTGTAAATGTGAGGAAAACGGTTTTTAGCTCGACCGCCGGGATTCACTTGCGATTAGGAGAGTAACCTCGTTTTTGACACGTCATTTTTTGTTCTTTTTTCAAATGAACCCGATTGTTTTTTAACAAACGTTGATTTTTTTGCCTTTTTATTCGGAGTATCTTGAGTAGGAATTAGAAACTAAAAGACAGAAATTATGAAAAAGTTAGTTTTAGGAGTTTCAGCAATGGCATTGTTGGGCCTGGCATCGTGTAAGAAGGATTATGATTGTGAGTGTACATACCAAGATACGGGAAGTACAACCATAACAGAACACAAAACCATTAAAAATTCATCATTGGATGACGCGAAGAAAACCTGTGATGGTTATGAAAGCGATGGTTCTATTGTTAAAACATGTACGCTTTTATAGTGTAACGTTTCATACGATTGAGAAGGCTTAAAGCCTTTCAGTATATAATGCCCTGTCTTGAAATCAATTGGCACGATATTTTTCAAGACAGGGCTTGTTTTTTTAGAATTCATCCAAATGTGTATGCACAACATCCTTTCTTCGGGTAAGCAGGAAAATAATAAGCATGGTCAGTGTACTGAAAAAGAAACCTCCACCTGCTACCAAAGTAATGATGCGGTAATTTCCATCCCCGATACCATCGTAAATCTTGTTCCCGATAAACATAGATAAGAAACCAAATATGGCAAGGGCGACTCCCGAATAGGTAGCCATCAATTTTTTAGGGGAATACTGTAGAATGAGGCTCAGAAATATTGGCACGATCAGGATTTCACCTATAAAATTCAAACACAGGAAACCGGTCATGAATTTGGGATCATCTGTCTGACTATTTGCCATTGTAATAATTGCCGCTACGATTGAAATGGTCGCTGCGGCAAAACCGATGATGATTTTCAGAAGTGGTGGAAATTTGAAGCGATTCCAGATAATTCCGAAAATGAGGTATCCGATCAAAGGAATCAATGCAGGAATCATACTTACAAACAGGCTGATGTCATCGGATCTTCTGAAGCCGCTGTAATTGAAATTCGACATGGATCTGTTCAATAAGGTTTCAAACAACCAATACAGGAACAGGCCTAGAATCGATAAGAAAATCAGTTCGTTGGTGCGATTTCCAAACTCCAGGGTCAATTGGTTTTCTTCCGAAGGGTTTTTGGGATACCTGACCAGGAAACAAAGCCCGATGATAAGGATGAAACAAATGATGCAGGAAATGAAACCGTTTTCGAATGTGTTTGCAAATTCAAAATAATGGAATGCTCTTGGAGCGATGAATGAACCGAGATTAATTGCAAAAAGACTTAGTGTAACTGCCCCGTCCATTTTGTTCTTTTTGGCTGAGTAGACGGTGCCGATTGATTTCAATAGTGCCGGTGAAAACATGGATTGCCCCAGGATAAAAACAAACATTCCCAAATAAAATAGGCTTAATTGCTTTTGCATGAACAGCAAAATCCCAAGAATCTGAAGGGCAGAACTTACGATGATTGAAATCTTCGGGCCTAACAGGAAGTCGACGATCAACCCGCCGAATACGCGAGCAAACAATAAGGCTGAAGCAAAAGTGAGTAGCAATTCATTTGCATCATCACCATAGAGGTTCATTGCATCGCTGATCAGGTAACTGAACGCAAAAGTCTGTAAACCGTAGAAGGCAAAGCGCTCCAGGAAAAGTAAACTGTTCAGAACACTTGATTGACCTAAGTAGTAGAAGTTGTTATTAGTTGGCATAGTTACTTTAATTATTTTTATTTAGAGTTCAAATGTTCAAAATTGAGATTAAACTTTTTGAACCCTTTCAACCTTTGAACCTTACTTGATCCACATGAGTTTTTCCCGTTCCACTTTCAGGCGCATGAATCCGAATACAACGGTAAGGATATGTCCTTTGATTTCTTCGACCGTTCCACTTTGTTTGGTTTCAATCATTTTCACAGTCGAACCGACTACAATCTTATCCCGTTGATAGGTGTCTTCTTCCTGTTTTTGCGTTTTGCGTTTTTTTGCCACTGCTTTTTGCGGCTTCACCTGCATCAGTTCCACTTTCCGTTTCGCTTCTTCGATTTTCGATTTCTCTACCATCAGATACTTCCGGACATCCTCCAGGAGTGGATTGTTTGCGTCTTTCTTCCGAGTCCTGGTCTGATAGCGATCAATAAATGATTTCATCTTTTTGCCCGAATTGATGAACAGGTTGTTCTTTTCAGCCAGGTCCTGCTGTGAACGCAGGCGTTCATCGATGCGTTGTTTTTTCTCAATGAACTCTTCACGTGCATTGTTAGCCAATTCCTGGGCTTCAATATGTTCCTTGTTCAAGCGCTGGAGATACATCTTTTCGCGATTCAATTCATTGAGCAGATGATCCATCTTCACGCGGCTCTGATCCAGTTTTCCCTTTGCCTGTTCGATGAGGTCCATTGGAATACCATTCATTTGAGCCACCTCAAACGTAAAGGAGCTTCCGGGTTGTCCCATGGAAAAGCGATACAACGGCTCCAGTGTTTCCGTATTGAAAAGCATACAGCCATTTATGGCATTTGGAAGCCGGTCTGCTTTGAGCTTAATATTGGCGTAATGCGTGGTGATGACGCCATATGATTTTCTTTTGTAAAGTTCCTCGAAAAAGACTTCAGCCAAAGCTCCGCCCAGTTCCGGATCTGAACCTGTTCCGAATTCATCCAGTAAAAGCAGGGTTCTTCTGTTTGAGACTTTCAGGAAATACTTCATCCGTTTCAAGCGATACGAATAGGTGCTCAATTCATTTTCAATGGATTGATTGTCCCCGATATCGGTCAATACCTGTTGGAAGAAACAGAACTTGCTGTTCTCGTGAACCGGAATCAATAAACCGGCTTGCAGCATCAACTGTAATAGCCCGATCGTTTTCAGGGTGATGGATTTCCCACCGGCATTCGGCCCTGAAATAACCAGCATCCGGCTGGTCGCATCCAAAATCAGGCTTTGGGGAAGTGTCACTTTTCCTAAGTTCTTATTTGTTTTCCAAAGGATCGGATGAAAGGCGTCAATCAGTTCAATACGTGTATTCCGAACAATTCCAGGTAAATTGGCATTCAGATCAAGCGCTAATTTGGTTTTTGAATTGATAAAGTCAAACTCGGTAAGGAGTTCCTGGTATGCTTCAATCAGGGGAAGATGATGTGCAATGTCCCGGGTCAGTTCCTGCAAAATGCGGAAAATTTCCTTCCGTTCATCATCCAATGACATTTCCAATTCATTATTCAAAGGAATGTTGATAGCAGGCTCAATGAATGTAAGGCTTCCTGTTTTGGACGACCCGACTGCAATTCCTCCCACTTTCCGTTTGTGAGTGGATTGAACCGTAAGTACCCGCCGGTCATTAACAAATGCTTCCTTGGTGTCCCCCAAAAGTCCTTCTTTCAGATACTTGCGCATTTCCTTGTCAAAATTGCGGTTAATCTGATTCCTCAGCTTGGCAATTTGTTGCCGGATGGCATATAATTCCGGGGAAGCATCGTCCTTGATCAAACCTCTTCGGTCGAATACTTTTTCAATGGCTTCAATCAGTTCCCGGGTAAAGTAAACGTTGTTTAAAAGCGCGAATAGATTCGGAAAATCCTGTGAACGCTTGTCGAAGAAATGTAACAGGTGATTAACCAATTCGGAAGCACGTGTAATGCGCACAAAACCTTCCTGCTGTAAAACTGCATTTTGAATGGGCAGCAATTTGATTTCCGCCAGCAATTCTTCAAAATCGAGAGCAGGAAAAGATTCGCCTTCCACGCGGATGCTCTTGAACTCATTCACGCGAAGCAATTCAAATTCGATTGCATCAAAGTCATTGTTCGGCTCGAGGTTTTCCAACCGGGTTTGAGCAGTTGCACCAATACTGAATGCAGCCAACCATTCCCTGATTTGGTCAAATTCTAAATCGTGAAGTGTTTGCCGGTCAAATCCTTTCATGATGTAAAAATAATGTCAATTTGGAAGTTGGCAATGCATTGAACTTAAATCAGGATGAAGTAACTAAATAATCTCTCAGACGAACCCGTTTTTTTTGCACTCGTACGGGTAAAGCTAAATTATATTTTAAAGCGAGAGCGGCAGCCTTGCTGGTTAATCTGTGCATCTGCGGGGAAGAATGAATATGTAGTTTTTTCTCTTTTTTGGTTAGAATCACTGGGCAAAATTCTATTTTTACTTCCGCAAAGGTTTCTCGTAAATGGGAACTTTGAATTTTTTGAACATTAGAACTTCTATAAATATGAGACTTCTTTCTTTTAATGTAAATGGAATCCGGGCAATTGCGGGAAAATCTTTTCTTTCCGATATGAAAGAAATGCAGGCAGATGTCATTTGTTTGCAGGAAACCAAAGCAACTGTTGAACAAGTATTGGAAACGGTGAATCCTTTGGGTTATGAGTTTATTTACGCAAATGAAGCAGGAAAAAAAGGGTATTCAGGTACTGCAATCATTTCCAAGACAGAACCGATCTCAGTTGTTTACGATATGGGAATTCCGGAACATGATGAAGAGGGAAGAGTGATCTGTGCAGAATACGACCAGTTTTACTTGGTTACGGTTTACGTTCCGAATTCGGGAAGTGAATTGTTGCGTTTGCCTTATCGCCAGGCATGGGATGCGGATTTTCTGATGTATCTGAAAAAATTGGAAGAAAAAAAACCGGTAATCGTTTGTGGCGATTTCAATGTGGCTCATAAGGCCATTGATCTGGCCCGACCTAAAGCAAACTATAACAAATCTGCCGGATTCATGCAGGAAGAAATCGATGGAATGGACGCGTTTGTAGGAAGCGGATTGGTTGATTCCTGGCGCGTTCTGAATGGCGACGAGATCAAATATACTTGGTGGAGTTATCGTGGTGGGGCAAGAGAGAAGAACGTAGGCTGGCGGATTGATTACTTTTTGGTGACAGAAGGATTTATTCCAAGCCTGAAAGCTGCAACCATCCACAATGAGATTTTCGGATCGGATCATTGCCCGGTTGGGTTGGAGTTGAGTTTGTAATATGAGATTTATTATTTCGATTTTATTTCTACTCTTTAATAGTGGATGCTTTTCTCAGGTCTATGTAAAAGCCATTCATAATTCCCATGAGATAAGTATTACGATTTATTCAGATACAACCTTGCCTACTGTTTTTATTGGCTGTTTTGAACCATACAAATTTGTCTGTAGAGGGAATGTAGTTAAAGTGAAAGCTGACGAAGTCAAAACAAAGCTAAAAGGAAGTAAGTTCATTGAACTCAATTTTTGCATGGATAAAGAAACGGTTCTCACGGAAGAAAATCAGTTTACTTTTCAGGAAAAAGGGATGCTTAAAATCAGATTAATCCGACCAAAAGGAATACGGATTCCAAGAAATAAAAATCTTAAAATTTACCTAACAATCGATAAGGAAAGAATTGAGATTGTATCACAAAGATACAAGAGAAGATTTTGCCACCGTAAAATGATGTCAGATGACAAGTTTTATAAAGTCTTAAATGGTTCTCTAGGTTAAATGAAGTGACTTAATTGTTCTTTATATTTTGATTCCCACCTTTAAATCATTTCCAAAATGAATTCCTCATTTTCAAAATGAAACGGATTCGCTTTTTTGGCATAAGCGGCATTTTTCAACCTTCCCTCAGAAAGCCTTTCCATACGTGCTGTTTAAGTTTTTTTGTGAACCTGTTTTCCAGTCGTAGGCATGGATTTGGTCAATTGTATTCCAAACATTCAAACTACGAGTCATGAAAAAGTTAACACTCATATTCATTGCAAGCGTTTCATTATTCGGAATGAATTTGAACGCACAGGAAGACTTAAGAGGGAATCTGAAATTCGGTATCAAAGCAGGGGCTAATTACTCGAATGTTTGGGACGAACAGGACAATGATTTCGAAGCAAATGGCAAGCCGGGTTTTGCAGGAGGTGTCTTCCTACATGTTCCGATCGGTAAATTCTTAGGTGTTCAGCCGGAGTTACTTTTTTCCCAAAAGGGGTTCCAGGGATCCGGAGTTTTATTGGGAGAAAACTATTCTTTTAAACGCACAACAAATTACCTGGAGGTTCCGCTCTTGTTTACATTCAAACCCTTTCCGGTTTTTTCCGTTGTAGCAGGACCTCAATTTGCATTCTTATTGAACCAAGAAGATCATTTCACATCCGGACCTTATTCTTCAACCCAGTTCAGGGACTATGAAAATGACAATATCCGTAAAAACACCTTGGGAGCAGTAGTTGGCTTCGATGTAAATGTGAACCATTTTGTGGTGTCTCCGAGAGCTGGATGGGACTTTCAAACGAACCATGGCGATGGTTCCTCATCCACTCCACGCTATAAAAATCAATGGCTTCAGCTAACACTGGGTTACAGATTCTAGCCTGGAAGTCATACATTGGTTTGGGAAGGGTCTTGAAATATTAAATTTCAAGACCCTTTTTTTGTTCATAACGTGTTCATTAACTTTTGGTAACTAATTCTTGAAGTTTCGTTCTAAAGGCAACTTTTGATTCTGTATCTTTGCCCCATGGAAGAACAACAACCAAACAATTCCCGTAGGGTAGGAGCTCGTACCAAGAATACTATTTTACCGCTTTCAAATGAAATGGGGAAAATTCCACCCCAGGCAGTTGACGTGGAACAGGCTGTTCTCGGAGCGATGATGTTGGATAAAAATGCGGTTACGGATACCATTGATATGTTGTCCGCAGAAAGTTTTTACGATCCGAAACACACTTACATCTACGGAGCGATCAGGGAATTGTTCGGAACTTCCAATCCGATCGACTTATTGACAGTTGCAGAGAAATTGAAACAACGCGGTGAACTGGAAGCTTGTGGCGGGGTTGTTTACCTGTCTTCGCTCACTCAGCGTGTCGGTTCGGTTGCACATATCGAATACCATGCCCGTATCATTTCCCAAAAACACATTCAGCGCGAAATCATTCGCATGTGTTCGGAAACATTGCGCGATGCATACGACGAAACATCCGACGTTTTTGAATTATTGACCAAAGCGGAAGGAGCTTTGTTCGGAATTGCTGAAAACAACATGAAAAAATCGGTTTCAACCATGAATATCGTGGTGAGTGAGGCGATCAAGGAAATTGAACAGGCAGCTAAAAACAGCGACGGGCTTTCAGGAGTTCCGACAGGATTCAGAAAATTGGACGAATTGACTTCAGGTTGGCAGCGTTCCGACATGATCGTAATTGCAGCTCGTCCGGCGATGGGTAAAACAGCTTTCGTATTGTCCATGGCGCGAAATACTGCGGTTGATTTCGGAATGGGAGTAGCGGTTTTCTCTCTGGAGATGTCTTCCGTTCAGCTGGTAAAACGTTTGATCTCTGCCGAAAGCCAGATTTCAGCGGAGAAATTAAGAAAAGGAAAACTGGAAGAATACGAATTCCAGCAATTATACAGCCGGGTCACGAAATTGGCCGAAGCACCGATTTATATTGATGATACACCCGGGTTGAGTGTATTCGACCTGCGTGCAAAATGCCGCCGGTTGAAAATGCAGTACGACATTCAAATGGTCATCATCGATTATTTGCAGTTGATGTCGGCAGGTACCGGAAAAGGAGGGAACCGCGAGCAGGAAATTTCAACTATTTCACGTTCCATCAAGGAAATCGCCAAAGAATTGAATATCCCGGTTATTGCCCTGTCACAGCTTTCCCGTTCGGTGGAAACGCGTGGAGGTGATAAGCGGCCGGTACTTTCCGACTTGCGTGAATCGGGAGCGATTGAGCAGGATGCCGATATTGTTGGGTTCCTGTACCGCCCGGAATATTATGGGATTACAACTGCGGAAGACGGCTCATCCAATGAAGGAGTAGGAGAAATCATCATTGCAAAACACCGGAATGGTGCCTTGGAGGATGTGCGACTGCGTTTCGTTGGAAAATATGCCCGTTTCGAAAATATGGAGGATCAGTACAACAGCGCTCCTGGCAATGATTTCAACCCGAATGCGATGAGTGCCGGAATGTCCATGAACAGAGGTTTCGATGAATCACCAAGAACAATCACCTTGGGAAGTAATATGAACAATGTTCCGGATGAAGATTTCAACGGGCCGGATGAAACACCATTCTAAATCCGTTTCACAATTTATGTTGTAAATCCGGCGTTATATTATTTTTGAATTAATTTAGTGTCTATCACAAAATAAGTATGAAGTTTTTCCTGACAATCGCATTCTTAATCGTTGTTAAAACCGTTTCAGCCTCTTCCATCCTGGTTCCAATGGATGAAAGACAAGCAAACCATTTGAAAGCTTACGGAGTTTCTTTCTGGGTGCTTGAAAATGGGGTGGTGATGGAATGGCTTCTGAATTACCGTGGCGGATCATTCCTGTTTCCGCATTTACGGACTATCGAAGAAGAATTGATTATCCGTGGTGTGAGCTACGAAATTGTAGCCGATGGCCAGGTAAATGCTATCCGGACAGAAATTGCCAATCCGGAAGTCAACATGGAAATTGTGCAATTGGAAAAAGCTCCGAAAATTGCCGTTTATACTCCCAATAGTGCTTTGCCTTGGGATGATGCCGTAACGATGGTACTGGATTATGCCGAAATCCCTTACGATAAGATTTATGATTCAGCTATCGTGATGGGAGTTCTTCCGAAATACGACTGGTTGCACTTACATCACGAGGATTTTACCGGTCAATACGGAAAGTTTTACGCGTCCTTCCATCGGGAAGCCTGGTACATCAACCAGGTTGCTGATGCAGAAAGAGATGCTTCCAATCTCGGTTTTGCAAAAGTGTCGCAGTTGAAATTGGCTGTGGCAAATAACCTGCGGAATTTTGTGATCGGCGGTGGATTCCTGTTCACCATGTGCAGTGGAACCGATAGTTTCGATATCGGGCTGGCCGCTCATGACACGGACATCTGCGAGCGCATGTTTGATGGCGATCCGCGGGATCCGAATTGTCAGAATAAATTGGACTACAACATGACGTTCGCATTTAAGGATTTCATACTGGTCCAGGATCCGATGGTGTACGAATATTCAAATATCGACGGAACAGATTTACATCGTTTGCCTGAAAACCAGGATAAATTCACCTTGTTCGACTTCTCCGCCAAATGGGATGTTGTTCCGGCCATGTTGACCCAATGCCACACAGATGTGATTGACGGATTCATGGGGCAAACCACCGATTTCAGACGTGATCTGATCAAGTCGAACGTCCTGGTTATGGGAGAAAATAAATCGTTGAATACGGCCCGTTACATTCATGGAGAATTGGGACAAGGCACTTGGACCTTCTATGGTGGACATGATCCGGAAGATTTTCAGCACAAAGTTGGAGATCCGCCAACCGACTTAAATTTGCATCCGAATTCACCGGGATATCGGTTGATCCTGAACAATATTTTATTCCCGGCTGCTAAGAAGCAGAAGCGGAAAACATAGATCGAATTACGTCCCGATAGCTATCGGGATACGAATTACGAATTACGAATATTTTCATTTAGAGCTATTCAATTTGAGTTCATCTTGAGTTCATCTTGAGTTCATCGATGTAATAATAGCAGCCAGAATTTTTAATAACCCTTCACATTGAATAATCAGTTTAATTAGGAATTATTCAAACCTCAAATCCAAAACAGATTTTCATTCGTATGTGATTTTGAATAGTTACAGTTTTTCTGTAATAGTGTTTTAGTGGTAACCTAAATGACTATGATTTAGGCTTTAGTTTAAGTTCGGAAACTCTGGTTTACTTCGGTTAATCAGAGTTTCCTTTTTTATTACAGTCCTAAAATCTTAATATCCTGATGTCCTAATATCCAAAGTCTTTATATCTTTGTCCCAACTTTTTACAAAAACAAACATAGCATGCAACTGTGGAACACATTTAGTAAAGAGGAATTAGAGCAAAAATTGCGCGAGGCTGGTCATGAATTTGCGACCATTTCTTTCTACAAGTACGCAAAAATTGCAAATCCTCAATTATTTAGAGATTACCTGTACCAATTATTGGACAATGTCCAGGTTGTTGGTCGAATTTATGTAGCGCACGAAGGAATTAATGCGCAGATCTCTGTGCCGACCAATCGCTTGAATGATTTCCGTTCGGAACTTTATTCGATAGACTTTTTGGATGGAGTGAGATTGAATATCGCTGTCGAAGAAGATGGAGCTGAGTTCCCATTCCTGAAACTGAAGGTGAAAGTGCGGAATAAGATCCTGGCAGATGGATTGAGTGATGAATCATTCGATGTGCGGGATATTGGAAAGCACTTGAAAGCAGAAGAATTCAATGAATTGACCCAAGATCCGAATACTATTCTGATTGATTTCAGGAATCATTACGAGCATGAAGTAGGGCATTTCAAAGGAGCCATTCTTCCGGATGTGGATACGTTTCGTGAATCCCTACCAATTATTGAAGATGCTTATTTGAAAGGGAATGAGGACAAGAATATCGTGATGTATTGTACCGGTGGGATTCGCTGTGAAAAAGCTTCGGCTTGGTTCAAGCACCGCGGATTCAAAAATGTGCATCAGTTGGAAGGTGGAATTATCAAGTATGCCAACGAATGCAAGGAAAAGGGATTGGAAAACCGGTTCATCGGTAAGAACTTTGTATTCGATGAGAGACGTGGAGAACGGATCACGGACGATGTTGTTTCAAACTGTCATCAATGTGGCGAACCTGCTGATGTACATGTGAATTGTGCAAACGAGGCCTGTCATTTACTGTTCATCCAGTGCGAAAAGTGTAATGCAAAATATGAAAGCTGCTGTACTCCTGAATGCCAGGAAATCACCCATCTTTCTTTCGAAGAGCAAAAAGCGTTGCGAAAAGGGTTGGAAAACAGCAATAAAATATTCAAAAAAGGAAGAGCTGGGCATCTATTGCAGAAATTGAATCAATAAAACAGCTATCTTCGGGCAACAAAATCAGATACGTGGAATTAGCAATTGACTGGAGAGTTGAATCTCAATTAGTAGATGGATGGTCTACGCCTAACTTATATGGCTTGTTGTTCGTTGGTGGAATGATCTTCGGGTATTACATCATCAAACGCATGTTCAAGTCAGAAGGAATTTCTGAGAAATACCTGGATAAATTATTGCTGTATGTAGTTCCTGCAACGATTATCGGAGCACGTTTAGGCCATGTTTTGTTTTACGGCCCTTATTGGGATACCTTTTCTCCGAACGGGACATTGATTGAAGATGGTTATTTCTCTCATCCTTTGTCTATTTTGAGAGTTTGGGAAGGAGGTTTGGCAAGCCATGGAGCTGCAATTGTAATTTTGATTATGTTATATGTCTATTCGCGTACAGTAGTCAAAAGACCGATGTTGTGGATTTTAGACCGGATCGTAGCCCCGGTTGCCATTGCAGGTTGTTTTATCCGCTTGGGAAACCTGGTGAATCATGAGATTATCGGTACTCCGACAGACCTTCCGTGGGGATTCAATTTTTACAACGCGGGAGATGAATATTTGGTAGATAGAAAGGTTGTGCCCCGCCATCCGGCTCAATTGTATGAGTCAATCACTTATTTGTTTTCATTCTTCGTCTTGTTTAGAATGTATTGGAAAACAAACGCAAAAGCAATTCCGGGAAGATTATTCGGAATGTTTATGATCTTGATCTGGACAGCACGCTTTGTAATTGAATTTGTTAAGGTCGGACAAACGCAGCGCGATGATGTTTGGGCTTTGAATACAGGACAGTTGTTGAGTATTCCGTTCATATTGATAGGTCTCTACCTGACTTTCCGGAAAGTTCCTGAAAAAGAACAAGCAAAATTTGACGAAGCGGTCGCGACACCACTTCCATTGAAATAATTGAAAATCTTTATGTGAATTCAGTAGGGGCGCGATTAATCGCGCCCCTACTGGTTTTTATCGGCTTCAGAATTTTGCATTTTAAATATTGAATTACTAGTCGTATCTTTGCACCCCTTTTGGTTGATTTCATGAAAACAAAAACACTTCGTAAGAATAAAGTAAATGTCATAACACTTGGCTGTGCAAAGAATACCTTTGACTCCGAAGTTTTGATGGCGCAATTGAAAGCCAATAAATTTGAAGTGGAACATGAAGCCAAACAGGATGATTCTGAAATTGTAATCATCAATACTTGTGGTTTTATTGACAATGCAAAACAAGAATCAATCGATACGATTTTGCGTTATGCGGATGCGAAGAATGAAGGATTGGTCGATAAAGTTTATGTCACCGGTTGCCTTGTTCAACGCTATAAGGACGATCTGGAGCAAGAAATTCCGGAGGTGGACGCGTTTTTTGGAACACGGGACTTGCCGCGCTTATTGAAAACATTAAAAGCGGATTACAAACACGAATTGGTTGGGGAACGTTTATTGACAACTCCTTCCCATTATGCATACTTTAAAATTGCAGAAGGTTGTGACAGACCGTGTTCGTTTTGTGCGATTCCGTTAATGCGTGGAAAACACGTCTCCACTCCATTGGATCAATTGGTGAATTCTGCAAAAGCTTTAGCTGCCCAGGGTGTGAAGGAAATCCTGTTGATAGCACAAGATTTGACCTATTACGGATTGGATATATACAAAAAACGGAACCTGGCTGAATTGTTGGATCAATTGGCGGCTGTTGAAGGAATTGAATGGATTCGTTTACATTATGCTTTCCCGGCAGGTTTCCCAATGGATGTATTGGATGCGATGGTGAAACATCCGAACGTATGTTTGTATTTGGATATGCCGCTACAACATGGTTCTACAAAAATCCTTCAATCCATGCGAAGAGGAATCACCCGTGAGAAGACAGAAGCTTTGGTGAATACTATCCGTGAAAAAGTTCCGGGTGTTGCAATCCGCACTACCATGATTGCCGGATATCCCGGAGAAACAGAAGAGGATTTCCGGGAAATGTACGACTTCGTGGAACGCATGCGTTTTGACCGTTTGGGAATTTTCACGTATTCCCATGAAGAGGATACCCATGCTTATTCTTTGGAAGATGACGTGCCGGAAGAGGTAAAACGCCAGCGTGCGGATGAGATCATGGAACTTCAATCCGGTATCAGCTATGAAATGAACCAGGAGAAGATCGGAAAAACGTTTAAAGTCCTTTTTGATCGGATTGAAGGAGATTATTTCATCGGTCGGACAGAATTCGATTCACCTGAAGTGGATAATGAAGTGTTGGTGAAGAAATCGGAAGGATATGTAAGTATCGGGGATTTTGCCCTGGTAGAGATCACTTCTGCCGACCATTACGATCTTTACGGAAAATTCGTGCTGTAAGTTTAGTTTCTATTAAATTTTCATTAAATATTTACTCAACCCTTGAATTGGCTAATTCATAGGTGGAATATGCTCATTTGTCGCTAAATCTGCTTTTAACTACCTGATTAATTGATATTTTTGCCGATACATATACTATTACTTACATTAAAAATAAGGTTACTATTCACAGGTGAAATCTAAACAGGTCAGAAGGTTGTTTTCGATAGTCTTCAGTTGAACTCCATAAATGGGTTGCAGCACATTTTCTATTTCAAGGGTAAACCCCTGATTCTCTTCTTTCGACTGCTTTTGGTATTTATCGCGACACGTAATTTTCTATTTTTGAACAACTAAACAGATTACCATGAAAAAAAAGTTACTATTCATCGGACTTTTCATGTGCTCGTTATCGTTTTCGAGCTATGGACAATCCCAAACTAAAACTCCAAAGGAATCGACTCCTATTGTTGTTTCATCACATGCAGGTTTAAGCGCTCAACGTGCAAAATTGGATTCAAAACAAGTAGAGATCAATCAGTCAACTGCTACATCCAGAGCTCAAGTGAGTAAATTGAATGACGAATTTCGTGTGTTGAAAGAAGAATACCTTCGTTTACTGAAAGTTGAATTGGAGAAAACAACCGATGCGCAGTTGAAAGGTCAATTGCAAGAAGAAATCACACGTTATTCAGAAGTAACGAATCCTCAAACCCGTTAATTCACTGAACTTATGAAAGCAAGAATTTTAAAGACAGCTGCTTTGTGCGGCTTATTTGCACTTGGGAGTATCTCAAAATACAATGCACAATCCTTCTCAGAGAGTTTTAATGACATCACGACACTAGCAGGAAATGACTGGGTGATGACAAACGCCAGTGTTGCTGTTGGTTCAACAAACTGGTTTCAGGGGAATCCTGTTGGCGCCGGCGGACCATTTGATTCGTACAACGGTGCTACCAATGCATACATTGGAGCAAACTATAACAATACCGGTAGTACAGGTACGATCAGTAACTGGTTGATGACCCCTAATCGTACATTCCGCAATGGGGACGTAATCACGTTCTATACAAGGAAACCATCTCCGGATACATATGCTGACAGATTGGAAGTTCGTTTAAGTACAAATGGTGCGAGCACATCTGTTGGAACCGGATCAGCCGTCGGAGATTATACGACACTTTTATTGAGTGTCAATCCGTCGCTTGTCTTAGGGGTTTATCCGACTACATGGACCATGTATACAATCACCATTTCAGGTCTTCCGGCACCGACTTCGGGTCGTATTGCATTCCGTTATTTTGTAACAAGTGCAGGATTATCCGGTACCAATTCGGATTACATCGGGATCGACCAGGTGGATTATACACCGTATGTTTGTCCTTCTTTCACGATGACTCCTGGTGGTGCTCTGACAGGTGGAGTTGCAGGTTCTGCATATTCGTTGGCTTTAACTCAGACAGGAGCTTTGGGAGCACCGAATTATGCGGTTACGGCAGGAGCCCTTCCTCCGGGATTGACTTTGAGTACAAGTGGCACCATTTCGGGAACTCCAACTGCTACAGGAACATTCAATTATACCGTAACTGTAAGTGATGCGAGCGGATGTTCAGGATCTCAAAGTTATTCGATTACAGTAGTCTGTCCTGCCAATCCGATCACGTTTGCGACAGCTCCGGCTTTATGTGATAATACTGGGAATTATACCTTGATAGAAGGTTCACCGGCAGGAGGAACTTATTCAGGAACAGGAGTTACGGGAAGTGATTTTGATCCGATGTCAGGAACACAAACGATTACATATGATTATACAGATCCATATGGTTGCGCATTCAATTCGAATTATACCATTACTGTAAATAATGCTCCGGTAGTTTCATTAGCTCCGATTTCAGCAGTTTGTGATAATTCCGGAACTCTGGCATTGACAGGAGAAAGCCCGGCAGGAGGTACATTCAGCGGAACAGGCGTTACAGGTTCGGATTTTGATCCGATGGCAGGAACCCAAACAGTTACCTATACATACACAGATGCAAATGGTTGTTCAAATAATACGAGTACAACTATTATGGTAAATCCATCTCCAACAGTAACTCAAAGTGCTATTTCACCGGTATGCAGCAACGCAAGTCCTGTAGCATTGACCGGAGGAAGCCCTTCAGGAGGAATGTATAGTGGAACAGGAGTGAATGCAAGTGGTGATTTCGATCCTTCAGCAGGAACTCAAACAATCACGTATACCTATACTGATGCGAACAATTGTTCGAATGCTGCAACAACCGACATTACGGTAAATCCGGCACCAACGGTTTCATTCACATCACCGGTTTCAACGATGTGTATCAATCATGCACCATTGACACTTTCCGGTGGAAGTCCGGCTGGGGGAACTTATTCGGGAATGGGAGTGAGCGCAGGCGTCTTGGATCCTGCAGCGGCTGGAGCAGGTGATCATGTGATTACGTATTCATATACGGATGCGAATGGCTGTGACGGCGAAGCAATGTTTACAATCCATGTGGATGCATGTTTAGGTTTGACAGAAAACGGGCAGGAATTCGGTTTGGAAATCTATCCTAATCCGACAACCGGGATGTTCACTGCACGAGTAACTTCGGGAGCTGATTTCTCGATTCTAAACGTGGTTGACATCCAGGGGAAAGCGATTCAATTCGGATCTTCCAATTCTTCTGCTCAAACGATTGATGTTGATTTCTCAAATCAGGCGCCGGGAATGTACTTTGTGACCGGTTTGGTTGATGGTCAACAAGTAACTTTCCGTGTTCAGAAACACTAATATTTAATACCAATAACCAAGTAAAGTCGTTCAGAAATGGACGGCTTTTACTTTTTTTCTTACTTTGGCACCATGGATATTCAAAACCGCCTACTTGAACAGCTAAAGGCAAAATTACCTCCGGACACTTCGTTGGGTAAGTTGCTGATGGATGATCTGGAATTGTCCAGGGATTCTGCGTACCGGAGAGCGAGAGGGGAAACAGCCCTGAAGCCGGAAGAAATCAATTTATTATGCCGGAAATACGATCTATCGATTGATAAGATTATCGGTGTTTCCGGGAAAAGTGTCACATTTCAGTACAATCCGATTCAACGGTCCGAATTTTCTTTTGAAACTTATCTGAGTGGAATCATGGACGGTTTTAAGCGGATGGTTGCCCAACGTACGCAAGAGTTGTACATGTCGAATCTGGATTTGATCATTTTTCAGTTATTGAATTCACCGGCTCTTTTGCGTTTTAAATTGCTCTATTTCGGAAAATGCTACCTGAAGTTGGGGCAATTGGAAGAAGTGAAGTTCCACAAAGGCTGGAAAGGCGACATTTCGGACGAACACCTGCAGCAGATGGCCAATTTTTATATCCGGGTGAAATCTACAGAAGTGATTGGCTATGATGCGGGAAAAGGCTTAATCCGGGAAATCGTCTCGTTTTACGAATTGGGTTATTTTGAAACTCCTGAAGATGCATTGTTCCTGCTCGATGAGGTTGCATCCTTGGTTGATCATATCAAGAAACAAGCAGAAATCGGACGCAAATTCATCAAAGGTCAACCGGTTATCACGGATGCGGATAATTTCCATTTATACTTGCATCAGACCTATATCCAGGATAATACTATCATTTCGGAAACGAATGCTTATCGT
Organism: uncultured Fluviicola sp.; assembly: GCF_946478805.1. The sequence goes on along the minus strand of NZ_CAMLDC010000010.1, from coordinate 123,052 downwards.
ATGCTCTATATCACGCATAATATGCTGAATTATCTTTACACGATCGATCAGGATTATGTAAACAAATCATTTGCGGTATTCCAATCCATGCTGAAAAGCTGTATCAAGATATCTGAGGAAAACCAACGACAACGCAATGCTTATTTCGATAGTTTGAATTTATTTGTGGATCGTGCGCGTATCCGGATTCAGGGAACAGACCTTTTTTAAAATTCAAAAGTTTTGAATTTAATTCAACGTGTTTCTTGGATGGTATGTTAAAATGGCTTCCCTTAAAAAACGTTGATCCAAATGCGTATAGATTTCTGTCGTAGTGATACTCTCGTGACCCAGCATATCCTGGACTGCCCGTAAATTTGCCCCACCCTCGATCAGATGAGTTGCAAAAGAATGCCGGAAGGTGTGCGGACTGATCGTCTTCCTGATTCCTGTCAGGTCTGCCAACCGTTTGACGATGGTGAAAATCATTACACGTGTCAATTGCGCACCGCGCCGATTCAGAAATACAATGGCCTCATTTCCCTTTTTGACAGGTACATTTTCGCGGTCGTTTTTCGTGTAAATGCTCACTTCTTCAATCACGCTCGGACTCACAGGAACCAAACGTTCCTTGTTTCCTTTTCCGATGACACGAATGAAACCCTCATCGAAAAAACAATCTTCAAATCTCAGGTTAACCAACTCGCTCACGCGCAATCCGCAACTGTAAAGTGTTTCGATAATTGCCTTGTTTCGCTGACCCTCATTTGAACCGGGATCAATTGCAGCAATCATGGCATCAATTTCTTCAATGGTCAGTACTTCGGGTAGTTTCCTTCCAATTTTTGGGAGTTCGAGACTTTCCGAAGGGTCATCCTTCCGGATTTCCTCCAGGAGCAGGAAATCAAAAAATTGTTTCCATCCACTGATGATCCTGGCTTGGGAACGTGCGCTCAGTCCCATGTCATATAACTCGGCAACAAATTGTTTCAGATGTCCTGTTTGAATATGCTCGGGAGAAAGTGTGTAAGATTCGCAAAAGTCACGTAATTTAGCAATATCCTGCTGATAGGCAAAAATGGAGTTTTCAGCTAAACTGCGTTCTATCTTCAGATAATGAACAAATTGTTTAATAGTACGTTCCCAATTTTTCACTTATGCATATTCTAATTCTCAATGGCCCGAATTTAAATCTTTTAGGAACACGAGAGCCTGAAATTTACGGAAATCGCACTTTTTTACATGTTTTGGAAGATCTGAAGAAGCTTTTCCCCGGAGAGATCGATTATTTCCAGAGTAATGTGGAAGGCGAATTGATTAATGCACTTCATGAATCAAAACACGATGGCATCATTCTCAATGCCGGTGGATATTCTCATACCAGTGTTGCGATCCGCGATGCGATTTCAGGGATTCAGATTCCGGTGGTGGAAGTACATATCAGCAATTTGGCTCAACGGGAAGAATTCCGCCACAATTCATTCATTACGTCTGTCTGTGCAGGTTCGATCATGGGCTTCGGAATGGATGGATACCGTTTGGGTTTGGAATGGTTTGAATGGAATCGACGCGGGAAAATCGGCTATTGATTCTTTGACCACGAGGCACACGAAGATCACAAAGTTTTTTATGTAGGATAAAGTGATGTTTTTTCTTAACTTATATAAGAAAAGCATTATCAATGAATTCAGAAAACTACGAAAAACAAGAAGAATGGATGAAAATCATCTATCAATCGGCTTTGAAAGTTCACACAACGTTAGGTCCTGGTTTGTTGGAATCTGTTTATGAAACTTGCCTATTACATGAACTGACAAAAAGAGGACTTTTGGTAGAAAGACAGAAGTCTCTACCAATTAAATATGATGATATAATAATTGATTCTGGATTAAGATTGGATTTATTCGTTGAACGGGAAATAATTGTAGAATTGAAATCCGTAGATTTCTTAGCACCTGTTCATCAAGCTCAGATTTTAACTTATATGAAATTGGCGAAGAAAGAGTTTGGTTATCTTATCAATTTTAATGAAAAACTCTTAAGAAACGGTGTAAAGCGTTTCACTCTGAAGGGAAAATATAGCTCAATAAATTTTTCTTCGTGCTCTTCGTGTGCCTCGTGGTCAAAATTATGGGTAACACGATGAGGAAGATTGGAATATTAATTAATGGATGGGGTGAAAGCAATTGTCTTTTCCGTAGGAGGAATCTGCGGATTTTTTATCCTGTTTTCTGTCTCCAACGAGATCAATCTTGCCAGGCCCAAAGCAATGATTTGATTGATACTGTCGTTGTTTGTTTGAAGAACGTTGAAATTTCTCCAGGTAATCGAATGGCTGTAAACTTTTCCGATACCTTCAACGTAACCAGTGGTCTCGCTGCCGTCGATAAGAGCGTGATTCTCATTCGTGAAAAGAGAAACCCCGATTCCCTTGCCATTTGCATCGTCAATAAAACCGATTCCAATCAATGAGTCCTTGTCATTCCTTTTGAGGATTTCTGATGCAGTCACCGTGTCTATTTGGTGTCTTGCATCATTTGGTAAAAGATAGTAAGCTGTCTTTTCTTTTTTTACGTCACATCTTTCTTCGCATCTCTTTTCACATTTCATGTCACAGGTCTTATGGGAAAATATCAGCAATCCAATTCCGACCAAAGCGGGCAAAGCCTGAACGAAGAAGATTTTCTTATCTGCTGTCAATGCACCATAGATTCCGGCAACACTGACACAAATCAGGAAGAACAAACTGACATTGAATCGCCATTCCGGATTACAAATGAAAAATGTCCAGATCAAACCTGCGGCTAAAAATCCATTGTACAATCCTTGATTTGCAGCCAATGATTTCGTTTTCGGGAACAATTCCTTCTCGAAATTCTTAAAAGTTTTAGGACCTTTAGTCGTCCACGCAAACATTTCCAACCACATGACATAGAGGTGAAAAAGAGCGACAATTCCGATTACAATTTTGATTGCGATTTCCATAGTTTAAAAGTTTAAAGGGTTTTTCATTCTAATTTCCCGGTTCAATAAATTGTATAGTCTTTTCTTGAGGGAAAATTTTTGAAGAAAGAAAGGATTCTTTTATTAAAATCTCTTTCAACCCTGCGTCAATGATTTTATTTATACTATCGTTTGTTGAAGAGATATAGTTCTTAACCAATCCTTCCGAATAAATAATACCGAGTCCCCTTAGTTCATAGCGAATCGGTTCATCGATAGCAGGTTGGATAGAACAGTAGATATCTATATAATTGGTCTTTTTTCCGGATTTAAAAGAGTGAGAGTAAAGCAACGTATCATTCTCATTGTGTTTATAAATACTTTCCAGCCAAATTGTGTCAGAAGGGTTTCGCCAAGAAAATGTGTAGAATTGAAAGTTTTCCTTTTTTTGAATAACATCATTCATCCCTGTGGTGAATACAAGTAAAATTATTCCGACCAAAGCGGGCAAAGCCTGAACGAAGAAGATTTTCTTATCTGCTGTCAATGCACCGTAGATTCCGGCTACACTGACACAGATCAGGAAGAACAAACTGACATTGAACCGCCATTCGGGATTACAGATGAAAAATGTCCAGATCAAACCTGCGGCTAAAAAACCGTTGTACAATCCTTGATTGGCGGCCAACGATTTCGTTTTCGGGAACAATTCCTTTTCGAAATTCTTGAAAGTTTTAGGACCTTTAGTCGTCCACGCAAACATTTCCAGCCACATGACATAGAGGTGAAAAAGAGCGACAATTCCGATTACAATTTTGATAATGATTTCCATAGTTTAAAAGTTTTTTGTTCCAACAATCGAGTACATCATCGGGATGAAGTTCCCCAGGTGCTTGATGCGGTATTTTCCGGGCGCGAATTCTTCCGTATGCGAAAAGCAGTTGTAATTTGAAAAATCATATTCCTGCAGGTCTTGCAATCGGATGCCTTGTTTGAGTAAACTGGTAATTACTTCACTCATCCCATGATTCCAGGTAACGGACGTTGTTTCAATCGCAGCATCCCGGTCGGCATATGTTCCGCTCGAAGTTTCCACAATCGGGTCCGATTTGAAATAACGGTAGCCTATTTTTTGGAAGTCATCGTCAAACATCCAGACAACCGGATGAAATTCAACAAAAACGAATTTTCCGCCCGGTTTTAGAAAATGGTTGATTATCGAAGCCCATTTGTCCAGGTCAGGCAACCAACCGATCGTCCCATAAGAAGTAAAAACGATATCGAATTGACCATCCAAGTGTTGAGGAAGATCATACAGATCGCAACAGACAAAAGTAGCATCTGCTCCGGTTCTTGCGGCCAATTCGCGTGCCTTGTCAATTGCTTTGTCTGAAAGGTCCGCACCGACAACACTGGCGCCCATCCGGGCAAAGGAAATGGTATCCTGTCCGAAATGACATTGGAGATGCAGGATATGTTTCCCCGAAATGTCTCCCAACAGTTCCAGTTCTGTTTCATTTAACGAACTTTTCCCAGCCAAAAAGCCTTGCAGGTCGTAAAACTCCGATTCCACGTGTGGTTTCACACGATCATTCCATTGTTGCTTATTTATTTCCTTGTAATTCTCCATGAATAACTTCTTTCCTGTTTTTTACTTCGTCGAAGGCTTCATCGTAATCTGTTCGTAAGGTTCCCATCCAACGGTCCCAGAACAAAAAATACAAGCCGTAATTTCCTTGAAAGTATTTGTGGTGTTGGTTGTGAGCTACGGACGTATTGATCCATCTCCCAATCCATGTTTTTTGAAATTTCGGAGGGAACAGTTCAAATCCCAAATGACCGTAAACATTGATGATGAATTGTCCCAACAAAAAAATGACCAAAGCGCTGCTGTGAACCGGGATAGTAAATGCAATGATAGGAATGATGAGTGTCTCCAGGATACTTTCCGAGAAGTGAAAGGAATAGGCTGCAAGAGGAGTCGGATTGGTCGACTGATGGTGTACGAAATGGATGTGTTTGAATAATTTCGGATGATGGATTGTCCGGTGCATCCAGTAAAAATACGTGTCGTGAATCACGAACATCACCGGAATGGTGAATAGGTAATAGATGATTCCGTATTGATCGATTTCCTTATAAAGATTGGTGTACGGACGTAAGAGGATGACTACTAAAAAGAAAACAGTCGCAAACAGTATAGTGGTTTGCATGGAATAGACCACTTCCATTAACACGCGTTTATTCTTTGGGAAAACCAATTGGATTTTTCGCTGGAAGAACTGGTTTCGGAACAGGATGTAGAAGAGGAAATATGCTCCGCCGGCAATCAACAAATAACGAAGTGAAATGTAATAAGCAATTTTGGGCCAAAAACTAAAAAATGTATCCATTCCTTCTGAATTTATTTAAAGGTCGGAATTTTAGTTGAATTAGCACGAAAGATTTGAAACCGGTTGGTGTTTTATGGATTGGAGCGAGGTGATTTGTGGAATAGCTGACATCCCGGTTCTAATTCTGATCCGGAATGTCAGCATAGGATCCACTAGTTATATTCTATTTGTTTTCTTTGATTGATGGAGCAACCAGGATTCCTTGTTCAGCAGGTTTTCCGTACAGATCCGGACGTAAGTATTTTCCTGCCTCCCGATCCGATTTCAATTCTTCAACTTGTCTTGCTTCCGGATGTTGTTGCAAATAAGGATCGTTTCGTTCTGCATAAACAGCCCAGGAAACTTCCATTCCTTGCGCTCCACCTGCAATAACAAATCGGCCATCTTTGATTTTTTCTGCTATAAAAATAGGTGCATATCCTCCGATTGGAGTCAGTTGGTATGATGCATTTTTATTTACTGCATCGAACCAGTCAGGAAGCTGGACAACTGCTTTTCCGTTTTGGTCAAATGCCACCGTACCACGATAAATATTCAACACTTCATTGGATTCAATAGAAAAGTGGTTCAGATACTTGTTCTCTGGATCCTGCGGATGATCGATACGGAAGTTTTTCGTTCCGGAAACCGTTAAATCTCCCAATGCAATGATATTGTCCAAAGAAGCAATTCCACCACCATTTGCAGGATCGATTGACTGACCAAGCACACCAATGTAACCAACACCGCCGACACCGACTGAATTGGATGTTAAGGGTCCTGTCAGATCGAAATTCTGACCAAATACTCCGTAACCGTCGCGGTAATTTGTTTGACCGGAAACCCCGTTGTAACCGACACCTTCGACACCGATTCCGCCAGTTGTTCTCAGGTTGTTTCCACGAACAGCTACAGCTGCTGTCGCCGCTGCGGTAACTTCTCCTGATAAAGCTCCTGCAGCACCTGAACTTTGTCCGAAAATAGCCGAATTGTTTACAACGGTACTGTTTGTAACTGCCTGGACAACGGAAAATGTATTCGAGGCATTGTTGTTAACTGCATTGATTGAATTACCGGTTCCGGTGAAAAGAATTCCCAATGCTGCGGTGTTCGTTCCCGATCCGTTGATCTGTACCGGCCCGGAATCTGCAGTAATGGTTCTCCCTACTCCCGCGCCACCTTGATCGTATGCACCGTCCAAGGTTACGCCTCCTCCTGCAGGAAGCGTTATTGTATTTCCCCCGCTGATCGAAAGATTTTGCCCGGCAATAGATAAGGTTTGGATCTCGTTGGCGGGATTTGCATCCGCGTCATTCGGATTGGTAATATAACCGGCGTCATTTGTAAATGAACTAACGTTGGTGGGAGCATTTGTCAAATCGTTGTAATCACCGCTGAATGAACTTCCGCTTCCGGATTCTTCAGCATATAATGCATAAGGAACGCTCAATAATTGTGAAGTCCCGCTAATACTGTAAACCGTTCCACCGGCAGGGTCAGTTTCTGTTTTTACATAGTAATTTCCGGTTGACCAGTCGATTCCGCTGAATGATCCCGAAACAGGAGTTCCTGAGCCGATCTGTAAGGTTGCTAAACCATTGATATTTGTCGTTGTTGTGTGGCGTTCGATGTAAACAGCAGTTCCGGATGGAGAACCTGTGAGAATGGAAATTTGTACTCCGACAGAGGTATTGGAAATAAGCGCGTTGGAATTATTTCGAATAACGGATTGATAGGTCATTTTTTGAGGAGCCTGAGCAAAAGTCAATAAACCTAAAAGAGCGAAAGATGTTGTAGCAATAAGTTTTTTCATAATTAGTGTTTTACAATTTTGATGGTTTTAATGCAGGTGTTTTTCGAAGAGATATTCAGAAGATATTCTCCGGAGGCGAAAGAGCTTAGATCGATACTGGTTTGAGCAACCTGAATGTTAGATGAGGTTAGAACCCGGCCGGCTAAATCGACCAGTTGATAACTTAGTTCTTCATCGGATGGACTGATTTCCAAACTAAGCACACCACTTGTCGGGTTAGGGAAAAGCGCGGTAATCAGGGACGACAATTCACTTATCCCGGATGTAGCTCCAATTTCATAAACTTGTTGGACACCTTGGTTGAAATTCCCAGTTGAGGCAGAACTGTTGATGTAATCGACTTGACCGATTGAGTAACTGACGGAACCCCCGCTTCCTGTTGCATTTCCTCCGGAAGCAGTCGTGTTCTGTTGAGAAAATGAATAAAAACAAAGGTTGCCAAATAAAATAAGTGACAGGAGTTTTTGTTCCATAGTAGTAGACTTTTGTTGAATTTCGAATATACCAAATTATCTAGAATCAAGTCGCTCAAAGGTTGAAATAAGTGAGAATTTAACTATTTCAAGAAGAAAGCTATGCCTAATTATTTGTAAACCAACGAACTAGTTTGTCGTTTTGTTAATGGAATGTTGACTTTCAAATCGATAATTAGGTAATGATATATAACTATTTGTTTTTCAACAATCTAATTGGCGAGACTTAAATTGTTAATTTATTTCTAAATTGTTAAAAATGAAAAGTTTAACAATTATAATTGTTTTAATTCAAACAAAAGGTTGTAATATTCATCTCTAACATTAAAAAAGCTAATTATGAAGAAAGTTACTTTTAAAATGACAGTATTGTTGTGTCTTGGAGTTTCCTTGGGTTCTTATGCTCAGGAGTTTAAGAGGGTGTCCCTTCCTAAGGGAATTTACACGGAAAGCAAATCCTTTGAACGGATTAATCAGAAACGTGTCAACAACGCATTTCAGGGAATGGACGAAATCTATGCTTTTGATTTTACTACCGCCCGTACCAAATCTGTTCCGCAGGAAATTGAATCAACAACCCATCTTGCGCTTGAAAAGTCGGGCTTTGTTGCGTATTCAAATGCCACTTCTATTTCAAACCTGCTTGCCACCCGGCCAGAAATCCTATCTGTTCAATTACCTTATGAAAACCAGGTTTTAACGCTCGATTTGGTTCAGGTGAATCTTTTTACAGATGAATTCAAGTTGGAAACCAGTACCCCAGGTTTGGAGAAAGGAGTGAATTTCGGTTTGTATTACCAGGGAACTATTCGCGGTGAGGATGCGGTTGTAGGAGTCAGTTTTTTCCAGGATGAATTTTATGTTCTGATTAACAGAAATTCAACGGAAGATGCAACCATCGAAGCCGGTTTTATACGGGTTCCGGAAAACAAAACAGGAATTCATGTGATTTATTCGGACGATGATTTGAAGAATAGACCGGTTTATTCCTGCGGTTCCGAAGGGTTGGAACAATACTATGAAGCAGTTGAGCGACTTTCTTCCCAAAAGGAGGACTTGGCGCAAATGGAAAAGGCGACATACAAGTGTGTGACTTATTTCTGGGAAACACGCTACAATTTGTATACTGCAAAAGGAAGTACGCAAGCAGTTACAAATCACATAACGAATATCTTCAATAATTTCAAATTGATGTATGAAAACGAGCAGATCGGATCGAAGTTGAATCAACTTTATATCTGGACAACGGCGGACACTTACAATGACGATTTGAATACATTCTCGGCGAACCGCTCGAATTTCGGGGCAAATATCGCTACATTATTTTCGAATACAGGTGGCGGAGGTGTTGCCTGGTTGGATCAGTTGTGCGGAAGTAATGAATATTACAAGCACGGGTTTTGCGGAGCAGTCGGTGGAACTGTAAATGCTATTCCAACTTATAGCTGGGCTGTAAATGTGTCGACGCATGAAGTCGGTCATAATTTAGGTTCACCACACACGCATGCGTGCAGCTGGACAGGTGGTGCGATTGATGGTTGTGGTCCGCAAGCCGGCTACTCTGAAGGGTGTAACGGTCCTATTCCCGCGAATGGAGGAACGATCATGAGTTATTGCCATTTAGTGAGTGTCGGTATGAACTTTACGCTTGGTTTTGGCCCTCAACCCGGAAACCTGATCAGAAGTCGGGTGAACAGTTGTATTACCCTGACTTGCGATACCGATGGTGGTGGACAAACATGTACAAGTGCTTATGAACCGAATGAAACTCAGTCTGCTGCTGCTGCTTTGACAAGCGGTACGGCTGCTTCGGCTGCGATTGCAACTGCCGGAGATGTGGATTTCTTTAAGATTACGACTTCCACAACGACAAACAATGTATTTAACTTGGTTGGGCCTTCCGGCGTAGATTTCGACATGGTGATATACAACAGTGCCGGAACACAGATCGGTTCAGGAGCCGGAGGGACTGCAACCGAATCAGTAACATTGAATGGGCAAGCTGCCGGAACATATGCTGTGAAAGTGTTCGGGTATAACAATGCATTCAGTACAACTTGTTATACATTGACTGCCACTGCGACAGCTGTAAGCAATTGTGCAACAGCCTACGAACCGAATAATTCAATCTCGGCTGCTGCGGCAATTCCATTGGCAACACCGATTTCTTCTGCGATTTCTTCCAGCACGGATCAGGATTATTTCAAAGTCACCACCACTTCTGTGGGCACACATCAGTTTGCCCTGGCGGGACCGAGTGGGGTTGACTACGACCTGAATATTTATAACAGTGCAGGAACGTTGATCGGATCGGGAACAGGCTCAACAGCGACCGAGAATGTTTCAATTTCAAACCTGGCAGTTGGAACTTATACTGTTCGTGTTTTTGGTTATAACGGCGCAAACAGTCCGACTTGTTATACCTTGAATGTTGCGAAAACTTCTGCTTCTTACCTTGGAGAGGAAACAAATACCGCAACATACTCGGTTTATCCGAATCCGACAAAAGACAAATTGGTTGTAAGCTCATCCAATCAGGATGAAATCATGCAGGTGGAAGTGATGGATATGAATGGTAAAGTCCTTTCAACCCGCGAATTGCGAAGCAATAACGTAGTCGATGTTTCAGATATCAGTTCGGGAATTTATTTCGTAAAAATCAGTTCAGTAAATAATGGAGTGACACAAATCAAATTTGTGAAGGAATAACAACGAACTACTAACCCTATTCATGGAAAGGGAGGCGATTATTCGTCTCCTTTTTTTGTTTAGGAAACAAATCAATAATTGAATGATTGTTTGCTACGGTGAAACGGAGATCATAAAGAACCCATTTTGATTGATTTTTGTCCCATTGGAAAAAGTGCCTTCAATTATATAATAGTAAGTACCTTCATTTATGATCTTCCCGGATACGGAATAGTCCAATTGGTTTGAAACGTGAAGTTTTTCTCCCCACCGGTTGAAGATGGTGATTTCCAGATTCCGGATTGCACACTCGCTGGTTAATTGCACATGAACTTGTTGGTCACCACAACCTTCTTTCCCGATTTTTGTCGGAGCGACGATCACACAGGAGTCTGCAGTTTTCTGGGCAAACAGGATTCCGCCAACCATTAAAAAAGTGACAAGTAGTACTATTCTTTTCATGGTTTACTTTACAGCCGGATTGGAGAATCGTTCATTAAATTGAAATCTTTCTAAACTAGGCAAATTAACATTCACTTCCTGAAAGAATACTAAATTTGTACCCAAATTTATTCGTTATGAAATGGTTTCTTCTCCTATTGATCTTTTCCACCTCCAGTCATTTTTACGCACAAGACAAGATTGAAATTTGGAAGCCGAATAAAAAAGGCTCTTTTTACATCTATTGGGGATGGAATCGTGGAGCTTATTCGAAATCAGATATTACTTTTTGGGGTAAGTCATACGACTTTAAAATGGACAATGTCATAGCGAATGATCGTCAATCCTTATTCAAAGCGAATTTGTATTTCAATCCTTCCACCATGTCTATTCCGCAATACAATTTGCGTTTGGGATATTATTTCAAGGATAAATATGAGATTTCGTTCGGTGCAGATCACATGAAGTATGTGATGAAACCTTTTCAGACGGTAAATATGAACGGGCACATCGAAAATTCAGGAACTCCTTATGATGGTGTCTATAACAATCAGGCAATGATGGTGGACACCTCATTTTTAAAGTTTGAGCATACGGATGGATTGAATTATTTGAATGTGGAAGTAAGAAGATCCGATGCCCTGATCAATGTGAAACATTTCAATTTGAGTGCTGTATACGGAGCAGGAGCCGGGGTTTTGGTTCCAAGAACAAATACCACCTTATTAGGGAATCCAAGACATGATGAATTTCACCTTGCCGGATACGGACTAGGTTTGGTCGGAGCGATCAAATTAAGCTTCTTCAAATATTTCTTTATCCAGGGGGAAGCTAAATACGGTTTTATCCATATGCCGGATATCCGTACAACCAGAAACCCGGAGGACAAAGCAAAACAGCATTTCTTCTTCATGCAATACAATATTGTTTTCGGAGCCCAGTTTCAGTTGACTAACCGGGTGAAGAAGAATAAATAGCTGACTACTACTTTTTGCAAGGCACAAAAAGTAGGAAAAATACCTTTGCAATTACAACCATCAAGCAACTTCTTTTTCCTGACCGCTTAGCGGGAAGAAGGGATCACGATCCAAAATGAAAATCCAAAGTTGTTTTACAAACACTTTAGATTTTGCACTTTCCGGAGCGGTTATCTGGAAAAAGCCGCTTTTACTTTCAGTCGAGAAATTAAGTAAACAAGTCTTGGCTTTTGCTGCGAACTAATGATTGCACTTTCTTGTAATTGAGAAGTGTCCAAATAGCTATCGAGATACGAATCATAATTTTTTTCTAGATACCTGATTTTCAATAGTGTACGAGGTGTTATCTGAAGTTGGTGACGTAATATTGCGAAATTACCTCTTTTGGGTACTTCAAGGTTAATTATAACTAGGAATTATTTCTTTGCTTTGAATAAAAGGATTTTCGGATCACCGGCTTGTCCTTCGTTGGAAATATACAAATCGCCATTGGGCATAATTGCAATTCCTTCTGCTTTATTGAATTTTCCAGGATCCAGAACTTTGAGATGGATTATCTCGCCCTGGTCATTAAAAACAAATAAGTAATAATCCGAAGCACTTAAGACATAGAGCAAGCCGCTTTTAGGATGAATGTAGATTGCTGAAAGTTGAAATTTCAATGCAGCTTCCTGCTCATCCGGGTTCTTTTTACTTGGTTTTGTCGGCAATTGAATCTGGTTCTTGGCTGCAAATTCTTTGATGGAGCTGATGTCGTAGACATAAAGCGGTTTTTCTTCCAGTTTTTCATGTTTCAGATCGAAAGCATAGATTGTCCGTAGATTCCTGAATTCAGCACCTTTGGCAATTTTACTTTTGGAGCCGATCAGCAAGCGATTGTTTTTCGGGTCGAAACACAAGCCTTCGTTATCCTTATTCGGGATTCCGGTTGCGATGGAATCGATACCCGGCTTAGCGGATTGATAATTTTGAATGCGGAATAGGGTAGCGTCACTTCGCAGTACAAAAATGTCTTTTCCTACCATTGCAATTCCTTCATAGTCGCCGGATCCTGCAAAATGGATTTTCTGTTTGATTTCCTGTTTTTTCAAATCGTAAATGAAAATCAATCCCTCTTCATCCTGGACACAACCCAAAGTCTTTGAATCGATAACAGTAATTCCTGAAACCTCCCGTAATTCGGAAGGAAGCACCATGATTTGATCCTCCTGCTTCAGATCATAAGGAATGGCGTCTTGTGTAAAGGACTGGAATCCGATGAGACAACAAAGGGCAAAAAGGAATTTGCTTGTCATGGATAACTAACGATTGGAGGTCATATCGTGAAACACTTTTGCATTTCGGATGAGCTCGATGAGTTCCGGTTTTTTGAGTAAGTGGTCACTCAGTTCAACATAGCGTGTTTTTTTTCCTGTCCCTTCCAACAGCCCATACTTATTTGAAAATTCGGCACCTTTACTGAAAGAGAGTTTCACCCCTTTTTGAGACGGTAACAATACGCAAACCATTCCTTTGTATCCGGGACCGTAACTGAATGCAAGCATCTTTGCAGCGATGTCCAATTCCTGATGACTATCCGGAAGTTCCTGTTCCAACAAATACTGGGTTTTCAGAAATAATTCCCGAACTGCATGTGGATAACCACCTAAAAAGATTGCCAAGGAAGAACTCATCAGATATCGAATTTCCGTTGATTTAAGTCTTTGAATTTAGTCACTTTTTGAATATAAAGTGCCCAAAGGATGCTTCCCCTGTAAAAGGATACAGGAGCCTTCTTGTCCAGTTTTTTCCATTTTCTCCTTTCTTTCATGGATGATGGAAGATGGTTGTAGAAAGATAGATGTGCTCTGAAAACGGCCCAAAAATGTGTGAATTGTCCTCTCAGTAAAAAGATAAATGCTGCTAAACCATCAAAGCAAAGTCTTCTGAAAATGACATAAGCTAATCCGGTGCGCTGATTTTTATGGATCATCAAAAGACTGTTCCTGAAATTTAAAAAAGTCTTTTTAGGGTTCATATAATTGAGAGTTCCTCCTCCGACATGGTAGACCACACTTTGCGGATTCACTTCGAAATGAAGCCCCAGGCGTTGGATTCTCCAACACAGATCGATTTCTTCCATGTGTGCAAAGAAACGTTCGTCCAATCCACCAGTTTCCCAATAAATTTTTGATCGGATCATCAAGCAAGCTCCTGTAGCCCAAAATATTTTGGATGGATGATCGTACTGACCTTCGTCGATTTCCACGTGATCCATTATTCGCCCGCGACAAAAAGGGTAGTGGTATTTGTCTAGAAAACCTCCTGACGCTCCGGCATGTTCAAAATGATCTCTGGATTTGAACGAATGAACTTTAGGCTGGCAACCTGCCACCAATTCGTTTTTCATGGTTTCAACCAAAGGTAAAAGCCAATTTTCACTGACTTCCACATCACTGTTGAGTAGAACATAATAATCGGCAGTTACTTGTTTCAGGGCATCGTTGTAGCCTTTTGCGAATCCGCCATTGGAGCTGTTGACAACGATTTCCAGTTCCGGAAAATGTTCTTTTGTCCAGGAAACCGAATCATCCGTTGAGGCATTGTCAGCCAACACAACCCGAAACGGTTTTGAGTGAGCGACTACCTCAGGTAAAAATTGTTTTAAGAAATGTAAGCCGTTCCAATTGAGAATTACAACGGCAATGTCAGGATTCTGCACAGATAACTTCTAATCTTGTTTGTAATAGTAGTTGCTGTTTCCTCCATATTGGCTGCTTCCACTTGTATTGTCAACGCTGTTGCTTGCGTTGTTGCGTTTCACAAGCATTTCCTGCCATTTATAATTTTGTTGTTCTCCGACCATGTCGGAATGCAATAAACGGTATGCATTGTTGACCAAATCCGGGTTGTAGAATACGAAACGCTTGTTGCTGAAAGTCTTGATCTTGTAATAATGCCAGATTTCGTAAGGATATTCCGATGGCGAGGTTTGTTTGTCAATAATAGTGTTCGGCGGACCGTATTGCAGGTAAACTCTTCCGCGATCCGTTTCAAAACCGTCCTGGAAATTGTTGCCATAATTTTGTTGAACAAGCACTACGTTTTTCTTGTATATCAGCCATTGGCTCGTAGCATTGACCCCTGAAGTCTGAACCCAGAATTGTTGGATATGTTTGCGATTCAAATCAGGGCTGTTTGCTTTCAAAGTTTTCATGATTGATTTCACTTCCGCAGGTCGCGCGATCGGGATCAAACTTGCCAGGTAATATTTTGTCGAATCATCTGTTAAAGAAGCCTGGAATGATGGATCCAGAATGATCTCATCTACATTTTCAGCCATTTCGATATCGTTGACACGTTCGAAAAAATAATCTGCAGTCTGACCGATGGTTTTACTGTTTCTGTCAATAATCTCCAATGTGAGATGATATGAACCGGAAGGCAATTTTGAGATATCAATGTTTCTAAGAATCGGAACAACAGGAGCCGGTTTTATTTTGGTGAAACGCGAAAATCCGGGCATTACCTGGCTGGTCTGCGTGGAAACTATTTGTTGTCTTAAGCCAAAGCTGCTATCCTGAACCAGGTTGGTGTTATACAATTCCACATAGTACGGAATGTGATTCATGCCTTGATTGTAGAAATTTGAAATTCGGGGAATGATTTCATAACCACTTTTATGAAAAGGTGACTGGGTGTTTGCACTCGGACTTGCAACTTCCGCAACCAGGATATCTGAAGAGGAGATACTCGTGAATACATCTGGAACATGCACTTCAATTTGTCCGTCAAGAGATTTGTCATCTCCATACAGGTCTTTCAAGCTTACATGTGCGGTGTATTTTCCAGGTTGTAAAGGAATCCGGATATTATCGAAAAAATCTTCCACGATAGAATCGCGCATTCTGGGGCTTTCCAATGCGAAGGCACTGCTGTAAACCGTATCACCGGAAGGTTCACTCGTTACGATGGTCGAAACGGCAATTTTCGCCTGTAAGACCGAATCAACAGGTGCAAATTTGATAGTATATGCTACATATTGAAATTGTAAATCGATATACGGTCCTTGTTCAGGCGAATAATAACTTTTGTAATCAATGAATGCTTTCATCTGATTTTTCTGTCCAAACGAATTTGAAATCAGAACAAGTAAAGTCAAAACCACCAAAAATGGATTTTTCATAATTCTAAAATAGGTCTCGTAAAGTTAATGAATTTGGAAGGATTTACCGAATATGAAACCCGATAAACAAAAAATCATTGATTAAACGGTACTGATTTTCAGGTAACAAGTAAATAACTTTTATTTTTTTTTCAATTAATACTTGCCAAAAAGGAAAATAGCACTACTTTTGTCGCGGAGAATTGGCAGAGTGGTCGATTGCGGCAGTCTTGAAAACTGTTGTACCGCAAGGTACCGTAGGTTCGAATCCTACATTCTCCGCAGGAAGACATGAAAGCGCTGTATAACGGCGCTTTTTCTGTTTTCTCAAAAGATTTGCGCCAAGGAGAAACACTAATCCCGCCAATACTAACAATGCAACCGAAACAATATCCTCATCGAAAGGCGATCCTGGTGGAACCGTCATTGCCCGGCGGTCGCTGGTATGTTGAATACTACATTTTTAACCAGGTAACCGAAAGCCTGGTCCGGAAAAGAAAGTATAAGACATTCGCCTCATTACCCAATGACAGTGCTCGAAAACGTTACGGAAAACAGATTTGTACGAAAATCAACGACCTGCTACCCTATGCCGCAATTGGGCTTCCGGAAAGCATAGACAAAAGCAGTGACCGGTCGAAAACTTATTCTTTAAAAAAGGGAATAAACTTCGTTATTTCGGTGAAATATCCAATTGAAAAGAACCGGAAAACCTACCTTACATTTACAAGTATTTGCGCCCGATTTGAGCTTTTTTGCGCCAATATCGGTTGGCCTACAAATGACATTCGAAAAATAAACAAGGAAGTTGCACAGCAATACATCGATCATTTAACGCTGTCGGGAATATCTCCAAACACGGTAGAAAATCAATTCATGGTTTTTCGCTTAATATGGAATCAACTAGTTACCCGGAAAATAGTTGAAATAAACCCCTGGCTGGGAAGCGACCGCCCTAAGACGATTGAGTCAGACCGGAACGAAGCATACAGCCGGGAGGAACAAAAGCAATTAAAGGCGTTGATCCTGGATCAGAACCCGAAGGTTTGGCGAATCGTTCGGTTGCTCTATTATTGCTTCATTCGGGAAAGTGAATTGGCGCGATTAAGAGTAAAGGATGTTGACCTGCAGAATAGACAAATTTTCATTTCCGGGACCAACTCCAAAAACAAAAAGCGGGGTTTTGTAACTATGCCGGACAGCATAGTTGAAATGTTTCAAGAAATGAAACTCCAGGACTACCCAGGAAATTACTTTTTATTTACCCCGGAACTGGAACCAGGCAAACACCATGCTTATTCCTCTGCCTACTACAAGAAATATAAAAAGATCCTGGATCTCACCGATATAAAAGAAAAAACCCTGTATTCTTGGAAGCATACAGGGGTTGTTGAGGCATATAAAGCAGGAGTAAATATCAAAGCGATTCAGTTACAATGCCGACACTCCAGCATAGAGCAAACGGACATTTACTTGAAGTCTTTAGGGATGGGGGAGAATACCGAGTTTGTACAGGGAATCCCCGAATTGTAATGGATCAAAAATCTATAATTGTGTAACTAACTACAACCACAACCATACCGTTACCAATGACAGTAGGATCGTCACCGGTATAAGTAGAAACGCTCAGCTCTTGTCCTATCACATTAAATGGAGCTTCTGAATAAAGATCTGTACCATCTACAAATGTTTGGGTCGATTGCGCTCTAATTATAGCGATCGCGTCCTCAGATGGCAGAGAGTTTGTAGGTAAAATTGCATTGAAACAACCATAAAAGTTTACTCGTTCACTTGAATAAGGCGAGCCTCCCCCATAGCATCTCCATTGGATTTCCTTAATGTTGTAATGTTGCCCTGGTCCTTTTTGATTTGCAAAAGAAGTCGAAAGCACAACCGGATTGGAGCCTAAAGTGGCAATTTGTGCATCCGATAAAGGTATTGTTTCTGTATATTCGGTATTTGCCCCGCTGCCGCCCGAGGCCGGGCTAAAACCCATAAATGGCGTCAAGTAGTCAATCAATTCCTCTGCGGATGCAAAAGTACTTGAGTCACTTTTCTCATATACTGTGTAAGGATAGTTGAGATTTCCCCCGGATGGTTGAAGTTCAATAATAGCAACATTGGTCCCGTAAGATTTTGCCGTAAATGGTGAGGTAAGGTGATCTCCGTTCGTGGAGATCTTTAATTTTCCTCCAATTTCTGTAATAGTAATCATGTTTTAAAAATTAAGTTTTAAACTAAGTGTTTTTGCGGGTCCACATAGTTCCCTTTTGGATCCCGCATAGAGAAATGTAAATGTGCTCCGGTCGAATTACCGGTATTACCGGAATATGCGATAAGTTCTCCGGTTCTTACCGTATCGCCTTTTTTTACTACCGATTTGCTCAAATGAGCGTATCCGGTTTGATATCCGTTTTTGTGCTTGATGAGCAACTGGTTTCCTCCGGATTCATTGTAGAAAACACTGGTGACAGTTCCGGGACCGGGAGCTTTAACCTTTGTTCCGGATGGAACCCCGATATCAATTCCTTTGTGATCTGTGGAGGCTCCCGCTTTCGGGGAGTTTCTTTTCCCATAGGGAGATGTAATTGGACCCTCAACGGGCCAGGCGAATTGACTAATAATTCGTTTCAGAACATACTGAGATAAGAGCACAACAATTATTGAAATTGCTACAATAATAACAAGGTTCCGTATGTTCTTATTTATTTTCAAGTTTTGCCTGGATTACATAGCGATATTGATAAATGAGAATAATCGCAGCCAGTACGACCGCGATTATTACCAGTTTTTTCATGCTGTATGTAGCAAGATTAAAGTTCATTACTTTTTCTTTGCTTTTACAACTCTACCGCCTTTTGTGTAACGGTATCCCTTTTTAAGGGTACCGTTTGCTTTCACGCCCTCTTTTGAGTTGCTTCTTCTTTTGGTTGCACGTTTTTTTGTAGCCATGATTTTTGTTTTTGAATTGTTACAGATTGTGTTTGTTCATATATCTTATTGTCAAGATCATGACAAAAACAATGATTATTACAGTTATTACTGTTGATGTTCCCTTGTTTTTCATCCGTTATCCTTTAATGGTGTATGGATTTACATATTTCGTGCTTTCTGCCACAGGTACGCTGAATGGAAGCGGTGTAGGAGAAGAAATAGCAGGTGCGAAAGCCTTTGCATCCAATGCATGTTTCCATTCATACCAGGATGTAGTTTTCTTGCCCAGGACAGAGAAAACCGCACTTTCCGTTTTTGGTCCGAATTTATTATCCTGGACCAATAGCGTTAACCCTTTTGGTCGGGCAATCATTTTGTTATAGTAATATTGGATCCAACCAACCTCACGGCCTTTGGTTCCATACTTTAACACCGCATCATTTCCGAGTGTGGTCGATGTGCTTGGCGTTTTTGCCTTTGCAGGGGAAGGTGCATCCGGACTTGCAATTTGTTTTTCGATTTCGTCGTCCGAAACTTTCGCGCCCCGGGTTCTGTAAATCAAATAAATGATGAGAACCGCCAGTACCGCGATCAGTAGTAGAAATCTAACGTTTGGTTTCTTTTTCATGCGAATGTCTTTTTAAAGTCGTTTTGACGGTTGGTCCATCCTGTACCATATTTGGGCCAGTCAGACATGTTTTTGAAGTCGGCAATGCGGCGAGCGGAAAGTTTAGAGAACCATTCCTTTTCGTTTAAAGGGGTGATGCGGGCGCGGAAGTTTTCGACAATCTCGTCCTTTGTAATGTTGGAATCTTTGATTCCCATTTCCTCCCGTTGAAAGTCTGCAAGATAACGTTCAGCGCCGGTCAATCCGGAACCCCAAGCCCAGGTAATAATTACCGCCTGGATCCGGGGAAGGTGGTCAATTTTGTCCAATGGAAAACCTGCAGCATAGACATTTTTCAGAATAGACAGGAAAATAGAATCCGGCATATTGAAAAAATTGTCAGCGGTTGGAGCATATCCTAAACGAGCTGCATTGTTTTTAAAGGTTTTGTAAGTAATCCCTTTGTTTGTGTGCCAGCCCGTTTGCCCTTTGAACTCCCAGGGCGCAGGATCGGAAGAGGCATTGTCGTCCGGATCGCGTGATAAACCGCCTTCCCATCGCTTAATGAATACCGCCAAGCGGGATAATAAAATGTTTTCTGCCATTTTGTGAATGATTTGATTTGCAACAAAAACAAGGAATACAGTCACGATTGTGATTATCAATAATGCTTTTACAACCGGTTGTTTCATTGTCAATTTCGTTTTTTCAGTTCCTCTCTCAATTCGTGGACCTCTTCTTTCAGTTTTTCCAATTCAAGAAACAAGCCCTCTGCAAGTTCCCGCCAAATTTTTACCGCTTGTTCCGTATTATCCAGTTCGCTTTTTTTTGCGGTTGATTTCCTGGTAAAACCCCAGGTTATCAGCGAAAAAAAGGACCCGGAGGAAAACAGAGTAATTATAATTTCCTGCATTAGAATTGGTAGGTGAGATTTTGTGCTTTTAACTGCCGGTCGAGTTTGGAAATCTCGCTAGGGTTCAAGTCTCCTTTGATCCATCCGGAAAGGTCTTCGTCGTCCATATAGCCGAAAAGGTTGTCACTGGCCTCCCGGACACCGAAAGCGCTTTCAAGTTTCACGAAATCAATGTCACTTTTTAGTTTTTTGAAAGTCGAGTTCAAAAGCTCATCGTCCGTTCCTGGTCCGTCCATAGCCTCATATAAATCGTTTGCCATGGTTTTATACTGCGGATCCGTGTAATTTGCTTTTTGCCCGGAAGCCTTCAGTGCGTCAATCTCACCTTTTTTCACGGCGGCTTGTGACGCAGTTTGCAACCTGGAATGAACATACTTGTACATCAAATAAGCCAAGACAGCAATTACTATAATGAAGATCAAACGCTCAATAGGAGACATTTTGAACCAAAAGTTCGCTAAAAAGTTCTTTGTCTTCATTATCTAGCGATTCGTGCGACAAGAATTATTAAAACTCCCACAATTGCAAGTGCCATGGCTAAAATATAGACCGAGTTTTGATCGATACGGGTGTCGAGTGCAATATCCATAATGAACTATTTTTTGCGCATTGACAGCGCGATAATTAGAATAATGATTGCCGCTAAAATTCCACCCATGATGTAAAGCTGGCGTTTCTTTTTTTGTTCGTCGGTTAATGCCGCGTCCGGGTCATTCGGATCCTGTTTGGATGGAAGTACCAAATTGACTGCATACGTCGTGCTATTGTCATAGCTTTTGCTATCGGGAGCGCCGGATTTACCAACCGCCGTTTTTTCGGGGGTAGTCGTTTGAGAAGGCTGTGAGTATGATGGAATGGTGGTTTTACCCGTGCCTAACATCGATTCTTCTATTGCCTTAATTGCTTGTTCACTTGGGTTCATAGTACTATTTTTTGAGTTTTTTCAATTTCTTCATTAAAAGCAGCACGAAAACAACAAACAGAATGGCAACAACGCCGTAAATGATGTACTGCTTGGTTTTTTGTGCTTGTGCATCCGAAGCAGTTTGTGTTTCCAGTGCTTTCGCCTGGGCTTGAGCTGTTATTGTGGAACTGGTTTTGATTGCATCGGCTGTCGCGTTGGCTTCAATTTCTTTCGCAGATTGAGAAATACCTTGTCCTGCGAGAATTTTTCCTTGCTCGTCCTTGGCTTTCAAGGTTTCACGAATTGCATCCATGTCTTTAACCAACTGAGCCTGCAAAGCCTTTTTTTGTTGTGCCTGGTCCAAATAACTTTGACCTAGTGCTAATTTGCGATCACGGTCTGCAATGTCTTTTGCTTTGTTCGCTTTTGTAGTACGGATTTTGTCGTTTTTGGCGTCATTGATCCAGTCGTTCCCCGCTTTTTGCAGGTTCACAATTTCCGTGGTTAACGAATCATATTCGGCTTGCTTCTTTGCAAGGATTTCCGTAAGTTCTATTGTAGTTGCCATTTTTTACGATTTACGTGTCATTAGCATGTATGCAATAATGAGTACCGCAATAATCACGGCAACCCAAATAATAGTGTTTGATGTGGAAGGGGCATTTGCGCCTGTGGCGGAAGCTTCAGCGGCTCGAGCGTTTGCCTCTGCAATCTGAAGTTGATTTGATTGGTATTTTGTGTTGAATTGTGCGGTTAACTGTGGCACTGCATCAACAATATTCCCAATAAAAGATGAATTCATTTTCACGGCTTGTTGACTCGTCCCGCCGACTGCACTTGCCCCGGAACCGGTACCGGTGCCTAAAATATTTACCATGTCTTTATTTTTTAATAAAAAAAACCCGCCCATTTCCGGACGGGTTTTCACATTTGTTCAATGGCAGGATTAAAACAAGCCGGAAGTGGAGGCCAAATCGTCGGCTGCTTTCAAATCGCGGTACATGCGTTGAGCGGTTGAAGCCTGAGCACCAGTGTATAAAACGATTGTAAGCGAGGTTCCTGGCTGAACCGTAACCGTGGTGAAGTTCTCAGGAGTAACCATTACCATAACACCTGCTTTGCGAAAGTCCAATTCTGCATACTCTTTTGCGAAGTCTTGAGAACTTCTCAATGCACGCATGTTGAAATACTCAATAAGCGGAGCCGCATAAGGAGAAACGAATACCGTCGAAATAGTTCCGTCATAGTTGGCAGAGTTCGGAGAATTGTCCAAAATGTTCAACGAGGTGAAACGAGCGCCAGTAATACGAGTAGGTGAGGTTGCAGCGTAACGAAGGAAGTTCCCAATTGGGCGACCCGGATCGTTTGAAGTTACTGTAACAGTTGTGTCAGCGGAACCTAAAATAATACCGTCGTTGATAATTGCATCTGCGGACAACGCTGTTTTAAGGGCAGTAGCATCTGCATACATTGAATTAACCAATGCGCCTAAACAGACAACTTTTGCAACGGTGTAAGTGTTGGTGACAGTGAAAGAAACGCTTTGCGCTCCTACCCCTTCACTAATAAGGGTTTTACCTCGTCCTTTACCCAAAGAGTATTGACGTTGAAAATCCATAACGAACGGAACGGCTGTGGCATTTGGTTTTGTAGGGTCAATAATCCCCCCGTCTGGGGATTTCACCGGGGCCGTTTGCATAGCTGGATGCAGTAATGCGCCTAAATTAAATGTTTTTGTCATTTCTGATTTTTTTTGATTTTTTATTCTTCCGAAGCTTTACCAAGCTTCAGGTTTCCGGAATCAGCGTCGACGTGTTTTGGCACGAATAGATAAACAGCCATAAATGCGAGAACGAGAACGATGAGAATCCAGCTTAAAACTTTTACATTCATTTGAAATTCGTTTGTTGAGTGACAAAGATTAAGCAACTAAAAATCAGTGTTTCCGGTATGTGCAGGTAACATTTGGTAAGTCCGGAAAATGACTTGAAAAGAATAAAAAACCATCTATACGGACCCGCATAAAACAAAAAAGGCTGCACCTGAAGTACAGCCAAAAACATCTATGCAGGATCCGGGATTACTTTTTCCAAAAGATTACCGCCGTAAGAATGGCATTTAGTCCTAAAGACAAATTCCGTTGGCGTTTTACCCGTTTTAGTTTGTGAGCAAGCTTTTCCATTTCAACCTTGTGGTTATTACGGATCAAAGCTATTCCGTTCTCGTATAGCTGAGATTGTAAGGAGTCTTTTGCATTATAAGTGTTGATAATAGAATCCTGGGCGGCTGCCTTTGATTCATGAATTTCAATTATCGATTCGTAAAGCGAAATGAGCCCGGAAACCGTATCCATATAGATGGAATCCTGCGAAACATATCCGGCGAAATCATTGTCAATAACCGCCTGGTTTTTTCTATGCTGGAGAACTGAAAGTGATTCCTTAACGGTTGGAACATGATCCTTATACGCTTTTATCACCATATCACATTTTTCAATTGAATCTTCCAGATGTTTAATTGTCGATTCATGAATTTGGATAGATCGACGCAAGGCGTTGTTTTTTGATTCTAAAGTAGATTTTTCCAGGTCCATTTTGAGTGGAGAAGAGAAAGGGGGTATTACAAATAACTCACAAAAGAGCCATGAAGCGAGTGCAATTATAATAATAAGCATACTGTATTTTTTAAGTTTTTGTTTCATAATTAATCTATCAAATCATTCAGGGAAAAAGGAACTCCATGACAATCAAAGAAAGCGCGTAGAACCTTTGGACTAATCTGTTTGGAATCCTTCGAATTGTATCCGGCAGATTTCAATTCTTCGTAGTAGGTTTCGTTCATCAGTTTCGATAATTGACGCGGGGAAACTTCGATTATTTCCGCTAGTTCGGACTTAAATAAGGATTTTTTTGATTTCAAGTCTTTCATAGGGTCAGTTTAAGCGCAAGGAAATTGGTTCTGTGAAATCACCAGGCAAATTCCGGAGGTGATCCATTGCCTGACCAATTTCGGGGAATGGGTACTTATCTTTGGATGGTTGCCCCTCGTTTGTCTTGAATAAGACCAAAATATCTGCCGCACGAACCAACTCCGGAGGAATGGAGGCCAGTGAATGAAAAACATAGACAAGATCCAGGTTTTTCTGCTTACTGTCATATACGAACCGCTTTGTTTCCTCTGTGAGCTTTGATCCTACGTATTTTGTGGCATCTTCAAAAACAACCAAAGAATTATTTAAGTGCTGTTCGATTAGTGAAAACATTTCGCCTGGTTGCCCGAACATTCGATACAAACCGGAATTCCATTCAGGAACGGCATCATGTGGAAGCACGGGAACCGGGATGAGTCTTAGATCCGGGCGGTCGAAAGTTTCCATTGTTCGCCAGGAGGAAGAATCAAAGGTGTCTACTATCAGTTTCTTAGGATGTTTAGACGGCAAAACGATGTTCTTTTTTACCCAGCCTGTTTTCCCTTTTCCACGCGCCCCGGCTACCAATATAACTAAGTTATTTCGAGACATAATTCCTCTTAAAATAGTTCAGCTGGCCTGTGAGCTGCGTCACTTTTATGGTCAGTTCCGCCTTTTCTTTTTGTAAAAGCCGTTTGGACTTGCGCAAAAGCACTTGTGAGACAATAAAAAGCACTGCATGGAAAACCGTTAAAATAAGACTCATGTGGTTTCCGGCTTCGTTCCAGCCAAAGCGAAAGATGGTCCACCCCAATTCGAAGTGAGAAGTTATCCAGTTCAAAATCATGCGCCAATAATTTGAATGATTTTACCTCCCAAACTTCCCGTGTACATGGTCCAAAAGGCAAACCCAGCGTTGATGTGGAACTTTGTCGCTGCACAGTAAGGAATTGCCGCCTCTATAAGTCGCTTAGTTTCCAAATCCATTTGCTTTTTCGCCTCGTCGGAATCCGGATAAAACAAGCGCATCATTTTTTTTATGTCATCCTGGTAAGACTCGAAGTCCGCTGCCGCTTTTGATTCAAGTTCCGAAAGCTCACCACCCTTGTTAAGTTTGTCGTGTGCTTTGGACATTCGTTCAATAGCCTTTTTCCCGCCGCGTTTTTTCTTAAGGGTTACTGCGGCAATGGGAGGGAGCAACAATCCCTCTCCTGCCTTCAGCATATGAACAAGGTTTTTGGCTTCTTGTTCAGCGTCGTATGGTTCTTCCGGTTCCGGGGCCGCCGGGGCTGGTTCCCTTCGAGGTGAAAAATCACTCTCAAGCAGAGCCGGCTGATCTAATCCCAAAACTCCCGGTGTTTTTTCCTCCGTTTGTTCCGAAATCAGATCCGCCAGGTTCACAGCGGTATTGAATAAATTATCAACCTTGCTCATTGCTGTCTTGTAGAGTAATTGCCTCAGTTAAATACTTGTACTTCGAGAAAATTGGCGTCAATGCAGACACGTTTTGGATTGCCTGACCGTCAAATTGTCCGGTTGCAAATTGCATCGATATCCTTGGGAGTACCATTGCAACCTTTTGCATTAAATCAGATTGTTTTCCTGTGGCGGAAAAATCTTCCGGATTGATTCCTAAAGATTTCAGAACACCGGCGAACGTTTCGACCGTGGTAAGGATGTCTCCTTCCATTTCAGCTATTTTCGCGTGACTAGCGTCCAGTTTTTCCTGCAACTGAGCAATTAATTTTTGATCTTCTGTCATTGGTTTGTTTTTTACGTTTTAAAAAATGCACGAATACTCGTTCAAAGTATGTCAGTTTGAATTTTTGCCGGGCTAAGCGCTCTGGGCGCACTTGAATATTTTAAAGCGGGGGAATCAGTTTACCTAACCTAAACTTAACCTAACTAATATAGAACTGCACTGATTATCCCCGCTTTGTCTGTGATTTTTAGAATCCGGTGTGTACGTCGCCACCGTGATTGAACAATGCACCTTCACTGAATACCAACTTTTCAACTACTGATGACAGTGATTCCGGAACCGGTAGGTTGTACTTCTTTTGGCGGTTTGTCTGCACTGCCTGTAAGATTTCCATTTTCCGAGCTATCGGACGTTTCGGATCGTCTGAAAACTGGATAATCATAGCGTTTTCAGGTAGTTCAACAGGAACCTCTTTTATATCGGGGGTTGATTTCGGAGAAAGTGCGGATTCAATAGCTTGACGAAGCAATACTTTTGAAGGTGCATCGGCTGTGAAATCATAACTTTTTCGAATCAATTCAAGTCGCTCAAAAAATTGATTTCTTTCGTCTAAATCACCAATATCGGCGATTTTAACGTAATTATCCGGAATAACCGTAATGGGTTCAATTGGTAATTCCTGGCTATTTGCGACTTTCAGAATTCGTTCAAATAATTCCTTGAAAGAGGCGCATTCACCGTGGTTTTGCTGAAAAGTTTCAATTTCTGAATTCAGGTTTTCGCGCTCGATTTCATTGCGATAATTGACGGACCCGCCGGAGGAAGAAAATTTAAACATTGTTTTCTTGTTTTTCAGCAAATAACGGTTGTTACCTGCACGAAATCAATGTGTAAACCGGAATCGTATGGAATAAGAAACGTGCGTAAACCTTTCTGTATTCCTTGTAAACCTATTTGTTTTTAATATAATTGGGAGTCGGTTCCGTATGACAAAGTTCTGAATGCAACGTTGTTTGTTGCTTATTTCACCGGAACCGTTATGAATAAAGGAATACAGAAGCAACAACTTTTGTTGCTTCAATTGAAAATCTTGTTGATTCTTATATTTTAATCAATTATTGACGAAAAATAATAATTGAAAAGACAACAAAAGCAACAATTTAGACAACAAAAAAATAGAGTGGTGTTGCTTTTGAATTCCTTATTTTATCTACCTTTTTTATTTAAATCAACAAAAACAACAAAAAAATAGAGTGAAGCAAAATAATCGTCTTTTCCTTCTTTCATCGTTCAGTAAGAGAATAACCATTGAATTCCTAAAAGGTATAATGTCGACCTTGAGTGGACCTTGACCACAAAAAAAATCCCGATCCAAAGGACCGGGACTATCTTATTTGTACGAATGCTTTATTTCTTAGCCATTACAATGTTTTCGCGATCGATCTCTGCATAACCGTCCGGATCTGTGGTAGACTCATCGTAATTGATTGTAATGACGTTTTTGGACCAATCCAGGTTATACACCTGGGTGTAGGTGTCGAAGGTGATTGTGAGCTTGTTATCGGTGTTTTTGTAGAAGAATGACTCGGTATAAGAGTCCCCGTCCAAATTCATTGATACCGTGCCGCTTCCATCCTTGGAGAAATGGAACTTTCCGCAATCTTGAAAGGTTGCTGTGCTATAGGAATTAATAGCCGGGTTCATTGATCCTGAAGCATAGATATATTGAGAAACGTCCCAATCACCGCCTTTGCTGTAAAGGTTTTTTTCGATTTTTCGCTCTTTGGAGCAAGAATTCAATCCTGCGAATACTAAGACAGCGAACAAAGTTAATAGGCTTAATTTTTTCATTTTAAAATTGATTTTGTGAAACAAATGTAACTAATTGATTTCAGGTGAATACTGCGGTAAACCACAATTGTTATTTCTTTTCCACCAACGTTTTTTTTGTATTCGGGTGCTATAAAGAGGTTTTACGTTATTGTGAATTAGTATTTGTTGTACAGGCTTCAGTAATCCATCATGTGCCAATAATTCATACAAATTTATTGTGTTATTGATAAAATAGGATTTGGAATTCGCTGCCCAATAGAGCTTTAGTTTGTCAAATTCTTGAATCAAATTGTCAAGGTCTGAATCCCTTTTTATCGTATTGAAAATTTTAATTATAGATTCTTCATCCGTTCCCAACCCTTCACAGGCAGTACAAATTTTTACCACTAAAAATTTGGAATGTTCTGTCTTGGTTCTTAGTCCTATGATGGAAAAACCCTCTTTTAATGCTTGGTTCTGTTCTACGATCACTATCGAGCTTTGATAATGAAGTCCTAGAAAACATTCTAATTTATCGCTATATCCTTGAAAAACGACCAAATCACCCTCTTTGTATTCATGCTCTTTGCTGTCCACAACAAGAAACAATTTTCTGTTTAGTGAAACCGAAAGGAATAGATCTCTATCGGCTTTAATGTAGTGTATTTCCATTTTTGGTATTGTTAAATTAAACCATCGTTCTGAATTCGTTGAAACAACGATTCTAAATCCGGGAATACATTGTTTTCATCCGCCGTAAACAATAGGTTTTCAATGTAGCTGTCAAAATTGTTATCCGCTTCCGGACATTTCTCTGTGCAGTATACCTTTTTAATGGTTAACGCTACTCTTTCCCCCCGATCCAATGCGTAAATCTCACATTTCAGGATTCCAGGAATTCGGCTGTAAATCGTGTAAACGATTTGTCCTTTTTTGAATACAGGTGCTTTATAGCAGTGTGAATCCGCCTCAGTGGTATAAATCATACAATGCGGGCAGATACGTCCAGGCTTTAGCGGCACAAGCACGAAATCGGTGTCCTTGATCTCGTGCGCCTGGTATACCAACGCTTTGTTCCAATCTGTTATAATGCCTTCTTTTGTGCTCTTCACATATACAACCGAAGTGAAGTCTTTAGGAACCGGCATTTTCCAGTAAAATTCAAGCTGTCCGCGCGTAAGCTGAACAACATACTTTTGTCTTTTCTTTTTACGCGGTACCGTATAGCTATTTTTCTCTCTTTCCATCATTTCAATTATTAAAATATTTGTATTTCGTCCATTGTATCAGTCTCAGGTTCTTTGGCTCGTTAAACCATTCTCAAAAACTTTCCAAGTCGGGGAATCCATCATTCGCAATGAAAATCTGTTTTTCCATCTCGGTTAAGGTTTCGCCGTTGACCTGCACGGATCTATCTCTCGGGTTCACGAATACCACATCGATTCGCTCACAGGTGTTTTGCAAATGCTTTTTGAATTTCTTCGTTCGTACTCCGGTGCAATGGTCCAGGATCATTCCAACCTTGAAGCGCTCTTTGGGATCTTCCCGGAGCGTATGGATTTTGATTCCGTCTGCAATTAATTGAATCGCATTCGGGAGGGTGTAGCCTATTAGCATATGTATAGATTTAAATAGAATAATTCCTTTCGCTGGTGTAGTTGGCTGCCTCTTCAATCGTTTGCATCATGACATGGCCGTCTACTATCACATTCATAATTTTGCGTAGCTCTTTCAGGCTTAAATTGCATTCGAATGAAACCTCTACATCCGGCAGTTTGTGTTTGTTGTGTGTAAGCCCCACAATTTTTGCGGTTTCTAAAGCAGATGGAAGTAATCCAAAGAATTTCATTGCATCCGCTTCACACTCTGCGCGAAACTTATATTCGATACTTTCGCCTTTCACCTTCTTTTTAGTCGGTTTCACGCTGTTTTCCAATCGGTATAATTCTTGTTCCGTAAGGAATAATTCGCGTGGAAAAACAAACGGACGGCCTTTTCCTTTGACATCTATTGTTTGCCCCGTTTCGTGTACACTGTCTATCGGGAAACTGTACGTTGTTACATATTCCTCTCCCTTGCTGTTTTTCGCTCGCTCTACCTTTAAAAACTGCTTCGCGCATTGGTTTATATACGTGCTGGAAGTTGCTCTAATTCCGAAGTGCGAACGGATATCGTCCGCGGTCATTTTGATTTCTGAAACCCCAAATTTTAAGAAAGCATCTCTAAACCGTTCGCGCATTTCCCGCACAATTTCCGGTTCGGAGCGTTTTACCAAGTTGTAGAAAGCATCAGTTTTATAGGAATCTTCGTCAAACCAAAGCCGGTCGGATTCCGGCGCGATTATTTCTCTTGATTCCAGGTCGTTAATGAGTTCCGGTAGTTCAGCTCGCATCATCTCTTTAAATCTCGGGTTCTTTCCTTTAATG
Organism: uncultured Fluviicola sp.; assembly: GCF_946478805.1. Next base: position 93,016 of record NZ_CAMLDC010000010.1, on the reverse strand, counting down.
CGTCCCACTTTTTCAATCCAAAGCCTGGAATCGTTTTCATCAATCCGGACGAATGTCTCATCATGATTCGTTGCCATAATGAAATGCATCATGTTTGGAATATCGGTTTGGGCTTTGTTTTTCTCATTCCGGGTAATTGTTTCACTGGTGGTCATGTTTTTCAGTACGTCATAAGCGGATGCTTTATCAAACATCGTTTCCTCACATGCAACAACCAGTTTCGAAACCCATCCGGCGGTAAAATCACTAAGAAAATCTTTTGCTCCAATGATCGACATATTGCTTTTGAAGATCATTTTTACCAGGTTGATAAACGTACTTTTCCCGGTGTTTTGCTCCGGACTGGCTAATACAATAATGGGTAGTTTCTGCATGGGGTATCGGTAAAGGATGGTGAGATAATCCAGGATCATTCCGTTTTCGAATCGTTCGCCAAACAAGTGTTTTAACAGGTTTTTGATTGTGGGGTAATCACCTTCCCTTTTTTGGTGTTTCAAGTCTGCGTATAAATTCCAGTGTCCGTCGATTACTTGCTGGTAATTGGTGTGGTTGGCAATATTGGTAAATCCTTCAAAGCGTTGTATTTGGTGAAACATGTCCTTTCCGTGGTCCATTTTGATTGCGTCAGATGTCCAGGGTTCCAACACATCTTCAAGAACGGTGTCACCCGATTTTCCGACCGGCACCGGCGTTTTCTTAATCTTGTAATAAGAAACGCCTATCCGCATGTATGATTTCATGTCGGCGGGAATGGAAATAACTGGGTGTCCTTCTTTGATCTCGTATGTGGATCCGTAATAGATGAATTTCCGGTTCCCAATTCGATCTTGATGGAATCGGTAAAACTCGGTTACCTTGTCTAGCTTAAACCAACGATTCAATTTTTTTCGTTCGATATCGTTGTTGATCTTTTGAAAGAACAAGTATCGGCCCGGGATCTCTCCTAGGTATTTTACTTCTTCTTTAACTGCATCGGGTTTCCCCAGGTAAAGGAGCAAGTCGTCAATTCCTTTTGGCGATTTCGCTTTTTCATCTGTTTCAATTTTATTGATCGTTGCGAAATAGTACTGTATTTTCTGCTTCGGAAAATATTCGAAAGTCATTTCCTGGATCTCGCAAGCATATTTATAGAAGTCGCGCGGTCGGCGCGTTAGATCCCGGTTATTTTCCAGGTCTTTGATGGAAATGTCCCGGCAATCACCATCCCAAAGAATAACAACGTTCTTGATGTTGCACGCCTGGATGAACATAACGATTTCCCGGTGAATCTTTCCATTCTGTTTATCGCGAAAATGGGAAATGCTGGTAAGTCCCACCATTGGTATTTTATCATGACACGCTTTGAAAGACTTGATTTGACCTTCTGTAATGAAAAGCGTTTGAATGATCGGGTTCCCTTCATCATCTTGATTTTTGCATTCATACAAATCGATGAGCCAAGGATGCCAAAACGGAGTGACAATCCCGTCCTTGTAGTCATATTTCCCTTTGCAAAAGTCTGCGTACATGGGATTTAGTCTGCGTTGGCAGTAACATTCCTCGCGCGGACCTGCGGAAGTTTCGCCAGTTTTGTATGTGTATGGCTTGCGGGTAAGGGAATACTGAAGTATTTCAATATCTCCGAATTCGTTCGCTGTAAAAATTCCGAACGCTCCGCGTGTTTTTGCCCGTCCGTTTGATTCGTCAAACAAATCTACTTTGTTGTGCTCCGGATCGATTCCCAATTCTTCCAGGCGCTCGTTCAGGTATTCGTCTTTGTCAAACTCTACAACTTCCCAATTCTCGAATTCTTCCGGGGTTTCCTGCTTTCTACCTTTCGCCTGGAACAGGATCTTTTCCTCCGGGTTGAACCGAAATCCTTTATTGAAAAGTGCTTGGTATTTATCTTGATATTGTTCTAGTAATTTCATTGTTCTTTGAATAAATCAATGATTGTGACTCCCTTTTTTCTCAACGTGCTTTTTGTTTTATCATTCAGGTGATCCTGAGTAATGAAAACCGCATCCAAACCACTTGTTTTGTGTATAAACCGGAGGGTTAGAAATAATAAGAATCCGTATCCTGTAAGGTCCATTTCTTCATAAATGATTAAATCTGCCGTTTTGGGTACCTCTTGTTTCTCGTTAGTTACTTGAAAGGGTTCTTTGTATGCATTTGCGATATATTGCGCTCTACTTGTTTTTCCGCTTTGGGGCGGTCCTGTAATAATTGTTATCATAAACTCACTGTTTCAAAAAGATTTCTATTGCTTTAAAGATTTCATGCGGCACTTGCGGCACTACTGCATTTCCCGCAGCTCTCAATGATTGGTTTCGCCAATTTGAAAAGGTAATACCGTCCAATCCGGAGGAAATCCCATCATTTCCATCACAAACCGGGGGTTGAGTTGGGAAGTTTGTCCATGCTCGGTTATCAGATCCGGTAAATTCGCCGCACCCTGTCTTTTCCTTGTTTTCGTGGAACTTCCGCCTTTGTAATTTTGTGCCGCCGGGGTTGGTAACAGTTTCCGGATCATCATTTCTCTCAAACTCATTCCAAACCCGTTTCCGTTCTTCCCGCTCTTTTTCGCTTTTTCCCTTCTTCGATCGATCTTTTTCAAGTCGGTTCCCCCGCTGGTTGTGTCCATTGCCGTCGGAGTAGGCAATAATCCACACTCTGTCTCTTCTGTGGGGTGCACCAATGCCCGCAGCTGGAATAGCAACCGGTTGGACTGAGTAACCTTCTTTTTCAAGATCAATACAGATTGAGTTGAGCAACAAAGATGCTTGTCGTGTGTATATTTTCTCATACTCGTCAATGTAATCGAGGCGCACACATTTTTGACTGTCCACTCTAACGAACACCTCTCGTTCTTCCATGCTGAGGATACCAGTAACGTTTTCAGCAATGACGAAAGTGGGCTGAATTTCCCGTATTGCTCGTAAATATTCAGGCCATAGGTAACGGTCGTCGTTTGTCCCGGATCTATTCCCGGCAACACTAAACGGCTGGCAAGGGAATCCGCCTGTGATAATGTCAATTCTTCCTCTGTAAACAGTGAAGTCTGTTTGAATGATGTTTTCATGTGAAGTTGCTTTGGGCCAATAATAATTGAGTGTCTTTCTGCAAAAGGGATCTAATTCGCAGTGCGCTACGTTTTCCCATCCGATCCATTCGGCGGCTAAGTCAAACCCGCCAATTCCGGAAAACAAGCTCAAGTGTTTTAGCATTCGTAAGTCAATAAAAGTGATTCAACAATAGCTTGCCGTTCGTGGCGGGGAAGTGCGTTGATTTTTTCCGTCATTCGTTCAACCTTGCGCTTGATCCGTTGTCGGTCTGTGAAGTTCTTTCCCAGGAATGCGGTTGTTGCCAACCGGTGTTCATTCAAATCGAAATTCCAGTATAAGCGCTCCGTTACGCTTCTTGTTCTCACCCAAGTTCTGAAATCTTCTTTATTCCAGGACTTGAACTGTTCATCATAAACCGGATCAGGATAATGGGACACAAGCACCATGGCACCTATTTTGTTTAACCGTTCTATCAACTGGAAAAAACGTTTGTGCTCCGGATCTTCCCAATCGAATTTTCCATAGTACTTGCGCTGGTGTGTTCTGCTTTCCATCCGGTAAGGTGGATCAAAATAAAAGCAGTCGGATTCATCAATTTCGCCTCTGTCTATTGCCTGATTGATCCATTTGATTGAGTCACAGTTCCAAAAACCGATGCTGTAATCTTCTTTGGTATGAGTATGGAAGGTTTTCGGATTTATTTCGAAGCAATAAATTCCGGTGAAAGAAGCTCCGCTATTTTCAAGGATTTTACTAATAGTTCCTTTTCCCCCGAATCCTTCGAAAAACCAGCCACCATCGGGCACGTGATTAATTATAAACTCAGCTACTCCGGAACCGGACTTTGCACCGGTAAATGATTCTTTTATGAGATTTTGCATAGTTATTTATTTTAGATATCGCATAGTTATTTTTGGCTGTGGGATCGTACAGCTATTTTTGGCTATACCTGGAGACATAGTTGTTTTTGACTTTACGGACCGGATAGACGTTTATGTCTTTGCTTCAGCACACAATAATTAGTCTGCCAGTGCAGGAATGCTGCTTTCGCGGTGTAGCTTTTTGATGGTCGCTACAATTTCAAGGGATAGTTTTGCTATTTCGGCAACTGCTAGTTTGATTTCTTCCCGCTGATCGAAATGATAAATTGGGATGAGTTCTCCGAACATTTTCCCGTTATAGGATTTTGCGGTTTCCAATTGGGAGTAGGGGAAATTTCGAACCCGGTCGCGCGAGTCCAGGAAAAGCCAGTAAGCCGTGTACCACTTTTTATGCGAGTTCCCGAAATAAGGCACTGCCGTGGGGTCGAAGTAATTGACCCGCATTTTCTGTAAAAGGGTATATAGATAATCGCTGGTCCATCGCAAGTAATCGGTTGCGTGGGATATGAACATTTCGTAGGCGGTTTTTCGTTGGGTAACGACCCATTCAAACGTTTTTACTTCCGGCACTTCGGCTCCCCAAACGGGAAAACTGATTTTCAAGGAGAAACGGATGTCTCCGGGAATTGGGTCAATCTCTGCGGTGAACATGGTTGCTATGGTTTTGGATGGATTCGACAACGGCGTTGCGGTCCAGTTCGTTAGTAAATAGGTCTTCTACTTTGCATTGGAAGAAAACTGCGAGTTTCAATAGTGCCGGGATTCCTATTTCCTTGGAAGACTTTTCAGGGATATAGAGCCAGCCCCGGATCGTTTCTTTGTTCCGGAATAATTGCTCCGGCGCCCATTGCCAAAAAATAATCCGGTCATTCCCGCTAAGCCTATCCAGGCGTTCGAGTATGTTGTACTTATACATTGAATTCGATTTTTCCGGTGTAGAAACATTTGCTTTTCCATATGGCAACTGTGGCAGGAACTTGGGGCATTACGTCGCGGGTAATGTATAGGTGTTTGTCCGTTCCCCAATAATAGGTTCCAACGATTCCCATAGGCTTGCGCTCTTTGTCCAACATGTAGATGTAACCTTCTTCTGCTTTCGTTAAAGGATTGAGCATGAATTCAAAGTCATTGTACATGAAGCATGCGCCGTTTTCAATTTCATTTTTTCTCATCGTTTTCAATTTTTAGTTTAACTTCTTCAATGGCTGCTATTAAGCAAATGCGCCGTAGGTATCTACCTCTTATGGATTCTACTTCAAACCAAAACCCCCCTTCATTATTGCTTTCGGGGCGTTGTTCCCATAATTCAGGAAAGTTTGCTTCTATTATTACATATGGGTGATCATGAACAAGCCCGTACTTTTTGAGGAAGTAAAAGCAAAGCCCTTCGTTTGTGTATGCTGAACGTCCGGTCCAATCACCCAAAGCCAATTCGTAAATTTTCAGTCGTTCTTTTGCTGAAAAGGGAATCTGTTTCATATCTCATCGATTTTGGTTGCGTTAAAGTCCGGGCGTTCCGGTGTGATCGGTTCCGGCAACTCTGTGAATAGGTCTGCCGGTTCCACATTGAAAAAAGTCGCTATCTGAAATAATTTTTCGGATGGGATGTCTCCGGAGTCCTCCTGTTGTAGTTTCTTCCATACTCTCCAGGTTTTCGGAGTGACCCCTAATTGCTGTGGTAACCAATTCGTAGCCAGTTTTGCTTTTTGGTGTGGGATCTCGTTTAGCAGCTCTTCAATTCTATACTTCAGCATCTGTTTTTTTGATTTACAGTTAAAAACCTATTTTTACTTATAGCGAACATTATTGTTCGTCAAATGTTGCAAAAATTTTTGCAACAAAAACAATTTAAGTAAAAATTTTTTCATGTCAGTGAAGAGAAGAGTAATTGAAGTCCTTGAAAATAAAGGAGTTAATAAAGAAAAATTTTTTTCAGATATAGGTGTTTCTTCGGGAAACTTTCGTGGTAAAGCTCTTGAATCTTCTCTTTCGAGCGATGTCCTTGCAAAAATTTTAGCGATGATTCCGGAGGTAAATGCTAATTGGATTTTGACGGGGTACGGTGAGAAATTTTACCAAAAACCTGTTGATGATCCCGACATTCTGTTAAATAAATCAAATAAAACAGAAAAACTTTATCAGGAGTTATTGGAAGTCAAGGACCAGGAAAACAAAATTCTACGGGAAATGCTGTCGGAGTACCAAAAAGCGCCAAAGCGCCAAGCCTAAAAATGTGATAAAATCCCTATGGAAAGAAAGGAAAATAAAGGGGTAGAGGAAATAGCAGAGTTGGATCGCCGTAGTTTCCTACATTCTCCGCAGGAAATTGAATCCCGAAGGTGTAAACCTTTGGGATTTTTTCTTTGGTGACTTTCCGGAATTGTTTTCGGTAAAGTCATAAGAAGAAAAAGCCTAAAGTTTTCGAAGAAAACGAAGGGATTCAATTTGATTAGCTGATCCCCTCCAGGATCTTCAATCCTACATTCTCCGCAGGAAATTGAATCCCGAAGGTGCAAACCTTTGGGATTTTTTCTTTTGGAAAATTCACAGACGTAATTTCTGGCAGTTCACACAAAAGAAACTGCGCCTGTTCTTTACTCCTGTATATTTTTTTATAATCGGCAAATTGCAGCGCAAACACCATGTTTTCGTATGCGCCAACCAATGTTTTTTCAACTCATAATTCTTTTTCCATTCCAGGAATTGAAAGCTGTAAATGCGAGCTTCTTTGATCAAACTGTTCAGTTTTGCTTCGGATAATTTGCCAACCACCGATTCCGGATGTATTTTGATGCGATACAATACTTCGTTTTTGATGATATTGCCGACGCCTCCGAAAATATCCTGTTCCAAAAGTGCATCACAGACCATCAGGTTAGGACGTTCTTTGAGTTTTGCTTTGGCTTTTTTCGGATCCCAGGTATCGTTCATCACATCACCACTCCAGTCGTAATGAGAATCCAGGTCTCCTTCTAAAAATTTGACCGAACAGGAATAGAAGTTCAATTCTCCGTTTTCAAACACGAACGATAAGCGTGCAGAAGCTTCCGGTTTTTGTTCGTCAATACGGTAACTTCCGAACATCAGAAAATGGATCTTCAATGTAAATCCACTGAAACAGATCAGGAAATGTTTGCCCCAGCTTTTGAATTCAAGCACTTTTTGACCTGCCAGCCGCGACTGGTCAATTTTGCTGTTTCCGCTCACTTCGACGATCTTCTTGCGGTTAAACTTTTGCACTCCCTCTTTCAGGATGACGATGGATGGACCTTCCGGCATACTTTTTTATTTATTTTAATTTGGAAAGTTTCCACCGGATTTGTGTTATACGATTTATCTGAAAAATTGCAGTATTCACAGTTTGGATCAGATCGGTGGTCATTTTTGTATTTTTATTCTTCCAAGAAGGGTAAGAAAATGACACCGAAAGAAGTTTTAGAAAAATGGATTCATTTGTTCAATGAAGCAGACGGCGAGAAAATTGCTGAATTGTATGAAGAGAATGCGATCAATCACCAGGTTGCGAATGAACCGGTAATTGGCAAGGCGGCAATCAGGGAAATGTTTACAAGTGAATTTGCAAGTGCCAAAATGGTCTGTATACCGGAGAATATCTTCGAAGACGGCGAATGGGCGATTTTAGAATGGAAAGATCCGAAAGGAATGCGCGGGTGCGGTTTTTTTCATGTGATTGATGACAAAATTGTTTTTCAGCGAGGTTATTGGGATAAGTTATCCTTTCATAAATTGTACGATATTCCTTTAAACGTTCACTAAGCTAACACATGAAACAGGCAGATCTGATCAGGTTGATCGAAACCAATGACCTCATTGAAAGAATAATTACGATTGAACGCAATGCATTTCTGAAAACTGCCGGAAGTACCGATACCAATATCTATTTCATTGAGGAAGGAAGTTTAAGGGTTTTTGTTGTGGATGCGGACGAAGAACGAACCATTCGATTCGGTTATCAAAATAATATTTTGGTTTCACTCGATTCGTTCCTGACTGAAAAACCTTCTGAGTTTGTCATTCAGGCAATCAAAAAGACACGTGTGAAGGTCATCCCCAAAAAAGGGTTCATGGAGTTTATCTACCAGGATGAAAATCACCTGAAGTTGTGGGTAAAAATCCTGGAAGATTTGGTTATCCAGCAAATTGAACGTGAAAAGGACCTCTTGACCGCTTCTCCCAAGGAACGTTTTGAGCGGGTTTTGAAACGCAGTCCGATCCTGTTCCAGGAGATTTCCAACAGGCACATTGCAAACTATTTGCGGATGACACCCGAAACGTTGTCGCGCTTGAAAAAGCCTTGATTTCAATCAATGTTTTTTGAATGGGAGTTCATGACCTTTGTCAAAAATAAACGAGATGAAAATACAGACAGAAGCATTGTTGGTTGATTTGGCAAACAGGACCAAGCAGCTCATCCAGGAAGCCAGGACTTTCATGCAGTTACCTGAAGAAGTACTCAATCACAAACCAGACGAAACCAGTTGGAGCATTCTGGAATGTCTGGAGCATTTGAATTTGTACGGACGGTTTTATCTCCCGGAAATCAAAAAACAAATTGTTAAGCAACTCTCTTCCTCCCCCTCAATCCCCCTCCAAAGGGGGAAGGAAAATGCTGTTTTCAAAAGTGGATGGTTGGGCAATTATTTCGCCAATAGCATGTTGCCAAAGGCAAAACTGAATAAAATGAAGACCTTCAAAAATATGAATCCGGTCAATAGCAAATTGGACAAACAGGTCATTCAAGAGTTTGCGGATCAGCAAACGGAATTGCTTCAATTGTTGGAGGATGCGCACAAAATCAGCTTGAATAAAACCAGAACGGCGATCAGTATTTCGAAATTGATCAAATTGAAATTGGGTGACACGTTTCGATTTGTGATTTACCATAATCAACGGCATATGGCGCAGGCGCAGCGAATTGAAAATTTATAATGGAGAATTGAAAAGCAGGAATTTTCAAAACATTCTCGATTCGGGAAACTATCATTAACTCCTTTTCAATTTTTCAATTTTTCAATTTTCCAATTTTCCCATTCTCCATTTTTCAATTCTTCTACCCAATCCGCGTTCCGTTTTTCACTGTACGCTCCGGTTGTAATAAAGTCACTTCCTTATTTTCTCCGATTCCACCTAAAATCAGGCACTCGCTCATCATATTGGCAATTTGTTTGGGCGGGAAATTGATGACGGCTACGACTTGTTTGCCAATCAATTCTTCAGCCTGGTAAAGAGCTGTTACTTGCGCGGAGGTTTTCCGGATCCCGAATTCTCCAAAATCGATCGTGATCTTGTATGCCGGATTGCGGACTTCGGGAAATGGTTCCGCGGCAATAACGGTTCCGACGCGCATTTCCACGTGCATGAATTCGTCCCAAGTGAGTGAATTGCTCATAAAATAGTTAAAATTAATTTCTTGAAGTTTGTTAAATCAACTATCTAAAACTCAAATTTGAGCATAGGATATTTTTTAGCCCATGCTTTATTGGCAGCTTCGAAACGCTTATGTTCCTGATATATGGAGATGCAATAATAGGTCAAAGATATTGCTGCTATCCCGATGATGCAATGGATCAGAATTTTAGATTTTTTACTCATGACGTCTAAATTGCTAATTAATTATTCGACTTTAACCAATTGCTTTTCGCTACTTAATTCCTTTTCCATTTGTTTGGCACAATCGAGTAGTTGTTGAATGCTTTCTTCAGAAACGACATTTTTTGTTAGTTGGTTATTGGAATATGTTCGAATCTTTTTTACCGGATAGAAATCGATTTCTAAACGGTCATCTGTGTAGCTCATCTTTTTTTCGTCAGTTTCTTCGTCATTAGGATATTTTTCGAGGTATTCATCCCATTTCGCAAAATGCTCTGCATAAATGATTTGTGTGATTTCCTCATTTTCGTATTGAATTATTTTCTGAGAATAACCCAGCTCAGCATTGTATCTGGAGTCGATTTTCACCAGTGTGTGCCTGTCGTAATAGCCATAAAGGGCGCCGCCGCAAGAAGACATGTTTGGGTAGAAATATTTTGTCAGATTTGTCTTTTTTGATGGTTTTATTAAGTTTCCAATCTCTTCCTTTTTTTGTTCAATTGGTTCAAGAAAACGAACCGGATATTCCAATGTAAATAATTTATTTCCATCTGCGAATCCAGTTTTCCACTTAATTTTATGCGGTTCGTATTTTCCTTTTTTAATTTTCGCTTTCGCAGTATATTCCTCTTCTTCTGTCCATTTTCGAACTGAGCATAATATCTCTTTGTGCCTTTTCATGAAATTCATCAATGCGGTATACCCCGGGTTTCTAATTGTATCGGTCGAAGAGGCAATGGACATGATTTTGCTATGGAAACCCTTTTTCCAATTGAATTTTGTTTTTAGAAAATGTGCCAATTTAGAATACTTAATTTCAGTAAAACTATCTGGAGAAAGGTAAAGTCTTGCTGGTTTTGTGAAATCAATTCCTGTTCCACACCCATAAAATACAGATTTGTTGTGATATAGAATTGTTTTTGAATCGTATAAAATGAAATTGTTTTGTCCGTAGAAAACCGGGGCTGAGAACTCAAGGGAATCTTCTGAATAGATAACCGGAGATTTGATGACGTAGAGGTAGTCTTTTTCCTTTTTACAGGAGGTAAGGGCACCTGTTAGAATCAATAAAAAGCATAAAAGACTTCTTTTCATAAGATGATTTTAGTAGAATAACTTACCCTAATTTAGCTGCTTTATAATTGTTTTAGAACTATTAGGGATAAAGCCTTTCTTCTATTGATTGATTGGTGTTTCAAATTGATTCTAACAAAACAAATCCCCGATTCCGTGCGCATTGGAGTCGGGGATTTGCTTTATTCTAATTTGTTTTATTTTCCCAATAAGACATCCACTGCTTTTTTCAATTGTGCATCTTCACCTTTCAACATGGTGTTGTAGTCGTTTGCTACTTTGAAATCCGGTTCGCATTGGTTGTTTTCGTAGTATTTACCGTCCATGGTCATGACCCCGACCTGTGGAATCCCGAAAGTCAGTGAGTGATCCTGTAAGTTTTCCCACCAAACTGCTGTTCCTGTTCCTGGTACTGGCATTCCGATCAGTTTACCGATATTCAACGTTTTGTAAACAACCGGGAACATATGAGCATCGGAGTAGTTTCCTTCTCCCATGATGACACAGCTTGGTTTGGTCCATTTGGAACCTGGTTCAATTCCGATTTTTTGGCCTCTCGGCACGAAATTGATGTATTGTTTTCCGGACAAAAAGGTCGCCAGATCGTCATGCAACCAACCTCCACCGTTGAATCTGGTGTCCACGATCAAGGCTTCCTTGTTAATGTATTTTCCCATTACCTGATTGTAGAATTCGCGGTAGCTGTTGTCGTCCATTCCGCGAACATGCATGTAACCCAATTTACCATCAGATAATTTTTCGGTCATTGCCTGCATGCGTTTCACCCATCGTTGGTAAAGCAGTTCGCTTTGCATTCCAGCAGAAATCGGTTTAATGATTTCGTCCCAACGTTTTCCATTCGACGGATCATAAATGGACAGTAAGACCGGTTTGCCGGATTTGCGATTCAACAGGGAGTAATAGTTCAATTCCGGTTTGATTTCCACACCATCGATTTTTTCGATGATCGCACCGGATTTTATTTTTGTTTCGGAGCTCACCAGCGGGCCTTTGTCCAGGATTTCTGCAATCTTCAAACCCGTTCCAGTGAAACTTTCATCCAGGATCACACCCAATTGTGCTGTCTCATCTGCATTTTCGCGACGTGGATAGAAACGGCAACCTGTGTGAGATGCGTTCAATTCACCCAATAATTCGCTGCACATTTCGGCAAAATCATAATTGTTATTGATGTGAGGAAGGAACTTTAGATAGGTCGATTTGTAATAATTCCAATCGGTTCCCTGAAGATCTGCAACATAGAATTTTGTTTTCACTTGTCTCCACATGTGCTCGAACAGGTAAGCGCGTTCTGCATAACTGTCTTGTGTGCGTTCTGCTTTGAAAGGAATGTCTTTTCGTTCCCCTTTTTCCAAATCCAGTCGCGTTAATTTTCCTTCAATCACTGCAAAAATATTCTTCCCTTCCTTGTCCATGGAAGTGCTCCAAACACCTCCAGCTTTTAAGGGAATCAATAATTTTGTTTCGTGATCCTTGAAGTTGCGGACATATAAATTGGTTCCGTCTTCATTCGGAGTGAGGTAATACAGTTTTTCTCCTTTCGGATCCAGGAATGCATCTTGCAGGAAGGAAGAGTTTTCGGTCAATCGCACCTGGCGATCCATCAATCCAGTCATGTCGATTTTTAATGGCTCTGTCTTTTTGGTTGTGTCCGCTTTTTCACCTTTTCCTTTTTTTGCTGTTTCGGATTCCTTGGTCTTATCTTTTTCCTTGTCAGTCTTCTCCTTTTGTTCTTTCCAAAGCTCATAATCGGCTTTTTTCATTTTGAACAAGTCAAAGGCATTCTGATCCAGGAACAAAGCATAAGCATCTTGCTGGGAACCATGGCTTGCTACATTTTTCATCCCGTCGCGATTGGAGAACCATAAAACTGCTTTTCCATCCATTTGGAATTTCGGTCCGCCATTCGAGAACCCGTTTTGTGTCAGTTCAAGCATTGGTTTCCCCCCGTTAACATCCACTAATCCGATTTGTTCGTGCCAGTTTCCATCCTGTAAGTAAGAAACCAATATGTACTTGCTGTCCGGAGCCCAATTGAATGTTTGGTCGCCATCACTATAAGAATAGTTTTTGTTTGCGGGTAACACGTTGCGGATCTTTTTACTTGCGATATTGTAAACGCTTACTGCGGTTCTGTTTTCCAGGAAAGCAATTTCCTTTCCGTCCGGGGAATATTGCGGTTGGAACGATTCATTTTCAGTAACAACCAGTGCTTCTTCTTTCAAAAGGGTAGAGGCGTAGAAATGACTGTCTTCTTTCCGGATCATGGTTGTCTGATAAATTCCCCAGATGTTATTTCTTTCGGATGCGTACAGAATTGCTTTTCCATCGGGAGAGAAGCTGACATTGCGTTCCTCTTCCGGTGTACTGGTGATCTGTTTGGTTACACCGTTTTCAAGTGAAACAGCATATACATCGCCATGATTGGTGAAAACAACCTCTTTTCCGCTTGGTGCAACAGCAATTTCAGAAGCTCCACTTGTTTCCGAAATGTTTTTGGTATCCGCGTTCCGGTCTTCCGCGTTAATTTGAATGCTGACTTTTTCCGGATTTGAACCCTCTTTTTGGGTGTAAATTTCTCCATCATACCCGTAACAAAGTATGTTGTTATCGGAAACTGAGAGGAAGCGAACCGGGTTTTTATCAAACTTTGAAACCTGGGTTGCTGAGCCTGGTGAATTCGGATTCATTTTCCAGATATTGTAGGAGCCGCTTTTTTCGCTCAGGTAATAAATGCTGCTTTCATCGTTATTCCAAACCGGATTCCGGTCTTCTCCTGCAAACTCAGTTAGTTTGGTGAACTTATCGCCTGTTTTTTCATACATCCACAAATCCCGTGTTACGGATGATTGATGGTGTTTTCTCCAGGAATCTTCGTATCCTTTTTTATCATGAAAAATCATTTTTGTTCCGGCTTTGTTCCATTTGATGTTTTCAGCTGCGATCGAAAGTTCCTGTTTTTCGCGTCCGCCATCAATCCCAACAGAATATACTTCGCCCAAAGCTCCATAAGGAAACTGTGACATAGCAGCATTGTCTACACGGGAGGCAATGAACACGATTCGTTTTCCATCCGGTGAAGTACATTGCGGATAATCGTTGCTTGAATGAAGTGTGAGCCTTTTAGTTGCTCCACCGATTAACGGAACGGAGAATACATCAAAATTCCCGTAGCGGTCCGACGCGAAATAAATGGTTTTTCCGTCGGGTGAAAATACCGGCATGAAGTCATAGGATTCGCTCAAGGTTATCGGAGTGGCAGTTCCACCGGTTGCAGGAACCTGGTAAATGTCTCCTTTGTAAGTGAAAACAATGGTTTTTCCATCCGGTGAGATGATCGGGTAGCGCATCCATAATGGAGCGCCAGGTGTCTGTTCTGGTAGGTTCGGCATTCGAAGGCTCATAACCATTGCGCCAATCATGACCCAAGCAACTAGTTTCTTCATACATTGATTTTAGAATTTTAAAAGTAAAGAAATTATGCAGAACAAGGACGAGACAAATGTGGGACGGACTATATCTAATTACGAATCACGGATGCCGGGTTACAAATGGGAAAAGTTTAGAATATTGTCCGGATTATTTTTTTTTCTTTGGAATCCAACCTTTGCAGATTTCACACGTTATATTCTTAAATAATATTTAATAATATAACTTTTAAAAAAGTAGCTTATGAAAAAAATTACCCAATTATTTATGATGTGTCTGGCACCGGTAGCGTTCGGTCAGACAAATTATACAGTTAATGCACAAGCGCAGTCCTGGTCTCCGAATGACCTGACCATTGATCTTGGGGATTCCGTAACATGGATCAACAATAACAGTGGGTCGCACAATTTGAACGGTACAACTGCTACATATCCTTCAAATCCTGAGTCGTTCTCTATGTTGACAACAGGTACAAACTGGACTTTTGGAAAACGCTTCAACATTGCAGGAGTTTATATGTATCGTTGTAATGTCCATTCTGCAATGATGACAGGAAAAGTAACAGTGGTCGATCCTAATTTAGGATTAGGAGAAAATGCTGCTTCAACAATCAGTTTTGGACCGAACCCAGCAACTGAGACGATTACTATTCAGACGAAAGCAACAGATTTCAACGTTGTGATCTATGATATGTCGGGGAAACAGGTGTTGTCGGAAAATTTGAAAAACAAGAATCAATTGAATATTGCTTCCTTAAAACAAGGGACATATGTGATTGAGATTAATGCAGAAGGAACCATCCTTCAGGAGAAATTGGTTAAGAACTAAGATTCCTTGTCAGTATAAAGAGCCCGATTCAGTTTGTGAGTCGGGCTTTTTTATTGAAAGCTGATTCTCTTATTTCTCATTTGCCCAATAATAATATATTTTCTCCTTGTTAGCTAAAGCGAGAAAATCGGGTGAGCTATAGATTCCTTTCAAATCGACATAAACGAATCCGGCATTATCCTTTGCTGCTTTTTTTTTCATTTCCATCAATTGGTCTTCATTGAAATCACTAAGGGCTTTTATAGGGCTAGGAGTCTTTATCATGGATTCCCCAAAGAGTTTTAGTTTCTTGGACGTTTTGCGACTTTCAATAATACGTACTTCCACTTTTTGCCAATCATATTCAGTTGTTTGATCCTGGGCATATGAGATGGAACACGTTGCCAGTTGAAAAAATAAGAGAAGAATACCAATTTTTCGCATTTTCAGTTGGATTGAGTTTATGTAAGTATAGTGTTTTTTTGAGATACTGGGCATCAACCATTGCCACTCAACCCGAACTTTCAACCTCTCGCTAAGTCATTTCCGTAATTCGGCTAGTTTTTTAATTTTCGCTTGAAGTATGCTAACAATTGTGTATATTTTTGTGCCTACGCTGATCGCATGTCGCCAATAGCTTTAGCGATGGAACAAGCTTCAGCACAAGCGTTGCAACACCATATAAAATTTTATGTCATGGATACAAAAAACGAACTTTCGACTCTTCGTGTTTCTAAACTGGCAGAACATATCATTGGTTCTGAGATCATCAAGTTAGCGGCAGAAGTTAATGAGAAGATTAAACAGGGAGAACAAGTTTACAATCTGACGATTGGAGATTTCAATCCGAGAGTTTTCCCCATTCCGGCGGAATTAAAACAATTTATCCAGGAAGCGTATGACGACGACCAAACGAATTATCCTGCTGCAGACGGAATGTTGGAGTTGCGCCAGGCAGTTTCTCAGTTATTGAGTAAACGAGGTGATTTAGAGTACGCAACGGATGAAATTGTGATTACCGGAGGTGCCCGCCCGGCTATCTATGCTATTTTCAAGGCGATTGTAGATCCGGGAGATGCCGTGATTTTCCCGGTTCCATCCTGGAATAACAATCATTACACCTATTTGAATAATGCCCGTCCGATCCTGATTGAGACGAGTCCGGAGAACAATTTCATGCCGAGAGCCGAGGAGATAGCGCCATATCTTGCAGAAGCGAGTTTGTTGGCCTTGTGTTCCCCCTTGAATCCGACAGGGACAGTTTTTTCAAAAGAAGATTTGGAACAGATCTGTGATTTGGTGATTGCGGAAAATAAAAAACGTGAATCGGCAGGAGTGAAGCCTTTGTATGTGATGTACGACCAAATTTATTGGCCGTTGACTCATGGTTCAATCGAACATTACAACCCGGTTTCGTTGCGACCGGCCATGCGCGAATATACCTTGTTCGTAGATGGGATTTCAAAATCCCTGGCTGCAACCGGAGTTCGGGTGGGTTGGACAATGGGTCCGAAATTCGTAATCAACAAGATCAAATCCATCCTGACGCATGTGGGGGCCTGGGCTCCAAAGGCCGAGCAAATGGCAACAGCAAAATATTTGAACGAATTAAGTCAATACGATAAATACCTGAATCACATCAAATCTGAAATCAATGCGCGCTTGTTGGGCTTTTACAATGGAATTCAATCCTTGAAATCAGCAGGGCATCAGGTTGATGCGATTGCCCCTGAAGCAGCGATTTACCTGACCGTTCAATTTAAGCTGCATGGTTTGAAAACTGCTTCCGGAACTATTTTGGAAACGACACAGGATGTTACGAAATACATTCTGGATGAAGCGAAGGTGGCGATTGTACCATTCTATGCGTTCGGTTCTTCGGATGATTCCAATTGGTACAGGCTTTCTGTCGGCACTTGTAAAATTGAAGATGTAGATGGAGTTATTTCCAATTTGAAAGCTGCATTGGAGAAGCTGAGTTAATATTCATTTTCAGAATTACTTTTTTAGATAGTAACGCGGGTGTTTTTGCCCGCTTTTTTTGTTTAGGCAGGGAAAATAATTTTCAGTTTACTTTTCGGTATAGATCCGTGATAGTTATATGAGTCGTTACGGTGTTTTTGTGAAATAATGATTGGATCCTTTTCTGAAAAAAAGTCGCGTTTTTAATTTATTGGAGTGACGATGAGGTTCTTGAAACGATTTTTTAATTAAATTTCCTACCAGAACTAAAAAGCTATATTTCAAAATTAAACTACGCTTATGAGAAAACTCGTCTTTTCTGTGACCTTGTTATGTGGATTTACGTCCTATTCGCAAGGTACTCCTCAAAAAACGCAACAACTTGTCTCTCCGCAAGAAGTTGACAAATGCAGTCAGCATGACCGAATGAAAGAAATGCAGATAAACGATCCTGATCGTTTTGCAACTGTATTCAGAGAAACCATCAATCCGTTACCGAAAGGTTCGCATGGAAGTATTGTAAAATCTACCGGATTGATTTACACTATTCCGGTTGTTTTCCACATTCTTCACAACGGTGGGACAGAGAATATTTCAGATGCCCAGGTTGCTGATGCTTTGGCAATCCTGAACCGCGATTACAGAAGATTAAATGCAGATGCGGATAACGTGGCCGCTCCTTTTGTAGGAATGCCGACTGATGCCGAGATCAATTTCGTTTTTGCAACCGTTGCTCCGAACGGGAACTGCTTCTCGGGGATCACACGCACGCAAAATGCGTTAACGAATGATGGTTCAAGCGGTCAGGCTCAGGTAAATGCCATTATCGCCGGAAATAACGTATACCAAGGTGTCTGGGCTCACAACAAATACTTGAATATTTATGTGTGTAAAGACATTGGAGGTGCTGCAGGTTATACTTTCAATCCGAATGGGAACTCCACAGCGAGTGCATCCAATATGTATTACAACGGAATTTTTATCCTGGACGACTACTGTGGTTCAGTTGGTACTTCGTCCACTACAAACAGTCGTGCATTGACACATGAAGTGGGACACTGGTTCAACCTTTCCCATGTTTGGGGTGATAACAACAACCCGGGAAATACCGCAAGTTGTGCAGACGATGATCACGTACAAGATACGCCTATGTGTATTGGTGTGACTTCTTGTGCGAATGTGAACACAATCAATACCTGCGATGATACAAACGACCCGAATAACTACAGTTCGTGGGCTACGAATGTGATTGACAATATTGAGAACTATATGGATTATTCTTATTGTTCGAAAATGTTCACACAAGGGCAGGTTACGCGTATGAGAACTGCTTTGACAAGCTCAGTGGGTGGTAGAAACAATATCTGGACAACTGCCAATTTGAATTTAGTTGGTGGTGGTCCCGGAACCTCTTTATGTGCGCTTGATTTCAGTGCAAACCAGACAACGATGTGTACAGGTACAACAGTTACCTATACTCCAAGCCAAACTTCAGGAATTGCTACTTATTCCTGGTCGTTCCCAGGGGGAACTCCTTCAACCTCAACTGTTGCAAGTCCAACCGTTACTTATTCTACAATTGGGACTTACAACGCAAGTTTAAGCATTACCGCTACATCGAATGGTGCAACGTATTCAAAATCCAAGACAAACTACATTTCAGTTAGCACAAATTCGACGGTAAGTTTACCATTTACAGAAGGTTTTGTGTCAACTACATTCCCGCCAACCGGTTGGACTATTGTAAACCCGAATAGTGTAGCGATACCTACAACCTGGGCTAGATCTTCTACTGTTGGTAGGGCACCAACTGCAGGTAATTCGGTGAAATTTGATAATTACAATGTTGCAGATGAAACGAATGATGAATTACGCTTGCCAAAATTGGATATTGCAGCCTATTCCAGCGCTCAATTAGTATTTGATGTGGCTTATGCTCCATATAGTGCCATTTATTATGATGGTCTGGAAGTTTTGGTTTCAACCAATTGCGGGGAGACTTTTACAACCGTATATTCCAAGTCAAATACAACTTTGGCAACTGCAAGTGCAACAACAGGGAGTTTTGCTCCGTTGGCTGCACAATGGAGATCGGAAACGGTAGATTTGACACCATATGTCGGTAATAGTACTGTTTGGATTTCGTTTAGAAATATTCCAGGCAATGGAAACAACCTGTATGTGGATAATATCAATATAACAGGAATCAGCGGTGCTCCTGCAACTCCGGTTGCATCTTTCAGTTCAACAGGAACATCTGTTTGTGCGGGGCAATCGGTTACTTACACGAGTACTTCTACAAATAATCCTACTTCATACAGTTGGTCATTCCCGGGAGGAACACCTTCCACATCGACGACTGCAAGCCAGGTGGTGACTTATCCGACTGCCGGTACTTATGATGTATCATTGACAGCAACAAATCTCGGTGGATCAAACGCATCAAGCCAGACAGGATATATTACAGTGAATGCAGTTCCGGCTGCACCGACAATTACTGCCGGTGGATCGACAACATTCTGCCAGGGAGGTTCAGTTACATTGACTTCTTCTGCAGGTTCAGGAAATACATGGTCGAACGCATCCACTTCATCTTCGATTACTGTTTCTGCTTCCGGAACATACACGGTTACCAATACGGTTGCTTCGTGTGTTTCTCCGGCTTCAAACAGCATTTTGGTGACGGTCAATCCAAACCCTACGGTTAGTTTCGGTTCGGTTCCAATGTTGTGTTCAAATGATGGGCCTTATACTTTGACACAAGGAAGTCCTGCCGGTGGAACATATTCCGGAACTGGAGTAAGCGGAGGTCAGTTTAATCCGGCAACGACTGGAATCGGTTCTACTGTTGTAACGTACAATTATACCAATGGGAACGGATGTTCCGGTTCTGCTCAAACGACTGTAGTAGTTGACGGTTGTGCGTCCATCTCTGAAAACGAATTGAACCTGATCTCAGTTTATCCTAATCCGTCAACCGGATTGATAACAATTTATTCGGGAGAAGTGAATCTGAATGCTGTAAAAGTGTTCAATGCACAAGGCCAAGTTGTTTATGAACTGAACAATCTACAAACTGTAAAACAAGATGTCGATTTGAGAAATATGGCAAAAGGTGTTTACACGCTTCGGGTTTTAACGGATGCAGGAGCACAGCACATTCCTATCGTATTGGAAAAATAGAACAAAACAAATCATGAGAAAAGGCTGTTACATTCGTAGCAGCCTTTTTTGTTTCGGATTAATTCAATAGTACAAACCGAAAAGCAGTACGTTGATTATTTAACTATAACTGCTACACACTGTTTTATTCCGGATAGTTGTACGGAAAATCGCAACTCGTTTAAGGCATGTGCAGAATTCCGTTTTTATTTCCTATGCATACCTAGCAAATTTGTCCCGAAAC
Source organism: uncultured Fluviicola sp. (assembly GCF_946478805.1). The sequence continues at coordinate 72,779 of NZ_CAMLDC010000010.1, read as the reverse complement.
TTAAAATTGAAAACCATGAAAAAAATAGTTCTAATGTGCCTGGGTTTATATACGTACAAATCGTTTGCACAAACCGCCGAGTTACCTTCTATGGTCATTGCGGGAATCGAGGTAAGGAATATTCCATCCAATGAAGATATCCTCCGTTCGGTTATTTATAAAAGCTTGGTGAATTCTAAGAAGTATGTTGTCAATGATCGTTACGACGTGGCCGAAAAGCTGGGTGACACTAAAATGAAAGAGTGCCTGGGGAAAGATTGCATGGGAAAGGTCGGAACAAAATTGAATGCTGATTTTGCCATAAGTGCCAGTTATGAAGGATTGGGAGACCGGATTCTTATTTCCATGAAAATTGTCAATGTGAAAACGGGAGAAATCGAGCAAAATGAAATTCAGCAATTTGAAAATCAACCGCGGGAACTCAATCGCATGACAGATATCATGATTTATAAATTGCTCAAGACAGATGTTGACTTTACAGTATACAAAGCCTTGTTCTTCAAGGATGGGCCAACTGCCAGTTCAGGTTTGGGAAAGATGAATAATTCAGGACCCCGTATCGGTTTTGCAGTTGCGACAGGAGAAAACGGAGAGTTTTTCACCCGGAATGAACGGGATGGTGGGGTAGGAACCTTGCCTGTCTTGTTCAATATCGGATACCAGTTGGAAGTACAGTATGCAGGAACAGAAAAATTTAGCGGATTGTTCGAGTTTTTAGGAAACGTTGCAGGAATGGAACACGGTACACCCATTCCGTCACTCGCGATTATGCATGGTGTCCGTTTTGGTAAAGGAGCTTGGGAAATTGCCATGGGTCCGTCATTTACCATGAAACGACTCATTTCCGGAACAACGGATTACGATGGAAATTTTCACACTTTCCAGGAATTGAATGATGATATGGGAGTGACGGATGCGGCTCACATGGATTATTTCAAGAGACCGGATACTCGGGGAGCAACGTATTTTTCCACCAATTTCTTATTTGCAGTTGGGAAAACCTTTCGACCGGGGGCGCTGAATGTTCCATTGAATCTTTATGCAAGTATGAATAAATACGGAACCACTTATGGGGTTTCACTCGGAATCAATATCACCCGATCACGTAAATACACCTACACCAAATAAATCAGCGCCTTCGCCGAGCGGAGGAGCATGGAGGAGAAGGAGAGAGAGGAAAATCCCCGGTATTTTGGTTACACTAAGTAACCGGAACCGGGGATTTTGATTTGATGTAACTCAAACTTTCAATCGTCGGGTAAAGCTCATGATTGCTGCCAGGACTACAAATAAGCCCAAACTTCCAACTATCAGGGCATAGGTTTCAAGATTTACGATAACATACAGGAAGCCGTAAAGAATTGAAATCGCGACGAAAATAGTGAGGGCAAACTTCACTGATCTGAGAACCGAATACGCATACCAACTTAAAAGCGAAAGAATACCGATACTTGCCACCAGGTAAGAGCTTGCAAATCCAAACTGTTCGGAGAAAGACAACAGAATTGCATAAAACAGGATCAACGAAAGCCCTACCATCAGGTAATGAATGGGATGAATGACCATTTTACCAATCAATTCGATGAGGTAAAAAACAGTGAAAGTGAGCAGGATTACCAGGATTGCATACTTCACTGTCCGTTCATTCAGTTGATAGTGATCCACGCTTTCTAGGAATTCTACTAACGCAAAGTCCGTGGATGAGTAACGATTCGGTTCCAAGCTTCCATTCTTTGGATTTTGAGCAATATTCATGATTTTCCAGGAACTTGTAAATCCTTTTTGAAGATTGAATGAATTTGGGTCAGGGAGTGAACTTCCTGTAAAGGAAGGATTTTTCCAATTGGAAGTCATAATGAATTGATTCTTTTTCGCATGACCTTGAAGCACAATTTTCCCGGATCCGTTTACAGAATAATTCAGATCGATGTTGATTTTGGTGGTTGATTTGTCGATAGTGAATGGAGCTGTTGCATAGAATAGTTTGGAGGAGTTTGCTTTGGCGTAGGTTTCTTCTTCAATTTCCAACTCCTTTCCATTGAACCTGATTTTCCCGATATCTGCAATGCGACAATTCGGATCACTGAGCAATCCGATCTGAGCATGTGCCAAATCCAAATGCGGATCATTCAGGTTAGGAATGAAATTCGATTTAGTTGAGACACCACATTGGAAAACAGGGAAATGATAGATTCCACGCTTTTTGGAATTCACTTGTACGTTCAACCGGTTGGTTTCCTGTTCCGGGAAATAGAAGATGTACGATTTTTTCTTCTTTTCATCAATGAAAGGAACCCGAAGAGTCACTCCGCTGTATGTAAAGTCATTTCCCCATTCGGACCGTATTTCTTCCTTGATTGATTCTGCGCGGTCTTTCCGTTCCTGGATCAGGAAGATAACACGTGCCAATGGGGCAATAAGGATAATGGTAATTGTTCCAATTAAGACAAAGCGCCCAAAGGAAGAGTTGAGAAACTTCATAAAATTGCCCGTTTCCTGTTTGTCTGCTGTTTCTGATTTGTTTTCCATTTTATTAAGTTTAAAAGAACTTTGAATTTCAAAGTAAGTAAATAAAAAAATAGCTATTTGCTGGTTTTGATTAATTGCTCAAGCGCGGCCAGATGCTTGGCAAATGTCTGTTTTCCTAGTAATGTTGCTTCATAGGTCGTATTTGGTTTTTTTCCAATAAATTGTTTCCTGATGTCGATGTATTCGGAAAGCTCCAGGGCTTTTATGTGAGAGGCAAGGTTCCCGTCGGTAACCTCCAATAGTTCCTTCAGTCGATTAAAATCCACCGAGTCATTCACCATCAGAATAGACATGATTCCCAGTCTGATCCGATGATCAAATGTTTTGTTGATATCTGAGATAATACTTGTCATTGCTTTTTATAATCGTATTTCAGATACATGTATGCACCATAGAAAATGTGACAGATTCCGAAACCGAACATCCAAAAATACAAACCATAACCAATATACAGGCTATTTGCCAATCCGAGAATGATAAAGATGAATCCGAGATTTCTCAGGGTTTCGTAGGAATACCTGCTTGCATTGACCAGCGCAATACCGTAAAACAAAAGGGTAACAGGTGATACGAGCCCGATTGCTCCTTTAGTGATTAATATAATAGCGAATAAACCGCCCGTAACCAACGGAACCAAGAAACTCATAATGAACAACTTCGACACTTGGTTCCAAATCACTTCTTGTCTTTTTCTTGCTTTGCGAACCGAGAACAGGATTCCTGTTGCGAGTGAAAGAACCATTACTAGTACTGCAACTCCTACTACGGTCAAAAATTCTACAGAATCATAACTGATGTCAGAAGTAAGTCGCTCTCTCATGGAGTAAACGATTCCTGCTCCGATTAAAGCGTAAGTACCGGCAAGGATTCCGGACAAGCCGGACAAAGACAAAAACTTCGAAGACTTTTGCATCATCGATTGAATCTCCTGAAGTTGCGCTAAATATTTTTCACTTTCCATAAAAGAACTTTGAAATTCAAAGTAAAATAAAATAAATGAATTGGAGAAATAATTTTGTGTTTTTTTTTGAAAAGATTGAAATGTTCAAATGTTCAAATGTTCAAATGTTCAAAATAGGAGGCTTAAGCTTCTCACTTGAATTTTAGTCTTTTTCACAATTGCATTTTTTCTCCGGAACCGGATCATACCCATGTCCGCCCCACGGATGGCAGCGGCTGATTCTGCGTGTCCCGAGCCACAAACCTTTAATTGGCCCATGAATCTTTAAAGCCTCAACCATATAAGCAGAACAGGTTGGATCATATCTGCATGCATTCGGAAGAATGGGACTGATAATCCACTGGTAGATCTTCACGGGGATTATCAATAGGAAAATAAAAAACTGCTTGATGTATTTCATGGTGTTCTTCCACACAAAGTTACATAAGAATGGAACAACTATTTCAGTATTTTTACTCCGGAACTATGGAAGAGATTCAAAAGAAGCGAAAAAAGAGCATTGCATTTCGACTGGGACACACCTATTTGAGTAAAAAAACAGCGCGTATTCAAAATAATGAGCGACATGGTTATACCTTGAATGAAGTACAAAAAGCACAATTAAAAAAACTGCAATTACAGGTTTACCTGGTAGCGGGGATCATCGGTGCTTGTGCGGTCATGGTTGTCATCTTTCCGTTTCATTTCACCAGTTTACTGGATGCGCAGCATATTGATTTTTTAGGATACCAATTTGATTTCGAACTCTATTATACCGTCTATGCCATAGTAATGATCTTCCCTGAAATCTGGCTCTTGAATACGCTGAATATTTATGCAGTGAGACGAATCTGCGAGATTTATAAATATCCTTCCGTTTCTCAAAATGATTACCGGGAGCAAGTCGCTTTACTGACTGAAGCGGGATTGGAGATACCTGCGAAACACATGAAATTGCTTGAAATCGATCCTTATATCGGACTAACCAAGTTTTCTTATTATGCCCTTCTGATCGGAACAAAATTGAAGGCAACTCTTTCAAATGTATTGATGAAGTTCCTGGTAAGGCGTTTCCTCGGAAGATATGCATTACGCATCGTAACGGACTTGGTAGGGATTCCAATTTTTGCTTTTTGGAATGCATGGAGCAGCAGGCAAGTGATCAAGGAAACGAAAATGCGTATTGTTTCGACCGCTGCGGCAAAGGATTTCATGAGTGAATTTCCGGAAAAGGAGCTTATTCTTGTCGAAAAGAAATTGAATAAATTGGTTCACTTCATTGCTCAACAAAAACGGCAATACAATTTTGCACTTTATTCTTTCATGAAGGAAATGCTGTTGATCCTTCCGGACCTGGATTTAAAATACGACCAGGAAGTGAAAATCGAGGAGTTGTTCAGTTCCGATCCAAATGAAAATGCAATCGTTGCAAGATTACTTGTTTTCGGGTTGATCGTAGATGGGACACTTTCTGTCAAGGAGCGATTAACCATCCGGAAGATTGCCAAAGAACCGTGGTTCCCGGTTTCCATTGACGAGATGGAAGCGATCCTGAAAGGATATGTAAACGGGGAAGGATTGAAACGGTTCTGAATACCTTGGTCCGACTAAAACTTTGATTTCAAATTTGGTGCAAGATCCGGTATGTTTTGCGGTCACTTTTTAATATCTCACAAATCAATTGCATTTTTCACTTCCTTTTCTTAATTTGCATCATCCAAAACCCACAATTAACAATGAAACGCAAAACTCTCCTTGCAATACTTGCGTGTATTCCATTTATTGTATCCTCTCAAAATTCCACATGGGAAAAAGAAATGATTGCTGTTACGGACGGTACTTCTGAACATATCATTATGGGTGCAGCGGGAATCGAAGCCGCGCAATGGGATCAGCTCCAACATCCGAAATTCTGGCAACAAATCATGATTCTCTCTCCGGATTCGGTATTGGTTAATGTAGGTTCTACCAGGCAAATCATAGCTAAAATGTCGAACAAGGACTGGCATACGCAGACCGAAGCTGAGAAAACTATTTTCAAAGATAGTGTCCGCTCTTTGTTTGGTTTGAATGCAGACGAGCGAATCAATGTTACCACAGGAAAGAATGATTTTTACCGCTTTGACCTTGTTTTTGAAAGTCTACCCAAAGGAGTTTCGGCATTTGAGCAATTTGGGGTGGATCCCTGGTATGCACAATCCATTTTGTTGATCGAAAGTCCGGGAAGAATGCAAAAATCGTCTGTCGGAGCTTATGGGCCTTTCCAACTGATGCCAGCTGTAGCGAGATCCATGGGATTGACAGTGAATCGTTCGGTAGATGAGCGAAAAGACTTTATGCGTTCGGCATATGCCGCTTCCCAATTGTTAAAACGCATTTGTATTCCTTCGGCAAAAGGTATTGCGGAAGGCGCGGGTCTGGTAGTCGATGAACAATCGATTTGGTTCCGTTTGCTTACGATGCATGTTTATCATGCCGGGGCATTGAATGTGAAAGCAGTTGTGAATGCTATTGGACCGGTAAGCTCAGGTGAGGAGCTGATTCAAAAAATGTGGGTAACGAGTGCCGGAAGTTTCGGGAATTGCTCTCAGAATTATTCACAATTGGCATTGGCTGCACATATTCAATTGAGTCAGATCATTCAGCAAAAGGGGATTCCGGTTTACAGCTGCAATATTGTCGAGTAAAATTAAGCTTTCTTGAATAAGATACTTAATGAGTTCACGCAATGACGTGTGTCTTTTGGTGTGAATCGTTCCCCAGTGAAAACATGTCCTAAGTGACCTTCACAATTTGCACAGACAATTTCTACACGTCTTCCGTCCGCATCAGGAATGCGTTTGATACTTCCTGGAATTTCATCGTCAAATGAGGGCCATCCGCATCCGGAATCAAATTTGTCTGAACTTTTATACAAAGGGGCCTCACAACGTCGGCATACAAAAACACCTTGTTCTTCCCATTTATTATATTGACCGGTGAAAGGATATTCGGTTCCTTTACGGACGATAATGCGTTCTTCGTCGGGAGTCAATTGATTCCAATCTTTTTTTTCTTTCATCAGTTTAATTTGGCATAACAAGGTACAAAAAAAATGGATGTGAAAAGTAATTGATTGGAGTGATTTGAAAATTTCAGAATTCCAGAATTTGAAAATTCGCGTGTTCGCAAAGAAGCGAACAGATTTGACGCTAAAGTGTTGATTGTTAAACTTTAGAGTTTTTTATTTTCGACGAAAGAGATTCACTGTTTTTAACTGTTCTTCAAATAGTTCCCAATAAAAAAGGCTGCCATTTGCCGGCAGCCTTTCCAAAAAATAAACTAGTTACCTATGCCCCCATGGAATCAATTTTACCCATGATTTGTTTCGCGTAAAAATCAGTTACCTGTTTCAGGATATTTGTGTTTTTATTTTTTGCAGCAATGACCATTTTTGAACCATCCCTGTTTACATTGATTGTAACATACTGAAGGATTTCAACAACTTTTGCCTCGTCTTCCAAGTCCAAACTGGCAACATCCATCTTTTCGAAAGCAATGAATAGGGAGAAGCTATCTTCACCAAAATTCTTGGCGTATGAAGGAAGATTCAATTTTCCACCTGTCTGTTTTCCACTTGAAGCGAAAATGCCTTTTTTGTTCGACTGGATACGTAAATCTCCCATTATGTATGTATCTCCCTTCTTTTCACCGAAAACAGAAAACTGCTGATCCAATACTTTTTGCAAGATGTCTCCTTTCGGACCAAGCCCTAAAAAACTCGTATATTCCAATTCCATTCCCATTGCGGATTTTGGATTGCCAGTTAGAACCATGCCTGCCTGGCCGGAGAACAATTTAGAGAAAGGGTTATCCCCGAGGGCCAGTAATGCAAATTTTGCTTCACCCGGGAAATCTTCCATCAATCGTTTTTGTGCGGTTGGCAAATAGTCGGTCAGGAAACTTTCACCTTTTCGTAAGTCCAGGTTCATTGCAACTCCCATCCATGGATCGCCGCCACCAAGCTTGCTCACTAATGTAGCACCATTCTTATCCTTGAAGAACAATTCGTCTTTTAAATCATCAGAGAAAAGATTGGTAGATTCGATCGTCGCCATTCCGTTTGTGAAGTTAGCTACCGTTTTGATGTAGGCATTTTCTACAAGTTCGTCCAGATGATCTTTCTTTTCCGTGGATAATTTTGCCAATTCGGTGTTTGAAGTGCTCAATAAACGGGCAATGTCAACTCCTGAAACGATATCTCCTTTTTGTTCAATGATTTCTTCAGCAGTATCTTCAGAAAGATCACCTTCTGTCAGTGTGAACGCTTCCTTGATTTTTGCCTTACCATCATAATCACCGGGTTTACTAATGATAATCAGGAGTTTGTTCCGGATTCCGAATGTTACATCGTCTTCCTGATGATACGAAATGTCACCATCTTTATCCAGGGCATATCCCATTTCACTTATGATGGATGAAAGACTGTCCTGGTTCTTAACGTTGATCAGGGCATAAATCGTTTCCGGGGTCCCATTTTTTGCAAATGGTGCTTCCAGGGCATAATAGATCGGTTTGTCAATTTCCAATCCTTTTTTCCAATTTCCCAAAACGCTTCCCAGAATTACATTTACTTTCGGGATGCTTTTATAATCTGCATTATCCAAAATATTCATGGCGCTGATGTGACCGAAAGCAACAATTTTTTCATTACCTTCAATCAAAGCAGAAGTAGCCTCAGCAGCATCCCGTTCTGTAGAGTTGGAAGAGCACGAACTTATGAATAAAATTCCGCTCAAAGTGAAAATGCTGAATATTAGCGATTTATTGTATTTTTTCATAGGTAAATTTTTGTTTCAAATGGACACTCAAATGTAGACTTTCTTTTTAATTTCGAAGTTCATTTTTACAATTTTTATTCCAAACTTAAAACACTGATCCTGTGCATTTTATTGAACCTTATTTTAATTGGAGACACTTATATATCGCTTCTGAGGATTCACTTTCTCCATTTTATAATAGGGAATACAGCGAATTTGAATTTACAGATCGGATTTATAATTTCCTGATCCATCCACAATGGGACAATATCGGTTCCAGGACACTTTTTACGAAAATCCTGTTTGTTGATTATGAGGAGGGCTTTGCAATTATGGAATTCATAGGGGAATGGAATGATGCCATTGAGAATGATATCATGACCCTTAAACGCAATGTGATCGAAGAAATCATGTTGCATGGAATCAATAAATTTATCCTGATAGGAGAAAACGTGTTGAATTTTCATTATTCGGACGATTGCTATTACGAGGAATGGTTCGACGATGTGGAAGATGGCTGGATTGCCTTAGTCAATTTTCACGATCATGTGATCAGTGAATTTGAGAAAGCGCGGGTAGATCATTATTTTGTCATGGGCGGAGATCTGGAAGATATCGAATGGAGAACTGCTACACCGGCTCAGTTTTATGAACGGGTAGAGGAGTTGGTGCAGAGGAGAATAGGTTGAAATTAATTACGAATTACGAATTACGAATTACGAATTACGAATTACGAATTAATTGAACCATAAAACCTTTGCACTCTTAAATTCTTTGCATTGAAAGTGTAAAGAGCGCAAAGTTTTATGGCTGGAGAGATTATTTCGAAATGAAAACCCGTTTCATGGTCATATTGTTATCTACAGAAACATTGACCAGGTAAACACCATTGCTTAATTCTTTGTCCAATCGAACTGAAAATGCACTTTCACCTGAACTGACCGTTCCCATATTTTCCGTAAAAACAGATTTCCCGGAGAGATCTACCACATTCACGAACAGAGAGCCATCCACTTTACTGTCCAGTTGAATATTCAAGGAGTTTGTATTTGCGAGATATCCGATACGGGTTTCGATTTTGTCGGTTACTTCTTCAATACCGGCCTGAGAGCCAAATGGATGCTGTGATGTACGGATAATATCTCCGGATTCATTGCTGTTGCTATTGGTTTGATTGGTCGCTAAATAAAAAGTAACTGTTCCAACATTCGTTGCCGGTGAAGTCCAGTTGAATGACCAGCTGGTCAAGCTAGTGCCTGCGAGTTTATGAGTAATTCGTGTTTTTCCACCGACACTAATTGATTTGGTATGAGTTGCGTCTGTAACTGCAATTGTTCCGGCCATTGTGTTATTCGGATTCAACGGAACAATTTCGAAACCGTTTTTGGCGTTGTTTGTCGACATGGCCACAGTTACCTCGTAGGTTGTGTTTGGCAAATATTCAGATACCGGGTTTCCGCCTGAGGTTAAGGTAACCAGATTAAATCCTGACCCGCTTTGAACAGTCCCGGAATGACATTGTGTACAAGTTGCGTCTCCGGGTGCTCCGGTTTTTCCGCCGGGACTTCCTGCCTGATTCAAGGTGTGAAAATTCTTGCTGAAATTTTTAACCGTTTGAATGGATTCTTTTCCTGAGAAACTCACTAGAAGTAACGATCCCCAAAACAATCCGATAAATATGTAATTTTTGTTCATAATCAGATAAATTAGCTTTTTTGTAACAGACAATTTATGATGTATAATTGCCTGTTACGAAGCTACTTATCCAAGGATGATTTATTGTTATGAAATTGCGGGGATAAATTATGAATTTCCAATCCGACAGCCATCAAAATGCATGTTTATTCGCTTTTCAATGCTGACTGTAGTTCTGAAGGTGTTTTTCCGGTAGCAGTCTTAATGAAGGCGCTGAAATTGGCCGTTGAGTCGAAGTTCGTTTCGTATGAGATTTCCTTAAGCGATAAATTCCCCAAAACCATGAGTCGCTTAATCTCCAGCAATAATTCTTCATGAATAAGTCTTAGCGGAGTGATTCCAAAAGCATCCTTGCACAAGGATGTTAACCGGTCGGGACTCAGATTCATCATTTCCGAGTAATCAGCCACCTTCTTTTTGGCCCTTACATGCTGACTTACCAGTTGCAGGAATTTACCGGCAAAACTGCTTGCTGTTTGATGCGTATTCCTGTTGGAAAACTCAATGATCGAAATGAGAATGATTTGCAAGTAGCTGTACGATTTATGGATGGACAACGGAGATAGGTTCTCGTTGTTGCTCAAAGTGAAAATACTTTGTGCTAAATTATACAAATGCTTGAAATCAGCTGCCATCACAGAAATTTCAGATTCCTGGGAATACAGGTAATGATGCTGTATCGGGAAAATGTGTTCAAAAATCTCCTTCTTGAATTGAATAATCAGTCCATTGGCATTTTCTCGTTTCAACAAGTGGATCTGTCCCGGGTAGATCACATAAATGTGGTCGGGTTTCAACTCACTTTTGGTAAAATCGATCAGTTGATCTCCACTGCCACTTTCCACCAAAATAATCTCAAAATAATCGTGCCGGTGAGGTGTATGAAAATTGTAAGGATTGGAATAATCCAACGGCTCGATAATGAGAAATTTATTGGGATGGGGCAATGATACTATATCCATAGAAGAAACAGAACACGCTAAATTTACAATATTTTATTTCGAAATGAAAACCCGTTTCATGGTCATATTGTTGTCTACTGAAACGTTGACCATGTAAATACCACTGTTTAATTCACTATTCAGTCTTACAGCAAGTGAGCTTTCTCCTGCACTGACCGTTCCCAGGTTTTCTGTGAAGACAGATTTTCCACCAAGATCCACTACATTGACAAATACAGAACCGTCTACTTTACTGTTTAGTTGAATATTCAATGAGTTAGTACTTGCCTGGTAACCGATACTTGTTTCTACTTTGTTTGTTACTTCCTCAATACCTGCTTGAGATCCAAATGGATGCTGAGAAGTGCGAATAATGTCCCCCGAATCGCTATTGTTGCTATTTGTTTGATTGGTAGCTAAATAAAAAGTAACTGTTCCAACGTTTGTTGAAGGTGAAGTCCAGTTAAACGACCAACTTGTTAAAGTATTCCCAGCAGCTTTGTGTGTGACACGTGTTTTTCCACCAACATTAATAGATTTGGTATGAGTTGCATCTGTAATGGCAATTGTACCGGCTAATGTATTGTTTGGTCTTAAGGCAACTATCTCAAATCCATTTTTTAGATTATTGGTAGTCATACTAACTTGGACTTGGTAGGTCGTATTTGGCATATATTCCGATACAGGATTTCCTGCATCCAAAAGAGTCACGGTATTAAACCCGGATCCGCTTTGAACAGTTCCCGAATGGCATTGTGTGCAGGTAGCATCTCCCGGAGCTCCTGTTTTTCCACCCGGACTTCCCGAAGAATCTAAAACCGTGTGAAAATTCTTATTGAAATTTTTAACTTTTTGGATGGATTCTTTTCCTGAAAAGCTCACCAAAAGTCCTGAGGCAGCTAATAATCCAATGTAAACGTAGTTTTTATTCATGATCGTATTTAGTTATTCATTTTTCCTTGTTTAATCCAACAACTGATTTGTTGAATTAAAGAATCTGCAAGTGCAGGTCCGCCTTGAGGCATTAATTGAGGAATACCTTGAAGGGAGTTAAGAATGGCATCTGCATTAGCAGAAATTTCTGCGTGGTTTGAAAGTGTAGGAGCAGTTCCAGCCCCATTTCCATGACAGGATACACAGTTGGCATCAATAATAGGGCCGATCTGTTGACTGAATGAAATGGTATCCGGACAACTCGTGTCCCCAAAAGATGCCGGTACTTTAGCCTTTGTACATGCACTTGGAAGGAACAAGGTTAGAATAGCAATACTACTTAACGCAAGAGAAATGGAAATAATTTTTTTCATTTAATGTTTAATAAATAAAGGTTTTAAGCTCATCCATGAAAGTGCCGGAATGAACACGAATGGGATAAGGTATCCCTTGAAATAATCAATCATGGCCATGGCGTCTTCATTTTTAAATTCAGGATCATCCATTAGGAATACATAGAATACCAAGGCGACGGAAAATCCCGAAAGAATGAAATTACAAATGAAAGCTGCCAGCGATCTGTTTTTTAACAGGGAATAGATGACTGCTCCAATGATACTGCTTCCTAAAGTGATCATCAAGGAAAAGCACAGCAAGTGCCAGAATCCGGTAGCCTCTGTGAAGTCCGCAATCATTCCCTTATAAATGGATGAGTAGATCCATTCAACAAATGATGCAACTAATCCGGAAGTAGCCCCAAGGAAGAAAAAACGTTTAAACATGCCCATTCTATTTTTCAGATACCGGGATCGAATACGAGATGTTCATCAAATCCGGAACAGCGTCGCTTTTGTGTCCAACACCATAATCAATTCGGTTTACAGTGAACTTGCCGCTGAAAGTCAGGTCATTCCCTGATTTGGTTAATGTAGCCGGGATTTTTTTCTCTTTGGTTACACCTTTCATTGTCAATTTACCAGTGATGGAATAACCGTCACCGGATTTTTCCACTTTCGAAGAAACAAATTTGATTGTCGGATATTTGATCCCTTCAAACCATTCGGATGTCTGTGCTTTCTTGTTTTGCATGGAGTTTCCGGTGTTAATGGAATTCACATCAATAGAAATGTCAAACTTGGCCTTGTCCAGATCACTTTCATCAAAAGTGATAGTGCCTTTGGCTTTTTTGAATTCCCCGGATGGATCCTTACTTTTAAAAGAGATTGTAAATCCTTCTTTGAAGGTATAGTCCTTTGTTGCAGTAAGTGTTACAAATGCAGAGCCCGCAAAGATGCAAAGGGCTAAAGCTGGATAAAGTATTTTTTTCATAATCAGTTGTTTTAAATTTTGTTCAAATGTTCAAATAGATTTTTAATATGTTGGAACCCTTTCAGCTTTTTGAACTTATTAAACTTTACTTTTACTGTCCGAATTCGAACTTACGTCCGATGCAAAAACCAATCCTAAATTGACCTTTCAACCAATTTTCATAGGTATTGGTAATAAATTGTGTTTCCCCAAAACCTCGTGCGTTGGTTAAGTAAATGGTGAAATTGTGTCCGAATGTCAACCACTCAACGGCGAATCCAAGGCTGTTAAAATTCGTTTTTCGATATCCTTCACCCTGAAAAACCTGATAGTATTCAACCATAATTCCTAAACGCTGTGTAATTGACCAACGCATGGCTCCGCCTAAAGCAAAGAGTGTGTTTTGATCATCTGCAGCTACGTAATTGCGGTGAACCACAGTCGGCATCAACGCCAAGCTCACCAAATCACCAAACTTACGAGCAATATTTAATGATGCAGAATAGGAAAAGCGGTATTCTTGTTTCGGGAAATGCGCAACTGTGTAGATGTCCGGAGAAGCTTTCATGTAAGTATAAAACATACTTCCGGTGACCGCAAGTGAAATAGGCATTCCTTTCTTGCGTTGTTGCAGAATGCGGTATTTTGCAAATCCATCGATCAAGGAACGATAAGGCGATCCGGAACCTTTACTTCTTCCAACACCCACCATAATATTATTGGTAATTCCATATTCAAAACCTAAGCGGATATCACTTGAATTGTCCAATCCAAACCAATTCTGAACACCTCCGTTAGAGCCGGCAAAATCGCCAAAACGGTGCTCTACCCGGAATTCCAAAACACCTTTGCGCAAACATTCTACTGAATGACCACTTACAATTCGCGTAGATTGAAAGGTTTGTTCAACCAAATCGGTTTCAACCTCACTTTCTGTTTCCGCTACTTCTGTTGAATCGGTTTCCTGGGCAATAGATAAATGTGTCAGGAAACAGGCTGCTCCTATAAATAATAGTTTTTGAATCATTTTAATTCGTTTCTTTTTGGTTGCCAAGATAATATTTACCTAGATAAATAACTACGCTTTTAATGCATAAAGATGTGTAAGGTTGGAATGTTTTTGTTATTAATTTCTATTCTAAATAAGAAATAGGTTAAAATATTGGAATTGTAAAATAGGTGATTTGTAGTTTTATAGTTCGGTTTATTCACTAACTTTGTAGTACTGAAATAGATATGACAGTGAACTACATCTTAACTTGCGTATTTGTGTTATTCTTTTTGAATGCACATTCAAAAAAACAGCTTCTGGTTCTGGAGTGGAAATTCAACGGGATTGAAGAGGGGTATGACTATTTGAATAGGAGTAAAATTATAGTTGATGGAGAGGAAATGCCTGTTTCAAAGTCTTTTCGTCAAAGTGAATGGGGGAGTTATGAACTCCGGCTTTCAAAGTCAACTCACAAAATTAAATTGATAAATCAAGCTTATTGCAAAGGAATGTGGATGGAACATGCTTTTGAAAATGAATTCAGTATCGATGCCGTATGCGAGTTTGGTATGAATGGAAAAGAAGTTTCGAAAGTTCAAATAGTATTTGATCTGAATGGCAAACCGACTTCGATTACGCGATTTGATAAAAAAGGATTGGAAATAAAACCACTTGTTTTTAAGGGGAAACATTTGCCATTAACAATTGATTGGAAGTTCATCAATATTGAACCCGGGTTTGATCATTTATCACGTTTTTGTATTTACGTAGACGATATGAAATTGGTGACTTCTAATGAATCGTTAGAAAGCGCAGGAGGTAGCTTCGAAGTGATGATTCCGAAAGGAAAGCATCAGATCCGGATAGTGAGTGAATGCCTGAGGAATTCAATCTGGCAGGAGCACACGATACTCAACGATTTTTCCGTAGACGTAGTTTTGGAGCAAAGAATGATTGTGTCGAAAGCTCAAAAATTGAAATGGGTCATTGATTTGAATAATGAGCTGACAGTTGTTCAATGGTCGAATAGATAGCGGAACCATCCATAACAAAGAAAAAGGCCTCCAATTACGGAAGCCTTTTGTTCAATATGTTTCAATAAGATAAAAAGTCCTATCCGTTCCAAACACCCATTGAGTTGAATTTCTCAATACGTTCGTCGACACGTTGTTCCGGACTTTTCGGATCCAATTCTTTCAGGTATTCAATGATTTTCCCTTTTACATTTTGGAAATTTGATTCCGGATCCCTGTGAGCCCCTGCAAGGGGTTCGCTGATCACATCATCTACCAATTTCAGACGTTTCATGTCTGAACTGGTCAATTTCAGTGCCTCGGCAGCTTTCTCCTTGTATTCCCATGATCTCCATAGGATGGAAGAACATGATTCCGGGGAAATAACGGAGTACCACGTATTTTCAAGCATAACTACTTTATCTCCGACACCAATTCCCAATGCTCCACCGGATGCACCTTCACCGATGATGATACAGATTACCGGAACTTTCAATTGCATCATTTCATAAATGTTGCGTGCAATTGCTTCACCTTGACCTCTTTCTTCCGCTTCCAATCCGGGGAATGCTCCAGGAGTGTCAATAAAGGTTACGATCGGTTTGTTAAACTTTTCAGCCAATCTCATCAAACGCAAAGCCTTGCGGTATCCTTCCGGATTCGGCATCCCGAAATTGCGGTATTGACGCATTTTGGTATTGATTCCTTTCTGCTGACCGATGAACATCACTGTTCTTCCATCAAGTAATCCGAAACCACCGATCATTGCTTTGTCATCTTTTACAGTACGGTCACCGTGTAATTCCTGGAAAGAAAAATCGGTAATCGCATTGATATAAGCCAAAGTGTACGGTCTATCAGGATGACGGGATAGTTGAACACGTTGCCATGGGGTCAAGTTGCTGAATATTTCCTGTGTTTTTTTAGTGAGATTCTCTTCTAAAACACGAATTTTATCAGACATATCAACGCCGGTGCTGTTTCCGATTTCTCGTGTTTGTTCAATTTGTTCTTCCAAAGCCTTCAATGGCTCTTCAAAATCTAAATATGTGGACATAATTGCTATATTGCTATTTTGAGGGGCGAAATTTACGAAAATAGTTCGCATCTATTAATTTTACGACATGATTAATTTTCCAACATGCAAAATAAACCTGGGTTTGCACATCTTAAATAGACGAGAAGATGGCTACCATGACATTGAGACTGCAATGTTGGAACTTCCTTTCAATGACATCCTTGAACTCGTTGAAAGCAACGAATCCGTATTTACCACTTCCGGTCTTGAGATCCCAGGCACAGGTAACCTGGTTTTGGATGCGCTTGCTGAATTTAAACGGCATAAATCTATTCCGCCACAAGCTTTTCATTTGCATAAGCTTATTCCGATGGGAGGTGGTCTGGGAGGCGGTTCTTCCGATGCTGCATTTGCCTTGAAATTGCTCAGAGATAATTATGCTCCTGAAATTGGAAACGACCAATTGATTGAAATGGCTTCTAAGATCGGTTCTGATTGTGCTTTTTTCATCACTGGCGGATTGCAGTTTGCAACCGGAAAGGGAGAGAGCCTGACTCCTTTGAATCTCGATTTGAAAAATAGATATGTTGTTTTGGTGAACCTGGGGATCCATGTTTCAACAAAAGAAGCATATGAGGGCATAACTCCGGATAATAACAGGATTCCTTTGAAAGAGATTCTTGAAAAACCGATGCGATCCTGGAAAGATCACCTGGTTAATGACTTCGAACAACCTGTTTTTGCAAAATACCCGGAATTGGAGAGTATCAAGACTGAGTTGTATGAACACGGAGCAATTTATGCTTCCATGACTGGTTCGGGATCTACTTTGTTTGGGATTTTTGAATCGGAAATCGAACCCATAAAGTGGTCCCGGAAAATACACTACGAAACCTATTTGAAACTTTAGTTTCATCTTTAAAAATTCTCAAATTCTCAAATTCTCAAATTCGCTTGTTCGCAAAAAAGCGAACAGATTCATAATTAACTAACTGATTTTTAAAGGGTTGTTATTTTTTTATTGCAACAAAATCATAATGAATCCAGCTTAATTTTTAATAAAATTCAAATGCTCGATCTTTCCATTGCTTTCCAAAACAAAATAATAAGAACCATTACTTAAGTTGCTGACGTCAATAGTCATTCCGGATAGTTCCAGTTCCTGCTTTTGTCCCATTACATTATAAACTCCATAAAGTTTCAGGTCAGCTGTAATACCTTCTTTCGAAAGGATGCGGATCAATTGATTCCCCGGATTTGGAGAAAGAATCAGGCTGGATTCGACTTTAAATTCTTCAAGAAATGCTGAGCTTAAAGGATTTGCTTCAAACAGGAACAAACCTCCAAGGTCTTGTCCGACGAATAGATTCAGGAAACCGTTTCCATTGATGTCCTCAACGAAAACAGTACTGTAGAGCCCTACTTCCAAATCGATGAAACTATTTGAGTATAAACTGAAGGTGTCTCCATCCGTTAAATGTCCGTCAATGTTTCGGTAGTAATTGAGTTTACCGTTGTATGCCCCGACGAAGAGGTGTGTCGTGTCATTCACCCGGAAGAAATGGGGTGCAGCGTATCCATCCGGATTTGGTGAAATATCAACTTGCCCTACGTTTTGAGTGATTAGTGTGAAAATGGCATTGGAGTTTGTTCCTGTATTTTGGTAATAGGATATTTCGCCTGTCTTTTTTCCGACAATCAGGTCCAGTAAGCCGTCTTTGTTCAAGTCGAACAATTGAGGGAACGCATAGGATACGACTTGAATCGGGGTCGCGGTATTGTCATTCAGAGGAACGGGTGTTCCAAAACTTAAAGGGTTTCCGGCTCCGGCTGTGTTGATGAAACGAACCAAGCTACCATTTTCTTTTCCAATGATCAAATCCTGGTCACCGTCGCCATCCAGGTCTCCGAAAGTGGGAGTTGCGCGCAAACCTAATCCGAGTGAAGATAAGCCCAAATAATCATTATTCATCAACGTGAATTCCGGATTCGAAGCTGTTCCCGTATTGTGGTATAACTGAAAAACAGATTCCAGGTTCAAGGTAGGTTTGTAACGAATAAAATTAGCGACCAGGAGATCTTTCAATCCATCTCCATTTTCATCGATAAGAACCGGGATACTTCCCAAACCATGGTCGATCATATCCTTTTGCAGGAAGTTGTTTTCCTGGTAAACGAAACTTGGAAGGGCATTGGTTCCCGTGTTTTTAAAAAATTGAACGCTGTTTTGATTTTCCGAGACAGTTCGTGCATTGGGTGCTACAATCAGATCCTTTTTTCCGTCGAAATCCACATCTTCCCAATATATTGCCGGAAACAACTGCATGTATGCCGGATGAGCTACAGATGGATAATCATGGTCCTGGCTGATCATGGGTGAATTGGTATTTGGAGCTGTTCCACCATTGACCAAAAGTGTAATATTCGGATAAGCGACATCTCCCAGAATCAAATCAATGACTCCATTGTTGTTCACATCCATTGCCAATAGGGTGGAACCGGAGTGTTTCGCGACACCTTCATTTCCGGCGTTTGCAGGTCTTAATGGATTTGCAATGTCCCCATTTTCGCACGGATAAGCCGTCTGGTTCAAAAACAGGTCGTTGTTGCTGGCATCCTCACTGAATTTCCCCCAACATTGATTTTTCAAAACAAAGGTCAATGAATCGGGAATTCCATAGAGTTCCATACTTTGATTCTGGTGGTATTCGACATTTTGTCCACCAATCTGAAAGGTCAGGATATCCATATCACCGTCGAAGTCTATATCGCTGTATGCAGGAATATCACTTGCGCTAACATATAAGTTCGAAATATCTCCGACGTAATCGGTTTGAAGGATATCTGTGATCAATTGCCACTGCAACCCCAAAGAAGCATTCCCGATATTTCTATAAACCTTGATACCTCCGATTCCATAGGTAAACAGATCTTTCTTTCCATCCGAGTCATAATCTACAAAAGCAGAGCGGTATTTACAGTCGGAGGGGAAGTAAAGAAATCCTTTGTAAACATATTCGTATCCATGAACAGAAGCATTGATAACGTGTTTCATGAGAACGAATTCATCTCCGCTTCGGTCGAAGATGACCAAATCTTCCAATCCGTCGAAATTATAGTCGATACTCGAAAATTGTCCGTAATTGATTCCTCCTGCCCAAGGATTCTTAAGTGTTGTACTTCCGACTTTCACAGGAATGTTCGGGTTGTATTCAAAACCCAGATAAGTCTGAGATAGAATTGAATTATAAAAGCCAATGAAGGTGATCAAAATAAGAAAAGCCTTTTTCATTCAATTAGGATTACAATACTTCCTTCAAATTAAGGTAAAATAAAGAGCAACTCCAAAACTGTTTTGGGGTTTATGAATCAAAGACGATAAACTATGAAAAAATTTCTCCTCCTGCTTTTCCTTCTTCCGATAACAGTTTCGTCTCTTTTGGCGCAAGATTCCATTTCTGTCCTGTTTATTGGAAACAGCTATACGTATGTAAATGATTTACCGGGAACCTTGGGTTCACTCGCGACCAGTCTGGGTAAAGAAATCACCATCGATTCCAAAACAAATGGCGGTTTCACTTTTCAAAACCAGGTGAATGACCCCCTAACTTTCTCCAAGATCCATGCAAAACTGTGGGATGTGGTTGTTATTCAGGGGCAAAGCCAGGAACCTAGTTTCCCCGACTCTCAAGTAGATTCGCAAACATTGCCTTATGCCCTTCAATTATCCGATAGCATTTGGGCGAACAATGTTTGTGGTAATGTGATGTACTACATGACGTGGGGAAGACAGAACGGAGATCCTCAATGGTCGGAGATAAACACCTTTGAAAAAATGAATACCCGCTTGTACAATGCCTATATACGTATGGCGGATTCGAGCGACAGGTCCATGGTTTCTCCGGTCGGAAGAGTTTGGTCGTATGTCCGTGCAAATCATCCGACCATCAATCTGTACAACGCCGATGAATCCCATCCATCGGTGGAAGGGACTTATTTGGCTGCCTGCACATTTTACACCTCTCTTTTTCAGCAATCGCCTTCTGGCTCGAACTTTTATGGAGGGTTGAATGCGACAACTGCCGGAATCTTGCAAACTGCTGCTGCATTGGTCATTTTGGATTCCCTGGATCATTTTCATTTACATCCGGTTGATGAACCCACTCAAGCCAATTTTTCAATCATTCAAAATGGAGAAACCATTCAGTTGGCAAATGAGAGTTCGAGGGCAGTAAGTTATAGCTGGAATTTCGGAGACGGACAAACAGCAATAACAACTGATGCCCAGCATTCGTATGGATCAAATGGAAATTATACCGTTCAGCTGATTGCAAGTTCTCCTTGTAATTCAGATACTGTTTCCGTCCAAGTGAATGTCAGTTCATTGGGTCTGACTGATTTGAACCTGGAACAAATCCAAATAGTCACTCAAGAAGAAGTGATTGAAATTACGAGCGAGGAATCGGGTTTTTCATTGGAAGTATTGAGTGTTGACGGAAAAATGCTTTTTGGGAAGCGGGAAATCGGGCAAATTCCCTTGTCGGTTCCAAGAACAAACCAAGTACAGTTGTTCCGATTCCGGGATTCAAAAGGAGCAGTCAGAATTGTTCGGTTTATCTAGATTCGTTGAAAATTCCAGACTTCATTCAAACTTAACAGAAATGTTAAGAAATCGTTTTTTAAAATATTTGTAATAAAATTTAACATAGATCACTGGAAGATAACAGGTGTAAGCTTTTTAAAACCACTTATTGCAGTGCTTCTATTAATTTTTGATAATTATTACGTTAAATAATTAACAAGCTGACATTTTCTTTTTTACCCTTATTTTAATCCAATTCACCCTGCTTCCTTTGGGTTTTAACTATTTTTTTAAGTTTCGCAAAATTTACTAAATCGGTTTATCAAATCAATTATTGGTACGTCAATTGGCATGTCAATTTTTTTTGTAGCTAGGATAGTATCACTTTTGTGCTGTTACTTAAATTATAGATTATGTTGAAAAACAGTACCATGAATTTTTCAAGGTTCATTATGTGCTTTGCACTCTTGATTCTTGGTTCGGGAAGTTTGTTCGGACAAGTCTCGGGAATAAAAACAATCCCTACTGACTATGCTACCATTGCAGATTTCATAACCGACATTAACACGAACGGAATTGGTTCCGGAGGTGTTACTTTAAATGTTCCTTCCGGGTATACCGAAACGGCACCGGCAGGAGGGTTTACGATTACTGCTACAGGAACGGCAGCAAATCCAATTATTATGCAGGGAACGGGCGGGGCCCCTAAACCGATTATCACTGCGTCCGGTACATTAACTGCCGGTGCTTTGAATGATGGGATCATCAAATTGATCGGTTCGGATTACGTTACAATCTCCGGTTTGGATTTGAGAGAGAATGCAGCGAATACAACTACTGCTGCTGCTACGAACAATATGACGGAGTTCGGTATCGCGTTGTTTTATACAACTACCACAGATGGCTGTCAGAATGTTTCAATAACAGACAACACGATTGCATTGGGAGCTACCTATCAAAACGCGATGGGAATTTATGCGAATTCTACTCACAATGCGACGACAATGAACTCCGGAGCAACTGCAACGACAGGTAATAATAACAATTTGACGATTAAACGAAATACGATCTCTTCTGTCAATATGGGGATTGTTGTTCTTGGACCTACGGCAGCTGCTGATCATGCGTCAGGTTTGGTAATCGGTGGTCTGTCCGGAGATGGAAACACGATTACATTCGGATTAAACGGAACATTTTCCGGATTCAATGCTGTTTCAGGAACTGTGAATGGGATTTTATTTCGTAACGTAAAAAATACAAACTGTTCTTTTAATACATTGACCAGTAATGGTACGGTGACTGCCGGTACTTTGAATGGAATTCAGCTTCAGGCATTTTCCAATACTCCAACGGGAACCTTTTCCCAGGTCATTTCGAATAATACATTTAATTTATTATCGGCTGCTGTAGGAGGAAATGTTGTGGGGATTACTTCTCCTTCAGGATCTGCTTCGGCTACTTCTACTCTGGATATATCCAATAACCAATTCAATGGGTTCGGACATAGCGTAGCTGCCCCGACGGGTAATTTGACATTCATTTCAACAGCGAGTACGAATTTTACAACAACGATTAATAACAATAGTTTCAATAACCTGACTGCAGCTACAACAGGGAGTGTGACATTTGTATCTCATTCGTTTACAATTCCGGGTGGTGGGTCTTCAACGGCTTCCAATAACTCGATTGTTACTCAGTTTACAAAGAGCGGAGCCGGGGGATCTATAATTGGTTTCACAACGGGAGCCTCTTCCCCGAACAGTGCTTTTTATACATTAAGTAATAATAACTTTTCGAATATCAGCGTTACCGGTGCAACCTCTCTGACTTTTATTAATAACACAGATGGTTCGTCAAGTGCCTGTTCGAAAACTATAACAGGCAATACATTTTCCAATGTTACAGGAGGAACTAGTGCAATAATTGGTTTTTCAACTTCTTATTGGGGTGGGGCGACTTCAACAGTAGCAAACAATACATTTAGCAATATTTCCGGTCAAAGCTCGATCACTGCGATCAACTTATCCAATACTTTTGCAGGTACGGTTGCTACATCGATTCAAAACAATACCATTTCATCTTTGTCCTCAACAGGAACAGGATCAACGGTTACCGGGATTTCAATTGCAAACACGGCAACTTCCATTTCGGTTGATCACAACGACATTAATACACTTTCTTCAACCGGAGCAAGTCTTGTAAACGCCATCTCCGTTTCAGGTGCAACTTTGACAAATGTCAGTGCAAACAAAATTTATGGACTTTCTTCTTCCAATGCAGGTGGTACCGTTTACGGAATTAGCATCACAGGAGGAACTACCGTAAATGTGTTCAATAATATTATCAGCGGACTTACCGCAACAACGGCCAGCGGAACGGATGTTGTCAGAGGGATTAGTGTGAATTCATCTTCTACTTCTGCAACATACGGGGTTTATTACAACTCCGTTTATTTAAACGGGACATCTTCCGGAACTAATTTCGGTACATCCGGAATTTATCATCAGGTAAGTGCTACTGCAACAACCGCTGCGTTAGATATGCGCAACAATATTATTGTCAATGAAACCACTCCGGTTGGTACAGGTATTGCAGTCGCATTTCGTCGTTCAGGTGTTGCGTTGAATAATTATGCTTCTTCTTCGAACCGTAACTTGTTATATGCAGGTATACCTTCGGCGACTCGCTTAATTATGTATGATGCAACTACATCCTATCAAACCATTTTAGCTTATCAGGGTGTGGTTACTCCAAGAGATGTGAATTCATTTAGCGGGGAAGCGGCATTTACAGGATCTGGTTACGGAACAGCAGGTAACTTCTTTATCAGTTTAACAGGATCAAGTTCAGATTTCCTTCGTCCTGTTGCGGGAATTACTTCTCAGATTGAAAGTGGGGCGGCAAGTGTTCCGGGAATTACAACGGATTATACCGGAGCTGTAAGGTCAGGTACTCCGGATATTGGAGCTTACGAATTTGCAGGTACTACTCCTGCACCGGTAATTACCTTGAATTCTGTAACTCCTCCGGTTTCTGCACAATGTACCGCGACTGCCCGAATTATTTCTGTGGACATTACAACTGTTTCCGGAACAATTACTGGTGCAACGATTGGGTATACAGTAAATGGTGTTGTTCAGACAAATATTGTTATGACAAATGTTTCCGGTAATACGTGGACAGGAACTATTCCGGTGCCAACTCCTGCTAATGCAGTTATTGCATGGGGAGTAGCCGCACAGAATTCATTAGGTTTGAATTCTTCATATGCGGGGACAGCTTATTCGGACGAACCTTTAACAGGGGTTACGGCGAGTGTGAATGCTTCTTCAAGTACAATTTGTGCTGGTTCAACTCCTGTTTTAACTGCAGTATTAGCGAAAAACGGAGCGGCTACAATTGGAACAGCTACCACTTTAACGGGAGCAACTGTACAACCAACCGCATTTTGTAACAGATGGCCTTCATACCGCATGCAGACTATTTATACTGCTGCGGAATTAACAGCTGGAGGGTTGACTGCAGGACCTATTACTTCCATGTCGTTCAATATTTCAACATTAGGGGATGCAGCAACGAATCCAAACTTTGTTGTCAAGATTGGAACGACAGCATTGACAGCATTTACGGATTTTGTATCTACTACAGGTTATACAACGGTTTTCCCTGCTGCAACTTATACACATGCTGTAGGGGTGAACGTTATCAACTTCTCAACTCCTTACATCTGGGACGGAACGTCCAATATTGTTGTTGAAGTGAGTCATGACGGTGCAAATGCAACGAATAATGCTCAGACATATTATACTGCAACTGCAGGAAATATGGTTGCCTGGTCGACAAGTGGGAGCGCAACCGGAACCTTGAGTACGAATAGATTGAATGTAACACTTACAGGTGGTATAGTACCACCAATTCAGTCCATTTCCTGGTCTGATGGTGCAACAACTGTTGGAACAACGAATCCAATATCAGTTACTCCGGCTGCGACAACAACCTACACAGCAACTATTACTGCTGCCGGTTGTTCGGTTACACCGGCTCCAACTACAACCATTACTGTAAATCCGCTTCCATCAGCGCCAACAGCTGTCAACAGTGCACAATGTGGTGTGCAGGTTCCAACTGCAAGTGTTACTTCCACCAGTGGATTACCAACACCGACATTTAACTGGTATGCTGCATCATCAGGTGGATCTGCATTGCAGTCAAGTACTTCAACAACATATACTTCTACCGTTGGAGTAACAACTACTTTTTATGTCAGTGAACTGAATACGACAACAGGTTGTGAAAGTGCACGAACACCGGTTACTGTAAGTGTTTCTACACCGGATCAGGTTTCATTGACTTCATCTGCTGCTGCAATTTGTATCGGCGGATCAGTTACTTTGACAGCTTCAAACCTGAATCCGACACCATTCCAAAATTATACGTACTCGACAGTGAGTACTGCAGGAAGTGGTGCTGAAACACCAATGGCTGGAGCTTCGATATCAGTTACTCCGACAGCAGCTGGAACTTATACATATACAGTAACTGCTACGGATGGCGGATGTGCTGCATCTGCAACTGCAACGGTGCTTGTAAATGACCTTCCGGCGTTAAGCGCTGCAACAGCCACTCCGGCTACGGTTTGTAGTGGTGATAACATTACCTTATCCGCAAATGCAATTTCCGCAAATGACGGACCGTTTGTAGTAGGAGCAGGAGCGCTTACGGGGTCTACGGATTATTACAGCCCGTTCTACCACAATTATGGAGGAGTTAAAGAACAGTTTGTGATTCGCGCTTCGGAGCTAACCGCTGCAGGTTTAACTGCCGGTAACATTACTTCTGTGGCATTGAACATAGGAACTGTTGGAACAACGTATGCAGGGTTTACTATCCATATGGGAACGACTGCCAGCGCGGATTTATCTGCCGGATTGATTCCGACTTCTTCCTTGACTCAGGTTTATTCAACAGCTTTGTTGACATTGACTCCATCAAGTTTAAATACATATACTTTATCTGCTCCTTTCGTTTGGGACGGAACCAGTAACCTGATCGTTCAAACTTCCTGGAGTAATAATAATACCGGAGGATCCTCTTCTGAAGTTAGTTATGATAATACGGCGTATGTTTCAACAGCATATTATCGTGTTGACAGTCAAACACCGGCGACGGTTTTGGCAGCAACAACCGCTTCATCAACAAGATCTTCGAGACCAAAAATGACTTTCGGAATGAATCACAACAATTCCTACACGTGGTCATGGTCTCCCGGGACAGGTTTGAATACTCCAACTGCAACAACGTCTGTTACAAATACAAGTGGATCCGCTACAACACAGGCATTCACGGTAACAGCTACAAATACTATGTCAGGATGTGTGGCAACTGCCACGACTCCGTTAGTGACCATTAACAGTGCGACAGCTGCTCCGGTTGCAAATAACAGTACACAGTGTGGGATTATGACACCAACAGCTTCTGTTACCGGAACAGGAACACCCGGAAATACTTTTTCATGGTATTTGGTTCCGACAGGAGGTACTGCAATTGCAGGTCAAACGGGAAGTTCACTTTCAGGATATCCGGTTTCTGCAACGACAACTTTCTATGTTACAGAAAACAATGGGACTTGTTCAAGTGCAAGAACCGCAGTTACGGTAACTGTAACAACTCCTCCGGCGATTTCAATTGCTGGAACGACTACTATCTGTAATGGAAGTTCAACTTCATTGACAGTAACAAGTCCGAACGATCCGAATTATACTTATACGTGGACAGGAGGTTTGGGAACCGGGGCAACAGTTACTGCTTCTCCAACTGTGACCACTTCTTATACAGTTACAGCAACAGATGCAAGTGGTGGGGCTAATAACGGTTGTATTACAACTGCGACAACTTCAATTATTGTCAATCCGGCGCCATTAAGTTCTCCGATAACACCGGCTACAGCTGTTGTTTGTAACGGAGTTGTTCAACAATTAACTGTTGGAGGATCTGCTGGAGGAACTGCTGTACTTGGTAATGGAACAACGGCACCAGGAACAAC
Organism: uncultured Fluviicola sp.; assembly: GCF_946478805.1. The sequence goes on along the minus strand of NZ_CAMLDC010000010.1, from coordinate 45,987 downwards.
TTCTTTCCCGAATCCGTTAAGTGCATACTATGGTGGTACAAAACACCAGATCTTGTTCACAGCTGCTGAATTGACCGCACAAGGAATGGTTGCGGGAAGTAAAATCAATTCAGTTGCTTTTGACCTGAATACATTTGCAGCAAATGCTTGTACGAACTTTACAATCCGTATGGGGAATACTGCATTGACTGCATTGACAGGATTTGTAGGAGGAACGACTACCGTTTACGGACCTACAACTTTTACTCCTTCTGCTGCAGGATTGGTAACATTTACGTTGGTTACTCCATATACATGGGATGGAACTTCGAATATCGTTGTGGAAACTGTTCATAACGCAGGGAATGGTGGAAATGGTTCAGGTACACGTACCAATACTACAACAACTGCTACAAATACGGTATTCTACGGTTCAACAGATAATGTAGCGGGTGGAATTGCAGGATACGATGCCTTATCAACCTGGGGAACTTCAGGAGCAAGTAACCTGAGACCGAACATGCGTTTTGTTTATACTAACCTTCAGCCAACTTGGGCTCCGATGAGTTCATTATATACAAATGCAGGTGGTACAGTAGCATATACTGGTGCAACTACAGGAACAGTTTATGCAAAACCTTCTGCAACGACAACTTATGTAGCGACATATACCGCGCCAAATGGTTGTACAGCTCAAAGTACAGCAACTATTACGGTTAATCAACCTTCAAGTTCAACTGTTTTAGCAACAGCTTGCGGAACGTATACATGGGCTCAAAATGGAGCAACATATACAACTTCAGGAGTGCACACTGCTACGATTCCGAATGCTGCAGGTTGTGACTCAGTGATTACATTGAATTTGACGATCAACAGTCCTTCAGCTTCATCTGTAAGCGTTGCGGCTTGTGACACGTATACATGGGCTCAAAACGGAATGACTTATGTTACTTCCGGTGCTTACCATGATACTGTTGCGAACGCTGTTGGTTGTGATTCAGTGATCACATTGAACCTAACAATCAATCATCTGACAACAGCTACAGTAAACCAAGTGGCATGTCAAACGTATACATGGCCTATCAACGGAACAACTTATACAACTTCCGGAACACATACGGCTACGATTCCGAATGCTGCAGGTTGTGACTCTGTTGTGACTTTGAACCTGACAATTGGTGGGCCATCTGCGTCTTTGGTTCCTGTTACAGCTTGTAGTTCATATACGTGGGCACAAAATGGAATGACATACAATACATCAGGTGCTTACAATGATACGATTCCAAACATGTTTGGTTGTGATTCTGTGGTTACCTTGAGTTTGACTATCAATCAGCCAACTTCAGCAACTGTTATCGAATCGGGATGTGCTTCATTTACATGGGCTCAAAATGGAATGACCTATACAACCTCAGGGATGTACACGGATACGATTCCAAATGCTGCCGGTTGTGATTCAGTGATCACTTTGAACCTGACAATCCTTCAACCGACTACGTCAAGTGTTTCTGCAATTGCGTGTACTTCGTATACTTGGGCACAAAATGGGTTGACATATACAGCTTCCGGTGCTTATACGGATACAATTCCAAATGCGGTAGGTTGTGATTCGATTATCACATTGAACTTGACAATCAGTCAACCGACAGTGGCAACGGTAACTGTTTCCACTTGTAATCCTTATACATGGGCACAAACTGGAATAACTTATACTGCTTCGGGTATGTATAATGATACGATTACAAATGCTGCAGGTTGTGATTCAGTGGTTACATTGAACCTGACAATCGCACCGTTTGTTGCAACTGCGACGGATAACGGAAATGCTACAGCTACTGCATCTGCCGGTACAACTTACCAATGGATCAACTGTACGACAAATTCACCGATTGCCGGAGCAACAGCGCAAACGTTTGTTGCGACTGCAAACGGAACGTATGCTGCAATCGTATCAAACGGAACATGTTCGGATACTACGAATTGTGTGACGATTGCGAATGTTGGAATCAAAGAGAGTGTGATCTCAACGATTTCGGTTCATCCGAATCCGACTCACGATTATGTTATTGTAACAATGGATGCTTCTTCAGCAACTGTTGAAGTAATGGATGTTCAAGGGAAATTAATTCAAGCGACTCAAATTAAGTCAGGTGATCAAGTTGATCTGAGTACTTATGAAAGAGGTGTTTATACATTGAGAATTAAAACCGAATTCGGCACTTCTCTGGAAAGAATTGTTAAGAACTAAGCGTCTGATCTTCTTCTAAGAAGTGAAAGCGGTCATTCGAAAGAGTGACCGCTTTTTTTATTGATGGGATTCGGTCAGCACTAATCCGCTTTTTAAGGGATTTAAGGAAGTCAAAGGATAAGATGAGGGATTTCTTTATGGATAATGATTTCAGCTTCTTTAACGAACTGTTTTGACAAGTGCTATCTTCTGTGAATCGGGATTTTTTATGCTACTTTATCAGAAGCTGTCTGTCGGGGATGAGTAATTACTGTGAACTTTGGTAATATTTCGACTTTCAATTTGGACTGCCGTTAAACTCAGCATTCCCGGTAGGACAAAAAAACTCCGTTTGTCAGTTGACAAACGGAGTTTTCTTAATTCAAGCTTGGATATTATCCAAATGGTATTGATTATTTCATGACATGTCCTGTTCTTATTACTGGTTCAACCGGAACAAATTGCCCGATAAGGTCTTGAATGTCTTTGAGTTCTATCCAGTTTTCATATTCCACTACCAGGTTGTTTTGTGCATTCAATGTACAGGAAACATAACCGTCTTTTTGTTCCATTGTAGCGGCGATTTGTGTGAAATCCGAATCGGTGATCGGAATTTTGGAATGAAAGGTATCCGAAACGATTTGTGAAATGCTTTTCGATTGGTTATAACGCGCTTTCTCTTGATTTAATTCAAATACGGATGTCTGAGAGAAAACACCGGTTGAGAAAAAACAGATCGCAAATAAAAAGATTGTTTTTTTCATGTTTAGTCAATTTTAATGATACGTTGTTTTTGAGAAGAAGTAGTACTTGTAATAATCAAAGTATAGACTCCGGAACTTAGTGAAGAAATGTCTCTGAAAAGATTTGTAACCCCTTTGTTGACATCAACCTGTTCTTTTAATATCGAAACTCCTTTTTGATCCATAAGATCAATGACCATGGTTTCTTTTCGTGAACTTTGAAGCTGAATTACCAATTGCTCTTTCATTGGATTAGGATATACACTAAACAGTCCGTCCGAGTCATCTTTTGAATTGATTGAAATTATCTTGGATTCAGTTCTTTCTCCATTTAGATCAACTTGCTGCAGTTTATAGAAACTTGTTCCTGCAGGGACCCCCTGGTGAATGAATTGATATTCCTGAGCCTCCGAACTTGTTCCGACTCCCTGAATGGTACCAATCTGTTCAAAGTGATCTGCATCACGCGAATACATCACCTCAAAATAGTCATTTTTGTATTCACTTTCCGTCTTCCATGAAAGTACATTTCCAATGTCTGTCGAATTACCATTGAATTCAGAAAGTTCGACAGGTAATATTCCGGTTGCTGTCCAACCCGAAATTGTGAATTCACAACCATCTCCTGCGTTTCCATCGATCATTAAAATATAAGTGTTTCCAATTGTCAGGCCTGATGCAGTAACCGTTCCTGTTGAAGCTGTTCCCGGATTAAAGCAATTGGACATGGATGTAAACCCGGTACAGCATCCTGAAGCATCATAAGTTACGTTGTAAACTTGTGCCTGGATACCATAGTTATTCACACAACCTGTTACTGATGCAATAGGGAAGGTGTGCGTGGTGCTTGAAGCTACAAACTGATACCAGGAATTGTTTTCAATGGATCCGCAAAATACGGAAGTCACATTGCCTGGTTGATCTGCTGTAAAAGTAACGTCTGTTGATGCACTGAATGTTCCTGGGCCCTGAGTTAAAATAGCCGGAGAGGGACAATTGTCATTGGTTGCAGCGCTTCCACATGAATTGGAGACTGCACCTGCAACCGCACAGATTGAAAATGTTCCGGATCCACCGCCATAATCCCACATGCGAATGTAAACGGTGCTTCCCGGTGTGAGTCCGCCTCTTGAGATCATGGACATCGCTCCATTAGGGGAATCATCATCATCACATTCCAATAAAGTCAAGGAACCACAAGTTCCCGTATAGAATGCCATTCCACTGTCAGTCATGGTACCGGAATTGGTATTCACCATGATTGATCCGGTTGCAGGCACAACTGCCGTAAACCAAACATCTTCACCGGAGTAAGATGCACAACCGGGAGCTGTTACCCCCGCAGTATTTGTTGCGCCAACGCTTGTTGCACCGATGTAGGAACAGGAAGCGTTCACCGGAAGTGAGATAGCTGTACATGGATCATCATTTGTCATCGGAACCGGTGAACTGGCACAGATGGAAAATGTTCCGTTGTTGTCTCCTCCATATTCCCAAACGCGAATGAATACCGTTGAGCCGGGAGTTAATCCGGTCCCGTTGATCATGGACATGTTTCCGTTTCCGGAATCGTCATCATCACATTCGATCAAAGTTAATGAGCCACAGGTTCCCGAGTAGAATGCCAAACCGGAATCCAATATCACCCCGGTATTCATGTCAACGGTTAAGATTCCATTCGCCGGAACAACGGCTGAAAACCAAACATCTCCGCCACTGTAACTTGCACAGCCCGGTGCGGGCACTCCCGGAGAAGCAGTTGCCGCCGCGTTGGTATACGTAGCGAATGAACAGGATGTTCCAACTGTTAAGGGTGTTGCCGAACATGGATTGTCATTGGCAGGTTGTGCAAAACACGGAATTAGGGGAAATAGGAGGAAGCTAAATAGTAGTAGATTCTTCATGTAGTAGTATTAATTATTTGTGAATTAATATTACTAATGAATTATGATTTCATTCTGAACAATGAATGAACTGTTTAGTTTGATGTGTAAACTACGGGTTTAAAAGAACAAAAAAAGGACAGGCTTTTTAACCTGTCCTTACTAAACTGTTTTACTAAACTTATTGCTTAACTAGCTGGATTTCACCACGTAATTTTACGTCTTCTCCAACCAAAACGCCACCTGTTTCCAGTGCTGAATTCCAGGTCAAACCGAAATCCTTGCGATTAATAGAGGATTCGAAACTGAAAGCTGCTTTTTCATTTCCCCATGGATCTTTGCCTTCTCCGTGAAATTCGATTTCCAAAGGAATGCGTTTCGTTACACCGTGAAGTTGAAACTCACCTTCGATCTTACCAGATTTCAATTCAGGAAGTTCTGCTTTAAAGGTGATTTGCGGGTGATTTTCCACATCGAAGAAATCTCCGCTTTTCAAATGTCCGTCGCGTTGTTCGTTGCGTGTGTTAACGGAATCCGTATCGATCTTTGCATCGATCACTACGTTTTTGAATCCGTCTTCTGCTTCTACCGTTGCATCAACTTTGTCAAATGTTCCGGTTACTTTTGTAAACATCATGTGTTTTACGCTAAATCCTACTTCGCTGTGTGCAGGGTCAATTGTCCATTTTGTCGTACTCATTTTGATTGAATTTAAATTGTTTGTTTTTAATTGTTTGAAAAAGGTTCAAAAGGTTTAAAAGGTTTAAAAGGTTCAAATTTGGTTTTACCGTCTTGAAGTCTTAATATCCTAAAGTCTTAGTGTCCTAAAGTCCTAATATCCTCTTATCTATTTAATTGTTACTAATTGCTCCAAAGTCTTTCTGACTTTTTTGTGATGTTGCGTATGATCTTCATCCGAGCGATATCCGAAGGTCAGGACCAGGACCGAATGATCGTCTGTTAAACCTAAAATTTCGTCGTATTTCTCTTTTTGAAAGCCTTCCATCGGAGTGCTGTCAATTCCTAAAGTTGCCGCCATGACCAATCCGAATCCCAACCCGATATATGCCTGTTTTGTATTCCAGGCAATCAGCTCTTCGGAACTCAGGCTGGACAATGTGCCAACGATGTTTTCCTGGAACCGGTTCAGTCTTTCACGTTCTAACTCCCGGACTTCTACAATGCGTTGCATGTATGAATCGATGTGCTGATCCGCTACCTTGCGATTTACCGTGAAAACGACCAGGTCAGATGCATCTGTAACGGGAGACTGGTCGAAAGCAGCAGCTCTTAGTTGTACGCGTAGATCCGGAGATTTCACGTGTATCAATCTGAAGGGTTGCAAACCGTAGGAAGTTGGAGCGCTATTGATCGCTTCCAGGATTTCCTGCATGTCTTCGTTACTTATTTTCTTCGTCGGATCGTATTTCTGTGTGGCATATCGCCATGCTAATGCATTCTTCATTTCTCTTTTGTTACAATTTCACATCCATCGGGACTTCCATGAGCAGGAGAGTAGAGTCTTTCGTTATCTGCAAAGTTACGGAGGAAGTATCCATTATTCCTAATGCGTCCCGACGATTTAATTGCTGACCGTCGATAACCGAACTTCCTTCCACCTGCATCACATACAAGCCATTGGATGGATTTTTGAATTCATAAGTGACCGTTTTATCCTCCGTGAATTTCCCCATGTGAAACCAAGCGTCCTGATGGATCCAGACTCCCGCATCATCTTTATTGGGCGAAAGGATCTGAACGAATTCATTCGGATGCTCATCCACTTCGATTTTTTGTTGGTCGTAACGAGGTTCCACATTGCGTTTGTTCGGGAACAACCAGATTTGGAACAGTTTCAGGTCCTTGTCTTCATTCGGGTTGAATTCCGAGTGTTGCACGCCTGTTCCTGCACTCATCACCTGGATTTCTCCGGCATTGATCGTTGCACTGTTCCCTATGGAATCCTTGTGTGCGATAGCTCCCTCCAATGGAATCGTAATGATCTCCATATTGTCATGAGGATGTGTTCCAAATCCCATTCCCGGTGAAACGGTATCGTCGTTCAATACACGTAAGGTACCGAAGTGAACTCTTTCCGGGTTATACCAAGAAGCGAAGCTAAAAGAATGTTTTGCATTCAACCAACCGTGGTTGGCATGGCCTCTTGAGTTTTCTGAGTGGAAGATTGTTTTCATATTGTTTTCTCCTTTTGGATGATTTGATAGAACAAAGATACAACAACTTTTGAATTAATTACCATGGTAAATAATATTTTTTGATTTTTTAAGAATTTCTTCATGAAAACGGAACATAGAATTCGTCAATAATTTGCTGATTTCTAGCAATAATGGGAATTTGAAAGAATAAAAATGATTTTTTTTTCATGAATCACTTGTTAAAATGAAAATACAGTGTATCTTTGCAACGCTTTTAACGTAAAGCATTACACAATTTCTGAATCTGACTGTAGTCAGAAGCGAAAGCAAAGAAAATTGGTTTGGTAGTTCAGTTGGTTAGAATACATGCCTGTCACGCATGGGGTCGCGGGTTCGAGTCCCGTCCAGACCGCTAAAAAACGTTAGAAGAAAATAGCTTATATGGCTGTAAGCTTAGAAAACCCTAGAGTGTATCAAATGCTCTAGGGTTTTTGCTTTTTATGAAATTTTGTTTCGGTGAGAATTTCGGTGAGAATTTTTTCATAATTGCATTTGTATTCATTCTGTATCATTAAAATTCAATAAGGAACGTATATAGCTATTTGAAATAGACTTGGGTGGTTACACTATTTCTGTTGATAACGAGTTCCTAAATATCTTCTAAAACCATATTTTAAATAATAAAAAATCACTAACCTTGTTCATTGTTTTGCCATTGTCAAATATAGGAATTATCAAAGAGATCTAATCAATGAATGCAGTTGAGATTGAAGAAGCTATTTCATCATTAGCAGAGCAACCTTTTGCAGGTGATGAGTTTCCATACGCATTTTTAGAAGCCTTTGGTAATAAGGAAACTACTATAAAACGACTGAAAACTGGAAATAATAAATCTGACGTCAAAGGAGGAGTTTTACAACAGAACAACATACATATATGTGTATGCAAGAAGGGAAATGTAGCGGATACGCTAGTGGCATTGAAACAAAGCGCTGCTACATTAAAGGCGAAAGCCAAGTATATTTTAGCTACTGATGGAAATGACTTTCAAGCTGAAGATCTAAATAGTGGTGAAACAGTTGTTTGCGATTATACTGACTTCCATCACCACTTTGGGTTCTTCCTTTCTTTGGCTGGTATCAGCACGGTTAAACAAATTCGCGAAAATGCTTTTGATATAAAAGCGACTAGTCGCTTGAACAAGCTTTACATTGAATTGCTCAGACATAATCCTGAATGGGCAACCGTTGAACGACGTCACGATATGAATCATTTTTTGGCCCGTTTGATATTTTGTTTTTTTGCTGAAGACACAGATATATTCCCTGGTGACTCATTATTTACAGGAACACTTCAACAAATGAGTTCTAGCGATGCGTCCAATTTTCACGAAGTTCTTAGCGAGATTTTCAGAGCAATGGACATTAAGCTGGTTGAACGCAAAAGGAAAAAAGTCAAGAATTGGGCATGTAAATTTCCATATGTAAATGGTCAGTTGTTTTCAGGATCAACTGATGTTCCAGTTTTTACCAAAATAGCTCGATCCTATCTTCTTCATGTGGGGAATTTGGACTGGAAGAAAATTAATCCGGATATTTTCGGTTCAATGATTCAAGCTGTAGCGGATGATGATGAGCGCGGTGAGTTAGGAATGCATTATACATCTGTCCCAAATATTTTAAAGGTTCTAAATCCACTATTTTTAGATGATCTTCTACAGCAATTGGATGATGCAGGGGAAAATCCTAGAAAACTGCAGAACTTACGTAAACGCATATCCAAAATTAGGGTATTTGACCCAGCTTGTGGTTCAGGAAATTTTCTTGTAATTGCTTATAAACAACTTCGGGAAATAGAATTTGAGATTAACAAGCGAAGAGAAGAGAGCAACCTTCCCTCTGAAATTCCATTAACCAACTTTCGAGGTATCGAATTACGTGATTTTTCAGCAGAAATAGCAAGGTTAGCATTAATAATAGCTGAGTACCAATGTGATGTGCTTTATCGTGGCGAGAAACTAGCTCTAGCAGAATTTTTACCTTTAAATGCGGAGAATTGGATTACCCAAGGAAATGCTTTAAGAATTAATTGGTTGACCGTTTGTCCTCCAGATGGTACTGGAGTCAAACTGTATGGAGATGACTTGTTTAGTACCCCTATAGATCAGGCCGAAATTGATTTCAGGAACGAAGGAGGCGAAACCTATATATGTGGTAATCCTCCTTATCTTGGAAGTCAAGACCAGACGTCACTACAAAAAAAGGATTTAGAGATTGCTTTTCAAGGGGCTATAAAGTCAACCAAGTCTGCTGACTATGTATCCGGCTGGTTTATTAAGGCAAGACATTTCGTAATTTCCAATGGCGGATCTTTTGCTTTTGTAACAACAAATAGTATCTGTCAGGGTAGGCAGGTGGCTTTGTTCTGGCCAGCACTCTTAAAAAATGATTTGGAAATTCGTTTTGCGGAGCCTTCCTTTCTTTGGAGCAATTTAGCTTCAAAAAAAGCAGCGGTAATTGTTTCAATTATCGGTATAGGCCCTAGGTCAAGTATGTCTAAAAAATTGTTTAGCAACGGTCATGTCCTTTCAACTGGATATATTGGTCCTTATTTAGTTCCAAATCATAATACAATTGTTTCGTCTTCGCGGAATGTTCTTTCTGACTTAGCTCCAATGACAAATGGCTCTATGCCAAACGATGGCGGGGGGCTTTTGCTAACTACAGATGAATACCGAAATCTTGTGAGTGATTTTCCTCAAGCTAAAAGCTATTGTAGAAAGTTTCTTGGTTCAAGTGACAGTATTCAAGGTAATCTGCGTTACTGTCTCTGGATTAATGATAATGAGTCAAACGATGCTAAACAAATTCCAGAAATTTCCAGAAGAATTGAGTTGGTTGCTAGACACAGGTCAGACAGCAGTAGACCGGAGACCAATGCGTTAGCAAAGATTGCCCATTCTTTTGGTGAACGTCGCCATAAAAAAGGTGTAAGTTTACTTGTACCAAGACATAGTTCGGAAAAGAGACCTTATCTTCCCTCCATTATTGTGGATGATTCGACAGTTGTTGGTGACAGTGCTATGATTATGTATGATCTGAGGTTACGTGACTTTGCCATCTATTCTTCACGTATGCACCTAATTTGGGCAGCCACAGTATGTGGAAAAATTAAAGAAGATTACAGATATTCTAATACTTTGGGATGGAATACTTTTCCATTGCCCTATCTAACAGAAAAGAATAAGGAAGATCTTACTAAATGTGCGGAGGAAATTTTGATTACTCGTGAAAGACATTTCCCAGCTACAATCGCTGAGCTGTATGATATCAATATAATGCCTGAAGATCTTCGCCAGGCTCATGATCGAAATGACGAGGTGCTTGAACGTATTTATATTGGTAGACGTTTTAAAAACGATACCGAACGACTTGGTAAACTCTTCGATTTATACACTCAAATGGTTTCAAAACAAAAAAAACGATGACCGAAAAAAAAGCTATACCGTCTGTTACTGTCAACTATAAAAGCACCAAAAGTTCTACTTTGCCAAATGAACTCGGAATGCGGGCAATGCAAGAACGCGCATACGAAAAACGGGGAGAACAATACTTGCTAATCAAATCTCCTCCGGCCTCTGGCAAAAGTCGTGCATTGATGTTTATAGCTCTAGACAAGCTTCACAATCAAAATATAAAACAGGCTATAATTGCAGTTCCCGAAAAATCCATTGGCGCAAGTTTCGCTGACGAACCACTTACAAAATTCGGCTATAACTATGATTGGCACGTAGAGCCTAAATGGAATCTTTGCAACTCACCTGGGGAGGATGGAAGTAAAGTTAACTCGGTTAAGTCATTCCTTGAAAGCACTGACAAAGTGCTGGTCTGTACACATTCGACATTCCGTTTTGCAATTGAACGCTTAGGAATCGAATTGTTTGACGATCGCTTGGTTGCCATTGACGAATTTCATCACGTTAGCGCTGATGAAAACAATGTGCTTGGTTCACAACTTAAGCAACTTGTTGGGCGAGACAAAGTACATATTGTAGCAATGACTGGTTCCTATTTTCGAGGAGATGCAAATCCTGTACTCATGCCGGAGGATGAAGCGAAGTTTGAACCAGTAACATATACATATTATGAACAGCTCAATGGGTACGAATATCTCAAGACATTAAATCTTGCCTATTACTTTTACAGTGGAGCCTATACTGATGAAATATTAAATGTTCTTGACCCGAATGAGAAAACAATTATTCATATACCCAATGTTAATTCTCGTGAAAGCAAAGGCGATAAAATCAAAGAAGTTGAACATATCATAGAAGAACTCGGTGATTGGCAAGGAACTGATTCCGAAACCGGTTTTCAACTTGTTAAAACGCGTGAAGGGAAAGTAATAAAAATTGCTGACCTAGTAGATGATGATTCATCAAAACGCTCTAAAGTCCAAGCGGCACTAAGAATGCCTGAAGTAAAGAAGAACCGTGAACATGTTGATATAATTATTGCCTTGGGAATGGCGAAGGAGGGTTTTGATTGGATTTGGTGTGAGCATGCCTTGACAGTAGGCTATCGCTCTAGTTTAACTGAAATTGTCCAAATAATTGGCAGAGTCACTCGTGACGCGCCCAATAAAACGCATGCGAGATTTACAAATCTGATTTCAGAACCCGATGCTTCAGAATCTGCCGTTACTGATGCGGTCAATGATACACTTAAAGCCATTTCTGCAAGTTTGTTAATGGAGCAGGTACTCGCACCAAGATTTAATTTCACACCTAAAAATCAACAAAATGGTCCCGTCGAAGGGTTTGAGTATGGCGAATTTGGTTATGATCCAAATAAGGAAAATATCGGTTTTAATCCACAAACTGGTCAGTTCCAAATAGAAATTAAGGGGCTTTCCGTACCGAAAAGTGCAGATGCACAGCGTATTTGTAGAGAAGACTTGAACGAAGTTATTGCTGCATTTGCACAAGATAAGCAAGCAATTGGACGTGGATTATTCGATAAAGAAGTTGTTCCAGAAGAGCTAACGCAAGTTCGATTTGGGAAGATAATTAAAGATAGGTATCCAGATCTTGAAGATGAAGATATTGAAGCTGTACGACAACACGCTATTGCTGCATTAATTCTAACACAGAAAGCGAAGGAAACCCTAAATAGTGATCCGGAATTAATCGTTCGTGCGAATACTTCCCTGATTGACGGCGTGCGGAAATTCGCTATGGATGTTAGAGAACTCGATGTTGACTGGATTGATAGCATAAACCCGTTTAGTGAAGCATATTCAATCCTGTCAAAAGCAATAACCGAGGAAAGTTTAAAGGCGATGGCAGAGGTTATTTCAGGAAAAAAACCAACAATGTCTATAGAAGAAGCGCGAGAATTAGCCAAACGGGCCTTAAACTTCAAAAAGGAACGCGGTAGGTTGCCTGAAATAAAATCAGCAGATCCTTGGGAACAAAGAATGGCGGAAGGAATTGCTTATCTTACTCGTATTAAAGCTGAAGAAAGAAATGGATAAAAAAAAGAAGCTTTCAGATGAAGATGACGAACTTTTGGCAGCGCTTGGTATAGAAGTTGTAGCTAAAACGATCGCCAGCCATACCTCTCTTGAAGAACGTGTAATTACCGGATTCGAGGAAATACAAAAGTTCGTTCAACAAAATGGGCGTTTGCCAGAACATGGTGAAGATAAAGATATCTTTGAGAGATTATATGCAATCAGACTGGATCGTCTCCGAGGTGTTGCTGAGTTTAAACGGCTTCTTAAAGATTTGGATCATCAGCATTTGTTAGAAGGCAATTTTGTAGCAACCACAGATATGATGGAAGAGCTGAATGACGACGAGCTTTTAGCTCAGCTTGGTGTAAACGAAACTTCAGATGACTCGATAACTAATTTAAAACACGTTCAATCCCGAGCAGATAAAAAAGCCGCAGAAGAAGTAGCTAATAGGACAAGATGTGAAGACTTCAATACATTTAAACCGTTATTTGATCAAGTTAAATATGATTTAAACCTTGGTAATAGGACGATGATTCGCTTTCGAAAAGATTCAGGATTCACTAAAACTACGTTTAAAACAGGACAATTCATAATTGTGGGTGGTCAGATTTCCTACATAGCCGGAATTGGAGAAACGTTCAAGGCTCCAAATGGTGAGGACGATGCGCGGTTACGAGTGATTTACGATAACGGCACAGAGAGTAATATTTTGTTAAGGTCATTGATTAGAGCAATGTACAAAGATGAAGCTAGCCGATTTATTACAGAAAGCGAAGTTATACCTGGCTCGCTTTTTTCAGGCGAGAGTAGTGAAGATGATTTGGAAACCGGTACAATTTACGTGTTGCGTAGCCAGTCAAACCACCCGCTTGTAGAAGAGAATAGAGTTATCGTCCACAAGGTAGGTGTGACTGGAGGGGATATTAAAAAACGTATCTCCAACGCTAAAAATGATCCAACATTCCTTATGGCAGAGGTTGAGATCATTGCTTCATATAAACTCGCTAACATCAATCGTATGAAACTTGAAAAATTGATTCATAAATTTTTCAATGGAACAAAACTGAATATCGAGATTAAGGATCGTTTTGGAAAACTAGTAAAGGCGCGGGAATGGTTTTTAGTTCCTTTGTTTATCATTGATGAAATGGTAGAACGAATTAAAGACGGCACAATAAGTGAGTATTATTATGATCCATTATCAGCAAAAATTAAAAGATATTAAGCTTAATGCAAATCAAATCTCAACTTCAATTTTTTTTTATTAATTGATGGTTAAAGTTTATTTGGATTCATCGGTTTTAAATACTAATTCTTCCCATGATATTTCATTTTGAGACCTGCAAATATGTCTATGGCTACTGTGTCTAATGAGTTTAGACCGACTTGCTTCGCGTTTTCAGTCTTATTAAAATACCATTCTTTAAGCTCATCAATTTTCTCATAATTATTAAGTTCCATAAGTTCGAAAACTGCTTCATGCAGATTAAGTCGATAAATTGATGCGTCCTTGTAATACCTCGAAAGAACACTAACTAGCTTAATGTTTCTTATATCGTCTCTAATCAGTCTAATAATTAAACCTGAATAATTTGTTTGTGTCATAAAATCTAAGGTTGGTACAATTTCAATAATTCGGAATCCAACTTTAAGGTCTCCAGATCTAATACTTTCATTTGCCACTCCATAAAAACAGTTTCAATTTCGGTATACGTTATGCGACCTTCTTCATATAATGCCAGGCTTTTATCATAAATCATTTTTAAGTTATCAGCCATCTGACTAGCTTGATTTTGCTTGGCTTTAATATTCAATAATTTCTGTTCTTGCTCCAGCTTTTGTTTTTCAAAAGATAATTCAGCTAGTTGTTTTCTATCAGAGATTTCAGTCTGTTTAATTGAATTCAATTGCTTCTTCTTTAACCATTCTCCCCGATTAAATACTGGAACACTCAAATAGAATCCTATACCTTCGTAAAGATTTTGATTAATTTGATCTCCATACCGTTTTGTTGGATTTCCAGCAATTAAATAGTCCTTATTGTTAGTTGAGAACCCTGTTCCAACAAGACCATTTAGAGCAATCGTTGGTATGATACCGGAACGGTCAGATTTTAGTTGATTTCCCAGTATTTCTAATTCAATTTCAAGTGATTCAATAGCGTATTTCTCTGATAATTGCGGTTTATCGGAGATTGAAGAAATAGAGGACAAATCAAATGTATGGTTCATAGATAGGGGCAAACCTATTTGAAAATTCAATTGAATAGTTTTCAATTTCGATTCATTAGCTAGGTTCAACAATAAATCTTGTTCGCTCAAAAGTGAATTATGGCTTTTAAGTGTGTCAATTGAATTAATCCTTCCTTCTTTAATCAACAAACGCTGAACACCTTGGATCTGTTTGTATTTTTCAATCCTGGATTCAGCCAATTTGATTTGAGTTGATAACTTGCACAAAGTAATATAGGTTTCAATTACTTGAATTTTCAACTCATTTTGCCTAACATTTAAACTGATTTCATCTCTTTGAATTGTAGTTGTAAGTATGTTCCGCTTATGAAAATAATTGAAGCCATTGAATAACATAACACTTGAATTCAAACCAAATGATTGGGAGTTTACTGAACTCGTAGCAAATGTGTTTGTAAATGGATCAAGTCTTCGACCGAATGAGGTGTTTACTCCTGCGTATGCACTTAAATTTGGAAGCAGACTCCACCAGTGGTATTGGCTGTTTAGCGTTGAATTATTTAATGAACTTGATTCTGTTGCCGTTTGAAGTGAATTGCTCTTTACCTTATCCAAACAGAATTGCAACGTAATTGGTTCCTGAGCAGATGCCATTGAAAACAAAAAACATGAAACTATGAACAAGAACAACTTCATTTTATCAAATCCGTTAACTGTTCAAAAAATCGCGCCAACAACCGTTTATCTTTGGTGACAATTTTCACGCTCCCTTTCAATTGCGCTTTGAATGGAATATCCCTGTTATAAGTTGTCTTCATTTGTTTTGGCAATTGGATTTTCACTTCATATTTCCCTTCCTTGTCTATTTTAGTAATCGTACTCACTTTTCCTTCTAACATTCCAAATTCAGTTCTTGGGAAGTCTGTGAGTTCAATAAATGTCTTTTGACCAACTTTTACTTTTCCTGATCCAGTACTTGCAATAGTTGCGATGGCTGTATAACCACTTCCTTTAGGAACAATAACAATGGAAGCCTCATTTACTTTATAAAAACGATTGACTTGAAGTAACTTATTAAACATGACTTTACCCGAACAAGGAGCAATCCAAACCGTATTCTTTTCCCAAGTCTGAAAACCGTTTATAAGTGCAGAGAGACTAATTTGAATTTCCGAGGACATTTGAAGTTTTTTCAATTTTGCATCATGTTCCAAACGTAAACTTTCTTTCCGCAAGGTGTTTAATGTGATAAGGTTTTGTACGTGTTGTTCTTTTTGACTTTGAACAGATTGTAAGGCTTGTGATTGTGTTCTTTTATCTTGTGTTAGGGATTGCTTTGAAATGGCGTTTTGCTCCGCTAATCTCTCACTACTTGCCAATTGTTCTTGAATCAGTTCATACTCACCTTCAGACAATTTAATTTTCTTGTTAGAAATGATCTGTAATTGCTCGCGAAAGGAAATCTCACGTTTAATGGATGCTAATTCTTGATGAATCATGTTCTCCGAATACTCACTATTCCATTCTTCTATTTTTGAAAGAAGCGTAGTCCATTGTTCTTGGAAGGTTCCGAGCTTAAGTTGTTGACTAAAAACCGGAATTTTTTCTTGAAATTTCCCGTTAAATGTTTCCAACTGATCCAAGTAATTTTTAGCCTTTTCTATGTCTTCTGATTTGGCTTGGATATCAAATTGAGCAATTAAATCTCCAGCATTTACTTCTTGGTTTTCTGCAACATTTATAGTCTTTAGTTGAATATAACTTTGATTTGAAAGTTCGATAGGCGGTTTGGAAGATGTCACTAATACTTCACCTACAATTTCATCCGGATAACGAATAAACCAAGCAAGACCAGTAATTATCAATAACACAATTAAAAACACTCCATTTCCAGACCTTACGATCCATTTGGGTGGGGTTGAAAGCATTTCATTCATTTGCTCACTTTTCAATTCAATATCGATGTTTCTTTTTTCTTCCATGACTATGAATTGATTTCTACTCTTTCTATCTTCTCCAAGTCGAGTTGACTTTGAACAAGATTATAATAAGCACCTTCCAATGCAATAAGTTCCTTATGTGTTCCTTTTTCGACTATTGATCCATTGTCTAACACAATAATCTGGTCAGCATTTTTTACAGTACTTAATCTATGTGCTATTACAACTGCCGTTCTGCCTTGGAAGAATTCATCAAGATTTTGCATAATTACCTTCTCATTTCTTGAATCCAGTGAACTTGTTGCTTCATCAAAAAATAAAAATGTTGGATCCTTATAAACTGCTCGTGCAATTAAAATTCGTTGTTTTTGTCCCCCACTGATACCCATACCTTCACTTCCAATCTTAGTATTGTAGCTTAATGGCAGGCTTTCAATGAAATCTTGAATATTGGCTATTTGAACAGATCGTCTTAGTTTTTCTTTATCAATTCGATCTTCTCCAATAGCTATATTATTCGCTATTGTATCATTAAAAATGTAACCATCCTGCATAACAGAACCACAATTTGCCCTCCAAACATGCTGGGTAAAGTTTTCCAGATCCGTTGTATCAATACTTATCTTTCCGGCAGTTGGTTGATAGAAACGCAAAAGTAATTTCATCAAAGTTGTTTTACCGCTGCCACTTGCTCCCACAATTGCAGTTAAGCGACCGGACTCAATAGTTAGGTTAATTCCTTCCAAAACATTCTTTTCAATTCCTGCATACCGAAAGCTAATTTCTTTCAATACCAGGTCTTTCTTTTCAGGAAGCTCCTGGAGTCGATGTGAATCTTCCGGTTCTTCGTCTTCCTTGTTGTGAATTTCATTCAGGCGTTCAAGGGAGATTTTAGCATCCTGAACCGAATAAATGAATCCCAAAAATTGGGAAATCGGTGCGTTCAACTGCCCGATGATGTAGGAAATCGATAACATCATTCCCAGTGTCAGTTCACCGTCTATAACCAACTTAGCGGTATAAAAGCTTACAAGAATATTCTTTAATTCATTGATGAATGTTGCTCCGTTACTTTGGAACTGTTCCAAACGCAAACTTTTTATCCGGAGTTTAAACAATTTCACCTGTATCCGTTCCCAATCCCAACGCTTTTGTCGTTCTGCATTATGCAATTTGATTTCCTGAATTCCATGAATCAATTCGACTATTTTCGATCGGTCTTCTCCACCGCGGGAAAAACGTTCCTGGTCCAGATCCTTTCTTTTCCTTAGGAAAATCCGGATCCAAACAAAATACAGAATGCTTCCCGCAAGAAAAATCAAGAAAATAGGCAGACTGTAAACTATCAGTACGATACTAAAGATCAAAAAATTGAAGAATGAAAACAATACACTCAATGTCTGATTGGTGAGCAGCAATTCTATCCGGGTATGATCATCGATCCTGAGCATCAGATCGCCCATCTTTTTAATATCGAAGAATGAAATCGGCAGTTTCATTAATTTGACCAGGAAGTCCGATACCAATGAAATATTAATCCGTGCGCTTAAATGCAGCAAAATCCAGCTCCTCACAACGTCCACACTCATTTTTCCAAGGAAAACAAACAGCTGTCCGAAAAGAATTAAATAAAGGAAATGATAATCCTTATTTTGTATCCCGATGTCCACAACGCTTTGGGTTAAAAACGGGACGATCAATTGAAGAAGACTCGCCGCAAGCAATCCAAAACTTAACTGAATTAATAATTTCCGGTAATTTTTTAAGTATTTGAATAAAAACCAGAAACCATTTCCGCGCATTTCTTCGCTTTCCTTTTCCTGAAATGAAGGAGTAGTTTCAAGCAATAAACAAATTCCTTCTTCGGTATTTTCATCTGCATGAGTCCCAATCCAGTTCGTTAAGAATTCTTTTTTGGAATAGACCCGTCTTCCCTTTGCCGGATCAGCAACATAAAACCGTTCGCCCCTGATCTGGTACAAAACAACATAATGGCGTTCGTTCCAAAAACAAATACAAGGTAATGGGGCGTCTTGCTTGAGGCTCTGCAAGTTAATTTTTACAGCCAGTGTGCGAAAGCCGATTCTTTCCGCTGCATTGCTGAGTGTTTGAAGACTGCTCCCCTGGCGCGTCGTTTCAGAAAGATTACGCAACCTCTCGAGACTTATGGAGCGGTCGTAATACTTTGCGATCATGCGAAGGCAAGTCGGACCACAATCCATAGAATCTGGCTGCATGTAAACTGGGAAAAGTCTCACTAACGTTCAGATTTAATAAAAACAACATCTACACGCATGTTCCTGCTCTTATTCACTTCATTTGATTCCGGAAACAGTTTTGCCTCGTTGGAATATCCTTTACAACTGACCCTGACCGCCGGAATGCCCTGATCAACCAAGTAACTCTTCACCTTTTCCGCACGGGCAACAGAAAGCTTCATATCCGGTTCGCAACAAACATGTCCGTTTAGTTTAATGCGGATTGCAGTATCACTCTTCATGAGCATTTCAAGGATTCTTAAGTTTTCCATGGAACTCTTCACGATATTACTAGTCCCCGAATGAAAATTGATTCTCAGGTTCATCGGAACATTGTACTTGATGGCTGACTTTACGCTGTATACAAACACATCCACTCTACGAAAGCTTTCTTCATTGTTTGAGAGCTGTTTCCGTTCTTCGTTCTTGTTAAGCGTGTCAGTCACGAATGCTTTTATATTTGACGACTCGATGAGCTTTAAAACCGAAGTCATTCTTTTTGAAGCCAGGTTCATATTGTATGCAGCAGTTCCGACAGTATCCGTATAAGCAATAACTTTTATTTTCCCGTATGTCAGTTTTAATTTATTGAGCCTATTTAAAAACGCTGCCGGATTTTTCACCGTCGAGCTACCAACATCAAATGAGATTGAAAGGGAATCAGCCAGTTTGACTTCGGCAAAATCTTGTGCTTGCAAACCAAAATAAGAAAACAGCCCAATTAAAAATAGGTATAATTTCATCCCCATATTCTTGCATTTATTTCATTAATTTTTTCTTCCGGAATGGAAATGTTCCCATTTTCAATGCGTATTCCACAATCTTTTTCCGACAAATAGTTTTCTTCACCCTTCCAAAGACTGATAAAGGGATTGTAACCACATTTGGAAGGCTTGCCATTCTCTGTATTGTCCATGGTAAAAGCCCTGCAGTCAGTACAAATTGTTCGGAACTCGCAGACAGAACAAATGCTGATCTTATCTTTAGTCAATTTCCACTTCTTTTGAAGTTCTTTTTCCTGAAGAACTTCGACAAATAATTTATCATCTACATGACCAAACGTTTCGTTCATTGAAGGACAATTACCAATGAATCCCTTTCTATCAACGCTTATCTTATGAGCCAAACAACTGTTATAATTCTGTCCACGCACATATGACTGAGTATTCTGTCTAAAATGGTCCATCGAAATATTTCCGCAATGCTCGTGTGAAACACCTTCCTGCCGGGTAAATACCAACTTGTAAAAATTCACATCTAGTTCGAAACCTTCTGAGGCATTGTAAATAAGGATCGTACTTAAACGAAAGAAGCGCTCATTCAAAGATGAGTCCAAAAAAGCTTTCAAGTCTTTATGAAACGGAACCATTATTTGAATTGACTCGATAGTGGTTTCATTGCTGTAAAACTGTAAAGTTTTTAAATTCTTCACAACCGAATAGAAATCCAAAAACCGTACTTCTAGGAACTGCGTCCCTAATTCATCCAATTGATTGAGAACAGACGGAATACTCCAAGAAGAATTTTCGTTCAGTTCAAGTATTGCATTATTGATGGCTGATGTAGGGTAATAATCTGTTGGAAGAGGCGTTAAACATACTCCGATTTCCCGATCAATAAAGACCCCTAACTCATTTTCAATGATGAAATTTTCATATTCCTCAAAAGCTGAAATATCCTGCTCCAGAAAATCGATCAGATCATTCGGGACCAAATGCGATTTTGCTTTTTGCAAATCTACTAGCAATGACCTATTATATCCCCTCACGGGAATCACATTTGGATATAACTTCAATACCTGACCGTTTCTAGCTGCATTCATATCTTTTGAGAATAATCAATCATTAATGAAATGGGCGACATTGGTTCATACAGACATTCTAGGCGATCCATTTTTAATTTTTGGATGGTAATGGATGTCCGTTCTTCTCTTTGCTTTCTTTTTTTATCAAGATCCACGCCAGGAAAATTTTTAGATAAAATTGCATCTGCTGTTTTGATTCCTTCCATTGCTTATCAATTCATTAAAAATTTTGCGACCTCGTAATCTACATTCGAGTTTGTTGTCTGAGAAACCGCACCATACTGACCGTTCGGATTCACCTCTAGGAACACATATCTTTTATCTTTTGTAACCACAATATCAAGCGATCCGAAATTCAAATCTAATGCTTTCATAAGCTGGTCGACCTGCTTTCCAATCTGTTCTGGCAGCGTGTAATTGCACATTCTCATTCCCGAATCATAACCCAAACGATAATCCAATGCTGCAACCTCTCGGCTTTGAGAGAAAATTGCTTCTGAATAAATTTTTCCATCCAAAAAAATAGAACGGATTTCAAAAAGCTTGTCAAGCTTCTCCTGGAAAATGCTCAGATCAAAAAAATCAGGCAGTGATTCCAATTCGGTTTTTCTTACCGGAACAGTGTATCCCATGCGGTAACTATCCATTTCCCCAGATTCATTATAGTTGACACATTCAAAAGGGAATGCAAGTGATTTCGTAATAATTTCTTCCCCGCAATTCTTCCAAAAATCAAGCAACTGTTCTTTGGATCTTGTAACAAGCGTGCTAGGGATTTCAATATCTAGGGAAGTACATATTTCTAGAAACTCAATTTTATTGTAATTCCCAACTCCGAATTTCCCCAAACATTTTTTCGCGTGAAAGCATCTTTTGATTTGTTCAGACCTGGTCTTAATGTGTTCCTCAGAATATGTTTTCAATGCTTCCTGAGAAAATTCACCCGTTCCGAAACGATACACTTGGATATCTGTTCTCCGATACCAAACAGATTTTACTTGATTGGAAGTGCATACGAACTTGTGATTTTTGTAAACTCGGTAATCAAATGTATTCCGTTTAATACAGTATTCCAGTTCGATTGCGTCGTCTTCCAAAAATACTTCAAATGGTTCATTATGATCGTTCAGATAAGAAAGAACAATCCGGGAATTTAAATCAGCACGTTCAGTAAAAACCAGGATCATCTGAACATCAGTAATTGAGTGGGGATCGGGCAATTGTTAATCAAACCGACCTTTAAACGGGCTGCTTGAATATCCTGTTTTTGCTTTTCTGAAAGGTTTAAGTTCCCCCCGACAGCAAGCATACCATAATTCTGCGGTAAATCCACCACGGAATTGTGCCTGTCTAACCACAAGGCATAATGACTGGGAGGCATCCGGCCTGCAATCACCTCTTTTAAAAACACCGGTTGCATTTCATCAAAAAATGCTTGGTTATAGGACGAATGAACCAACAGAACAAATACCCGAGAAACATTACCTGGCAGGATCCATTCTCCGGGATATCCCAGTTTGTAAATAATATTCCGGAATTCAATTAAGTTAAGTGAGTCTACCAAAACAATTTCACGATTCACCGCAATGGTATCAATCACTGAGTCGCTATAAAATTTCATGCGTGGAACCTGATCCCTTTCCAGCATAGCTTCTAAAACAAGCTTCAAAGAATCGGTATTGCTTCGGTTCAGCTTCGCAAAATTGTCATAGCCTTGCTGCACGAATTTTTGCTGTTTAACGGTATAGCCTTTGTTTATTTCTCCAAGGTCGATCTGTTTTATCTGAGTGAGACAAACCATGTCAAATCCATAATTCGACCAAGCCTTTCTTAGGGTTTTGGCACTTTTGGTTTCCTTACCCAACTTTTTATAACAGTGAGCCATGAGAATATATTCCTCGCAATAAAGCTTTCCGTACTTTTTCTCCACTTTCGATAATGCACTTAAACTTTTCGAATAGTTCAAATCATCAATAGCTGAACGGTATGCTACATCACAATCCGTTTTGTATTGAATGTGGTTGAATTGTCCGTAAGAACAGACATTGACTAAAATGCCGAATAGGAAGAGAGCGTTTTTCATTTTCACTTTTTTAGTTTTTTGAAATCCCCTGCTTTGTAGAAAAGCAGGGGATATTGAATCGAACCAGATTATCTCTTAGGCAAATAATCAGTTCCTTGTGTTCCTGACGGAGTGTTTGGCGGATTGTAAGTCGTCGCAGCAGTATCTCCGTCTTGTCCTCCCATTCCGTCATAACGAGTTTCGCGCCATAATCCGTAGGTAGTTTCACCACCTGCTATTCCAGTCAGGCTTTTTGAATCAAACTTCTTTGATTGTAAAGATTCAAGTGTTTTGCTCATAATTAAATGTGTTATTTGTTTTGCCTACTCTAATTCAATACTTTTACAATAGCGTTTTCGGCAATCCAACAATTGCAAAAGTTTTGCAAATCTTAGTCTGTAAACACCGAAATGCGTTGATGGGGGTGTTACAGCACCTCCATTATTTTAAATATGTTTTCGCTGAATTTCATTCAGTGATTAAAGCTTTCTCAACTAAGAAGTTGAGAGCTAGTGATTAAAGCTAACGACGACAAGTATAATGTTTTTTTATTCTCTTGTTACATTTTTCAGGTTATAATTTATAACTTGATTTTTCGGAAAATATTTTGCATGAGCAAATATTATTACTCAAAAAAAAGCATTGAAATATTCGATAAGCGTTTCATTATGTATATTTGTTTTTATCGAATTTGGATCATTTAAGGAATTGTATCATGGCGGGAATAGGATCAAAAAAAATAGCAGTTGGGCATAAAATTCGCGCTGCTCGAGAATTCAAAGATATTTCACAAGACTACCTTGCAAAAAAATTGGGAATTTCCCAACCTGCATTAAGTAAAATTGAAAATAATGAGACAAAGATAGATTTCGAGAAGGTGGAAGAAATTGCTTCAATTCTAGGTGTTGATGTAAATGACATGCTAAACTTTGATAAAGCGAATGTCTTTAATAATTGTAATCAATCGGGCACTTTTTCAGGAGTCAACAATTCTTTTACATTCACAGGAGAAGACCTAAAGGATGTATATGAAAAATTATTAGAAGAGAAAGAAAAGCGAATTCAATTACTAGAAGAATTACTTAAAAGCAAAAAGTGATTTAAAAAATATTTTATACCTTGCATCTGATTTAGGTGGTTAGGTTAGGTTGATTAAAAAGGCATTAGGACGCTCGTTCTAATGTCTTTTTCTTTAATTCTAGAATCAAAAAAAATCTTAAAATGTAGTCAAGCATGCAACTTTGAACTAATAAAGACGTTATATAGTTAGTGAATAGTGGTTAGGTAATAGCAAAAGGTACATGGACGCCCGTCTTTGTGCCTTTTTTCTTTCAATGAGCCACAAATTGATTGTATATTAATCATTTATTGATTTATATTTACTCATTTTGTAGTTTTGAAAAATGAAGTACACTAAATATTTTTCAAGTGTCATTAATCAGCATGGATCTTTAAATCTAGAACAAGCTGCATTGCAGACTTTTTTTAATATTGTGCATCTTGAAGCTAAATTAAAAGTGTACGAAAGTTTAAACCAAGAGAGACGATTTGTAGTTAGAATTCACAGCATACAAGAACAAATTAAGACTTTAACCGGTGGATTAGAGCCGAAAGTTTTCATGGAAAAATTACACGATAGCAACTTTTCGATCTTATCAAAAAATAATGATCTTGATGGTGCAACTCCGTGGGATGAACATGACCCGTACTTGACCGATAATAAAAAGAAATATTGATTCTCAAAAATGAGAATATTACACAGATGTGTAACGATTAAAAAGTTTTATTATATTTAGGTCAGTTGTTTTAAGCACTCTATTTCGTTTGCATGAAAGAGCCGGTAAATTAAAAATGAAGAGGTGTTGCCGCACCTCTTTTTTAGTTACTGATTTTTAGGGTAAGTAAACACTTGTTTCTTAACCGAAATAGTATTCGTAAACTCAATGAGTTCAATAAAGCTAGATTCCAAAATCAAAGCTTTCTTTTCTTTTCCACTATGATATCCTATTAGTAGTCCTGAACTGAAAAAAATACCAATTTTTGAAGAGTTCCACCCAAGCATCTTGAGTTGAGGGAATCTCTGCATGAGTTCCTCTGGGGTGTAATAATCATGTTGGGTGGCCATAACGCAATAATAAAAATTGTAACAATCAACTTTGTAGTCTATGCGGTTAGGGGAAGATTACCCGACTTTTAAGGTTTACAGTTTCTTAATTTAACGAATTATACAGTCAATTATTCCAAAAGGTTTAACTATCGGTTTGTTAAAAAATGACAATATTTTAATTTTTACCCAACCATTTTTAACATGTAATTTGATAATGAGCAAATTAGGATGAATCAGTAATATGCTTTTTTGTTACGCTTTTTTTAGTTAAAACATGAAAAATGACCTGATTTCAACCTATAACCTTACATGGAAAAAGCTTCTTCCAACATGGAGTGACATGGAGTTACCTAGGATTTGAGCCAAAATTTCCTTGTTTTCCTAAAAGTACTGCCCCCCATGTCCCCCCCCGTCCCCCCGCCAACCAGACCTGTTCCCCCTCTGTAATCCCCGTAGTCCAGGAGTAATCCCCGTTCCATCCGGCGGTGATACGGGGTAGTTCCCATTCTTTGCGAACGGAGCAAGTGTACAATCTTTGCAGAAATCACCTAGATCATGGAAAAGTTAAAAGGGGGGATATACATAACTCCCAAAGACATTCAGACCTTATACGGGTGGCAAAACATCCGTAGCGCACAGCGCGAACACCAGCACATCCGCGATGCTCTAAGCATCGAGAATGGTTTTCTCACACTCAAACAATTCTGTAAATACAAAGAATTGGACGAAGAGGAAGTCATTTCATACCTCAACCCTTATCGTTAACACCTAAATTTTTTCAGTCATGCAATTAGAAAAAAAAGACATCAACATCTTCCTTATGCTATGGATCAAGAACGATCCAGATTTATGGGGAGAACTTCGGGACATTCAAATTAAGCTTCTCCTGGACCGCATCGTAAAAGAAAAATCCTACTCTGATCTTGCAAAGGAGAATGGAACCGATGAATTTGTAATGAAGCAGATCTTCGAAGCCATTCTAACCAAGATCGACAAATTAATATCACCTGATGTTGCAAGACATTTGCGAGTGATTAATTCTAAGTTGGATGCAAGACCAGATAAGCCATTCGATGTAATGGAAATCTATCTGAATTGAGCCAATTATAGCGAATGATTCCGAACAATTGCGAATCGAAGCGAATCGAAGTGAACAATTGCGCAATGGTTCGGAATCAGAAGCTCGAAATTTGGAGAAAGAACAACGAAAAATAATTAAGATGGAAAGCATAGGTATAATAAGAGACGTAATAACGTTTAACCCCTCTAACAGGAAACGGATTTACCATGAATTTGAAGGAATTTATAAAGGCTATTACATTCGTGCCAGGACTGATAATTCTCATAAGCTAGGTTATGCAAGTTATGGGATTAAGGGTGGAGCAGTAGAATATTTAGAGGTTTGGGAAGAAAGAGTGCTCATTGGCAAGGATTCTTTAAAATCCACTAAAGAGAAACGTTTAACCGACACACACGATCTTAGATTCAAGTATTATAACAAATGGGAAAGGAGGTCAAGAACAAAAAAACATGCTCATATTCTCTCCGAAATAGTTAAACAACTTGAAGTTATAGCTGATAGAAAAAGAACATTCTTTTAAATAAACACATGGAAGCCCTATTAATCATCAACAGCATATTGGTAGCCGTTTGCCTGTATTTCGTCAAAGACTTTCATTCAGACTTTAAAGAAATGTCAAAAAAGGTCGGACGATTAGACGGACAAGTAAGAAACATATCATTTAAGCTCAATGCCCGAAATCGGGAGAAACAGAAGTAAGTTAAGTAGTAAACACCTAAATCAAAAATCAAATGAAAACCTTCGCGATCATCGCCATTGGAGGATTAGCCCTGGCAGCAGGAAGTTACCTCTACGGCATTAACAAATCCCAATACAAAATTGTGTTGGCAGTTGGAGGAAGGATTCACAAACTTTCAGCACAAGGGGTTATCCTGAAAGTCAGTTACAACATCAAGAACCCCACAACAAGTGTACTGCGAATGTCACCACCGTTAATCCGGATAACGTTAAACGGCAAGCAGGTAGCAACAAGTAACATGCGGGAAATCGACATACCTGAGCAAGCCCGCGACAATGACAAAATCATCATTCGTGCAAGCAGAGAAACAGGAGCGATAGAATCCGAAGTCATCATTCCTTGGCTTTCCCTGATAAGTGTAGCACCTGATTTGGTTAAGAAGCTTCAGAACCAGGATGGTAAAACAAAGCTTACAATCAAAGTAGAAACACAAGCACGGGTATTTACCTTGTTCGGAGCATTTCCTTACGAGCAAACCACAACAATGAAGGTATGAAAACCGGGGCAAGACGAATTGAAAGCGGAAACCAGTATAACCACCTATTTCCCTCACCGGAAGGAGAAAATGTCCGCATCAAGAAACGTGCTGAACTGGAAGACACGGTTGCTTTAATGAAAAGGGCTATTAATCAAACCCTTTCCGATACCAGTAAGGTCGCGAACTTACTGAAATCGGGTACTGAAAAGCAAACGTTAGCAAATGTATGGAACTTCTGTTTTAAGCATTTGCAATATCGACGAGATGAAGAAAATATAGAACAAGTCAGACGTCCTGCCCGCACCTGGCGTGACCGAAAGCAAGGCGTAGATTGTGACTGTATGACAGTATTTATCGGATCGATTTTACTAAACCTGGGAATTCCCTTTGTAATAAGGTTGTCCAGGAATAGTATGAGCGCAGCAGGGTATGAACATGTTTACCCCGTTGCAATTACAAATCAGGATGAGGTGATAATGGATTGTGTTGTTCATCAATTCAATTTTGAAGCACCTTATCTGGAAATAAAAAACATCGATATGGAATTGCAGTATTTGAATGGCTTTGATGATGACGACTTCGACCCTTATGAAGAAGTAGACGGATTTGACGGCTATGACGATGATTTCGATGATGATGATCTGGAAGGTCTCGACGGGAAAGCTAAAAGACAAGAAAAGAAAGCTGCCCGAAAAGCCAAGAGAGAAGAAAAAGGACCGTTGAAGGAACGGATCAAAAGAGGGATTCAGAAAACTTTGCACGTTGTGAACAAACTGAATCCTGCAACTGCTCTTTTAAGAGCAGGTGTATTGGTCAGTATGAAGACGAACCTGATGAAAGTTGCCAGTAAATTGCGTTATACGTATTGGACAGATGAACAAGCACGGCAGAACAACGTAGATATGCCAAAGTTTCAAAAGCTGAAAAAGATCCGTGAAAAAATTGAAAAGGTCTTTTTCGGTGCAGGTGGTAAACCAGCGAATTTGAAAAAAGCCATTCTAACTGGTCGCGGTAACAAAAACAGAGCCGTTGCGGTGAATGGTCTTGGGTATGCGCCAATCTATGATGAAAACAATCTGCGTTCAATAATTGGAGGGGATATGTATTCCGACGAGTTTGATTCTGTACAACATCCAAGTGGAATTAATGGATTAGGGTCAATTACCGCCGGAGCAGCAATTGCAGCAGCTTCAGGAATCATTGGAACGATAGCAGGTCTAATCAAAAAACTGAGCGGGATTTTCAAGAAAGGTTCGAAGCAAGAGCAACAAGATATTATTCAAGACAACACGGAAGAAGGAACCGTTGGAGAAAAGAATGATTCTTATAATACGGAAGAGATTGGTGAATACCTGGACATGGCAAAAGGCGCTTTAGCCCCTGATGCAACATCGGCAGCATCGTCACCATCTCCGTCCGCAGCTCTTACTCCACCTGATGAGGATGAACCAATGCCTACACTTCCGGTTCCGGCTTCTAAAGATGCATCTACTGAAGCAGTTGATTTAACTGAATTGGATGACACCCAGGAAGTAGCAGCTAGAAGTTCGACAGCAATGGCTAAGTCAACAACCGCACCAGATGCAACTAAAGGTGGTGTATGGCAGTGGATAAAGGATCATCCTTTAACCACAGTCGGAATCGCAGCAGCAGTTATCGGAGGGACAGTACTTGCTGTCAGAGCTTACAGAAAATCAAAAGGTAAAACCGTAAAGTCGAAAACAGTAAATGGTTTGGACGGATTGGATGGGTTAGATGGAGTCAGAAGACGAAAACGTCCAGCAAGCCGAACAACGACCACCAAGCGTAAAACGGTTAGAAGAAAGAAAACAGGTGCGAAACCTCGCACCGGAGTTCGCAGAGTAAAGTTGCTTTAACAATCAAACAGAAGCAAAATGCCAAAACGCAGAAAAAGTCCGTCAAGATCAACGGGATCAAAAATGCCATTCTTTAAACGCCTGGCAGACGGAAATGACAACAGAACCTCAACCAAACTGATTCGATCAGGGATGGATGTTGGTGGAGCTTTAGCAGGGGGACTGCTTGGAGCAGCCATCGGTAAAAACTCAGCTCTATTCGGTTTAGGGGTTTTGGTAACTGGTAATTTCATGGGAGACAAAACCGGACTGTACAAAACAATCGGTGCGAGTATGTTGACCTACGGAATTGCAAAGTTCCTTCAAGAAAGTGATACTGCCAATAAAAGCGTTCAAGGTCTATCCGGCACGGAAGGCGTGAAAGAACGAATCGGCAAGTACAAAGATGAGTTAATGTCCGCATTCTATCTGGACAAAATCTTCAAGAAAAAGTCGAGCGGTACGACAGCAGCGCGATCAGCAGAGGAAGATGACGAATCGGTAGGTGCGCTTGATTTATCAGCACTTGATTTCTTTGAGGACTACAACCACCAACAGGCAAACGAATTCGAAATCAATCAGAATTATGATCGGAACGCATTACCGGATTATTCCGTAAGTGCAGCACCTTTCGATGATGACGATGATGACGATGAGACTATCAATTTTGCCATTATCGACGACATGCCGGATCTAAATCAAATGTAAGGCAAATAAATCAACAACCACCTGCCTGGATTTATTCAGGCAGGTAACTAAATCAAAATCAAATGAACGATTTCATTAATTCAGAGTTCAACAGCGCAGGAGAACTGTTCGGGTTGGACGCAATTAACCGGATGTATCAAAGCGCAAACCCAATTCAACGCGCAAAGATCATACAGAAGGTTTCACAACAAGGTCAAGTTCAAGCGTCCAGAGGGTCGCGGAAAGACATGGAGAAGTTCTTTTCACAAGTTCCAGCCCATGTGCAAGCTGAGTTGAAAAAAGGAGGTGTTCGCCTGGCGGATTATACGATTTATTCGATGAAGCCAATCAACTCCAAAACGATTAAAATGTTTGAACCGCAGGACGACAAGGAAGTGGGAGTTCGAAACATTTCGAATGCGAAGCTACCAAAGAACATGGTATTCGTTGTCAGTGGGATCTTCCTGTTAACAGGCACGAACCCTGAACCAACGAATCCGGAAGGTCATAAAGCAATTCGTTTTGAGAGCGTAAACAAGTTTGCATCTATTTGTAACGGAGAGTTTTCATTGAAAGCGAACCGCAAACAGATCATCCCGGAGAATCAGGCGATTCGTCGCTTTGCAACAGATAATGACATGACGGTTCCGTTAGGTTATTACAAGTTGGATAACCCGCGATTGATCCGTGACGAAGAGCTGATTGAGTTTACAATTGAGCTTGGGACACAAGTGAACATTCCGGCAAACCAATGGCTTTACGTTGGCTTGGACGGAACAGGAACAACACCGTGATAAGTAGAATGGCGGGTATTAAAACTACCCGCCTATTTACTCCATTCACAATCAATTACAACCACCAAAAATCAAAGTAATGAGTTTTAAGCAGCAAATAATCAAAGAACGGTTCGATATCCTGGTAACAACCGAAAACCAAACCTTCAAGGCTGAGTTTGAGTTAGACAAGAATGCTAAGGTTTTACTAGGTATTTCTATTACCTCGAATCGGGAAGATCTGCTTTATCATCGTGGCAGCCATCGAATGCAACTGAGCGACAAAGAACTCTTTCCTGAAGGATTTGAAGCGAAGTTGCTAATGGCTGGACTGAATGTTGCACCGGATCAACGAATGGTTACACTTGGGGAACTGCCAACTGGAAATGCCACATTGGATGTTTCATACAAAGACACCCCAAATTCTCTAACAACATTTGAACCATATCGTGTGACCATATACACCTATTCGGTAAGTAGTTCAACTAATCAATAGTGTTATGGAACGGTTGATTGTCAAAAAATTTCAGATTACTAGCGCGAATCAACAGCTTTTGTTTCAGATTCGATTGCCACGAGATAGTAAGCGGATTGTAGGTGTCTGCACAACAATCACCGCAACGAAAGCATTCAGAAGTCGGGACATCGGAACGCTCTGGCTTGCAACGCCATCCATGGGTGAAACCTTTTACACCGAGATTTTGTCAGCTAAACAATCGGACTATGGTATCAGTATTCTGCCTTCAATCACTCAACCAGGATACGATAACGGTTCACTTTGGGTATCGGGATCAAAGATTGAATTCAGCACATTGAACCGTCCAATCACCGAAACAATTGTCGAGGGATTCTACTCAGATCAAAGGACGGTAGATGGTGCTTACTCATTATTTATCTATTTAAAAATTGAGTTATGACTGAGGGATTAGCCATTGAGATTGCAGAGAAGATGATGCGTGAAAGGGGTATCGGATGTGATGATTACCTATTGCGCTTCAGACATCTGATTCTTGGAATCGGTGAGACACGTCCGGTATCTGCAAAAAGTGATCTATTCCTTTTGCTTAGTCCTGTTTCCCTGGTAAGAGTGTATTCAAGATCAGGGGTGTATGACACAACGATCTCTTTGAATGAAGCACAGTATGTACACACCGGAAATTTCACGGTTGCGAATCTTGATACCAAGGCAGTTGTTCACGTGAAGTTCCTACAAGTAATTCCTAAAAACATCTAATCATGGAAGATTACGAGAAAGGAAAAGCCTTCAGAAATGGAGGGAAAGTATTCCACGAACCATATAGTGAAGATCGGTTAAACGCACTTAAACGGTTATTGGAAAAGCTGCAAAGTCAACTACGAAAGAAAAGATATTCGATCCTGGTTGATGGAGAAATGATAGTTCACAATTCTTACGACCCGGCTTTGTTCGATGATTACCTGGATTACGTAGAGCCTCATACAAACAGCGTTGAAGTTCGAATGTATTTCGGGGATTCACCCAATGCGAACCGTTACGTATTTCATCTAAAAGAGCAACCAACCAACGGGTTAAACGGCTTTAAAGGAGGAAAAGAAAATGTGAATGATCTGATTGCAGAAGCTTTGGAAAAACAAAGCATGGAGAGTGAACTTACTCAACTGCGAAGAAAGTATAAAAAGACAAAACGCAGATTGAGAGAAGCCGAACAATTACTGGAAGAAAAGCAAGTCGATGTAAAAGATTTGTTAACCCAGGGAATGCAATTGTACGGAACATTCCAGGGAAAGAATCCGGTAGCGGGTACGGTTCAAGGTTTACCACAAACTTCGGACGTAGAGATAGTCCAGGAACTATCAGAAACAGATGAGTTCTATCATGATCTCAAAGAACAGTTAGGAGAGGAAAAACTCATGAATGCATTAAAGATCTGGAAAATCTTTGCCAAGCATCCTGAAATGCGGAGTGAGTTCCTCGACATTATCCAACAAAATTCAGAACAAGATGGATAAGCACACATTTAAAATTACGATTTCGGGTACACAGAAAGAAGCATCCGAAAAAGCACAGGGACTCGCAACATTAGCTAGTCACCTAACGGCAGAGACCATTCAAGCATTAGCGCACCTGGTCAAAACCGATCCAGCGAAAGTTGCTCTTGCAAAACAGTTCCTTGGGGTTAAATAACCCAAAGGAACATTAAGCCACCAAATCCATGAAAAATGAAGGTCAGATTCAAAGACGGCCTTCGCGGGGAGAGGATGCCACCAAAATTGTTGTCCAAACAGATAAGCAAGGTTGGTGGAGTTCCCTTCCAAGTGGAGTAAAAGGAGTAGTAGCCACCTTTGCGGCTGTTTCCGGTATGTCCTTAGTTCTTTACCTGGCATATCTCTATGCTAAGAAGGTTGCCAGGGAAAAACGGGCAAAAATAGAGCAAACTAAATCATTTGGGAACGATCGTCATGCCACCTGGGCAAAGTTAATCAAGCAAGGTATTGACAATGATGGTTGGTGGGGAACAGACGTTCCTTTGATCCGGCGGACCATCCGTGAGATTCCTTCCAAGGAAGATTTCGATTTGGTTGTGAAATCATACCAACGGATGTACAAGGGAGCAAATATGATAGTAGCTCTGACAGATGATTTAACCAAAGAGGAATACCAGGAAATGATGGCAATCAAGAATAGTAAACCTCTAAAAGCCAAAGGTAGCGCAGGAACGAAAATCTACGATCCAACAGGTTGGGCAAAGCGGATTCACGCAGCGGTCAACTATACCTGGATCGGCTTCATGCCAGGAACAGATGATGACGCAATTAAAACCGTTTTCATGGAATTCCCTTCGCGTAAAGCATTCTACGATACAGCAAGAGTGTATCGAAAACTTTATGGAGTCAGCCTTTATTCTGATCTGGAAGGAGACCTTGACTGGTCTTGGAATTGGCAGGCTGCACTGAAGAAAAAACCACCAAAATAAAAATCAACATGGAATCAAAAACAAAAAAGTATCTACTGTGGGGGCTTGGAGCCGTTGCGGTAGCAACAGGGGGCTTCTTTTTATTCAAGCACCTTCAAGAAAAGAAAGATGAAAAAGCAATGGATGATCTTAAAGATCAGGTAAGCGAGGAAACAACTTCTTCAACTTCATCCGGTTCTGCTGCATCTTCATCACCGACCAAAAAACCAATAGTCTATAACCAATTCCCTTTAAAATATGGAAGCAAGGGAACACTTGTTCGTGATATTCAAACTGTTTTGAATAAGCGATACAAAGCCGGAGTTGATGTTGATGGAGATTGGCAAGGGCAAACAGAAACGGCACTTAAAAAGTTCAACTTGCCTACTTCATTCGATAGCCAGGCTTACGCAAAATTTGTTGCAGGAACTTCTGCGAAATCAGAAAGTAAGAAACCATCGAAACACAAGTCCGCCACCTTTGTTTCATCGAAAACTATTGCAAAGAAGTTGCACGATTCCATTGAGAAAGATGACATATTTCAGGCGGTTTCTGCTTTGAAGCTCATCAAGAGTAAAACCAGGTATAACGATGTTAACGATGAATTCAAGAAAGAAAAGAACTGGTCTTTTTCAGACGGTTATGTTTCCCGAACGGTTGTTAATGCTTTACTGGATCAATTCGGTTCTTCCGAGTACAAGAAAAGGCTGAATGATGAGTTTTACCGGATCGGTTTGAAGTATGACGGATCAAAATGGTCTCTTTCCGGATTACTTGCCGGAACAGAACAACTCATGACAATCCAACCTACTCAGGTTTGGGATGCGAAGGGAAACAGAATGTCCGTACCACGATCAACGATCCTGGGAACATTTGTCCAAGCAAAGAATGGCATAACGGAATTCGAGACCCTTGATGGTCGAATTCTTTATACCAATACTATCCAAATCAAATATGCAGGGTAATGATTGCTGAGATCAAAAAACTGGCTTCAAGAAAAGGATATGTAATCTATGATGAACCCTACAAATTAAATATTTGGGGGTTCAGATCTAAGAATACGACTCCGAATGCCTTTGATGATGAGATCCATGTATTTACGAATGTTGCCAAAGAAGGAAAACCAGTTTGGGCTTACATGGTGTTCAAATGTACCACTGATCCAGGAACATACTGGCTTCGGAATCCGATGAATCCACAAGGAACAGGAATTTTAAACCCTGGGCAGTATGTGGATACCTATCAAATTGGATTACACCAGGGAAAGTACAAAGCTTTAGTTCAAACAGGAGGAAAAGTCAGTGTAACACGGGATTATAACCGCGATGCAGTACTGGACTTTAACAATGGAAAAGTAGAAACCGGATATGGATTCAACATTCACAGAGCAAATAAGATCGGAACAACTTTTACAATTGACAAACATTCGGCAGGTTGCCAGGTGTTTAAAAATGTAGGTGATTTCGACTTCTTTATGAAGCTCTGCGAATTACATCGATCCATTCATGGAAACCACTTTACATACACGCTTGTAGATGAGCGTATGGAAGAAAGAAGGAGTCTGAAAACATTAGCAATCGGTATGGCATTGATTGTTATAGCCTTTGGAGGATTTGTTCTAATTGATGGTGAAGAAAAATAATCAAATGAGTAGACAAAATTCTTATGCTAAGTGGAACTTCAGATTATCCGTTATCGGGTTCATTGGAAGTTTGGGGTTCTACTTCAGTGTGCTAAGAGAAGTAATCGGTAACAAACCCGAACAGCAGAAAATCGAGCAATTGCAACAGGAAAACAAAACACTCAAAAAGCAATTGAACGAATGTCCAAAATCAACAATCACTTTTGATATGGAGGATCAATCTAATAACGAATCAAGGTTTATTCAATACCTAAGTAGTGAACTTCAACGAGGGCAAGCGTTTAAGCGCTTGCAAGTTGAAAAAGCAGCGGGTCGATTTGGTATTGAGGATAAAACCCTGATTAAAGAATTGTCGGAGTACGCAGTTGTAGATACTGCAAGAAGAATTGCAAACTGGAATGGAATTCCTAAAGAGAAATACAATAGGATTGTGGATCTGTACAAACGCCAGGCGAACCAATCTTATCGAACCTCACAAAGTATAATGCTTCGCCAATATTCGACACCTGCGCCTATTGGTTATGTAATGGGATTGTATTGTGGAATTGATAATGGACGTAAAACAGTCTTTGAACCTTCAGCGGGAAACGGACTTCTAACCATTGCCGGAACTCCACAGTTAACAACGGTCAATGAGATTGATTCTGTGCGTAGATCAAACCTGGAAAGACAACCTTTTTTTCGAGTTACTTCCCAGGATGCATCCTTGCCCTTTGCTGACTATTCGAAAAGCTTTGATGCAGTAATTACTAATCCTCCTTTTGGAAGTTTGGGGAGAAATAAGAATGTAAAGATCGAAGGGTTTCAAATCCGTGACATGGATCATTATATGGCTATCCTGGCACTTGATACAATGAAGAATAATGGAAAGGCAGCGATCATCATAGGTGGACATTCTTCTTTTGATGACAAAGGAAGGATCGCCTCCCCCAAAGACCGCATTTTCTTTAATTATTTGAATCATTACTACCATGTAGATGATGTAATTCTAATTGACGGTAAGAAGCTTTATTCTAGACAGGGAACAGCTTTTAATACCCGATTAATATTGATCTCCGGTCGTAAACAACGACCGGAGGGATATACACCACTAGCTGACGATTCAGCTAGGCAAATGGTAAGCTCATTTGATGACCTATTCAAAAGAGTTATGGAACACAAAGAATTGAAACCAATGGATTCATTAAGATTAAAAGCCATTCAACTTAGAAAGCTAATGGATGGAAATACGTTAGAAGGACCATATCATCCTTCATCACAAGGCAAGTCATTACAGATTAACGTTCCGGATTCAATGGATTTTGAAATTCACGATGCAGTTAATCGAATTGCAAATAGTGTTGGAGGGGATATGGATAATTTTGTTCGTCACCGTTTGGGTTATCCAACCAAGCAAGCACTTTATAATGCACTTTCGGCTGAGCAGATTGATGCGGTTGGAATGGCGATCTATAACATAGAAGCTTTAGGTCAAGGAATCATTATCGGCGATCAAACCGGAATTGGAAAAGGACGTTCAGCAGCAGCCATAATCAGATACGCTTCACACGCAGGGTTAAAGCCAATCTTTATTACTGAAAAAGCCAACCTGTTTTCAGACATATACAGGGACTTGTCTGCAATTGGGTCACAGCACCTAAAACCATTTATTGTCAACAATCGTGAGAGTAAAACTGACATTAAGGATGAAGATGGATTGGTTATTTACCAAGCACCACTGGCTATTGACCAAAACCGAATTCTCGAAAAAGCAGATTTGAGCGGGTATGATTATGTTGTTGCAACATATACGCAATTCAATTCTGCGGATAAGAAACCTTTAAAACCAAACTTTCTGAAACAAGTTACAGAAGGTAGTATCATAATCCTGGATGAAAGCCATAACGCAAGTGGTTCATCAAAGACGGGTTTGTTCATGCAAGGGATTGTTAGAAAAGCAAAAGGTGCAGTTTTCTTATCAGCGACATTTGCAAAGAGACCGGATAATATGCCAATCTACGCAATGAAAACAGTTATTTCAGAAGCGAGTATGTCACAAGAGGATTTAGTTAACGCGATCACACATGGTGGTGTTGCATTGCAGGAAGTACTGGCTTCGCAATTGGTGTTGGAGGGTCAAATGATACGTAGAGAGCGAACCTATGAAGGTGTTGAGGTGAATTACATTTCCCTGGACGAATATGCGGAAAGCCACAAAGCAATAGCGGACAACATTACAATGATCCTTCGGGATATTATCTCCTTTCAAAACACCTATGTAGATACTCGTGTAAATGAATTGGATGAGATCATGGCTGAAGAGGGAGCAGAAGCTGGACTTCGAAAAGGAACTGAAAGTGGTGGTGTTGACAATATGCCATATTTCTCAAAGGTGTTTAATGTCATTAATCAAATGTTGTTCTCCATAAAAGCGGAAGCAGTTGCAGAACGAGCAATTGTACGATTGAAGGAAGGTAGAAAGCCAGTTATTGCATTCTCCAGTACGATGGGAAGTTTCCTTGAACAAATGGAAGATGATAACGGTTTCGTCGTAAAACTTGGGGATAGTATCAATACTGATTTTTCCATTGTATTGGAAAAAGGCTTGGAAGGAGTTTTGCGCTATACTGTTACGCTTCCCAATGGTGGAAAGGAAAAGAAAGTCTTTGATATTGATGACTTAGGAGTAGATGCCAAAAAAGAGTATGGTAGAATCCGAGAAGAAATCAGTCTTATTTCAACCGGAATTACTATTTCCCCTATTGATGTGATTGTTGAACGTATTCGTGCTGCGGGTTATAAAGTTGCAGAGGTAACGGGGCGTAAACTTCAAGTTCAATTTAATGAGAAGCGCAATCGCGGAATAGTTGAAGTAAGAAAGCGAGTGAATACAAACGATGCCTTTCGTCAATTCAACAACAATGAAATTGACGTGCTGCTCATTAACCAGTCAGGAAGTACTGGTGCATCTGCACACGCCATTTCTACTGCTAAAGTTCCTGAAAGTGAAGTGAAGCAACGGGTAATGATCGTGGTACAACCTGAGTTGGACATTAATACCGAGATTCAGAAACGTGGACGAATCAACCGCACCGGACAATTGATTAAACCGATCTACGATTATTTGAACTCTGCAATTCCGGCAGAGCTGCGTTTAATGATGATGCTTCAGAAGAAGCTGAAAAGCTTGGATGCAAATACTTCATCGAATCAAAAACAAAGTTCCAGTATTTTGGAAGTGCCTGACTTTTTGAATAAGTACGG
Source organism: uncultured Fluviicola sp. (assembly GCF_946478805.1). The sequence continues at coordinate 7,684 of NZ_CAMLDC010000010.1, read as the reverse complement.
CGATGGGATTGTTTACGCTTACCTGTCTGAGAACTACGAATTAAACGAGCAATTAGGTAATCCTTTGAAATTGGGTTCAGATGAATCCTCGAATGAAGATGCAGCGTTAAAAGTGTCAGGACGTGTAGCAGTTCTTTCTGTTAAGGGGCAAGAAAGCTTTTACGAAATCATCAAAGAACGTTACGAAACCCTTGTTGGATATTTGAAGCAAACAGGTGAATATGACCTGGAGGTTGAGGAAATGAATCTTAAGGCAGAAACCAAAATGGAGACTGCTGTAAAGATTGGTAAGGGTGGTTTTTCTTCTTTCGGAGAGGATTCAATTCTTGAGAAGATTGAAGCGAACATTTTAAGAAAGCCTTACAAGGTTGAAGAATTGCGCAACATGATTTACCAAACACTTGATGGAAAATCGGCTGATGAATTAAAAGCACAATTACTTGAAACTTATCATAATCACCGTGGTGCAATTCTAACTGCCGAAAAAGAAGCCGTTGCTAACAAGTACACGCAGCTTATTCGTGATGTTCCCCAAGAGAGAAAGATTAAGAAACTCAAAAAAGAAAGTCCAACCCTTGTAGATCCGGCAGTTGAACAACGTATCCTTGAATTGAACATCGAGCGTTCACGCAAAATTGAGGAAGTAGACCGCCAGGCAGAAGCAAAACGAAGATTTGTAGAAGACCTTTTCCAGTTTTTTACGGTTGGGAAAGAACTCATCTATCAAGAACCTTCATTTGAAGGTCATCCGATTGATACAATGACCGTATTCCTAGGATTTAAGATTGACTATAAACTTGCAAATCCTTATGCACCGAGTTCAATACGTTTGCGTTTTGCTCTTGCTTCATCGCAAAAGTACCTGGAAATTCCTGCAAGTGTAACGGACAAGATCAACGCTATTAAAGGAGCAAGTATTGGTATTCGCGAGTCGAGTTTTGATGAGTTGCTCAATGATTGGCAGCAAGCAATCGGGCAAAATCTAAAGGATCGAGGTATCCGCTATGTTGTAACAGGCAATATCCTTCAGGCTTTTTCATCCTTTTCCGGAAAACTTGTTAGCTACACTACACTTGATGGTCAAACTCGAAAGGGAATCTTAATGCCGGAACATTGGAACGCTGAAAAAGTTCTTGGAAACAGGATTGAAGTTCCTGTTGGAATGGCGATCCTGTTTTTTAAATCTCTTCCTTCCGGTTCCGACTTGATAACGAATAACGGAATCGGATTCTTTAAAGAGTCCAGTGGCAAGTATAGGGTTATAGTTCCATCCTCACTTAATGATGGTGGCAGAATCTTTTTGAATTCTGAACTATTAAAGATTGTGGAGGGGAACAATTTTGAAAAGGTAGGTAAGAATATGACTGCAAAGCTTTCAAGTGAATCTATTGAACCATTTGTTAAGGAACTGGATGAGTTGGGAATTACAATCAATTTGGATAAAGACCAGGCAGAAAAAGTTGGACTTGTAAAACCCGAACCCAAGCCCAGAGTTAAGTTAGAAACACCGCCTTCCGAATCAGCAGATGAACAGCTTCGATTAATGAAGCTTCGTGCAAAGGCTTTGAAATTGAAGTTAAGATTATTGTCATTCAACAAGAAAGCATCATGACAATCACAAGCAAAAATTATTATGCTACAATCGAAAAGATGGATCGTAGCAAGTTACATGCCGACCTGAAAGCCACTGCTGATTTTGTGGATGAGGTAACAGGCCACGGTAACAATTGGGAACTTTACGACCAGGATCGTGAAATTCGGGAGACAGTTGATTTATTCTTCGAAAAACTCAGTGAATACCTGCAAGAGCATCCAGATAAAACCGCTTCTCAAGCGCAAACTGGAAGAGAAGTTGCAAAAAGCAAGGATTCGAAATCTGCTCCTGCTAAAGAACGCAAGGTTACAAGTAACCGATCAAAGAGTGCAGGAAAAAGTAACATGCGTGTTGTATCTCGGTCAGGTGAACCTGTGGAGCGAATTTCTGAGGAATTAAGGTTCGTTAAACGATTTACATTGTTGCATGGTAAGGTTAAAAGCTATGACCAGGTAAGAGCTTTTCTAAACGCGTTGCAACGTGCCATGGCAGAAAAGCGAATTCGAAAAACTTCCTCTTATGCAAAACAAATTTTAGAAATCCAGGACTCATTGATTGAGCTTATGAACTCAATTAAACGCAATGGAGAAGTAAGAGTTGAGATTGAAAGTTCACGACTGGCATCATTGCAAAACCTATGTGGAAAACAAGAGTTAATGCTTTCCACTCGCTTCATAAAAAGTTACATTGGATTGCAGGGGAAACTGATTGCTAATAACAAAGCAAAGAATCTGTTTAATAGAGTTGGACGGGCGATCAATGCTTCTCGTATTACCGAGAAAGATCCCTATTACGATGTGTTAACAGAAATGCTAAATACCCTGGAGTCGTTCGTTCGAAAAAATCCATCTGAAGGAGTTCTTACAATCCCTACAAGGGAATTGAATGGGCTAAATGGATTGGAGTCGCTTGATGATGACGAATTGGATTTCGATACAAATCAGCCACAAAGAGGAATGATGAACAGTATGGATTTTGTGCAGCTTGAATTTGACAAAATTGGATTTACTGGTAAGTGGTTAGATTTCATTGGAAACCCGTCACCTGGATTCTCAGTTTTGGTTTCCGCACCACCCAAATTCGGTAAGTCAATTCTTTGTACAGACTTCGCAGGGTACTTAGCCCGAAATCATGGAAAAGTACTTTATGTCGCTAAAGAAGAAGGATTGGATGATACCCTGAAGGAAAAGCTGAAATCAGTTGCCCATCCGAACCTGGATGTTTCGGATTATTTACCTGAGAATCTTGATGATTACAATTTTATATTCCTGGATAGTATTACACGTCTTCGATTATCTCCATACGAACTTAATGAACTAAAAGAAAGCCATCCCAATGTTTCATTCATTTTTGTTTCCCAAGTAAACAAATCAGGAAAGGCTCGTGGTTCAAATGAATTTGCGCACGATGTGGATTGCATAATTGAGTTTCCAGAGAGAGGAAGAGCAATACAATATGGACGTTTCAACCAAGGAGGTGAAATGCAAGTGTTCAATTAATCAACAACAAAAAAACACCATCAAATCATGTACAAAAAAAGATCAACAAGAAAGACAGTTGCAAGAAAGAAAACAACTGTTAAGCGAGGTGTTGCGAAGAAAGCGCATAAACCCCGTTACAAAGTGGCTGAATTTGTTTATTCCAAATTGAATCCGACTGAGAAACGTCAGATCCATGAAATAAAGCAATTCAAAACCGCAGGAGTTAAACCAAAATATCGCTTAATTCTTAGTGATGCTAAAGGGCATCCGAAGAAAAGCCCGTGGATTGAGGAAAGTTCACTTTCCCGAAGAAAGAAAAGATAACATCTAAATCAATTGTTATGAAGACCAAGTATGCATTGGTTTTATCAGGTGGAGGTTTCAAAGGCGCATTCCAAGTTGGAGCGTTGAAATACCTGAAGGAGAACTGGCAAAAAGTCACAGGATTAGATTCACCAATGAAATTCGATATTATTTCAGGAGTGAGCGCAGGATCAATTAATGGTTCAATGCTCGCAATGGGACGTTTTGAATTGCTCGAAGAAATATGGCAACTCATTGGTGAAAATGGAGCATCGGAAATCTACACTTCAGAATTTATTGACACCGATTCAAAAGAAGATAAACTCAAATTCAAATTTGATCTTCTTTCGTTAGCTAAAAGGTTCAATTTGAAGATAGATTTTAATCTGAATTTCTTTCAGAAATTAGAGATGATCTTCTCAAAAGAGAAACGAAAAGAGATTATCCGGGAATTCATCCAAAAGATTGGAGAATCACTTAAAGAAAGTTACAAGAGTTTCAGATCGGTTGCAAGTAACAAGCCACTGCTTGAAAAACTTAAATTATACCTGGACCGTTCTAAAGTTGAAGGAACGGTATTTACGGCAGGTTTTGTTTCATTGAATACTGGAACATATCACAGTATTAAGCACAACGAGTTTGCGACAAATGAAGATTTCGTCAATGGCGTATTGGCTTCAACTGCTATTCCCTTAGTTTGGGAACCGGTCGATAAAGTCAAATTCATTAAGAACGGAATCTTACAAAATTCGCACAACAATGTTGATGGGGGCTTGATGAACGTTTCACCATTAGGAGACGTTATCCGATTGATTGAAGAAGATTCGGAAGAATGTAATTACCGTGTAATTGTAATCAATTGCAATAGTGGGATTCCGAAATATGAAAACTTCTCAAACAAGGGTATTGGTGCAATTGCAGCGCGATCAGCTTATGAGTTAACGTTGACTGAAATATTCAACAATGACATTGATCATTTCGTTCGAATCAATGACCTGGTAAAACAATCGGAAGTTGCACAAGTTGAGTTAAAGAACCCGAATGGTCGGGTTATCAAAAGCTTCGAAGCTATGATTATTAATCCTGATAAAGATCTTGATCTGGGGAGTCCACTTGTTGCGAATGAAAAATTGATTGAGCAGCGCATCCAACATGGATTCGATCAGGCTTCAAAGTCCACAAGTTTTAATTAATAACCGATGTCATGGCATCATTTGAAAAATCCCAGGCAATTGTTGGTATCAACGAAGGTGGGTATCAGAACCTAGCCGATGATAGCGGGAATTGGTATAAGGGAATACTAATCGGCACAAATTGGGGAATTGCTGCGCCAACTTTAGCGCAATTCCTTGGGAGAACTCCAACTGTTGCCGATATGAAAAAGTTATCTCGCAAAACTGCTGAATCAATCTTAAAACGCAATTATTGGGATAAGAACCATTTTGGAAGCCTTCGTAATCAATCGGTCGCAACAATGCTTTACGATGGTTCGGTGAACCATGGTGTTGGAGGAATGCGTTCTATGGCAGAGAAGGCACTAAAACGGTTAAAGCATCCAATCACAGGTAGCAAGGTTTTTACTGACCAGGGAGTTGAGCTAATGAACAAATTGAATCAAGAGAGTTTGTTCTACACGCTCAAAGAAGTACGAGCAGATCGATATAAAGCTTCACCTAAGGAAAAGTACCTCAAAGGATGGTTGAACCGCTTAGAACGGATCAAATACGTACCTGAAAGTAGTTCTTCCGATACGATAGTGGGATTAATCCTGCTGATGACCGGAATTGGACTTTTTATCATGGGGCTATGAAAAAGGATTGAATTCCGACCATAGTCCTAAATCAATTATCATGGACACAAAACTTTTAGAACTGGCTTTGAATAATCTGTTAGATCAGTATCAGAAGCTTAAAGGTGAAGTGGCAGAATTGAAAGAGGAAATAAAAGGGCTGAAAAACAGCCCTTCAATTCCTCCAGTAGAATCAAAACCAATAGAAGATGAACTTCTGGACTTAAAGCAAGTCCAGAAGCTTCTTGGTATCTGCTACAATTCACTCAAAAAACTAGTAAACAAAGGCTTGATTAAGCCTATCCGGATTAATGAAAGACGTGTGCGTTTTTCTCGGATTTCAATTTTGAATTATATACGATTAGAAGCCGCTAAATCATGAAATCAAATAATGAAGAATCTTCGAAGTTGAAGATCAATTATCAATTAAAAAATGAGAGATCACCTTTAAAACCAATTATTGGATATATCAATTTTGGTCATAAAGAAATTGATTTGTTAACAAGAAAGGTTACTTACAAGCGCTTAATTATCTCAACTGGAATAAAACTACTACCAGCTGATTGGGATGCGGAATTAAAAATGCCGATTAAAACTGACGATAGAAACCAGATTCAAGAAATCAATAGGAATATTCGAATTGTATATGACAAATTATTAAAAAAGGGGGCAATTGATTTCGAAGAATTTAAAGAAGAAATTGAGGAAAGAATTCTTGGAAAGGAAAAAACAGAAGCTATTACAAAGGTTCGTTTAGTAGATTTTATTCGGGAAAATATTGTTGCTGCAAACACGATAAAGAAAACATCTAAATCTCCTTATAAAAACTTAATTGGTAAACTTGAGGAATATGAAAAACGAATTGGCAAGTTCATTTATTCAAAGGATGTTAATGAAGAAATGTACTTGGATTTTATCGAATTCTATCGTCCTTATGCAGAAAGAATAAATGCAGTTTGGGCAATACAAAAAGTGTTTAAAGCTGTCTTAAAGGAAATCGCTCGATTCTATAAGATCAAAGTTTTTGATCCAGCAACTGAACTATCTAATCGTGATAAAATTCAAGCTGAGAACGCAGATGCAGTTTACCTGAATATGGATCAAATTCAAATGATTATTGATTTTGATCCTGAAGATGATCGGCTTTATAACGTAAAGTACATTTTTATGATTCTTTTGTTTACAGGATGTCGCGAATCAGATGTATATAAAATTATACCTGAAGCACACCATTCAGTAAAAGGTACAAGTTTCAATTACTGCCGATATATTACACAGAAAACAGAAGCGGAAATTATCTGTCCAATTCTAAAACCTTTGCAGGATATGTTTAATGAGAATAAAGGGAAACCACCTAGAAAAATCGCTCAACAAAAATTAAATTCCTATGTTAAAGAATTGGCCTTGAAAGTTGGACTTGATCAGGATGTATCAACAACATATACAGACTCAACAGGTAAGAAAAAAAAGATAACGAAGAAACTACATCAATTTATTTCCTCCCATACGGGGAGGAGGTCTTTTATTACTAATCTTATTAATTTTATTCCTCTACCTACTTTGACAAAAATCACAGGGCATAAACTCCAGGATAAGAGTATAATATTTGCTTACAATAAAATGACTTTACTTGAAAACGCTGTCATGTTTTGTAATCAACTTCGAAGAGCAACAGAAGAAAATCACGAATACTTTCCTTTTCCTCTTGTTGATTAATTAAATCGAATTTTATAAAACTCCGAGTGTAAACTTCGGAGTTTTTTTATACCCTTTTCGGTGAGAATTTCGGTGAGAATTTTCTTGAATTGCATTAAAGTTCATTTAATCTCATTAGATTTGTTCTGATACTAGATTTTTGACGGTTGCAGTGTTTACGGGGTGTTTAGATGATTTAATGAAACTTAATATTATCTAGTTTGATTCCCGTCCAGACCGCACACTACGTTAAAAGATAAGTCCTATATGGCTGTAGGAAATAGAAAAGCTCAAGATGTATCAAATGTCTTGAGCTTTTTGCTTTTTAGGTAAATCACTATTCATGGAAAGCTACGCTGTTTATATTATTTCAAATCCTGATGGAATTTATTATAAAGGTTATACGACTGATATAATTCGTCGTTTGGAAGAACACAATTTACCTTTAGGAAAATATACTTCAGAAAGAGGTCCATGGAAATTAATCTTTACCAAATCATTTGAAAGTAAAACAGAAGCTCTGAAATACGAGAAAATGCTCAAACGACAAAATCATAAATACTTAGATTGGCTTATAGCTTCTGATAAGAATGAATTGGTTTAATTTGTAACGCATGGGGTCGTCTCGGCTCAGCCGAGAAGTCCCGTCCAGACCGCACACTACGTTAAAAGATAAGTCCTATATGGCTGTAGGAAATAGAAAAGCTCAAGATGTATCAAATGTCTTGAGCTTTTTGCTTTTTAGGTAAATCACTATTCATGGAAAGCTACTACGTTTACATCAACTATTCTGAAAAGTTTGATAAATATTACATCGGGCAA